>CAJUJG010000053.1 GCA_910586715.1 uncultured Lachnospiraceae bacterium
TAAAGTGCGTAAGTTTTTGTTACCGGTAACTTACACACTTTATATTACACTCTCACTGTACGAATATGGATTTACAATGACCATTGAAGTCGGATCGTTTGTATTGTTCAGCCTGTTTGTGTCACTGTATTTACATATGTTTGTGGAAGGAATATTGTTTTTTTTAATATTCATTCCACTGCGCTCCTATGCGGGAGGACTGCATTTGGACAGGTTCCATTCCTGCTTTATTTTATCATGTCTGACATTTTCTGGTATCCTGTTAATTGTCAGGTATGTCCATATTCCGATGCTGTTTTCGCTTATTGCCCTGTTTATCTTAGAAGCTGCCGTATATACCTTATATCCCGTTGAGAACATCAACAGGGAAGTGGACAGTGAAGAAAACAGGTTTTTTAAGAAAAAGCTGAAAATATTTCTGGCGGTCGACTTATTACTGGCAATAATATGTGCTGCCCTGAAAAAGGAATGCTATGTTTTCCTGATATCAGTAACCTTTTTCATGACAGTGGTAACGATGATATTGGGGAAATACAAGAATATGAGAACCGGTTTCGAAAAATAGACGAAGCCGGTTTTTTTATGCACACGGGCATTCAAATGAAAGATGTCAGCAAGCTGGCGGACGTCCGGCGCACGAGCAGGGGAAGAAATCTTCACTGCTCGATTTGTAAAAGGAAAACGGATAAGGTAATTTTGACAGCAAATCCCGTAATTTTGACATCTTACTTGTTTTTGTGACATTTTGGATTATAATCTTTGAAGGAAATAAAAAGACATAATATCTGCTTCGGTTCAGAGCGTTTAGGGGAGGAAGGATATGTTTGAAATTGCAGATGTCAACAATAAAAGTGCCTTTTTTACTTCATATACGACAGTAATGTCCATAGCGACAAGTGATGCATGGATATCAAATGCAATGCAGATGTTAATGCAGACGAGTACGGAGCTTTACAGCCATACTATCAATGTGGCGCTGCTGACGTCCTGCATTATCAGGGAGGATGGGAATCGTGATTATGATCCTTATGAGACTGTTTTAGGGGCGCTTCTGCATGATATCGGTTATGCAGGGACAATCAATAAAGTCCGGGGAAAGCCTGTTGATGAAATGACGGATATGGAGAACCTGTTATTTGAAAACCATATACAGTTTGGCACGGATTATGTCAAAAAATACACGTCTTCCAAGACTGTAAGCGACATAATATCCATGCATCACGAATATCTCGACGGGAGCGGATTCCCATCGCATCTGTTTTCGGAGCAGATTCCAAGACATACGCGCATCATTACGGTAGTTAATGAATTTTTAAATCATATATCATATGAAACACAGAGGTTTTCATTGGAATCATTGTTAAATGCGGGGGACAAAATGAACACGCTTATGGAAAACGGAAAGCTCGATGCTGAAATCATGGAAATGTTTTACAAACGGCTTGGGGAAATTAGCGGGCTGATGGAATCTGTCACGTCATTTTTTCCGTTTTGTTCTGTGCAATAATTTTGGCTGACGGATTGATGCTTTCAAGGGAGAGGTGTTAAACAGATGTTCAGGATTGCCATATGTGACGATGAAAAAATTTTTGCGGAAGAACTGAAAAAGCTTATATCCGCCTGTCTGTCAGAGAAGCGTATTGTATTTGAGATAGATATATTCGAATCAGGCGCGGAATTTGTTGCCCTTGGGTCGGAAGTTGCCCGTTATACGGCAGTGTTTTTAGACATTAACATGGACGGGGTGAACGGCATTGAGGCTGCGCAAAAAATCCGTGCAGTAAGCAGGGAGATGTTCATTATATTTGTCACTGCGTATATCAGCTACTCTTTGGAAGGTTACCGGCTTGACGTGGTGCGCTATCTGCTCAAGGGAGGCTCCAATTTTTCCGCTGCAGTGCAGGAATGCCTGGATGCAATCATAGATAAGCTCAATTCGGTAGTGGAAAAAGTGTTTGATTTCAGGGAAGGAAGAAAAAAAGTGAAGCTGGAAAACCTCCTGTATGTTGAGAGCAGGCTGCATAAGCTGGAGTTCCATGTCATGGAAGACATGGTGAAAATATATACCATGTACGGGAAGCTGGACGAAGTGGAGGATATGCTCGGGGAAGGCAGCTTTATAAGGATTCAAAAAAGCTATCTTGTAAATCTGAAATACATCAGGAACGTTACAGGATACAGGGTGATGCTGTCGGACGGGCTGGAAGTTGCAGTGTCTAGGGCAAAATATACGGATGTGAAGGATAAATTCACGCAGTACCAAGGAGAATTCTAAATGTCTGATTTCATATCCGAAGTATTAATCATATTCTTTGAGGTATTCCTCTGTAAAATGTTCTGTGAAATATTTGGCAACAGGTGCCGCAGATGCCGGACTGACGGAATTTGGTTCATGCTGGCAGGATTGTTCGTATTTGTGGCAGCAAGGAAACTGTCCGGCTTTTTTGCGATAAAGGAAGCGGTGATGGTTTCCATTTTTGCCGTGTTTATGTTCCAATATGCCAAAATCAGAATTGGAAAAGCGTTCATACTGGCGCTGCTTTATCAGGCAATGCTGCTGTCAACGGAGTATCTGGCATATTCTGCCAACAACAGGTTTCATTTGGAAAATGAGGCGGAAGGGAGGCAGTACAGCATTGAAAGCGTCCTTGTCATCCTTCTTGGCAAAGCAATCGTGTTCCTGTGTATCCTTGTCATAAAGAAGCGTCTGGGCGGAAAACCAACGGACCTGTTGTCCGATACGGACTGGCTGAGGATTATGGTGTTCCCGGTATTCACAATCATAACAATCGTGGCAATGCTCTCGGTTTTCCGGTATATTGAAACGTCCGGTCAGGTCATGCTCCTGTCCGTAAGCGCATTCGGAATGCTGGGAATAAACATTGTGGTATTTTATATCATCAATGACATCGTTGAGAGGAAGGAACAGACCTATGAAGACAGGATTTTACGGATTCAGGCAGAGAATCAGGCGGGTCTGTACCGTTCCGCGTCGGAGCATTTCAACAGGCAGAAAAAGAAGGCACATGAATATAAAAATCAGATAGTCTGTATGCGGGCACTGCTGAAAGAAAGGCAGTATGAAAAGCTGGAGGAGTACATAAAAGAGCTGTATGGCGGGCTGGACAGTGGGATGGATACCATTGATACGAACAACGTTATCATAAATGCCGTTTTAAATGCCAAATACAGGGAGGCGGAAGCGTCAGGGATTGTTCTTCTGATAAAGGTTGGTGACCTGTCGGGACTGATAATGGCGGATCAGGATATCGTGGCATTACTGTGCAACCTGCTGGACAATGCGATTGAGGCGTGTGGGAAGTGCGGGGAAAGAAAGGTCATAAAGCTGAAAATTGCCATTGAGGATGGAATGGTGAAAATCGGAATAAAAAATACATTTCAAAATCCGCTGGTTTACGAGAACGGTGAGATAAAAACCACGAAAACAGTATGGAAAGAAGAGCATGGATTAGGAATTAAAAACATTACGGAAGTTACGAAAAAGTACGGAGGTTCCTACGTGATAAAAGATGAAGACGGGGAATTTTGTTTTTCGATTGTGATTCCCGTATGAATAAAGGTATCCCATAAACAGGCAGATGGCAGGTTTGTGGGATATTTTTTTGCCGTTTTACCCTTTTTTTCTACAAATTCTGTCAAAAAAACTGCACATTCTGCAAACAGTATTGATTAATTCCATTTTTTTCCTATAGTGGTGAAAAAGGAGATATGCCGGCGTGGTTGAGAAAGCAGTATTAAAATTGGCTGACCGAATGGAAAGGGAAAACATCATAGAAAAAGCAGACAGAGAATACTATGAATACGCTTTGATAACCATGACAGAACATATGATTGCGGTCGGAAGTATGTTAATGGTTGGTATATTTTTTCATCAGTTTGTTTCCACGGTTATTTTTCTGATATTTTTTCTTTCCCTGCGGAAACGAACCGGAGGTTATCATGCGGATAAATTTTGGCAGTGCTATCTGCTGACGGTGGTAACTTACGTCGGTGTTATTCAGGCAGCGTTTGTATTGGTGGAAAAGCCCTTCATGATGTATGGAATTTTGGTTTGGGCGGTGCTTGTCATTGAAATGATTGGGACTGTGAACCACCCCAATATGGATATGGATCAGCATGAACTGCAGGAAACCAAGAAGGCGGCGAGACTGCTTGCATTGATTGAGACCGGGGTCATTGCCGTTTCGGCTGTACTGGAAATCAACCGGCTTTATGTATGTTTTATGTCGATTGCCATGATATTGTGTTCCGCCTTGATGTGTCTGGCAAAAATATTGAAACAGGAGGTTAAGGTATGATGAAGAAAACGGGAAACATTTCAGGTAAGGTTTTGAAGGCTGTGGAGAAGCTTGCACGCAATGAGGTGGAAAAGAGCATGCATGGCAAAGCGTCCGCATGTGCAGCCATTTACCATCAGCCCAAAAGACCAAAGGGAAACCTGAAGTAGGAAAGGGAAGCAAAATCATGAAAGGAACCCGAATACTGCTTTGCTGCCTGATTTTGTGCCTTGCCTTTTCGCAGACAGTATATGCCGAGGAAATCATTTCAGAAAAAACGCCGTTGGACATTATTTTCGTCATTGACTGCAGCGGTTCCATGAAAACAAATGATCCGTCGAAAATGGGGCTGAACATGGTACAGGCATTTATCGATACCGTTCAGACAGGAAGCATACGTGTGGGATATGTGGCTTACAACGAAACCATACTGTCTTTTTCGTCTCCTGAGTCCATTGCAGAGACACGGATAAGGGAGAATTTGAAAGAAGAACTCGGTGCAATAACGTATTCCGGCGATACGGATATCGGACTGGGTGTTTCCTATGCATATGATTTGTTTTCCGCAGGGGGAGCATCAAAGCAGGTCATGGTCCTGATTTCAGATGGGGAAACGGATTTACCAAAGGACAGTGAACGGACGGCGGAACAGTCAGACAGGGAACTGGCACAATGCGTCCGACAGTGTTCGGAGGAAAACATACAGATTTATACGGTAGCCTTTGGACAGTACGATGGAAATAAAGCGGAATTACAGGAAATCGCTGACGAAACGGGGGCGGAAAGCTATTCCGTACAGAGCCCCGAAAATCTGATTGAAGTTTTTTACGGGATTTTTGAAGATAACCTGATTTATGAAATCCATCAGCTTTCCAGCGGAATGTATGCGGGAGGGACTCAGGAAATCAGGTATGTGCCCGATGCGCCGTATCTGGACGAAATAAAGGTGCTGCTGATTTCTTCGGGGGCTGTTGGTGAAACGGAAGTTACATATGGCGGGGAAGCAATCCCGATGACCAACCTGTCGCATTATGCCGTCGGGAAAATAGGGAGTGCATGGAACGGCGGAAAGGAACTGGTCATCCATTCGCAGACGGACGAGGGACAGGATTTACAGGCTTACGTAATCAGCTACAGGGAACTGATACCCGTACTGGAGATACCGACAACCGCAAGGAAAAACCAAAATCAGGAATATCAGGTATATTTTAAGAACCGTCAGGGTGAAATGATAACGGATGCTGCATTTTATGAAACGTTTTCGTGGTCTCCTGTCTGTGATGATTCAGGGGCAGTGCTGGAAGAATCATATGTATCGGACGGGATACTCAAAGGAAATGCAAGCTTTTCCCATGCGGGGACATACGGATTGGATGCGGTGCTGGAAGATGATTTTGGAAAACATACATTTTCGGCTTTTATTGAGGTAACAAACACGATACCTGTTGGAAGCATTCCCGAAAAAGACGGTACGTTATTGGAGGGCAGCCGGACATTATGCTTGGATGATTATTTTACGGATGGCGACGGCGACATACTTTCTTATTCCATTGCGGATGTACAGGAGGGGATTGACGCCCGTTTGGATGGTAATCTGCTGACGGTTACGCCTAAAAGCGTGGGAACATCTATTGTGTCAGTACAGGTAAGCGACGGTGAAAGCACAATACAGTATGCTTACCGTATCAGGATTCTTCCGCTGTGGCAGGCGTACTGGTGGGTTATCCTGCTGGCAGCCGCAGTAATCATAATCATACTGTGGAGACTGACGCATAAGCCGAAACCGGAGCTGGAGCGCCTGACCGAGGAAAAGAAACAAAACCATTTCTGCGGAAAGCTGGATGCATATTTCGTGCTGCAGCCGCCGGAAAATGAGGAAATCCCTCCGCTTTCGTTTCAAATGAACAAAGTAAAGGATAGCAGGGTATCGCTAGGCTCCCTGTTTGGAAATTATCCTGAGCAGGCAAAAATGCTGGAGCTGGATGAAATTTTCCTGATTGCGGACGAGAACCGCAGCATGGTTTTGTACCACAGGTCAAAATCCGGAGTGATGGTTGGAAACACCATTGCATGTATGCAAATACAGTATAGTATCCATTTTGGTGATATTATCTACATCACCTCTCCGGATGGCAGTTATGACTTGGAAATCCACTATATTGCGGCATTTCAGTAAAAAAACATTTAAGGAGGAATTGACAGGCATGGAAACAATCACGCAGACAAACAGGACAATCCTGTTTGCCGAAATCAATCCGGAACGGCTCAACCTGTTGACACTGATTGGCGATGTACGGGGAAAAAGCAGTCTGGATGATGAGAAAATCAAGGAAATCAACGGGGAACTGTTGGTTTCAAGCTTTGAGGAATTTTTGGAAAAATTCAATCCGGTCATGTATTCGTGGTGTGATGCGACAACAGGAAGCATCCGCTACAGCCCGGTAAAGCCGGAAAATATCCCGCCAAATTGTATTACGGAAATCCCGTTGAACGAATCGAACGACCTTTTGAACATGCTTATTACGCTGATGAGTACAAAAGGTGCACAGGGACTTGCAAACGTGGATTTCAAATTCAGCAATGTCCTCGATATGATTTCACCCAAAAAGATTATGGACGACATCCGTCAGGTCCGCAGGGAAATCCAGTATACCTACGGGAAATACATGGAGCTTGATGAGGAAGATCCCAAGCGGCTGGACTTAGGCGATAAGCTGAATTACCAGTTTGAGCAGGCAAGCCAGAATTACAATAACGTCCTTGCAATGCTGCCGCTTGCAATTGAGGATATCAAGACACGCCTTCTGCTCGGGGGACCGGAAACAGGGCAGGGGCAGGCGGATTTTAAAGCCGGACTGCTAAGCATGGGCGATGACGGGGGACTCAAGATACTGGAGATGAAGCAGGAGGAAAGCACCAGTCTCACCGTGGTGGATGATGAGATTAATACCAGCCTCATGAACACGTTCCGCGAGGATTATGATGCGCTCAATGAAAACAAATCCGATTATGTGCGGGATCTTGTGGTACGTACCTTCTGCCCGTTAAGTTCCACAATGGAAAGCAGCGTCAACAGGGAGCTTGAGGTGCGCAACTACAACAGCTACCTTGAATTTTACAAAAAAAGCAAGGATGATTTTGTGAAGGCTGTCAAGCCCCTGATGGAAAAGATACTCGGGGTGAAAACCTTTTTTGACCAGTATCAGGTAAAGGAAAAAGGAATGCAGCCGAAGCTTCTGATTACCAACCTGCCGCTTGACATGATGGTAAAGGCGAGCAACCTTCCGCGGTTAATTGCTTACCTGAATACAACGAATGATAAGAACGAGTTTGACAACACGATTTGGTTTGGAATCGTGCCGGATGTGGAGCTGAACCATGCGGAAGGCGGAAAGCTCCAAAGAGTCCGCTTCGCGGGAAACAAACGGGAAGAGAAACAGGGGAATAATTCGATGGAGAGCGTGGCAGCCCTGATGAACGCCATTGAGCCTTACCGGATTACGACGTTTTTCAGCTTCTGTTCCGGCGAGGAAACGACATTCAGTTATGTGGCAACCGAGGGAGTCAGCATTTATAAGGAAAAATGTGCACCGCTTATGAAAAAAACATACAGCGAGTTCATCGTGCCCTGTATCCCGAATGTGACAATCATCCCCAAGGATAAATCCGGTCTGATTTTGGACAAGCGGATGGTCATGGATGAAGACGGCAACGTATCCCTTTCCGCGGAAAAGGACGACGTGATGAAAATGTGGCTCGAAGGGGTTTATGTGGGGGCAGCGTACGAAGCGGCAGGCATTGTGGCGGCATGGCAGTGCCCGGAATACCTAAAGCAGCGCTTTCGCAATACCAGTATGGAATATCCCGGCGTGCGGTTTGACGTAGAGGCAAATGATAATGCGCTTCTTGCAAAAACCAGCATGACAAAGGAGATTTCCGGTTTTACCAACGCGATTAAAAATTCCATTAACCGCACGGGCTTTGGCTTCGTCTTTTCTTCCGACAACGCGCAGTACAAGGGACAGGAGATTAAGAGCATTACCGTCTATAAGGCGCGCAACCTCTTAAGCAACGGAACGGAGTTTGAGCCTATATACAAGACACTGGTGGTTACCTATATAGAACGTATGCTGCGTTTTTACAGCGGGGATTTTAAGCAGGACAAAATACTTACGTTTTTCAGCAACAATCCCAGCAGCCAGAAAAGCAGGTGGGATGCGGACCGACAGTATGTCAACTCCATCCTTCAGGACGGGGATGAGCTGGAATACAGCATTGATGAAAAGAACGGAATATGCGATGTGCTTGTGACATTTGCAAACACTACCAAAAACCTGAAAGTACAGCTTATCAGAAAAGCTGGAAATGAATAATTATGTACGTTTTGTACGGATAAGAAAAAGGAGGACTAAAAATGGGAATGCGAGTAAACATTGAAGGAAGCGAGACTGTGAGTCTGCCAGAAACCAGTATCACAGGAGTCCGGGTAGGGGCGGATATTCCCCTTGACTCGAACGCCCGATCGACAGATTTAGGTTCAACGGTGCTGATTGAGGGAAAGATATTGGCGCCTGTGGGCGGCGAAGCAGCGGATGACACAAGCAAGCTGGCAAAATGGTCACTTGTTCCGGCAGAGAAAGCCGACTGTTACCGTAAGGTAAAAATTGACGTGGTGAATGCGTCGCAGATTGTGCGTCAGATTACGGTTCCGAACGCTTTCGTGGTGGGATATGAGGAGGATTTTACGGATGAAACCGGCGCAGGTACATTCCGGCTTCTCATCAAACAGAAGAAGGATAAAATAAGTAATCTGAAATTTGAGGGCGGATTTAGTGAGGATTAATCGGCAGTTTCTAAAAGAGGGAAACGCGGATTCGCAGATGAAAGGAGCAAGATTATAATATGGGATTTAAATTAAAGGTGGAAGGAAATTCCACGATTGAACTGGACAAAGAAATCATTACCGGCGTAAAGATAAAGACGGACATTCCGCAGGACAGCAACGCAAGGTCAACGGATTTGGGCAGCACTATAACCATTACAGGGAAGGTTCTGACGGCAGTTGACGGCGATCCTTTTGACTCGACAAGACAGTTGGGGCTGTGGGCGCTAGTTCCCGCGGAAAATGCAGACTGCTACCGTAAAGTTACTGTAGAGGTTATCTCGGCTTCGCAGGAGGTTCGTAAGTACACCTTTCCCAATGCGTTTGTTGTGGATTATAAGGAAACCTATGGGGATTTGGAAGGTACGGGAAGCTTTACACTGATTATAAAGCAGAAAAAGGATAAAATGGCACAGGTTTCAGTTGAGGGCGGATACAGCATCGCATAACATTTCCGCAAGCAGAATTAACGGGAATGTGGGAAAAAGGGGCTGCCTTACTGTCGGGCAGCCCTTTTAACAGATATTTACGGGTGGCGTAAAATGAAGGATTATTACAGAATACTGGGCGTGGACAGACAGGCGCCGGCAGAGGAAATAAAAAAGGCGTACCGCAGGCTGGCAAAGCAGTACCATCCGGACGTTGTTAAGGATGATGCCGTAAAACAGGAACGCATGTATGAAATTCAGGAAGCGTATTCCTGCTTAAGCAATGAGGAACAGCGGAAAAAATATGATGCGGATCGCCTGAAAGCTTTTGGGAAACATGCGGACACAGGACGCAGCCGTAAGGGAGCGGCAGAGCCTTCAGAAACATACGCTCCGGACATGAGCCAGTTTGAACGCTTTTTTGGCTTTCAGCCTGGAAAAGGGATGGAAACCTACCGGGGACAGAAGGTAGCAAAACCAAATACCCCTGTCGTGCCGGAGGAAATGTTTGCAGCTTTTTTTGGTATCGGGAAATAGGTGGGAGGCAGGAAGAAAAAATGGGGCAGGAAAAGAACAGAAAAAAGACAAAGCAGATTTTTGACTGCCTGATTCTGTTATGCGGGACCGTTCTTATTATCAGCCTGGTGAAGGAAATGAACGCATGGCGGTATCTGCCTGCACTGATACTTGCGGCGGCGGTCACGATGGTATGGGCAGTATGTGATTTCGTCCTTCTTGGAAAGGATAAAACAGGAGCCGTGTTATCAGAATCAGGGACAGCCGGGACACATGGGGTTCAGAAACTTGTGCTGTTGGACGGACAGGACAGACCTGTCAAATCGTGGGATATGCAGGGGCGTATTTCACTGGTTATCGGGAAATCGGATCAAAGTCAGGAGCCGGATATTGATTTATTGGACTGCGAGTACAGCAGCTTTATTGATTTCCAGCATGCCGTGCTGAATTTTACGCTGGATCAGTGGTATGTGGAGGATTTGGAATCCCAAAACGGCGTAAAAATAAGGAAGGTGGAGGACGGGGAGTGTTACCGGGTAATCCACAGACCATGTAAGGTTGCGGCAGGGGATATTCTTTACATTGCGAACACAAAACTGCTTTTGACGTAAAAAAAGGCATCAGGAATTAAGAAAGCGGTTTTTATTATAGAAAACAGGAGAGGAAAACAGAATGAGTTTAGCAAAGTGTCCGAACGGTCATGTTTACAATTCCAGACGCTACGGAAAAATATGTCCGTACTGCAACATGAAAATGCAGGAGGAGGCATTGCCGGAAAAGCCCCCGGGGTTTGAACCTCCGGTTGAGATACTGGACGAACCGGTAAAGCCGGTATGCGGATGGATTATCTGCATTGAGGGCGCAAGGGTGGGAACGGATTATAAGGTCCATGAGGGAAAAAACTTTGTCGGCAGAGGTGACGACATGGATATTCAAATTCTCGGTGACAATGAAATTAACCGTAAGAACCATACCATCATTGTCTATGACCCCAAAAATCTAAATACCATGATTTTGCCGGGTGATTCCGCAGGCATTGCATACCTGAATGAAAAGCCGGTCTATGTGCCGATGGAATTAAATCCGTATGATGTCATCAGCATGGGACAGAGCCGTTTTCTGTTTGTTCCCCTGTGCGGCAAAAATTTTTCATGGGGTGATCTGAAATGACAGGCGGCATGGGGCTGACATTCGCGGCAGGTGCATTATACATAATTCTGCTTGTATGCCGCTGCCTTTTGCAGCACAGAGAAACAGATTGTATTGCGATGGAAGCGTTCCTGACAGGGACAGCACAGACAACGGGCAGCCGTGAGATTCAGGCAGATACGGCGCAGCTATGGACCGGTACCGCCGGAATCATGGCGGTGGTTGCGGACGGAATCGGCATTGCAAATACCGGAAAGGTCTGCGCGCAGATTGCGGCGGATACCATCCTTGACAGGTTCGAGCCATATCAGGAGTTAAACAATCCTGCCTATTTTTTCCGGACCGCGTTTTCGGAAGCACACAGGCGCATCCAAAGAACGATAGGGGAGCGCAGGGGCGGTGCGGGCGCAGGGGCAGTATTTATGGATCAAAACTGTCTGCATTATGCGGTGGCAGGCGATATCCGGGTTGCCGTTTTGAGGGGCGGGGAGCTCATTCCGCTCAGCAAAGGGCAGACAATGGACGTGCTGGCGGCGCAGGCTTATGAAGACGGAAAGCTGTCAAGGCAGGAGACCATCTGGAGCATGGAAGAAAAACGCGTCTGGAATTATCTGGGGCAGGATGGCTTCCACGAAATAGAAATCTGTGAACAGCCCGTGCGGTTAAAGGCAGGGGACAAGGTGCTTCTGGCAAGCAAAGGGATTTTTGAGGAGCTTTCATGGAGGGAGCTGGAGGATATCCTGATTGTCACGGCATCTTTGCAGGAGCTTGCGGAACGCATCATCAGCGCGGCGGAGTCAAAAGAAAACCCGCAGAAGGAAAACGGGAGTGTCATCCTGATACAGAAGGCTGGAGGCATAAATGAGAAGAATTAATTCTGAATTTCAGACGCTTCATATATCGGAGGAGGGACAGAAGCTGTCCAACCGCGATTATTTCGGTTTCGTGGAAATGGATGATTTTGCCTGCTATGTGCTTGCAGACAGTCTGGACGAAGACCCCGAGTCCAACAGCGCAAGGCTTGTGGTGGAGAGCATTATCCGGGATTTTACGCAGGCTCCCTCGATGCGGGCGGGAACCCTGAAAAGATACCTGCGCAGGGCGCACGCAGAGCTTTTGCACCAAAGGTCGGGAATGCACTTAAAGGCTGCCGTGGTGGTTGCGGTAACGGATTACCGGAAGCTGCGGTTCTGCCATGTCGGAAACAGCCGCCTGTACCTTGTCAGGAATGCCCGCATTCTGGAACGGACAAAGGACCAGTCCCTGACACAGAACCTCCTTGAGCAGGGGCAGCTCATACCGGATGAGGCGGCGCGCCATGAAGAGCGCAATAACCTGTACTCATTTCTGGGGGAAAGGGGAAACCCGAAGCTGCAGGTCTCAGGGAAAAAGAAGCTGGAGGACGGGGACCTGATCATCCAGCTCACAAGAGGCGTGTGGGAGCAGTGCGGGGAACAGGAATTCCTGCAGATTGTCAATGATGCGGGGGAAACAAAGGACATTCTCAGCAGGACCGAGGATTTCATCCTGAAAAATCAGGAAAACAGCGAAATTGACAATTATTCCCTCGCGCTGACATCCGTAAACAAGGTATACAGGTCGCCGAAAAAACCGTTATCCATTAAAAAAATCCTGATGATTGCTCTGCCTGTCCTGTTGGCTGTTACCGTAGCTTCCGTGGCGGTATATATGCATTACCGCAGCGTGCGCACAAAGACAGAGTCCATGCGCCGGCACATGGAAAGCGGTGCGCAGTACCTTGCATATCATAATTTCCAAAAAGCGGCACAGGATTTCGGGGAGGCAAAGAATCTGGCAAAAGCGTTAAAATGCGAACCGGAATACGGTGAGGCGGATATGTATGCCAAGCTCGCGGAACAGGTAAACCTGTCTGACGAGGCGTTAAGAGAGGGCGAATATAAAAAAGCGCAGGAGCTGTATCTGACAGCAAGACAGATGTCACTGGAGGCAGGAAATACCGGGCTGTCCTATATTGAGGGGCAGCTTGATGAGGCAGAGGGCTACATACACGTCTTTGACCTGATTGCACAGGGCGAGAAAAAAGAGGAGTACGGCAACATTCAGGGAGCCATTGTTCTGTACAAGGAAGCAAAGCAAAAAGCCGTGGAGCTCTATTTCCTTGAAGGAAAGCAGGAGGCGCTTGAACTGCAGGCGGCTGCGGAGGAAAAGCTGGAAACGCAGCAGATGGAGATGGATGCCCGCATTCAGGAGCAGGTAGAGGCACAGGCTGTCAGCAAGGCTATGGAAAACGAGCAGAAGACGAATGACCAGCAGAATGCCATTGATCTGGAAAATCAGGGCAATGCACTTCTGGCAGAGGGCAGCTATGAGAGCGCCGTCACGTTTTATCAGGCGGCAAAGGCAATCTATAACCGTCTAGAGCTGACGGAGCTTGCGGAAGGAATTGACCTGAAAATTGCGACCGCGGAAGCAGGCGCTGCGGCCAAGGCAGAAAAGAAAGCGGAAGAAGAAACGCAGACACAGGAGACAGAAGAGGAAGAAACACAGACAGAAACGGAAGAAGGCACACAGGCGGCAGAAGAAGACGCCATGCAGCAGGAGGGAACATGAACCAGTACACTTATACCCTGAACCCCGCCCGGGAAGAAACAGATAACCGTACCTACAGACAGAGCGAGCTGGAAAAAATGACGACATTCCATCTGCGTGAAATCTGCAGGAAAGAACGTCTGGTGGTTCCCATGTCAAAAAACGGGGACAGGGAAGGGCTGATACGGCTGATTATGCGCTTCCGCGGACAGAGGGAATACCGTCATATCAGGGAATTCCATGAAGGCGGACTGGACAGCATACAGCAGTTTTTGGACGGGTGTAAGGTCCGTTTCCGGGAAACGCCGGAGCTTACGGTTCCCGGAACAATCACCCTTTTTCAGGGGACGGAATTAAATGAGTTGGACGGCTACCGCGTCAGCTGCGATGAAAAACCCTGCTGCGGGAATCTGCTGCTGGTGGATGAGGCGCTCAGGGTATATACCTGTTTTTACCTTGGGGAGGTGCAGGATGAAACCTATCTCTTCAAGGGCAGGGATGTCGAGGTGAAACCGCTTGAAAAGCACCGGTATTTTATCCTGTATTTTCCGAATGAGAGGATATCGGAATATTTATACGACTGCTATCACGGCAGCCCTGCGCCCGTTCCGGGTTATGCGGAAACAGTGCGTATTCCCCTTCTGGATATCAGGGAAAAGGAAATCCAGAAGGCGGACCTGCCGTTGGTCATTGATTTTGGAAGCTCCAACACCACGATGGGAATCTGCCTTCCGGACGGAAGCATGCGGACGGCAGCCGTCAAGGGGCATACCATCATTCCAAGCATAATCGGCGTGAGGGAAAAAGAGAGCGGCGAAACGCAGTTTGTGTTCGGGTATGATGCGCAGGAGATGAACCGTCAGAATTACAGGGATGAGGATGTGGCGGTCTTTTATGATATCAAGCGGTGGGTAAGCGATGCGGATCGGACGGAGAGCGTCATCCTCAAAAGCGGGTGCAGGTACCGGTTTTCGAGAAAGGAAATGCTGAGAGCTTATCTAGATTATCTTTTGGAGCTTGCCCGCCAGCAGTTTAAATGCAGCTTTACCGACATTCAGCTGCTTGCGCCAATCCGGCAGAAGGAAAAGTTTGGTCAGCTTTTTAAGGAGCTGCTTCCGGAATATACGGTCAACTGTGAGCTGGATGAGGGAATGGCAGTGCTTTTTCACAGCATCAACAACCTGATTCAGGGAAAAAAATATGAGGAACGCAGATGGTACCACACGCTGGTGATTGATTGTGGGGGTGGGACGACGGATCTGACATCCGGGCGTTTCTGCATCGAGAATAACAGGGTATCTTATATTGTCAGCCTAGAAACGCGTTATGAGAATGGCGATACAAATCTGGGCGGAAATAACCTCACCTATCGAATTTTGCAGCTTTTAAAAATACGGATTGTGCAGGAGCTTGGATTTTTGGAGAAGGAAACACTTTTTTTCGGGGAAATCGGAGAAGGAAAAGCGGCCTATGAGGAATTGGAAAGGCAGTATCAGAAAGCGGAAAGGTTTTTGCCCACGCAGTTTCAGAAATACAGGGAAAAAAGCAGGGAGCATTACTTTTATGTAAAAAACAATTACTACTATCTTTTTGAACTTGCGGAACAACTGAAAAAGCAGTTTTTCCAAAAAGAATTCCGCTATGAATTAAAAATATCCACTGAAGCGGATGAAGGCATTTTTCTGGATAAATGGAAGCTGTCCCTTGGCATGGACGGGCAGTTTGAAACGCCTGCTTCTCCGATAAGGGTATGTTTGTATCTGAATGAAATTGAGGAGCTTCTCCGGCCGGAAATTTATGGTCTGATGGAACGTTTCCTTGACAAAAAGTTTGAGCAGGGAGAGCTTGCGGAATATGAAATGATTAAGCTTACGGGGCAGTCCTGCAAATCACGCCTGTTTCTCGAAGCGCTTAAGCAGTATGTACCGGGAAAGCGGATACAGGGCATCCGTCACGATGATGCAGGAACGGAGCTCAAGATGTGCTGCCTTGAGGGAGCGCTTGCCTATTTTATGAACTGTAAGCTTGGTTACATGGAAGTAAACGAGAAGTACAGGGTGGGCAGCCTGCCATATGAGATTATGGCATATACCCATGAAAACAAAGAAAAGGTCCTGATACGGAGTCTCGATCCGGAAGATCATATCGGGTATATTTCACGGTTCCACATCGGAAGCCAGCTGGATCTGTATTTAAATGATGAGCAGGGAAAACCACTGAAAACCTGTTATTTCGCATATGATACCTCAAAATTTGAAAGAACAACCCAGAGGGAGATTGATGAAGTCTATGCCGGAACCGTCATTCAGGAGGAAACGGACATCATTCTGGAAGGCGAGATGAAGTTCTTTGTGTGGATTGCAAAGGAACGGTGGGGATTTGTGGTCCTGCCGGTTCTGAGGGATCAGGAGGTCCTGTATAAGGGTAGTGAAACATTTTTTGATTTTGAAGACGACACTTGGGAATTGAATTTCTTTGACGGAAGGAAGTAGGCGCGGTTTATGGGATGGACGGACAGGGAAAACGCAGTGGATGGGATGAAGGAAATCATACAGAGGGAAATACAGTCCATTGACAGCCTGAAAGAGCGGGTTGCCTTCAAGGAGCTGATGGAAGGCGTATTTTTATCCCTGTATGAAACAAACCTGCAGATGTATGAAGGGCTGGAACAGAGAATAAAGGAAGAGACGGATTACGACGCGGACGGTTTCCATATAAAAACAGGCATTGTCGAAAGGGAATATTTTGATGCCTCCCATCATCTGTTTTCGCCGATTGCAGAGGAGGACGCGGCGGAAAAAAGCTATGACATGAAGGAAATCCTTACGGCGGTAAAAGAGGACGGGGCATTTCTACTTATGAAGGTAATGCTTTACTGCGACTATCTTGAGATACAGAGGCTGTGGGAAAATCCCCCTGTGTTTGAGGGGATTATTGAAACGGATGAGCCTTTGCAGGAATGGAAAATAGAGGTGCGGCTGCGGGAAAATAAGGGTTATCTTGACAGGATAGCGTACCTGTACCATCTGTTTGTCAAAAACGGGATACCGTGGCAGACCGTGAACGCCCCCTATCTGTATAAAATGGCGGATGTAGTCGTGACAGGGCTTCCAGAGGAAATCACGGGGGACGAAAGGATAAAGCAGGTGACGGTCCGGTTTGGGGAATACAGCCGGATTGTGCAAAAGGATGTCATTCCGGTGTGGAATATTAAGAAGCTGGTCATGGAAAGCGTAGGCTTTCCGGTACCCTGTGAAGACCATGTCAGCTTTGAACATATCATCTCACTGCATGAGCACGGGGCAGGGAACGCCTATCTGGCAGATGATGACAGGGAAATCCGCAGCATCAGCCAGGCAGGGGAGCGGCTCCGGATTATCAGCGGCGCCAGTGAGGCAAAAAAGTGGAACATATACTGTATCCGTGCCTCAAGGGAGCTAAAAATCGACCGCTATACTTATCCAGTGCTTGGAAACAGGCGGGCAGGAAGCTTTGCGGAAAAGTATCAGGCAAAATGGAACCAAAGCATACGGACAAAGACGCAGCTAATGCATTTCATCAAAGGCTTCGGACTCGAGGATTACGTGCAGTATCAGGACTGCAGGGTCGCGGGTGAATTTCCCGGTAAAAAGGAAACGTACTCCATGAATCTTTTTATCACGGATGAGCTTAGGAACAGGGAAGCGCAGGACAAGCTGGTTTTATTTTTCAGGTCCGGGCAGAAGGAAGCATGGCTCCAGAGGGATATTTTAAGCTTCCTCACATCGGAGGTACAAAGACTATATCCCGAGTATGACTGCGGGGGTGTGCTGGTATGAGGTATTTATGGGAGGTTTTACTGGAAGCGCAGGCAGAGCATATTCCGGAAAACAGGCTCCGCTTTGTCCATGCGCCGCTGGGAAGCGGTTACATGGAGATGTCCCTGCCCTGCATCAATCAGGCATGGATTCACGACGGGGAAGCACGGGAAATACGGCTTGAGGTCAACACCTATTACCGGTTCTATGAAATCTTTAAAAATATGTTTCCTCCGGAGGAAGCGGACTGTCCTGCCCTGCGGGAGAGCCTCACCAATCTGATTCTCCATGTGCTGGCGCAAAATGACGTCCGTAAGGGAATGACAAAGGCGGATTACCATAAAAAGCTTCTGGCTGAGGAGATTTTACAGGGAGGCTTTGGGGAGGCGGCAAGGACAGTACTTTTGGGCATGAGTAGGGAGGAGCAGGAAATCCTGCTCAGCGGCTGGATGAACAGCTTCCGCGTGGGAAGCGCCCTTGCGGTGTTCCTTGACATGGTCCACTGTCTGGTAAAGGACAGCATTGTTTACCACAGCAATGAATGTCCGGATGAAATCCTGATTTATACCGGTTTGAAAAAAGAGCAGGAAACGGAGCAGAGAATCCGGTTCCTCGTGGATACTTTTTTGGATATCCGGTACCGCGTGGAGGTTTTTTATGAATACCATTTCGGGATTATCGGAGTGGAGGAAACCATGCAGACAGGCGAAATCGCCATCTGTTGAGTAGAAGAGGGAGAAAAACAATGTTTCACAATTCATATCCTGTTTTTGAGGCTAAGAGACTGCTGAAAAAAGAAATGCTGGATAATCTCAGGGATTACCCGAGAAACCTGTCTGCCATACAATATCAGGATTACAGTGACGGGATTTTGTCCGGATGCGAACTCAGGGAAGCAGACGGCGGGCTGAAAATCATGCCGGGAATGATTTTTTACAAGACGGTTATTTATTTTTTGGAGAAACCCTGTATGGTCGAATGCAGCGCGGACGGCAGGACCACGTATTTAAAGGTCCGATTTTTGGACAAAACCATCGGTGCCGGGCAGGAGGAATATCTTTCGCGGGTTTACGTGGACGGACAGCCGCCGGATGCCGTATGTGAGCTGGAGCTGGGACGCTTCAAGCTCCAGTCCGGCGCAAGGCTGCGGACGGAGTACGTGGATTTTTACGACTATGATACGGAATTTGATACGGTGAACATCATCCACGCGCCCCATGCGTCGCCGGGGCATGGCAGTGTCAGCCCCCAGATTTTAAAGTGCTTTGCGGGGGAGATGATGCGCTTTCCCATACAGAATCCTTGGGACTGCGCCTTCTGTCTGGACTGCCTGCAGCTTAAGGAGGCAATGCCGTATGAGGCAGTCAGGGCATATTTAAATGTAAGGCTTAATCAGGACATGGATTACACGAACATGCAGATATACAGTGGATTAAAAGCCATCCTGATGGAAACGGGCGGCAGGAAAGTGTCTTTCGGACAGCCGCCAAAAAAAGATAAGACACTGTTAATGATATAGGAACAGGAGGATCCATGTATGGAGAAGGAACTTGACCTCGCCACGGCGCGCTTTATAAAGGAACAGCAGGACTGGGAACGGCAGGAGGAAGTGGAGCGCCTGTTGAAGAAGTTTGATCCCAAAGAGAATACCACTTATACGCTGGAGGAGCTGACGGAGGGAATCCGCAAGGGGGAGCAGCAGCTCTATACCGAACTGTTGGAATTTGAGCCGAGGCAGCTTTTGGACGGGCGTATTACGGTTCCCTATATCAAGGATTTCTTTGATTTGGAACTGGATGAGCCGGAAAGTGCGTTTTTTGTCAGCAACAGGAATACTTCCGCAATGACCATAGCGGACGTGCCGTGCGAAAAGGTGATGCAGCCTTTGGAGGAGTGGATAACAGGGATTATTGAGCCTTTGAAGGAATACCAGTGGCATATAAAGTCGGTGAAAAAGGAAAGCATGGGAAGTATGGAATATTTCTGCTTTGTGATGCCCACTGCAAAGGGAAAGCTTTATAATGTCATGTTCCGTTATCATAAAGCTGGGCGGTTGTATGTCGGGGCGATGAACTGTCCGGAGGAAGAGAAAGAGGGCATGGGGCTTTTGCTGGAAGCAATGGTTTATGTGATTGCGGAAATGAACCGCTAGGAGGGAGGTCTGCATGAGAATGGATGCAATTACCTATGGGGAGCTCATACTGACGCTTGGCGATACGGAGCTGTCGGTACTGGAGCTTGCCGTCAGTGAGGAGCCGGGAAAGCATGGAAGGCTGACAGCGGATGCCGCGGCGCAGGAGGGGGAAAAGGACTATCTTTTATATGAAGAGGGAGGAGACGTGTCGGTCTATGCCGTTCAGGGGGAGGAGAGAACGCCCCTGTTTTTTGGAATTGTGACCAAAATGAGGATAAAGACCGTTGGAAGGCAGTGCGTGGTTCATCTGGAGGCAGTGACGCAGAGTTATCAGATGGATTTGGCTGCATGGAACCGCACTTATCAGGATACGGCGCTGACCTCCTATCAGATGCTGGAGCTACTCATAGAGCCGTACTGGCCCTTCGCACAGATTCTGGCGTCCATACCGGAGGAGGAGCTTGGGCAGATTGTTGTCCAGTATCAGGAGACGGATTGGGCGTTTTTAAACCGCATCCTGTCGGCATACGGGGTGAGTGCCTGCGTTGACAGCACCAGCCCGGGCATCTGCATCAGGGCGGGGCTCATGGATATTTCGGAAGAAACGGACTGGGACAGTCTTCCCTATACGGTTTCCCGCAATACGGCGCCCAAAAAGGAGGACTGTCCGTTAAAGGGGCAGATTTGCTATACGGTGGAGGCATATGAGATTGTTCCGCTTGGTGAAATGGTGACGTTCCACGGCTTGGAGCTGTATATCGGAAAAATTGAAAGAACCATCTGCAAAGGACTGCTGGTTAACAGATACAGTCTGTATTTTGAGGAGGGAATGGAGATTTCCCGGTATTTTAATCCGTTCCTTAGCGGAGTATCCATAAATGGAATTGTCACAGCCGTAAAAAGGGACACGCTTTTGGCGTGGATGGAGACGGATGCACTGATGCAGTGCCAAAAAAAATATTTTTTCCCGTTTTCCACGGTGGCGGCGTCCCCGGACGGAAGCGGTTGGTACTGCATGCCGCGCAGGGGGGACCGTGTCCGGATTTTCTTTCCGACGGACGATGAGCGGGAGGGCTATGCCATTGCGAACCTTTACGGGGAATCAAAGCCTGCCTCGGGAAGTCCCATAGAAAATCCCGATGCCAAGGATATTACAATGCCGGACGGGAAATCACTGCGGTTTATAGAAGGCGGGATACAACTCTCCGTGGGGGAAGACAGGGGCACGGTGACGCTGACCAATGACGGAAAAGCTGAAATCCGAACGGATGAAAGCATTGATATCGGCGCTGCGGAGGCACTGTACTTTACCACGGAGGGGGAAATGACCATAAAAGCCGGGACGCAGATACAGATTACCAGCGATTCGGGAGTAAGTATCTGCCTGACACAGGATACGGCAAAAATCAGTGCGGATACAATCTGGAATAATTAACGGAGGTGTGCGATGTACAGCTTACATGACTTGGAAATAACGGGAATTTCACTGGCAGAGATACTGGAATGCGAGACGGAATCCGTAATCGGGGAACACGGAACCCTTAGGATTCTTGCCCGTGCGGACAGTGAGGAAATGCTCTATGAGCTGCCTGACTGTCAGGAGATAAACGTGTTTTTAAGAACCGGAGGGGAAAAAGTAATCCTTTTTTCCGGAATTATGACGGATATCCGGATATCGGAGCAGGCACAGATGAAAACCGTCCGGATAGAGGCGAAGAGCAGAAGCTGGCTGATGGACAGGACAAAACGCTCCCGTTCCTTCCAAAATATAAAGATGTCATACCGCACGCTGGCATGGGAAATCCTCAAATGCTATAAAGGAGAAAACGCGAAAGAGCAATGCAGCCTGATTTATGCGGGTGCGGAACGGAAGACGGAAGGTCTGATTGTCCAGTATGAGGAAACCGACTGGGAGTTCCTAAAAAGGGTGCTCTCCCTTGCAGGGCTTGCCCTGACGCCGGACAGCAGGCAGGAAGGGATAAAGCTCTATGCGGGCGTCCCGTCCCTTCCGGAAGCGGCACTTTCATGCCATGTGCGGGCAATAGATAAGGATATGGCGTCCTATTATCTTTTAAAGGCAAACGGGAGGGATGTTCGTGCGGCGGACTTTACCCGTTACACGGTCGAGTCTGAACAGCTTCTGGGGATTTTAGAGCCTGTAAGCATAGGTGGAAACAGGGCAGTTGCATACGGTTGCAAATATATATTCGGGGATCAGGAAATGACGGGCATTTACGGTCTGCAGAGTCCCAGGGGGCTGAAAAGGACCGCATCCTACCCCATGCACCTGATCGGGGTGGCGCTGCTTGGGGAAGTGGTCGGCGTGACCGGCTCAAAGGTGCGGGTGCTGATGGAGATTGACAAAGGGCATAAGGAAAGGGCGGTCTACTGGTTCCCTTATTCCACCATGTCCGCGTCCCCCAACGGGAGCGGCTGGTACTGTATGCCGGAAAAGGGAGATAAGGTGCGCGTGTATTTCCCTTCCAAGACGGAGCGGGAGGCGGTGGCGCTTAGCGCGGTAAGCAGCTATCAGGTGCCGCAGGACGGCGGGGAGGACAGGATGGAAAACCCCGACAGCCGTTATTTAAGGACGAAGGCAGGGCAGGAGCTGGCGTTAGCGCCCGGCTACATAAGGCTGTCCTGCGGTCAGAATGCAGCCTCGGCGACCATCCATACGGATGGGACGGTGCTTGTCCATGCGCAGTCGGCAGTAAAGGTTCAGGCACATGAAAGCCTGACGCTTGACGCGGAGGAGGAGCTGAACATCCATGCAAAGGATCAGCTTTATGTACACAGTACGGACGGCGGGCAGATTGCAGTTGCGAAGGGGCACATCCTGTTCAAGGGAACCGAAGTTAAATTTGATTAACGGATAAAAGGAGGATGCAGATGGATAGGGAAACGGCTTTACAGGACTATCATAAATCGGTGGAAAAGACCGTCTCGGATTTCCGAAGCAGCCTTGGGGCGTACCTCACGGACCATGCCATATATATGGAGGACATGGTCCGGAGAGGGATGGAGCTTTTGGGCGAACGGATGAAAAAACAGGGGAAAGAGTATGTGTGCTGTCTTTATTTTTCCCTGTTAAGGGCGGATTTGTTGGAACGCAAATACCGTTTTTATCTTCACGGGCTGGATATGCGCTGGTATTTGGATGATGAGCCTGCGGAGGTGTATGTCGATGCCCCCGAACTGTTTGTCCCGATTGAAAAGCTTTTGGATGCGCTCAAAGAGGCGGACAAGGGGTATGGGGGTGTCATAAATCGCTATGACATCTGGAATATGGTGTTTGATGAGCTTCCTCTCTTTAACAGCATCATCTGCCAAATCCTCCGTTACTGTCTGCGGGACTGGGAGGAGAAGGGGATTTTTGACAGTGTGGTCCGCTCCCCTTACTGGCTTGTAAAGTGGGGGGAGTACCGCGACCGGTCGGAATTTCTGATACAGACGGACCGGGTAGAAAAGCCGGATACGGCATGGAAGGAGGAGCTTGCAAAGGCTGCGCATAAACCGGAACAAATGGTGTTCGGGTACTGGTATAAGGCAGCCTGCAGCGGGAAAAGCCCGAAAAATCTAGACATGCGCTTTATCACCTTTGACGGATGCACCATAAAGGATACGGCATTTGAGAACTGCAATATGGAGGGAAGCCGTTTTCCCGACAGTAAAATCACCGGATGCAGCTTTACAGGATGCTGCCTGACCGGCGCGGATTTCAGAAAATGTAGTTTTGAGAAGACATCCTTTGCGGGAGCGACGCTGACAGGAGCAGTATTCCCTGCGCAGAGCGTTCCGTTTCTGGACATTGATGCGCAGCAGCTTCAGGCAATCTATCTGGACAGGGGGAATGAAGAATGAGATATTTTTTTATCACGCAGGACAAAACGCTTCCCTGTGCAATACAGTACCGGGACTTTGATATCAATGGTCCACGGCATGTGTTTTCAAGGCAGGAGGCGGAGCGATTGAGTGATGATGTTGTCCTGTATTTAGCAGGAAGCGGTTTGGAAGCCCGTTGGGATTTTCTGCAGTGCCCTGTGACGATGTTTTCGGAACGTTTCATGGACATTTTGGACGCATATGAACAGGATTTATTTTTTCAGGAGGTAGTGTTTATCCATAAGGAAAACAGCCTGCAGTACCGCTATGTGCATATCCTTATGGATGAAATCGACGTGGCAGGGGAAAGCACGCGGTATTATCCGAACGGGACGGTAGAGCGGCTGGTGCTTGACGGCAGGAAAATAGGGACGCGCAACCTGTTCATGTTGCCGGGGAACCATAGGAAAGATCCGATTGTCAGTCTAGCTTTGGCTGAAAGCCTGCTGCGGCGTAATCCGGTCGGGATCTGTTTTGAGGAAGTGGAGGTGGGATAGATGGGAAAAAGTCTGAAGGAACTGGAAAGCTCATTAAATACAGCCAGTGAGGATTACAGTAAGGCGTATGATACGTATAGGGATGCGCAGAGGAAACATGATGCCGCGAAACAGGCACGTGACGAAATATTTAACAAGTATGGAGTGGGTAATCCGTCTGCCCAGTGCATGGCAGAGGTTGCACTGGCAGATCAGGCAATAGAAAAGGCAAAAAAAGAGCAGGAAGATGCGGAACAGGCTTTAGAAGCAGCCAAGGTAGAGGCTGAGAAAAGATCCAGAAGTGTAGAATTAAGGAAGCGCCGGATGCGTAAAAGAGCGGATAAGGATACGACCTATGTGGTGTACCAGGCACGGATTGAATGTACGTATGGAATGAGGGAGAGCTACCTGTCGTTGAAATCCTCCCACGGTGTAATGACAAGGGAGATTCCGCAGATGACGGTAAAGGATGTGAAACTTAATACAAATATCATTAATTTTGGGGGATGCAGGAGCATGGAGAACCCAAGCGTGGAGAGAGCTGCCCAAAGGGCAGAGAACGGCGCAAATGCACGTATTGAGCTTAAAAAAGACGGACGTGATACGGCGGTGGCAGTTGTCAAGGCAGCCCGAGTAGCAATCTGTCCGGGCAAGGCAATCATAGAGCATTTTATGAGTACATTTAAAAAAGAAGAAGATGAACTAGACAGTCTAAAGAGGGAGTGCATAGGGGAATGTACAGCGTGCTTCCCCGCGAACGCAGCATGGGAAAAGGGGCATGAAAAGGTAACGATTAACGGAGAGCAGGTGCTTCTGCGCAGATGTACGATGAGGTGTAATCACGGCGGGCGGATTACCATTCTGCTGTCAGGACAGCCGGAATAGGAGGCAGGAATGGAGCTTACGTATCAGGGACTTAGGATAGTGATTCCTTTTGAGGGAACGGTTGGCGTGGAGGCTTTCACACTGGAAGCGTCCTTTAACCATCATGTATGCGTAGAAATCATTTTACTTGCGGAAGAAGAGGGGATTGAAACAGCCATCCATGAGATTGCGGACGGGGACAGCATAACAGTTTACGGGGAAATACAGGAAACGCCCCTGTTTGCCGGAAGCATTACGGAGGCAGAAATGGCAGACAGGAAAGGTTTGTGCTGCCTGACGGTAAAGGCAGTTTCCAATACGGCACAGTGGGATTTTGTGCCGGAAAGCC
>CAJUJG010000054.1:0-9354 GCA_910586715.1 uncultured Lachnospiraceae bacterium
CGTAATCATCATCTGGTTCTTTCTTAATATTTTTTTCACCAAACCATATCCTTCCTTGTTTCTCTTTGCTATTTATATAGTATTCAACAGCATGCCCTATTATACTTCTTTTTTTTAATTGATTACCTCCACCTTGTTCGCTTCAAGCCCGTAAAGCGCCATAACAAGATGAACAAGCCGCACCCGCGCCTCCTCGTTAACCGCACCTGATACCCGAAGCGCTACACCGTTAATCTGCGGACAGACATAACGTTTTACAAACGGCACCTCCTGACCATATTCGTTTGTCGTATACACGGTCTCCTCATTTTGTGCCTGCGCCCTGCTGTCCCCGTCCTTCTCCACCTGATACTCCCACGACGTCTTCATATAAATAAGCGCTTTCACTTCGCCAACACCCGACATCCCCGACAAAAAGTCTTCCAGCTCGTGCTCAAGCGTTTCCTTGTACTCCTGCAAACTCATCTCTTCCGCAATGCGCGGACTTCCTGTACTGCTCGTCTGTGGCGCCAAAACTTCATTCTGATTTTTATAACTACCGTTATTTTTACTTCCGCTTTTATCCACAGGCAGCAAAATCACAAATATCAAAATTCCGCTTAAAAATAAAATCAGCATGGTTTCCTTATTTGGTCTTTGCCCGTTAAACAGTTTATTCTTCATCCAATGCGGCATCTGCTCCTGCTCCTTCCTCTTCTATTTTATACTGCTCATACGCATCTTCGACGATTTTCCCGTTCCAAATCCGGTCCGTATAATAAGAGCTGCTCTCCCTAATCCGCTCCGCATCCGTCAATGCGCCCCATTCGCGTTCAAACGAATCGTACACCCTTTGCGCGGACATTACACTCGCCTCAAGCTGCCCGACAAAAGAATAAATTACCCCGCAGCACATGCACATGGTCAGGAAATAGGAAAAAAGCTTTAAATAACGCTGATATACACTCCCTGCCGTAAGCTGCAAAAGACACTGGAAGCATATGACCGTATACACAAGCTTTCTTATTTCAACTGTCAGCTGTTCCATTTCGCGTCCCTCCTTTACAACGCAGCGCTTGTGGCATTTGTGACCGCCGCAATCGTGACAAAAAAAAGCGTTGCTACTGTTATTAAAAGGCGCAGCAGCAGCATGCCTGCCTCAGAAATATAAGATACACACTTTACCATCTGCTTCTCCCCACAGATGCTTCCAAGCGCACCGCTGACCTTAATTACCGCAATAATCATAAATGCCTGAATCACCGGCGCTGCAATCAGCAAAATCAGCACAACAAGGATCAGCACACCCAGACTGTTCTTAACCGCAATGGCGGAAGCAAGCGTCACGCTTGATACCGACTCCACAAGATCCCCGATTCCTGGAATGGCACCTGCCGTTTTTTGGATTACTGCGGCGTTTGCTTTATCCATTACAGGTGTTATTATTATCTGAAGAATACTGCTGCCCGACAGCAATACAATCATTCCCTTCATAACCCACTGCACGACTTTCTTCATAATGTCCATAATTGCCTGAAACCGTCCTTCGCCCCATATGCTTTCCACAACGCCCAACATGACATACCCCTCCACAATCGGTACAAGCGACGCTGCAATAATCCCTTCTATCAGACACAGAAAGCCTAGCAGCAGCTTATAAAAAATCAATGCCGTAAGCCCTGAACCTGCCGCCGCAATACAAATCATGTATGCAGGCAGCATAATTTTCAGAAATTCCAGCATACGCTCCATCGCCTCGCTCACAATCGCAAGCACATCCCGAAACGCATTGACCAACACAATCAATTCACACAGTATAAAAAAAGTCCTTGCGGCATGTGCCGCGCCGTCATTTTTAAACGCCTGCATAAATCCGTTCACCACCGCCGCTGCAATAAACAGCACAAGAACAGACACAAACAGGCTTTTCCAGTCCGCCATAACCACAAGCACCGCTTCCTTCAAATACTGCCAAAACAAATCAGGCTCCAATACCCAGTTTCCCTTCAGCACATCTTCCATGAAATCCATCGAACTCACGTTTTTTTGCGGAAGCAGCTCCCTTAGAAGACGGTCAACCATCCCAAGATCCGGAAGAATGTCCTGCCATAAATTTAATTCTTCACTCATCGCATTATTTCCTCAAGCATTTCTATCATCATTTTGATTACGGGAAGTCCCGCTACCATAATTGCCATTTTTCCGAACAGCTCAATGTGGTTTGCAAGCGCCGAATGTCCCGCGTCCTTGCTCAGACTTGCAGCGAAATCGCACACATACGTAATGCCCACAAGCTTTAACAGCAGACGCACATAGGTAGCATTTTGGCTAATCAGCGTCCGAAAACCCTCCAGCTCCTCCACAACGCCTTCCAACACCAGCAGCACACGGATTGCGATGAAAAATCCCACCAGCATAATAATAAACGACGCATACTCCGGCTTGTCTTTTTTGATAACAAGGGCGGCAAACAACCCCGTGATTGCAAGCACGCAGATTTGCAGCATACTTTATAACCTCCTGTTTTCATTCCTCACAAACCGAACAAATCCTGTATCATATTAAAAAGCTCATAGATATACGGCACAATCCAGGAAAGCACCAGCACAAGCCCTGCCAGACTAATCAGAAAGGCATGCTCCTCCCGTCCGCTGTGCTTGAGCACTTGTCCTAAAATCGTGATTAAGATACCTACCGCAGCAATCTTAAAAATCAGACTTACTTCCATCCTCTCTCTCCAATCCCACACATAAAATCACAAGAACAGAACAATACACAGCACCCCGGTAAGTGCACTCAGTGCACTGATTAATCTGCTGTTCTCACTTTGCTTTGCACTCAGAACAGATATTCTCTCATCCAACTCGCGTTCAAAGAGACTAAAATACTCAACCTGCATCTTGTCCCCCTCACAGCCAAAGCACGTACCCATACGCTCCAAATACCGCAGCGCCTCTTTTGGTATTTCCGCTTCCCGCATCAAACCGATATTGCCGCTCCAAATTTCAGGAAGCGTAAACCCGCCGCGCGCCTCAAGCTGCTGCGCTGTCTGTTCCAAAAACACTGCATACGGCGCTCCCATACGCTGTGCCGCCATACTTAGAATCTCCGCCGCCGGTCTGTGCAGATAGGTAATCTCACCGATTATGTAAAGCAGCAGCTCCTTTAGCTTTTTTAAGTGTGCAATCTCACTTCCAAGCTCTGCGCATAATGCAAGTCCAAATCCAACCGCTCCGGTCATCACGCAGGTTCCTGCAACAAGCTTCTGCCACATATCTTCACTCCTTCCTGATCAACAATCTCAAAATACCGCAAACCCTTTTCATCTGCAGAAAGTACCAAAATCCGCTCAAAAATCTTAAGCCTTATCAGAACGTCCAATTCCCTGTTTTTGCAGACATCCTCCAAAGAACTTCCGTGAGCGGTCGCAAACACGGCACAGCCGCTCACTCCGGCATGTAAAATTGCCTGCGCATCGCTCTCCTTCCCAATCTCGTCAATTGCAACCACGCGCGGCGAAAACGTCCGCACCAGCACACCGATGCCATGTCCCTTGTCACCGCCTGTAACCACATCCGTACGCGCACCGCAGTCTAGTGTCGCACCGCCCCGGTACGCTCCGGCAAGCTCTCCCCGCTCGTCTATCACACCGACATTGCATCCGCAAAAGCCATACTCCCCATCCGACACAATGCGGATAAGATCCCGAAGAAGCGTTGTCTTTCCAATCCCCGGCGGCGATATAATCAATGTGCTGCACGGAGCTCCCCTGCCGCACACACCGTGCAGATACGGCGCTGCCGCCTTTGCAATTCCCTTCTTCTCGTGCGCAATGCGAATATTGATATAGCGGATATACTTTGCAAGATACCCGCCGTCAACCCGCGTAATTTCCCCCGTAATTCCCACGCGGTGTCCGCCCTCCACGCCTAGAAATCCCTGTCTTCGCTCCTCATCATATGCATACACCGAATCGTGGCACAGGTAGCGGAAAATGTCCTCTAACTCCCGCTCTCCATACACAAGAGGCAGTACGATTTCTCTCTGTGCAATCACCCTGACCTTTTGATTTACCCGTATTCTGATCTCCCGCACCGTATTGACATCTAATCCAAGCGTTGTCCAACTCTGCCGCAGCCGCTCGGGAAAAAATTTTGCCAATTCCACGTCCTCACCACCTTTGTCCTTATCTCAATATATGTCCGCATACGGGAAATATTACAAAAAGATACGGTACAAAACGAACAGAGTACAATCGAGTAGGGAAGAACCATCTTCCCCTACTCGCCGCGCGACCCGTGCGCCGCCTTAGCGGCATACTTCCTCTGCACGGGTCTGCGCATAAAAAAAGACAGCCCGAAAACAGACTGTCCTAAAATACAGATTATATTTAGTTTTGTGCTACGTCCTTCATAGAAAAACTGATTCTTCCCATTCTGTCCTTGCCAAGGCATACCACCGTCACTGTATCACCAAGTGTCAGCACATCTTCAATATGGTTAATGCGTTCCTTCGCAATCTTGGAAATATGAACCATGCCCTCCTTACCGGGTGCAAACTCGATAAACGCGCCGAATTCCTTGATGCTCACAACTTTGCCCTTAAAGATCTGACCTTCCTCAAAGTCTGTCGTGATAATGTTAATCATTTCACAAGCCTTATCCATCATCGCCTGGTCCGTACCGCAGATGCTCACAAAGCCGTCATCGGAAATATCAATCTTAACGCCTGTCTGATCAATAATCGCGTTGATGGTCTTACCTCTTTGACCAACCACATCGCCAATCTTCTCCGGATCAATCTTTGTCTGAATAATCTTCGGCGCATACTCACCAACCGTCGGTCTCGGCTGTGCGATGCACGGTATCATAATCTCGTTTAAGATATACATTCTCGCATCCTTTGTCTTGGCAATCGCTTCCTCAACAATCGGTCTTGTCAGACCGTGAATTTTAATATCCATCTGAATTGCCGTGATGCCGTCCTTCGTACCTGCCACTTTGAAGTCCATGTCTCCAAAGAAATCTTCAAGACCCTGAATATCTGTCAATACAATATAATCATCATCCGTATCCCCCGTCACAAGACCGCATGAGATACCTGCTACCGGCTTCGTAATCGGCACGCCTGCTGCCATCAGGGACATGGTTGACGCACAGATAGACCCCTGTGATGTCGATCCGTTTGACTCAAATGTCTCCGAAACTGTACGGATTGCATACGGGAAATCCTCCTCCGAAGGAAGTACCGGCACAAGAGCTTTCTCCGCAAGCGCTCCATGTCCGATTTCGCGACGCCCCGGTCCTCTTGAAGGCTTTGTTTCACCAACAGAATAAGATGGGAAATTATAGTGATGCATATAACGCTTATTCGTCTCGTTCTCGTCCAGTCCGTCAATTCTCTGAACCTCTGACAACGGCGCAAGCGTCGTAACCGTACAAATCTGTGTCTGTCCGCGCGTAAACATTGCGGAACCATGTACTCTCGGAATAATGTCCGTTTCAGCCGCAAGCGGACGGATCTGCGTAATCTTTCTGCCGTCAGGACGCTTCTGATCCTTCAAAATCATCTTTCTGACAGTCTTCTTCTGATACTGGTAAATTGCCTCGCCAAGGATTGCAAGCCACTCTTCATTGTCGGCAAACGCTTCCTCAAGACGCTCGGTAATCTTTTTGATATTTTCTTCCCTTACCTGCTTCTCGTCCGTAAATACCGCACCTTCCATCTCCTCGGGAGGAACGATTTCTTTAATCCTTGTAAACATCTCCTCAGGAATTGCACAGCTTGTATACTCATGCTTTGCCTTGCCGACCTCTGCCACAATCTGATTGATAAATGCAATGATAGTCTGATTGATTTCATGGCACTTATAAATTGCCTCAATCATTTTGTCCTCGGGAACCTCATTTGCCCCCGCCTCAATCATAATCACTTTTTGGCTTGTCGAGGCAACCGTAAGCTGCATATCGCCGTTTTTCCACTGCTCCTGATTGGGATTTACAACAAACTCACCGTCTACAAGACCCATTTGCGTTGTCGCGCATGGTCCGTCAAACGGAATATCCGAAATTGAAGTCACGATTGCCGAACCAATCATTGCCACCAGCTCCGGACGACACTGCGGGTCAACGCTCATAACCATATTGTTTAATGTCACGTCATTTCTGTAATCCTTTGGAAACAGTGGACGCATCGGTCTGTCGATCACACGGCTTGTCAAAATCGCGTTCTCACTTGCCTTTCCCTCCCGCTTGTTAAAGCCTCCCGGTATCTTGCCTACCGAATAAAGCTTCTCCTCATACTCAACGGAAAGCGGGAAGAAGTCAATCCCGTCCCTTGGCTTATCCGAAGCCGTTGCCGTACAAAGCACCGTCGTATCACCATAATGCATTAATGCCGCACCGTTTGCCTGTGCCGCTACCCTGCCGATGTCCACGGTAAGCGTACGTCCCGCAAGTTCCATGCTGTATGCCTTGTAGGACTTGTCTTTCTTTTCACTGAATGTCATGTATTCCATCGCATATCTCCTTCTTTGAACTTATGGTTAAAAAGGGGCGGATATATACCCACCCCTCCAAAATCTCCTATTATTTTCTGAGACCAAGCTTTTCAATCAGAGCACGATACCTTTCAATGTCGGTTTTCTTTAAATATCCGAGTAAACCACGTCTCTGACCTACCATTTTCAAAAGACCTCTTCTTGAGTGGTGATCCTTCTGATTTACCTTCAAATGCTCTGTAAGCTCCTGTATTCTCGCCGTCAATACGGCAATCTGAACCTCCGGTGAACCGGTGTCGCCAGGTGTTCTTGCATACTCGTTGATAATTGCTGTTTTCTTTTCCTTTGAAATCATTCTTCATTCCTCCATTAATCTTTCTTATGCAACCGCCAAAAACCAAGCGCGGGTTGGAGCCTCCCTTTGCTGAGCATCGGCTGATTTTGCTTTTGTCCGTGTGGTTTTTACAACACACTTAAAAAGTATATCACACTAATTTGGCAGATGCAACTAATAATGTAAATTTTCTTGTTGCAGAAAAAATTTTTTAATTAACTGCCTGCCAAAAAATGGTCCATGCAGTCTCTTCTTCCCCCTCTTTAAAAAACATAACTATCATTGAAATTAATTTCAGGCTCACAGCGTATACTGCATTTTTAATTATCGTATCATGTTTCTTTATCTTTGTCTATCAACGCATCATCTAATTACACAACTCCAACTACCCTTGCGCCAACTGCAAATCATACAGCTTCTTATACATCCCCCCAAGCCGCAAAAGCTCCTGGTGCGAGCCGCTCTCCTGAATCTCCCCCTGATGCATCACCATAATCTTATCCGCATGCTGTATCGTGGAGAGCCTGTGCGCCACCATAATTGTCGTCCTGCCCTCCATAAGCGTTTCAAGCGCCTGCGTAATCAACTGCTCCGTTTCCGTATCAATATTCGCGGTCGCCTCATCAAGCACCAAAATCGTCGGATCATAGGCAAGCGTGCGCGCAAACGAAAGGAGCTGCCGCTGTCCAGCGGAAAGCGTACTGCCGCGCTCCGTTACCGGTTCGTCAAAGCCGTGCGGCAGCTTCCCGATAAACGTATCCGCATGCACAATCTGCGCCGCGCGCTCCACGTCCGCCTGCGAAACCGCCTCATTCCCCAACGAAATATTTCCCCGAATATCCCCCGTAAACAAAAACACATCCTGCTGCACCTGCCCGATTGCGCGCCGCAGCGTATCTTTATCAATCTCCTTGATATTGACGCCGTCAATCAGAATTTCGCCGCGCTGCACGTCATAATAACGCCCGATTAAATTCAGAATGGAAGACTTCCCCGCGCCCGTCGCACCCACAAACGCCGCCTTTTCTCCCGGCGCGATGCAAAAGCTCACGTCCTTTAAAATATAATCATCCTTTTCATACGCAAACCAAACATGGCGAAATTCAATCTGCCCCAAAATCTCCACAGGCTTTGGATACTCCGGATTGATAATCTCAGGCTCCACATCTAAAATCGAAAAGAGTTTTTCCGCGGAGGCAAGCGAGGACTGCAGCGTTCCAAACTGCTCCGCCAACTCCTGAATCGGCTCAAAAAACGAACTGATATAGTTGACAAACACAAACAGCGTGCCAAGCGAAACCGTTCCCGCAAGCACTGACGCACTGCCCTGACCGATTACAATCACCATTGCAAACACCGACATCATATAAATCGTCGGTCGGAAAACGGCAAACGTCAAAACCTCACGCCAGTTCGCCCGGAAAAGCTGCCCGCTCTTCCACTCAAATTCCTGGTACTTCTCCTTTTCGCGCGCAAAAATCTGAATAAGTTTCATGCCGGAAAGATGCTCCGATAAAAAGGTGTTCAGCTCTGTAATCCGTGTGCGCGTAATCCGGTACGCCTTTCTCGACAGATAGCGGAAAAAGAATGTCAGTGCGGTAACAAACGGCAGAAGGAGAAACGAATACAACGCCATACGCACGTCAATCGAAAGCATCACCACCGCAAATCCGATGATTTTCACCGTATTTTTAAACAACTTTGCCAAAATCTGCGAAAACAGCTCATTGACCGCCTCCGTATCATTTGACACCCGCGTCACCAGTTTTCCGACGGGCTGCGTATTAAAAAAACGCACGAAAAGACCGTGAATATGCGCAAAGACCTCCTCGCGCATTTTGTAAATAATGGACTGCCCGACATTCTGCAAAATCCACGTATTCGACGCGTTAAAAACAAAGCCGAGAAACAGCATCAGCGCATAGAGCGCCCCCGCGCGCAAAATCCCCCGATACGCCGCATGCGCGTCAAATCCCGCCTGCCCAAAACCACCGATATAATCGTCAATCGCATTTCCGATAATAATCGGCTTATATAACTCCACGCCAATCAGCGCGATAACAAGCACACAGGCAAGCGCCATCGACCATTTATGCGGTTTTAAGTATGTCAATAGCCGTTTCATTTTAATCCTCCATACCAGCCAGATTTTTCTGCGCCTCCAGCTGCTGTTTCTCAAACATGTCCCTGTAAATACCGCCGAGCGCCATCAGCTCCTGATGATTGCCGCATTCCTTTGCCTCGCCGTCCTCCAGGACCAAAATCGTATCGGCATTTTGTATCGTGGAAATGCGATGTGCAATTAAGATTGTCGTTTTCCCACGTCTGTTTTCCTTTAAATTGTGCAGAATCTGCTCTTCCGTATCCGTATCCACCGCCGAAAGGGCATCGTCCAAAATCAAGATCGGCGCATCCTTTTTGATTGCCCTTGCAATAGAGCTTCTTTGCTTTTGACCGCCGGAAAGCGTGACGCCCCGCTCCCCCACAATCGTGTCATACCCGTCGGGAAACGCAATGATATTGTCGTGGATACACGCCGTCT
>CAJUJG010000054.1:9400-17540 GCA_910586715.1 uncultured Lachnospiraceae bacterium
GATTTCCTCCATTTTGGCATCATCTGTTCCGAATGCAATGTTGGATTTTAACGTATCAGAGAATAGAAAATTGTCCTGCGGCACATACGCAATGTTTTCGCGCAGCGACTTGAGCGAAATGTCATTGATGTCCGTTCCGTCAATAAAAATCATGCCCCGTTTCGTTTGATAAAGATGTAGCAAAAGATTGACCAAAGTCGATTTGCCGTTTCCCGTCCGTCCAATCACCGCAAGCGTTGTCCCCGCCTTGATATCCAGGCTGATATTCTTTAACGTCGGCTCGCTGTGCCCTCTGTGGAGAAACGTCAGGTGATTCAGGCGGATATTTCCCTTGATTTCGTTTACTTCCTCTGCATTCCTGCTGTCTGCAATTTCAGGCTGCGCCGAAAAAACCTCCTGTATCCGGCGAATCCCTGCACCGCCCTGCGAGAACATATTGATTGCCTCCCCGCAGGCAATCATGGGCCACACAAGCATGGTAATATATTGATGAAACGCGACAAACCGCCCAATCGTAATTTCCCCCGCAAGTGCAAGAACCCCGCCGTAAAGCAGCGTAATCAGACTGCTGATGCCGATTACCACGTCCAAAAGCGGCATGACAAGCGCCTCCATTTTTGCAATCCCTAAATTTTTCTTTTTCGCTTTCGCGTTGGCTTTGGCAAACGCACGGATTTGCGCGCGCTCCTGCACAAACGCTTTTACGACGCGCACGCCCGAAAAACTCTCCTGAACAAAATCTGTCAGCTCCGAAACCGCCTCCTGCCGCTCCAAAAAACGCTTCTGCATGATTTTCCCATAATACAGCTCACCCGCCGCAATAAAAAACATCGGAACAATTGCCGCAAGTGTCAGCTTTACATTGACATAAATCATCATCTGCCCAATCACCATCACCGTCATGACAATCGCGTCAAACGCCGCTATCACCGCAGGTCCGATTGCCATGCGCACGGCATTCAAATCGCTGGTAAAACGTGTCATCAAATCGCCCGTTTTATGCTCATTATAATATTCCACATCAAGCTTCTCCAAATGAGCAAACATGTCGTCTCGGATTTCCCGCTCAATCGAACGCGCCGCCCCAAACAGAAAATAGCGCCATAAAAAACGCCCGACTGTGAGCATCATTCCGATTGACAAAATAATCACAATATTTTGCCACACACCACGCATATCCATCGTATGCGCCGCAAGCCCGTCCGTGATAACCCCGGTTGTCTTAGGAATATAAAGATTTGCAAAGTCCAAAATAAACAGTGTGATAATCCCGCCAATGTACTGCCATTTGTGACGTTTTATGTATTTCCAAATAAATTGAAGCTGCCGCACTCTTTTTTCCTGCCTTTCCGAAAATCCGCAATCTCCTATAAGGTAAAAACAGCCTATCGCAAGCCGCGTTCAGGCTGTTTCAAACCTATACATCTTCCATATACACCGATTTTTTCTCCAATTTTCTAAATATCAGATACAACTCAACCACCGCCGCCACCGCAAGCACAAACTCCGCGCAAAACTGCGCGTACGCCAGTCCGTAAAGCGGAAACAGAAAATTTAACAGAAACAACGCCGGTATTTCCAGTATGATTTTTCGCATAATTGCAAACACAAGCGCCTTTCTTCCATAGCCAAGCGCCTGAAAAACACCAACCGCCAAAAAGTCCATACACAAAAACGGCAGTCCCAAACAAAAACCTCTTAAAAACCGCACTCCATATCCGATAATCGATACATTGTCCATAAAGAACCGCACAACGCTGTCGGCTCCCACAAAGAAAAACAGTGCCGCCGCCGTGATAAAACCGACACTGATACTGCCCGAAAAGACAATGGATGACCTCATCCGTTTCCTGTTTCCACTGGCATAATTATAGCTGACAAGCGGCATAATTCCTTGCGAAATACCCATGCAGACGTACATCGGCACCATATAAATTTTCTGCGTAATACCCATCGCCGCCACCGCGTCCGCACCGAATGCCGACGTAAAATTATTTAAAATCGTCATGCCTGTCACGTTCAGCAGATTTTGTATGGAAGCCGGTATCCCGACGCCGAACACACCAAGCATAATGTCCTTTTGCAGGCAAAACGCACGCGGCCGAATGCAAACACATGTGCTATTTCTCCTAATATACAATAGTATAAAGAAATACAGGCACGCCACGCAATTTGACAAAAATGTCGCAAGTCCCGCACCTGCCGCTCCCATGTTCAATCCCCACGGAAGAATAAAAATCGGGTCAAGCACAATATTCAGCAGACAGCCGCTCATCGTTCCGATACTTGCGTGAAACGACGCCCCCTCCGAGCGCACCATATACGCCAGCACCACATTTAAAATTGCCGGCACTGCACCGCACGTCACCGTCCAATGCATATAAGCGGCAGTTGCCGTAAGCGTCACGTCATCTGCCCCAAGAAGCGCTAAAAGCGGCGCTTTTGCGATTGTACAAAGCAAAGAAAACACGATTCCGCAAAACAGCGCACAGTAAAATCCAAACGCTGAACTCTTGTGAACCGTATCAAAATCCTTTCGCCCAAGAGCTCTGCTCATCATGCTTGAGCTGCCCACGCCAAACAGGTTATTGACCGCATTAAATGCAAGAAGAACCGGTCCTGCAAGCGTCACCGCCGCATTTTGGACCGGATCATTTAATATTCCCACAAAATAAGTATCCGCCAGGTTATAAAGCACCATTACCAAAGAGCTTATAATAGTAGGCACGCACAGCGTCACCACCGCTTTTGGAATTGGCACGCTCTCGAACAGACTGGTTCTTTTATCTGATTTTATATTCACGTTATCCGCTCCATTTTATTCTTCCGGCTATTGTCCGGCATTCATTATTTTTTGGAATTCTTTGATATTGTGTGCCATATCTCCCTGAAATACCGCGGAGCCTGTCACGATAACATTCGCACCTGCATCAAGGTTTTCTTTCAGATTTTCAAGACGCACGCCCCCGTCAATTTCCACGTCCACAGAAAGTCCTTTTTTATGAATTTCGCTGCGCAGGGAACGAATTTTATCAAGACACTCCGGAATATAGCTTTGTCCCCCAAAGCCCGGATGTACCGTCATGACAAGCACCATATCCACATTCTCAAGATATGGAAATACATGCTCTATCGGCGTTTCCGGATTAATCGCGATACCGCGCTTTCCTCCCAGACTTCTAATACGCTCAAGTGTTTTGTAGATGCAGTCGCATGCCTCCACATGAATTGTAATGCTGTCGGCTCCCAACCGCATAAACTCGTCCACATAGCGTTCAGGACGCTCCACCATCATATGTACGTCCAAAAACAGTTTTGTGCGTTTTCTCACGCACGCAAGCACAGGCATTCCAAACGATATTGAGGGCACAAACATGCCGTCCATAACATCTACGTGAAGACATTGAACGCCTGACTGTTCAATCAGATCAAGCTGTGCTCCAAGTTCACAGAAATCAGCCGCCAGTATTGACGGCGCTAAATAATTCATTCGTTTACCTCCTGTTTCCGCGCTTTCCCGTATACTTGACAGCTGTGCGTTCCGCGCTGTCAAGCTCCTTATAAAACGCTGTATAATTATCATATCGGATACGATGAATGATATTTGCTTCCAATGCATTTCGCACACCGCAGTCCGGTTCATGAATGTGCGAACAGGTCAAAAATCTGCACTCTGCCTCATATGGCGCAAACTCAGGATAGCAGTCCCTGAGTTCTTCCTTTGTCATGTCAAACAGAGAGAGCGAGCTAAACCCCGGAGTATCCATAATATACGTACCGTCGGAAATCGCAATCAGCTCCGAATGTCTTGTCGTATGCTTTCCCCTGTCAATCTTTTTGCTGATTGCTCCGGTTTCCATCTGTGTCTTTTCCTGAAGGCAGTTGACAATGGAGGATTTACCCACGCCGCTTGGTCCCGCTACTGCGGTTGTCTTTGCGGCAAGCGCCCCTTTCAGTTCCCCTATGCCTTCGCCCGTTACGGCAGACGTAAGCAGGATACTGCACCCGCTGCCCGCATAAATTTCGCTGATACGGTCACATGCCGCCCTATCAGCGAAATCTGTTTTGTTGAAGCAAAGAATACAGTCAAGTCCCTGCCTGCGCATCATAATCAGAAAACGGTCAAGCAGATTAAAATTCGGCTCGGGCTTTGCCACCGCAAAAATCAAAAGCGCCTGATCAATATTTGCCACTGCCGGACGAATAAGCGCACTCCTGCGCGGAAGAATTTCTATGATATTTCCTTCGCAATCCTTTGGGTCCGTTATCTCAATCCGGACATCGTCACCGACAAGCGGCTTAATGTTATCCTTTCGGAAGATTCCCTTTGCCTTGCATTCATATACGCCCAGTGCGGGCACATCGACATAATAAAAACCTGCAATTCCCTTGATTATTTTTCCCTGCATTTGCTTCTTCCCAAATATAATGCGTCTAATTCTTTGTAAAATTCACATTCTGATGCGTCTGCGCCACAGTAATGCCCATCTGCGTGGCTTCGTTTCCGTCCGCGTCAAGCACAACCTCCGGTACCTGCTTTGGATATGTAATCGTAACAATTCCATACGCCGAAGGGCTTTCAAAATCATTCAGATTAATCGAAACAGGAAACGACGTAACCGTCTCGGAACGCCAAAGCTGCTTGCTTCCGTCCGCGGTTGTCAAAATAACCTCTGCGTTTCCGCTCACATAACCGTCCGGCGCCTGTATCATCAGATTACAGCTGTATGTTGCCGCCTCGCTTCCGATACTTAATTTTAAATCCACCACGCTGCCTTCCTTAACCGTAGCGCCTTCCTCAAAGCTCTGATAGCAGATCTGCCCTGCCGAAAACTCCGAACTGTACACTTCATCAACCTTGCCTACTATAATACCGGCTGCCTCAAGATTACTCTCGGCCGCCTCCCTCGTAAGCCCTACAACGCCCGGCATATGTACATCCTTGTCGGAACCTCCCTTGCTGATTACAATCGTTACTTCCGATTCAATCGGCGCCATGCTGTTCGCCGTTGGATTCTGTGAAATAATGGTTCCCTTCGCATGCTGCGCGGAAAATTCTTCCGTCTTTACCACTTTAAAACCCTGATTGGTCAGCTTTGCAGTCCCCTCCGCCTCACTTATTCCTTCAACGGCAGGCACCTCCACGCCGTCCGTGCCTGCACTCACCGTAAGCACAATCGTCGTATTTTTCAATATCTTATCGTTTACAAGCACCGTCTGCCCATCCTCCAAAGCCGCCGAAATAACAGTGTTTTTCGGATGCTCTGCAGATTCCGCATAGGTCGTTTTACAGCCTAATCCCGCATCATTGAGCGCCGTCTTAATCTCATCCGCATCATGCCCCACAAACTCCGGCATCACCGCGCGCTCACCGTCATCCTGACTGCTTGCATGGGTACCTGACATGGAATCAATCTCTTCAAAAATGCCTGTCGCCTGCCCTACAAAATAGAGCAGAATGCAGCCGATAATCACGGCTCCCAGCACCGTAAGCACCGTTGTAAAACCCTCTGCCTTCGGATTATAGTCATATTCGTCTTTGCTGTTTAAATAACGCCTTTCGTCCTCATAATCGGTTCTGCGCACATTCTGCCTTGTGACAATCTCCTGCGTGTAACCTGCCTCCTCATAATAATCATCATATTGGGACCGATTTGTCTTTTTCGCCGCCGTATTCTTTGCGCCTGTACTTTTGGATGCTATACTTTTATTGGATGCATTTTTTGACCGTGTGTTTTTGCCGGCGTTGTTTTTATTGGATTTATTTTTATTATTTCTGTTTGCCGTACTTCTGTTCTGCGCGTTTCTATTTGCTGTCTGCGCCTTTTTTTTCGCCGGAACGCTCTTCTCTCTTACCTGCTCGCTATAGTCGTTATAATCGTCATAATTATCATATTCATTGTAATCGCCGTAATCATCGCCATACAAATCTGCCTTAGGAGCAGCATTTCCGCCCGCGTTGGAAGACCCCGCCTGATTCGGACGCCTTCTTGGTCTTACCTGATTCGGCATCTGCTCCAAATCCGCTTCTTTTGCATACATTTCCCTTTTCGGTGTATGAACCTCGCTGTCATCTTCTACCATGTTTCCTGAAGGCACGACTTTTGTCTTTCCAACCTCATCCGCCGTGTCAAGCTGTGCAATCGCGTCATCCGGATTAATCAGCGAATGCTTCAAATCCTTGATAATGTCTGCCATACACTGATAACGTCTGTCAGGACTTTTCTGCGTGCACTTAATTATAATGTTTTCCACACTCACCGGAATTTCCGGCACAAACTCCCGAATGTCGGGCAGCTCATCCTGAATATGTTTGATCGCTATGGATACGGTAGTATCGCCATTAAAGGGAACACGCCCCGCCAGCATCTCAAACATCGTAATACCCAAAGAATAAATGTCGCTCTTTTCATCGGAAAATCCGCCGCGCGCCTGCTCCGGCGAAGTATAATGCACGGAGCCCATAACGTTGGAGGTAATCGTGTTGCTTGACGCCGCCTTTGCAATGCCAAAATCCGTCACCTTCACTTTTCCCTCTTTGGAAATCATGATGTTTTGGGGTTTAATATCCCTATGTATAATATGATTGTTATGTGCCGCCTCAATTCCCATCGACACCTGTATGGCAATGCTGATTGCCTCTTTAATCGTAAGCCTTGATTTTCTTTCAATATATTTTTTGAGCGTAATCCCCTCGACAAGCTCCATTACAATATAATGGATGCCATCCTCTTCTCCTACATCATATACGTTCACAATATTCGGATGCATCAGCCCCGCTGCCGCCTGCGCCTCTACCCTGAACTTGGATACAAAATTCCGGTTCTCGGAAAACTCCTGTTTTAAAACCTTGACCGCCACCAAACGGTTGAGCTTCTCATCCTTCGCTTTATATACGTCCGACATTCCGCCGGTGCCTATCTTTTCAAGCACCTCGTACCTGCCGCCGATCAACATTCCTGATCTAATCATTTCAATCCCCCAAACGGTTCTACAAGAACCACAGCTATATTATCACGTCCGCCGTTTGCGTTCGCCGCCTCAATCAGCCGCTTTCCCGCTTCCTCTATATCCGCACTTTCCCTGATAATCCTGTGTATCTCTTCGTCCTTTAACATGTTTGTAAGACCGTCCGTGCACAACAAAAACTTCTCTTTTTCCGTAATGGTGACGTCAAAAAAATCTACAAGCACATATTCCTTTACTCCCACTGCCCTTGTAATAATATTCTTGTCAGGATGGGTGCGCGCAGACTCCCTGTCAATGCCGCCCATATCCACCATCTCTTCCACAAGCGAATGATCCTTTGTAATCTGCGTAATAAAATCATTGATAATGTACATGCGGCTGTCGCCCACATTTGCCACGGTCACATAATTCTCATCTATAGTCACTGCCACAAGCGTCGTTCCCATACCTTTGAGACCTTTGTCCGATTTCGCCATTTTATTAATATACGTATTGGCGTCATCAATTGCCTTCTGTAATATATTCTCAGGATCGGTCTCCTGTGTATAACATTCAATTACTTCCACAACCTTTTCCACCGCATGCCTGGACGCATAGTCCCCTGCATTGTGACCACCCATTCCGTCAGCCACCATAAAAAGGTTGGGCAGATTTCCAACCGGCTTTTCTGATGTATAAATATAATCCTCGTTAACTTCCCGTCGTTTTCCTACATCAGTAATCGAAAATACCTTCACTTTTTCTCCTCCTGTATGACGCTTATCGTCACGACCGTATCGATAGACATAGTACTCCATAATCCTTACTATGTTAGCACAGACGAAAGAAAAAAGCAAGACGCTTATCGTCCTGCCTTTGCGTACCGCCTCCGAAGCTGCCCGCACGCCCCGTCAATATCCCTGCCCATTTCCCGGCGCACGGTGGCATTCACATGTCTTTGCTCCAGTTTTTCTTTAAAACGCATCACGTTCTCTTTCGCGGATTCAACGAAATCCCGTTCTTTTATGGGATTTACGGGAATTAAATTGATATGACAGTTTAGTCCCTTCACCAAACCGCACAGATTTTCGGCATCCTCGTCGGTATCGTTGACGCCGCCTACCAGGCTGTACTCAAACGTAATGCGTCTGCCCGTCTTTTCAAAGTAACAGCGGCACGCCGCAATCACCTC
>CAJUJG010000054.1:17550-25037 GCA_910586715.1 uncultured Lachnospiraceae bacterium
CGGCATCAGCGCACGGCGTTTTTCCTGCGTTGCGCCGTGCAGAGACAGAGCAAGCGTAATCTGCAGATTTTCGTCGGCAAGCCGTTTCATGTTTTCCGCAATGCCGCAGGTTGACACGGTGATATTGCGTTGACTGATATTCAGTCCGTTTTCATCTGTGAGCAGTCTGATAAACCGCAAAAGGCTGTCATAATTGTCAAGCGGTTCCCCCGTGCCCATCACGACCACGTTGGAAACGCGTTCTCCCGTGTCCCTTGATATGGCATAAATTTGGTCAAGCATCTCGGAGGGCGTAAGACCCCGCTCCAGTCCGCCAATTGTTGACGCACAGAATTTACATCCCATGCGGCACCCCACCTGCGACGAAATACACACGGAATTGCCGTGATGATACTGCATCCACACGCTCTCGACCAAATTGCCGTCCGCAAGCGAAAACAGATACTTTTTTGTACCGTCAATTTGGGAAGTCTGTACCTCCACGATTTTCAGGGACGTGTATGTATATCCGCTTTCCAGCTTTTCTTTCAGGCTTTTGGGAATATTCCTCATTTCGTCATAATCCCTCGCAAGCTTTTTGTGAAACCACTCATATAACTGCTTTGCACGAAACGGCTTTTCGCCGATATTTACCATCTCGGCTTGCAATTCCTCCAAAGACAGCGATTTGACGTCCGTCTTATCCGCTCCAAACTCCATTTCTATAGACCATGCTCCTTTCACCGTCTGCCGCCCTATTTTTCCAAAACACTGATAAAAAATCCGTCCGTATCGTGTATCTTGGGCAAAAGCTGTAAATACCCCTGTTTCGCCGTTTCCACAGTCCGCGACTGTTCCGTTTGCAGACAGTTTGGCAGTGTGTCAAAAAATGACACAGGTGTCATTTTCAGTTCTTTTATCAGCCATTCAAAATTTTCTTCATTTTCCGCACGGTTTATCGTACAGGTGCTAAACAGCAGCCTTCCACCCGGCTTTAACATTTTGACTGCCGTCTCCAAAATACGCCTTTGCAGCGTTACAAGCTCTGCAAGCTGCCCCTGCGTTACACGATACTTAATATCCCGCTTTTTTCCAATCACGCCAAGCCCTGAGCACGGCACATCGGCAATCACGATGTCCGCCGTTTCCTGCTCATCGCAGACAAGCGCATCGCAGACTGCGGCTGACACGCTGTCCTTTGGAAAGCCGCAGCGTGCAAAATTTTCCTGCATCAGCACAACCTTCTGCTGCGATATATCGCGTGCCTTGATTTGAAAATCGTCCCAATCCATGCCCATGTCGCGCAGTAAATCTGCCATGAGCATGGATTTTCCTCCGGGTGCGGCGCAGATGTCCGCAACATGGATTTTCTTGTCCTCCGCCCTTTTTTCCGTGAAAAACCCGTCGGCAAAGACAGCCCGCACCGCAAGCATACTGCTTGCGTCCTGCACCACAAACGCGCCCTCCTTATACTGCGGAAGCGTCGTCATATCGTCTGTCTTTTCAATTTTGTATACATTCTGCAGGTATGGATGGTCCGTCATTCTCCCGCCGCGCACCGCAAGTGCCTTTTTCAGCGCTTCCTTTATGGATTTGTCACGCAGACGCACCGCGACGGGGTGCTCTGCAAGCAATCCCTCCAAAACGGCATGCGTCTTCTCCTCGCCAAGCTCGCTTGTCCAAAGTTTCACAATCCATTCAGGCATCGAATACTTTACGGACAAATCCGGATACGCAATCGTGTCTTTATTTTTTGCAATATTGCGAAGCACGCCGTTCACAAAACCTTTTAGCGTCGCGAAGCCCTTCTTCTGTGCAAGCTTCACTGCCTCGTTGCACGCCGCCGCATCGGGCACGGCGTCCATATACAAAAGCTGATAAACACTAAGCCGCAAAATCGCACGAATTTGCGGCTTCATCTTGTCCGTCTTTACTTTGGAATACTGGTTTATCACAAAATCAAGCGTTATCATCCGCTCCAGCGTTCCCTCAAACAGCCGTTTCAAAAACGACTTTTCCTGCTGTGAAAGGTAATTATATTTCTTCAAAACATCGCGTACCGCTATGTGGGAATATGTCCCGCCGTTTCGGTTTTCCGTAACCTCCATCAGCATCTCCAGCACAAGCAGGCGCAGATTTACGTTTTCCATTCTATTTTATTCTCCATATAAAGAACGCCGTCCCTGCGTTCTAATCATCTCTTCTGTTTCCAAACAAAAGGATTAACCGCAAAAGCTGCAATACAGACGCCGCTGCCGCCGCCACATACGTAAGCGCCGCCGCACGCAGCACCTTCGCGCTTTTTGCCTGTTCCTCCCTTGTCACAATCCCGTATTGCTCAATGCACACAAGCGCTCTTCTCGACGCGTCAAACTCCACCGGAAGCGTCACAATCTGAAACAGCACCGCAAGCGAAAATACCCAAATACCGATATTGACAAGCAGCGAGCTGCCGCCGAACAAAATGCCCAAAAGAATAATGGGTATGCCAAGCTGCGAACCGATATTTGCCGCGGGCACAAGCATGGTCCGAACCTTGAGCGGCGCGTAGCTTTCATTATGCTGCATCACATGACCGCACTCGTGCGCCGCCACGCCGATTGCCGCCACCGACGTCGAACCGTATACACTGTCGGAAAGACGCACGGTTTTTGTGCGCGGATCATAATGGTCGGTCAAATCGCCTCTCACATGCTCCACCCGCACATCGTAAATCCCGTTGTTGTGCAAAATCATCTCCGCCGCCTGTGCGCCTGTCATGCCCGAACGGCTGCGCTCCCGCGCATATTTATGAAACGTGGAACTGACCCGTGCGGACGCAATCATGGAAACAATCGCGCCAATCAGCACGAAAATATAAGTCCAGTCAAAATAAAATCCATACGGATATATCATAGTAATCCTCCATTCTTGATGTGCCTGCAAATTTGGGCGCAAGCACAAATTTGCCCTGTGAAAAATTTATTTTTCACAGTATCACCTTACTCCTTTCTCAGTCTTTAAATTCCTGACAACGAAAAGCAGTAACACTTCTTCCTTATCCTGTTACTTTGCCTCAAAGCACATTCCTGCTTTCCACAAATTTCCAAGAAGAAATGTTTTTGCATCCATGCGCTTTTTGCCTTCCAGCTGCAGCTCGCAAATACGCAAAATGCCTTTACCGCACGCAACCTCAATCGTCTCCTTTGTGACGTTTACAATCTCCCCTGCCTGTTTCCTGCCGTCAAAATCGTTGTCCGCCACCGCACAGCGCCACAGCTTAACGCTCTTTCCATTGATGTAAGTGTATGCACTTGGCCACGAATTTAAACCGCGTACAAGGCGTTCAATTTCCACCGCACTCTTATTCCAGTCAATCCTTCCAAGCGACTTGCCCATCATTTTTGTGTGCGAGCTTTCCGCGTCGTTTTGCTTGACAGGTGTAATCTCGCCGCGCTCTAATTTCGGAAGGGTATCGACAATCAGCCCGGCGCCTGCTTTGGAAAGTTTTTCAAATAAGCTCTCCGCCGTTTCGTCCTCCGCAACCGGAACCGTTACCGCCGTAAGAATATCTCCTGTATCAACGCCCTCGTCCATCTGCATAATCGTGACGCCTGTTTCCTGCTCGCCGTTGATAATGCACCAGTTAATCGGCGATGCGCCCCTGTATTTGGGCAAAAGCGATGCATGGATATTCACACATCCAAATCGCGGCATGGTTAAAATTTCCTTTGACAAAATCTGCCCGAATGCCGCTACCACAAAAATGTCCGCCTCATATTTTCGGAGCTCTTCGACCGACTCCGGCGTCTTTACTTTTACCGGCTGAAACACCGGAATACCGTGTTTCAGCGCACATTCCTTCACAGGCGGATACTGCATCTGCCCGCTTCTTCCCTTCGCCTTGTCGGGCTGCGTCACCGCCAGCACCACCTCATGCCCCGCAGCGACAAGCGCCTCCAGCGCACCCACGGAAAAGTCGGGCGTTCCCATGAAAATGATTTTCATTTTAATCCTTCTTTCTTATTCTTCCTCGGGCTCCACGTCAAAGAGCGGACCATCTACCCGTTCCACATACAGATGTCCGTCCAAATGTTCGATTTCATGGCAGAGCGCTCTTGCGACAAGCTCCTCCCCTTCTATAATAAACGTATTCAAATCCTCGTCCTGCGCCTCAACCTTGACGTAATTGGGACGTTTCACGCTCCCTGCCTTTCCGGGCACGCTAAGACACGCTTCGTTTCCTTCCTGCTCTCCGCTCTCCTCCAAAATGCGCGGATTGATTAACAGCATCGGGTCTTCCCCCGTCGTATCAATCACCACAATTCGTTTCAAAACCCCCACCTGAACGGCGGCAAGTCCTACACCGTTGGACTCGTACATCGTTTCAAACATATCGTCAATTAAGTCCTGTACACGAGGCGTAATTTCCTTGACCTCCTTTGAAATTTTGTTCAATACAGGATCTCCTATTTCCCTGACCGTTCTAATCGCCATGTTTCTTCTTACCTTTCTGTCTCCATATAGTTTCTCAGGGAAGCACTGACTGAAGCAGTGCTTCCTTAATTTTTTAATAATCTATCTCATGATATTCCAAACTGTTCATCCACATTCTTATGTGAACATTAATACAGTTTACAACATTCGGGCAAATTTAGCAAGGTTCTGACAAGACGGAATTTCATTAAATTTTAATTCGGGCTTCATTCATGCAGCTCCAGCGGAAGTCCGTCCGGGTCGAAGAAGAACGTCATTCTATTCTGCGTATATTCATCATACCGGATTGGTTCACATTCAATTCCGCACTTTTCCAATTCCGCAACAGCTTCTTCAATATCCTCCACGCGAAACGCCAAATGGCGCAGACCGCACGCTTCCGGTCGGGTGACGCGCTTTGGCGGATTGGGTTCCGCAAAGATTTCCAATTCAATTGCCCCTGCTCCGGTTCCTATCCTTAAATCCAGCTTCCAATCGTTTCTTTGGTCCCGGTAGTTTTCCCGAATAACCTCAAAGCCAAGTTTATGAATATAAAATTCTCTCGCCGCCTCAATGTCAGATACGATAATCGCAACATGATGAATTGTGTTGAACTTCATTTTAGTGTTCCTCCTTTTTGAATCCAATGGAATTAGTTTCGCTGTTATTCCAATTGCCAAATACATCTGCCGTTTTGGAAAAATTTCTCCTAAAGGTCTATTACAACATTGTCTTTTCTATCCCAATAAAACAATTCTATCGTTCCCTTTAATTTTTTTATCTCTTTTTGTGCTTCTTTTGACAATTCCTTTATCATCTTTTGATAATTACAATTTTTGTCCATTTTTGTTTCTGATAATTCACTGCGTAACCATCGTTCGCTGCTGTTAATCACGATTACGCATTTACGGTTGTTTAAAAGATCCTTTAAATCTTCACATAAATTGTGATAATCCCATTCCTCGCACAAATAGTGTGCATGCCATTTATAATACGATAGCGTTAATTCCTCGTCATTTTCCAAATCAATATATATCGGATTTTCACAATTCGGATTCCGTACCGTAATACAACAATCATTTTCCTGTAAGTATTCGTATTCTTTATCCGATCCAAAAGCATGAATTTCGTAGTCTTGATTCAGGCTTTGCAGTAAAGAGCAGAGTTCTTGTTTTAAGGTCTTTGTCCCCTCGTTCTCCATCAGATACCTCCTTGCATTTTTTCATCAAATATGGTATAAAATAAGTAAGTAAAGACCATCTCCTGCCCTCCATTTGTCTTGATTTACGGAATCGGCTGACCGGGCGGGAAGATGGTCTTGTTTATTTCTCCGTCCCTTATAATCACAATCTTTATCTCTTTTTATATAAAACAATTTCCGGCTCTGCGCCATTGCAACCGTATTCACACACCAACAAATGATTGTTGTCCCCAACAAGCCCAAAGCACCTGTCGCTATTCTGTTTTTCGACCTGATAACCAAGATATATTTTTGAATCGTCGAGCAGTTTTATTTTTTCTCCGTTCAAAAGCGTAAATTCCAAATTGACAAATGCACCGATTAGCGGAGTAAGCTCTGTGACAGGCGGCATATCCGCAATTCCAAGCGCGTTAAATTCTTCGATTAGCTGATTTTTATACGCAATAAAGCGGTTTTCTCCGCCTGCTTTATAACACCCTGCAGCAACACATTCTCCGCCAAAACGGCTGCCGTCTGTTTCCGCACAGCCTTTGCAGCGTTCTTTCCAGCCGCACCCGGTACATTCAATTCCGCAGATTGTTTTCATCTGATATTACCTCCGTAGTTTTTGATGTCGTTCTATTTTTCCGACAGGAATACTATTTTGAAGGGTGAGTATCTGAATCAGGTTTTTCAAAAACGCCCCACAAAGAAAATAGGATACCTGTTATTAGCAAAACGGCGCCGATTATCAATACCGGAAGTAATCCTAAATTTATTACCGTCTGCCAATATCTTCCCAACTGGGTATTCCATTTGGCTGTATTTTCGATACTGATGCTCGCTGTCAAAGATGAAAACATCACCATTAATACTCCTGTAAGTTCAAAACCGATTCCTGCTATTATTTTTTTCATCTCATTTCTCCCAATCGCTCTGCCTTGCAAAGCACAATCTGACAAAACGCCACCATATGTTCTGTATATTCCTCTGCATATTGACTGCATGCTTCAATCACATCGCCAATTTCAGTAAAGCAACCGCGCAAGACAAGTATTCTTATTGCAGCGCTTTTTTCAAATCCGAAACATACGCATTCTGCTGTTTCTTTAAAAACAGTTTGACAAAGGGATTTAGAAACCATTTCTTTGCAGTGACTGTTTCGGTAAAATCAATTTGCGTCTGACCGTCTTTTTCGGCAAAAATGCCAACCCAGTGACCTGTCATATTTTTATTTTCCAGTTCAAACTCCCAGCGTCTGCACGGCTCGCAGCGCGTGATTGTAAATGTCGTCGCAAACCCGTCCGGTGTATATTCGACAAACCGGTTCTCACTTAACCGTTCGATTTTTTGCAAATCGCTGCGCCACTTATAATTTTCCAGCGAAGTCACGAGCTCCCACACCGTCTGTACATCACTTGCAAACAGTGCTTTTATATTAGAAACAGCCATTATTTGTCCCTCCAAATCCCAAATTTCCAAATCATCTCCCCGTTCGTCAGCCGGATATTGTTCTGTTCCTGCTTCTCCGTAAAGATATTATGCTATTTAACCATAACATATTGACGCTCATTTGGCGATATATTTGGAGATAAAACAAAAAATTCTTTTTACGCTTCCACCAGAACATATATTTGAATGCATCAAAATAAAAAACACCCATATCACTGATGATACAAGTGCAGTTTTTTCGTGATAAAACAAATTCTAAACTTTTGTTAATATAAATCCACAAAAACGATGCTTGTTGTACGCGCAAAGATAATGTACCTTACGGGCACAACGCAACCGGAAGTCAAGCCTATCACATCACATAACCCATATGCATTCACACTATTTGAACAAACCAGTATCCTGCGGCACAAAATCCTAT
>CAJUJG010000055.1:0-7513 GCA_910586715.1 uncultured Lachnospiraceae bacterium
TAAGATTTTCTTAGGATAAGATTTTCTTAGGATAAGATTTTCTTAGGATAAGATTTTCTTAGGATAAAGTAAAATAATAAAGGGCAGGCGAAAGGATTTGCCTGCGACAAAAACAAGGAGGTAGCAGTATGGTAGTACAGCATAACTTACAGGCAATGAATTCTAACAGAATGTTAGGAATCACACAGGGAACACTCTCAAAGTCGACAGAAAAGCTTTCTTCAGGTTACAAGGTAAACCGTGCGGCAGACGACGCGGCAGGTCTTGCAATTTCTGAGAAGATGAGAAAGCAGATCAGAGGCTTAACGCAGGCGTCTGCAAACGCTGAGGACGGTATCAGCGCAGTACAGACGGCAGAAGGCGCTCTGACAGAAGTTCATGACATGCTTCAGAGAATGAATGAGCTTGCAGTACAGGCAGCAAACGGAACAAATGCGTCAACAGACCGTGCATTCATCCAGGACGAAATCGATCAGCTTTCACAGGAAATCGACCGTGTAGCTGAGACGACAAAGTTCAATGAGACATATCTGTTAAAGGGAAATCCGCATGGCGTGAAAGAGTATTCGTTCAAATATGGTAAAGCAACGAAGGATAAGGCAGCTACTGTCACATTTGGTACAGATGCAGCAACAAAGATTACAGGTTTTGCGTTTGACGCAGCAACACCGACAACCTATCAGAATGCTTTGGCAAAGGCAGTTCGGGATCAGGGTGTGACTGTTTCCATGACAAATGGAAACGCAGTTTTGAAACTGAACGGAAGCGATGCAAATGCGACTTTCAAGATTCAGACAACCGGTACTGCGGGCAACACATTTGATATTGTAAATACAGATGGCACAAAGATTGCATCAGTAACAATTGATAAAACGAAACTGACAGAAGGCATGTCCGAGATTATAACGGCGGAAAAGGCGACGGCAGCAGAGAGCAAGTCTGAGATTTTCGCACTCTATGACAAGGATGGCAATAAGATTTCAGGTAATGCGTTGAATGATTACTTCACTGCAGATTCAACAGGCGCTGTAAAAGCAAGGGCAGAGGCTCCTTCTGTATATGATGCTTTGGGCAAGAAGTTAACGCTCAGCGATTACACGACGGGTGATTATGCAAATGTAATTGCAGCATCTAAGGATCAAACAGCTGCATTGAAGATGAGCTTCCATGTAGGCGCTGACGGAACACTCAACAACAAGATTAACATCAGCATTGCAGCAATGAGCGCAAAGGGGCTTGGTGTTAATGGTATCCGGGTTGACGGAACAAACGGAAACAATGCAACAGCAGCAATTGATACAATCAGCGCAGCTGTAAAGAAGGTTTCTACACAGCGTTCTGCTCTTGGTGCAGTTCAGAACCGCTTAGAGCACACGATTAACAACTTGGATAACATTGCTGAGAATACAACAGCAGCAGAGAGCCAGATTCGTGATACGGATATGGCAAACGAGATGGTAAAATACTCGAATGCAAACATCCTTTCACAGGCAGGTCAGTCTATGCTTGCACAGGCGAACCAGTCAAACCAGGGCGTGCTCGCAATCTTAGGATAAGTTTTAGGATAAGACTTTCCTGAATATAATAAAACAGGGATTCCGCTTTGGGGTCCCTGTTTTGTTGCATTCACTTTTTCTTATCCGGTATAAACATAAAAACCTGCTTTTGTTCCTCGGGCACTTCGCTAATCATTAAATCCAGTTCCATTGATTCCTTGCAGGCGATAAGCTTATCAATCACCTGCGGCGTCGTAACCGCTTCCTCATTCATAATTGCATTAATCCGGTAATATGTCAAAAGCTGAAGGTTTTCCAAATACTTGTACATTGGAAGTTCCGCAATCTGCTGACAGAGCGACATCACATTTTCTAATTTTACATGAAGCTTTTCAACGTCAATGGAAATACCGTCAAGCTGCGCAATCATGCGCTCTTTTTGTGTGGCAATGGCATAAACAAAATCCGCATCGGGTCTGCGCTCGTCAGATACATCATTCAAAAGCCTGTCAAAGCTGTCAATCTTGTCCAATATTTTCAGCATTTTCCGGTATGCGATGCACAAATTATTTAATAAACGTTCATATGTTGTTCTGTAATCCATTCTAATCTCCCCTTTACATACATTTCTGGGTTTCTTTATATGTATATCGGCAGAATTGTCGAAAGAGTTTACATAAATGGCACAATTCGACTATCAGATTGCTGTAAATTTATAATTCAATACCGCGCATTTCAGTAATACGCCGGAGTACGGCAGGTTGCATGGCATATAAAAATAATTGCAGGCTTGCTTCATAATCTTTCACAAGCTTTGCATCCTCGCGTGTTGCCAGCATACGGTAGCTTTTGTCGATATATACGATTTCGTCGCTGAAGTCAAGGGGATAGTCAAAATCCTTAATACCGAGTATGGATTTGCATCGTATAATTGTTACGGCATTTTTTTCGGGGAGCTGTAAAAACTGAATGTCCGGGTTAATCTGCCGGATGACCTGCTCCAAAAACGGATCGTCATCTTCCATATAGACTGCCTCATGTTCTTCGAAAAAGTTCACAAAACCCAATCCGCTCTCGTCATTTTCTAAAATGCGGCTTGCCGGCGCCATGCCGCGCAGACCGTAAACTGCATCGTTCATTGCCGCAAGGTCTGACTGTGCCATATTGTGTGCCTGTCCCATGCGGTGAAGATAAAACGATTCGAAAATAGAACGCAAAAGTACAATGCTCATTTTCATGCATTTTTCCGGATGCGTGTACTTCATAAAAAAGTTTAGGCAGTTACGTGTTAAATAGTAATTCACCTTGGTGTTGTCGCACCGGCGCATCGGATTTGCGGAATGGTACATTTTAGCGTCTGAGAGCACAGCGACTTCAAAGCCTGCCTGCTTCATCAAAAATCCCCATTCCATGTCGTCCCAGTACAGAAAATTGTCGTTGGGCATCAAACCGACTGTCCGGACTGCGGCGGCAGAAACCATCATCGCACATGCGCTGACTGCATCGCAGTAGACTTCGCTTGGTATGCCGGGACTGTCGGCGCAGTCGGCGTAAAGGGTGTTTGCGCGGAAGTTTTTAAAATCAATCGAAATTCCGAATTGCTGTATATAATGCGGCATATGCCTGTGATATACCTTTGCGCCCGTCATTCCGACATGCGGATGGGACTCCATAAAGCGCATCATAATGTGCAGCGCTTCCGGTGCTACTGTCACGGCTTCGCCAAGACAGCAGATATATTCGCATCCTGTGTCAAGCGCCTGCCGGATGCCGATATTTAGACCTCCGCAGCTGCCTAAGTCTTCATTGCAGCAGGTCAGGCTGATTTGGCTGCCGAAGCGTTCCTTTATAACAGAAACGGAATTATCGGAGGATGCCATATCAACAACAAAAATTTGGACAGACTCAAGGTCCGAGTTGAAAACCGAAGAAATACATTCCAGCGTTTTATATCCCATATTGTGATTTGAAATAACAATTCCAAGCGGCATAATTGTCCTCCATTTAAAATATTTGCTCATGATATTTTATTATATCATTTTAAATTGAATAAAAACAGCAAAAAATTTAATAAATTTTCAATAAATAGTGTGTTGAGTTGTTATGTAAAGACCGATATATTAAATAAGGGCATCATGTTAAGTAATTGAGTAAGTAAGGATGGGAATTATTATGAAATTCAGTTTATGTATGATTGTTAAAAATGAGGCGTCAATTTTAAAGGATTGTTTGGATTCCTTAAAGGATATTATGGATGAAATCATTATTGTGGACACCGGATCAACGGATGGTACGAAAAAAGTTGCGGAAAGCTACACCCCGTATGTTTACGACTACGAGTGGCATGATGATTTTGCCGCGGCGCGAAACTTTGCCTTTTCAAAGGCGACGGGCGATTATATTTATTCCGCGGATGCGGACGAGGTGCTCGATGAGGAAAACCGCACAAAGCTTAAAGCGCTGAAACGTGTCATTCTTCCTGAGGTAGAAATCGTACAAATGATTTATGTGACCGAGCAGATTAATCACCCGACAGAGAATTTTGCACGCGATATGCGTCCGAAGCTTTTTAAGCGTCTGCGTGGGTTTACGTGGATTGAGCCGATTCATGAGACAATTAATACATCGCCCGTAGTCTATGACAGTGATATTGAAATTATCCACCGACCGCAGGGCAGCCACAGCAGCAGGGATTTTAGTGTATTTGAACGGGTGATTGAGGAAAAAAGTTATCTTTCGGACAGGCTGCTTGGCATGTATTTGCGGGAGCTGTACAAGGCGGGAACGGAGAAGGATTTGGAAAATGCGCGTGCATTTCTTGAGAAATCTTTAACAGAGAAACGGGAAAAACAAAATGAGCTTTTATGCCGTCAAATCATAGCCGTGCTGTTAAAAATCTATCGGCAGATTGATGATCCTGTAAACATGTTAAAAGTGTCTTTGAGCAGTGAGGCGACTGTGCCCTCTGCGGAGATGTGTATGGAGCTTGGATACTTTTTCATGAAAAAGAGTGATTTCGGGGAAGCGGCGGAGTGGTTTAACCGGGCGGCATTTCACTGCGAGAGTGAGATTGACATTGCAAGCAGCGGGACATCCGCGCTTATGGCGCTTGCTCTCAGCTACAGAGGGTTGGCAAAATCGCCGAAGCTGCGGGCGCTGCCTCAAAAAGAGTACGAACTTGAGCACACAAGGCTTACGAAAAAGGCAGCGGAATATGAGCTTATGGCAAGGAGCTGGAAGCCTGCCGAACTGGAGTTGAATACGTAAATCGAGTAGGGAAGAGCCATCTTCCCTACTCGCGCGCCGGGCGCATGTTGCGTTAGCAACTAATTTCCTTATGCGCCCGTGTGCATAAAAAATGCAGGTTGTAAAGCCTGCATTTTTCAATCTGTAATTATGTATATGTATTAAATAACATTCCCGTATAGATGCTTGTCATATAAGGGTTAATGTAGTTTGTGAACGGGTTGGGGTAAGCGCAAATGCGCCTGTCGATATACTCCATCGGGTCAAGGGAAATGGAAGTGAGCTTACGCATGATATGGTTTCCGAATCCCTTCAACGCGTCAGTGTCCACGATGTTTTCCGGCTGTTCGTAATCAAGGCTTGCATCTTCATTTACTTTGATACCGTATTTTTCAAGGTTTTCCCGATGCACGTCAAGAAATTTTGTCATATCCTTGGCAAGAAGCCTTGTGAGTGAGAGGTCATCTGTCTTGCCCTTCTCATCTGGAATATCAGTGAGCACGCCGTCCAAAAAGTGATTGTAACCGTCCACAAATGTTTCAATATTATGCGAGAGGGATTCTGCGTCGGCGTACAACCCAATATCTGCAGCGCCCATACCGTTCTCAGGGTGCAGCGTTACGCGGTAAGCGCCGTGTACGTTAAACGTATTTGAATAAGAAGATTCTTCACTGCCATTGATGCTATAGATTGCGTTGGATGCTTCCTTGACGTTGTCATTCAGCCCCAAATAATCTACGACACCGTTCCGGTAACTGGTCTTGTCATCATTAACGGAAAAATGCCTTGCGTTTTGGAATGGAAGACCGTAAGCGTCGGAGGTAAGCTCCAGTGCGGAACGTCCATCCTCTTCGACAACCTTGGCGGATACACCGATGTCAGAACTGTTAATCAGGCGTGAAAGCTTGCTTTGCAGTTCTTTGTTGGTTTCCCCATCGTTGATGTTAAATTGCAGCTCATAGTGCAGCTTGTTTGTGAGAATATCAAACGAGTAGCTGTCGGGTTTGAGTGATGTTACCTGGCTGGCATTCAGAAAATTTCCTGTGTTTATCTGCGGCGATGCAAAACTCTCAACCTCAAGTGCGAAGTTTGAGGGAACTTCCGCCTCCGCTTCTTCCGGTACGTATTCTACCGTTGCAAGATTTTCATTGTCGCTGTATGCTGTTTTCATGGCAAACAAATCATTGTCATCACCGCTCAGCGAGTTGATGGTCTGCTTTAAACTCTGAGCGCTTTCCTTTAAGTGCACCGCAAATGCGATGGACTTTGGCGTAGGCTCATTCAGGTAAAGCGGAGCAAAACGGTTTTTCCATTGAATTGCGTTGTATACATTCTGCAGCTCGCTCTGATCATGCGTATCATACCGAGAACTGCGCTTGGTTACTTTTCGGTTACTGCTGTCATAATCGCGGCTGCGGTAAGTTGTCAGATACTGATCGTAAATTTGTAATGTTGTAAAAGAAACCGCCATATATGCCCCTCCCTTCCATAAGATAAATAATTTTATTATGTAAACATATTAAACAAATCGAAACAAAACCTGAAAAGCATTGTCACTTCTCAAGTTTTGGGGATACGAAGCAGATAAAAATGTCAGAATATTCAGACAACTTATGTCTACGAATCTCCTATATTTAAAGTACCACGAAAAACGAGAAAAATCAAGTGTTTTTCAATATAAAACATGAAAAAAACAGTGATATTATATAGTATTAATAGGAAGTGATTATGTTAATTTAATAAAGAATAATTTGCGAATTGACTGAAAATTTTAAGTTTTGCATAAATATATTTTATCACACTAACACTAAATAAGCGGTATTATATACAGGAGGCATATACGGAAAAAAGGCTTGACTGTGGGAAGGGCATGTGGTATGCTTGTAAAGCAAGATGCGTCTTAGGTCTTTTTTTTATGCTGTAAAAACTGCGGAGGCATCTGCATGATTAGAACAAGAAGGATTAGAACGTTAGCGGAGGTGGAATTATGCGTACAAAGATTACATTGGCTTGTACGGAGTGCAAGCAGCGTAACTACAATACCACAAAGGAAAAGAAAAACCATCCTGACAGAATGGAAATCAAGAAGTATTGTAGATTTTGCAAGACTCACACATTGCACAAAGAAACAAAATAATCGTTTTGTGTGATCACGGTTGTGGTCAAATGGAGGTTAACTATGGCAGAAACAGCTAAGAAGGATGCGAAAAAAGACAGCTTCTGGAAAAGCATGAAAACCGAATTCAATAAGATTACATGGCCGGACAAGACGGGAACCGTTAAGGAGTCTGTCGCAGTGCTTTGTGTTTCTGTTGTGTTGGGACTTATGATTACGCTGCTTGATACGGTTATCCAGTATGGTATCAATTTCCTGACAAGTATCGGAATGTAACAGTGAGGATGAATAGTATGGAAGAAAAGAAGGAAGCCAAGGCGGTAGCCAAGAAGCTGATTACCCCTACAACAAAGGAATGGCTCCCCGCATCACCCGTGATGCCCGTATCATCAGTGATGCCTGAGTCACAGGAAAGCGCGTCCGAAGAAAAGGCGGAGGAAACCGTTGTAAAGGCAAAAAAGCCTGTTGTGGAAGAACCGGAAGTGGAAGAAGTGCACAGCAAGGTGGCTCTGAGCGACAATAAGAGCGGCTTGGGAATGGGCTGGTATGTGGTTCATACTTATTCAGGCTACGAAAACAAAGTAAAGGCAAATATTGAAAAGGCAATCGAAAACAGGCATCTTGAGAATGAAATCCTTGAGGTGCGCGTGCCCTT
>CAJUJG010000055.1:7523-24352 GCA_910586715.1 uncultured Lachnospiraceae bacterium
ACGAAAAAAGCTTTTTCCAGGTTATGTGCTGCTGCATATGGACGCGGATAACAATGACGCGTGGTATGTGGTGCGCAATACAAGAGGCGTGACCGGATTTGTGGGACCGGGAAGCAAGCCCGTGCCGCTGACGGAAGCTGAGCTTGCAGCGCTTGACTTCGGCGGTGAGGTAAGCTATGAGTTTGCCGAGGGCGATGTTATTAGTGTCACTGCAGGCGTTTGGAAGGATACGGTCGGCACGGTGCAGAAGATTGACACAGTGCGCAGGACGCTTACCATTACGGTGGAAATGTTCGGACGTGAAACGCCTGTCGAGATTAATTTCTCGGATGTAAAAAAGATGTGGGACTAAATGAGGTCTTGACATTGCAGCAAGGTTATATTAAAATGTTATACGGAATTTTGTTCCGTGTGGGAGGGTTATCCGCCCAAACAACCACAAAACAGTTTATCAGGAACTGAGAATAAAATAGGAGGTGCCAAACATGGCAAAGAAAGTAGAAGGATATATTAAATTGCAAATTCCTGCCGGCAAAGCAACACCGGCTCCACCGGTTGGTCCTGCACTTGGACAGCACGGTGTAAACATTGTAGAGTTCACAAAGCAGTTTAACGCTAGAACAGCAGATCAGGGAGATTTGATTATTCCTGTTGTTATTACGGTTTATGCAGATAGAAGCTTCAGCTTCATCACAAAGACTCCGCCTGCAGCAGTTTTGTTAAAGAAGGCTTGCAACTTGAAAACTGCATCAGCAGCGCCGAATAAGACGAAGGTTGCAAAGATTTCGAAGGCAAAGGTACAGGAGATTGCCGAGTTAAAAATGCCAGACTTAAATGCGGCAAGCCTTGAGGCTGCCATGAGCATGATTGCAGGTACGGCAAGATCTATGGGTATCGAAGTAGAAGAGTAAGCGGAGTTAAGCTGAAAGTTGAGATTTTCAGCTGACAAATTTGTGCATGGCGCACAAATTTGCAGATTGTGAAAGGAGCATGGAGAAAGAATGAAGCATGGTAAGAAATATAATGAATCCGCGAAGTTAGTAGATCGCGCAAACTTTTATGAGCTTGAAGAAGCTGTTGCATTGGCAAAGAAGACGGCAACTGCAAAGTTTGATGAAACGGTAGAAGTTCACATCAGGACAGGCTGTGACGGACGTCACGCAGACCAGCAGATTAGAGGCGCGGTTGTGCTTCCGAACGGAACAGGTAAGACTGTAAAGGTTTTGGTATTTGCCAAGGGTGATAAGGTAAGCGAGGCAGAGGCAGCAGGCGCTGATTATGTTGGCGGCGATGAGCTGATTCCGAAGATTCAGAATGACGGCTGGTTAGATTTTGATGTTGTGGTAGCGACACCTGACATGATGGGTGTTGTCGGACGTCTTGGTAAAGTTTTAGGACCGAAGGGCTTGATGCCGAACCCGAAGGCGGGTACTGTAACAATGGATGTAACAAAGGCGATTAACGATATTAAAGCTGGTAAGATTGAGTACAGACTTGATAAGACAAACATCATTCACTGTCCGATTGGAAAGGCATCTTTTACAGAGGAGCAGCTGTTACAGAATGTCAATGCGCTTTTGGATGCGATTGTAAAGGCAAGACCGTCCGCATTGAAGGGACAGTTTTTGAGAAGCATTACATTGACATCTACGATGGGACCGGGTGTAAAGGTTAGTGTTGCAAAGTTCTAATCATAACAATAAGAGATATGGATACATTCAGAATGCAAGTCGTAAGACTTGCATTTTGTGTATGCGCAGTGGAGTATTGCTATTGTAGTTTTAATATAGAGGGATTATGAAAAGACAGATTAAACTTTTTATAACAATCATGCTTTCGGTGCTGATAATCGGGACGGCAATGATGCTGCTGTATGTGGAAAAGCTTAGGACACAGGCGGGCGGTCATAACGGCGGAGTGCTTGTGGAGTTTCCGTTTCATTTGCCGCAGGCGCATGATGAACCGCAGCAGGATTTGGCAGAGCAGGCAGACGGGCAAGACGTAAACGATGGCATGGCGGCTCAGAAAAGTCTTGAACGTTATGAAGAAGCAGTTGCGCTGGGGCAAAAGGCAGTTCTTGTTGAGTGTGCCGACCCTGCACAGGTAACTTTTGCATTTGCGGGTGATATTCTTTTTGACGAGGCGTATGCTACGATGTACCGTTATATGGCGAGAGGAAGCAATGTTGACGATACGTTTTTGGCAGGACTTTTAGAGCGGATGCGCGGTGCGGACGTGTTTATGTTAAACAATGAGTTTCCTTATTCCGAGCGCGGTACACCGACCGAGGGGAAACAGTTTACGTTTCGGGCGCATCCCCGGCATGTGGGGATTTTGAAGGAGCTCGGGGTAGATTTGGTATCGCTTGCAAATAATCATGCGTATGATTACGGAAACGAGGCGCTGCTGGATACGTTTGATACATTGGAAGCGGCAGAGGTTCCGTATGTGGGCGCCGGAAGAAATTTGGAGGAGGCTTTAAAACCTGTTTATCTGATTGCGAACGGGATGAAAATTGCGGTTGTAAGTGCGACGCAGATAGAGCGCAATGCCAATCCCGATACGAAGGAGGCGACTGCGTCAAGCGCGGGTGTGCTGCGCTGCCTCGATCCGTCGGCGCTTCTGCGGGTAATTGCGGAGGCGAAGGAAAACAGCGATTTTGTGATTTTGTATATTCACTGGGGAACGGAGAGTCAGGAGGAGATTGACTGGCTTCAGCAGGAGCAGTCGGCAACGTATGCCCGTGCAGGCGTGGATTTGATAATCGGGGATCACCCGCACTGCCTGCAAAAAATTGACGTGGTGGAAGGGGTGCCTGTGGTGTACAGCCTTGGGAACTTTTGGTTTAATTCCAAAACGCAGGATACGTGTCTTGTTGAGGTTACATTGGACGGTGATGGAATTCAAAATATGCGTTTTGTGCCATGTAAAAGTGAGGAATGCCGCACGCGGCTTCTTACGGGAACAGAGGCGGACGGCGTATTGAATTATATGCGTGGCATTTCTCCGAATGTGTACATTGACGGGGACGGATTTGTGACGTGGGAATAAATTTCAAAAATCAGAAAAATCAGAAAAATAATCGTGAAAGCATTGACAGTAAACGGTGGATATGATATGGTAGGAAAGGTTGTAAAACCATGCCGAAGACAGTAGGTGCGAGGTGATGCCGGCAGTGCATCCTTTGCGTAAGGATACCGCCTACCGAGGAAAAGAGTTTTTATGATAAGGATTTTACCTCTCTTTTTGTGTCGCGGCATAGGATGAGAGGTTTTTTGTTATGCACACGGACGTCCAAATGAAATATGTCATCAAACCGATAAATCGGTTCGCTGACGGACGTCCGGCGCGCGAGCAGGGGAGGAGAGCGTCCCTGCTCGATTTAGATATCATATTACTCCTTTCGGCAGGATTTGGAGACAAATCCATAAATCTATAAGGAGGTAAGAAAATGGCAAAGATTGAATTAAAACAGCCTATCGTTGACGAAATTGCAGCTACAGTCAAGGATGCCGCTTCCGTAGTAATCGTAAATTACAGCGGAATTACGGTTGCACAAGATACCGTTCTTCGTAAGCAGCTTCGTGAGGCAGGCGTTACCTACAAGGTTTACAAGAACACTTTAATGAACCGTGCGTTTCAGGGTACGGAATTTGAAGGTTTGGTAGAAAGCCTTAAAGGAACCAATGCGATTGCAGTCAGCAAGGATGACGCGACGGCTCCTGCAAGAATTATCAGCAATTTTGCAAAGGGATGTCCTGCGCTTGAGCTGAGAGCAGGCGTTGTAGAGGGTATTGTCTATGATGCAGACGGAATGAAGGCGATTGCAAACATTCCTTCAAGAGAAGAACTGCTTTCAAAGTTCCTTGGAAGCATCAAGTCGCCGATTACAAACTTCGCCCGTGTGCTTAATCAGATTGCGGAGAAGGGCGGCGCAGGCGCATGTGAGCCTGCACCTGCGGCAGAGGAAGCAACGGCAGAAGCAGAAGCTCCCGCAGAAGAAGCAGCTGCAGCAGAAACGGCAGAGTAACCGGAAGCTGTCGGCTGCGGTATGACACAGGGAATGCCGCGGAAACAAAAGATGGATAATAAAACAATAAAAATGATTATGGAGGAAAACAATAATGGCAAAGTTGACAACAGCAGAATTTATTGAAGCGATTAAAGAGCTTACAGTTTTAGAGTTAAACGACTTGGTAAAGGCTTGTGAGGAAGAGTTCGGCGTATCTGCAGCAGCAGGCGCAGTTGTTATGGCAGCAGGCGGTGCAGCACCGGCAGAAGAAGAGAAGGATGACTTCGATGTAGAGCTTACAGAGGTAGGTCCGAACAAGGTTAAGGTTATTAAGGTTGTTCGTGAAGTGACAGGTCTTGGCTTGAAGGAAGCTAAGGACTTAGTTGACAATGCTCCTAAGGTATTGAAGGAAGCAGCGGCAAAGGCTGAGGCTGAGGACATTAAGGCAAAGCTTGAGGCTGAAGGCGCTAAGATTACTTTGAAGTAGTTTAATATTTTCTTATGTTAGATCAGGGCGGGACAACATCCCGCCCTAAAATATTTTTTGCATTTTTATTCTTTTTTTCTGTTGAAATTTCTTGCCAACTTCTGTAAAAATACGGTTGACTTTCCAAATGACTTGTGGTAACATGTAATGTGCGCTATTGTGAAAAAAGTGGCTTATTTATAATGCTTAAAATAACAGGTGTTTCTTAACATTTATTTCAATGCGGCGCATTAATTATAGATCTTGAATGATGAAGAACGGGGTGAAATGTCATGGAAAAGAACAGAATACGTCCAGTTGTCTCCGGAAAGACGATGCGTATGAGCTACCAAAGACAAGAAGAGGTTTTGCAGATGCCGGACCTGATCGAGGTGCAGAAGGACTCCTACAAATGGTTCCTCGAGGAAGGCTTTAGGGAGGCATTGGCAGACATCTCTCCTATTACGGATTACAGCGGACGCTTAAGTCTGGAATTTGTTGACTATGTTCTCGCAGAGGACGAAATCAAGCACACGATTGAGGAGTGCAAGGAACGCGATTTAACTTATGAGGCCCCTGTAAAAATTAAGGTTCGCCTTCACAACAAGGAGAAGGAAGAAATCAGCGAGCACGAGATTTTTATGGGCAACTTTCCGTTGATGACAGAAACCGGTACGTTTGTTATTAACGGTGCGGAGCGTGTTATTGTCAGCCAGCTCGTTCGTTCACCGGGTATTTATTATGGCATTACCCATGATAAAATCGGTAAGCGGCTGTTTTCATGTACGGTAATCCCCAATAGAGGCGCATGGTTGGAGTACGAGACGGATTCCAATGATGTCTTTTATGTGCGCGTAGATAGGACAAGAAAAGTGCCGATTACGGTGTTTATCCGTGCGCTTGGCGTCGGCACGAACGAGGAAATTTTGGAGCTGTTCGGTGATGAACCGAAAATTCATGCCAGCTTCACAAAGGATACGGCGGAGAACTATCAGGAGGGCTTAAAGGAGCTTTACAGCAAAATCCGTCCGGGTGAGCCGTTCAGTTTGGACAGTGCAGAAAATCTTGTGACGGCAATGTTCTTTGACCCTAGGAGATATGATCTTGCGAAGGTTGGCCGTTATAAATTTAACAAAAAGCTTGCGCTGAAAAACAGAATTCGCAATCAGATTTTGGCGGAGGATGTTGTTGATCCGTTTAGCGGAGAAGTGTTGGGCACAAAGGGTGAGAAGGTAACCGTGGAAATGGCGGATGTGATTCAGAATGCCGCGGTTCCGTTTGTATGGATACAGACAGAGGAAAGGCTTGTGAAAGTGCTTTCCAATATGATGGTGGATATTACGAACTTTGTTGACTGTGAGCCGAGAAGCCTTGGCATTACGGAGCAGGTTTATTTTCCTGTGCTTCGTCAAATCCTTGAGGAGTATTCTGAAAATCCGGAGGAGCTGGCGGATGCGATTACGAGAAACGTGCATGAACTGATTCCGAAGCACATCACAAAAGAAGATATTTTGGCATCAATCAACTACAACATGCATTTGGAATTCGGACTTGGAAACAGCGATGACATTGACCATTTGGGCAACAGACGTATCAGGGCGGTCGGTGAGCTCCTGCAGAACCAGTACCGTATCGGTCTTTCAAGAATGGAGCGCGTGGTTCGTGAGCGTATGACGACGCACGATTCGGATGATGTGTCACCGCAGGCTTTAATCAACATAAAACCTGTACAGGCTGCCATTAAAGAGTTCTTCGGTTCTTCACAGCTGTCACAGTTTATGGATCAGAACAATCCGCTTGGCGAGCTGACGCACAAGAGACGTCTTTCGGCGCTGGGACCTGGTGGTCTTTCAAGAGACCGTGCCGGATTTGAGGTCCGTGACGTACACTATTCCCACTACGGAAGAATGTGCCCGATTGAGACGCCGGAAGGTCCGAACATCGGTTTGATTAACTCGCTTGCATCATATGCGAGAATTAATGAATATGGTTTTATAGAAGCGCCTTATCGAAAGATTGACAAAACAGACCCGAAAAATCCCCGCGTTACAAACGACGTTGTATATATGACAGCGGACGAAGAGGATAATTACCATGTTGCGCAGGCGAATGAGCAGCTTGATGAGAACGGATATTTTGTACGAAATTCCGTATCGGGACGTTATCTCGATGAGACGCAGGAGTATCCGAAGGCGATGTTCGAGTATATGGACGTGTCTCCGAAAATGGTGTTTTCGGTGGCTACGGCGCTGATTCCATTCTTACAGAACGATGACGCGAACCGTGCGCTGATGGGGTCGAACATGCAGCGTCAGGCGGTGCCTTTGCTGTTTACGGAGGCGCCTGTTGTCGGGACTGGTATGGAAGTAAAGACGGCGGTGGACTCCGGCGTGTGCGTGGTTGCAAAGAAGGCAGGAACGATTACGCATGTGGATTCAAGGTTCATCCGCATTGCATATGATGACGGCGAAAAAGCGGAGTTTAAGCTGCACAAATTTGAGCGAAGCAACCAGTCCAACTGTTACAATCAGAAGCCCATTGTATTTAAGGGCGACCATGTGGCGGCAGGTCAGGTTATCGCGGACGGCGCTTCTACAAGCGGCGGTGAGCTTGGACTCGGAAAAAATCCTCTGATTGGATTTATGACATGGGAAGGCTACAACTACGAGGATGCCGTACTGTTAAGTGAACGGCTTGTTATGGAGGATGTGTATACATCGATTCATATTGAAGAATATGAGACGGATGCGCGTGACACGAAGCTTGGACCTGAGGAGATTACGAGAGATGTGCCGGGTGTCGGTGATGATGCGCTCAAGGATTTGGATGACAGGGGTATCATCCGCGTAGGTGCGGAGGTTCGTGCCGGTGATATTCTCGTTGGAAAGGTAACGCCTAAGGGCGAGACGGAGCTTACTGCGGAGGAGCGTCTCTTGCGTGCAATCTTTGGTGAGAAGGCGAGAGAAGTACGTGATACTTCGCTTAAAGTGCCTCATGGCGAGTACGGTGTTGTTGTGGATGCAAAGGTATTCTCAAGGGCAGCCGGCGATACGGAGCTTGCTCCCGGTGTGAACCAGTCGGTGCGTATCTATATTGCGCAGAAGAGAAAGATTTCCGTGGGCGATAAAATGGCAGGACGTCACGGTAACAAGGGTGTTGTTTCCCGTGTGCTTCCTGTTGAGGATATGCCGTATCTGCCAAACGGAAGACCGCTTGACATTGTATTAAATCCGCTCGGTGTGCCTTCGCGTATGAATATCGGTCAGGTGCTCGAAATCCATCTTTCACTTGCTGCAAAGGCGCTTGGATTTAACGTGGCGACACCGGTATTTGACGGTGCAAACGAGGCGGACATTATGGATACGCTGGAGTTGGCAAATGATTATGTAAATCTTGAGTGGGAAGCGTTTGAGGCGAAACACAAAGCGGAGCTTCTGCCTGAGGTTTTGGAGTATTTGTCTGAGAACAGAGAGCATAGAAAGTATTGGAAAGGTGTTCCGATTTCGCGGGACGGTAAAGTCAGACTGCGTGACGGAAGGACAGGCGAGTATTTTGACAGTCCGGTTACGATTGGACACATGCACTATCTGAAGCTTCATCATCTTGTAGACGATAAGATTCATGCGCGTTCTACCGGACCGTACGGAATGGTAACGCAGCAGCCGCTCGGCGGTAAAGCGCAGTTCGGCGGACAGCGTTTCGGAGAGATGGAGGTTTGGGCGCTTGAGGCGTACGGCGCTTCCCATACTCTTCAGGAAATTCTGACCGTGAAATCCGATGATGTTGTCGGACGTGTGAAGACATATGAGGCAATTATCAAGGGTGAGAATATTCCGGAGCCCGGCATTCCGGAGTCGTTTAAGGTGTTGCTTAAGGAACTGCAGTCTCTTGGTCTTGACGTGAAGGTATATGATGAGAACCGCAACGAGGTTGAGCTTAAGGAGTCTGTTGATTACAGCGAATCCGATTTCCGTGTGGAGATGGAGGGCGACAACAAGTATGACAACAGAGAAAAGCTTGAGGGCTATCAGCAGAAAGAATTTGACGCGGCAAGCGGCGATTTGGTTGATGCTGAGGACGAAGATGATTTTGCAGATGAAGAAGATTATTCGGATGATGAGTTTGACGGTGACGACGACTTTGACGATGATTTTGATGAATAAGGAATTATAAATTAATAGGTTACTGTTTGGAAGGAGTGCCAAAATGTCTGAGATGAAAAACGAACAGAGTCAGTCTATTTCATTTGATGCCATAAAAATAGGTCTTGCCTCTCCTGAGAAAATCAGAGAGTGGTCAAAGGGCGAAGTGACAAAACCCGAGACAATCAACTACAGAACCTTAAAGCCTGAGCGCGACGGTTTGTACTGCGAAAAAATCTTTGGTCCCAGTAAAGACTGGGAGTGCCATTGCGGTAAGTACAAGAAAATCCGTTATAAGGGCGTTATCTGCGATCGCTGCGGCGTTGAAGTTACAAAGTCAAGCGTGCGCAGGGAGCGTATGGGTCATATCGAGCTTGCGGCGCCGGTTTCACATATATGGTATTTTAAGGGGATTCCCAGCCGTATGGGCTTAATTCTTGATTTGACGCCGAGAGTGCTTGAGAAGGTTTTGTATTTTGCGTCGTATATCGTGCTGGACCCGTTATCGACGGATTTGGAATACAAACAGGTCTTATCTGAGAAGGAATATCAGGATAATGTGGAGAAGTACGGCAGAAATACATTTCGCGTAGGCATGGGCGCAGAGGCGATTAAGGAGCTTTTGTGTGCGATTGACCTTGAGAAGGAGTGCGAGGAGCTTTCCACGGAGTTGAAAAACGATAATACGAAGGGTCAGAAACGGGCTAAAATCGTAAAACGGCTTGAAGTTGTTGAGTCGTTCCGCGCGTCAGGTAACAGGCCGGAGTGGATGATTATGGATACCATTCCTGTGCTTCCGCCTGATTTGCGTCCGATGGTTCAGTTGGACGGCGGTCGTTTTGCGACATCCGATTTGAATGATTTGTATCGAAGAATTATTAATAGAAATAACCGTTTGAAGAGGCTTTTGGAGCTTGGCGCGCCGGATATTATCGTGCGCAACGAGAAGCGGATGCTTCAGGAGGCGGTTGACGCACTGATTGATAATGGCAGACGCGGGCGTCCGGTCACGGGACCGGGTAACAGAGCGTTGAAGTCGCTTTCCGACATGCTTAAGGGTAAGTCGGGACGGTTCCGCCAGAACCTGCTCGGAAAACGTGTTGACTATTCGGGGCGTTCCGTTATTGTCGTGGGTCCGGAGTTAAAGATTTATCAGTGCGGTCTGCCCAAGGAGATGGCGATAGAGCTGTTTAAGCCGTTTGTTATGAAGGAGCTTGTGTCAAGGCAGATTTCACAGAATATTAAACATGCCAAGAAGCTTGTCGAGAAGCTCGATCAGGCGGTTTGGGATGTGCTTGAGGATGTCATTAAGGAGCATCCGGTTATGTTAAACCGTGCACCGACACTTCACAGACTGGGGATTCAGGCGTTTGAGCCGATTCTTGTCGAGGGTAAGGCGATTAAGCTTCATCCGCTTGTTTGTACGGCATTTAATGCCGATTTCGACGGAGACCAAATGGCGGTACATCTTCCGCTTTCCGTGGAAGCACAGGCAGAATGCAGATTTTTGCTTCTTTCGCCGAATAACCTGTTAAAGCCCTCAGACGGCGGTCCGGTTGCCGTTCCTTCTCAGGATATGGTGCTTGGTATTTACTATCTGACACAGGAGCGTCCCGGTGCAGTGGGTGAAGGCAAGTTCTTTAAGAATGTCAACGAAGCAATTCTTGCGTATGAGAACGGTGCATGTACGTTGCATTCAAGGATTAAGGTAAGAGTGACAAAAACGTTAGAGAGCGGGGAGACGGTTACGGCAAATGTCGAGTCTACGCTTGGACGCTTTATCTTTAACGAAATTCTTCCGCAGGATTTGGAGTTTGTGGACAGAACAAAGCCTGAGGACGAATTGCTGCTTGAGGTGGATTTCCATGTAGGAAAGAAGCAGTTAAAGCAGATTTTGGAGAAAGTTATCAATATTCACGGCGCGACTAAGACAGCGGAAGTGCTTGACAGTATCAAGGCAATGGGTTACAAGTATTCGACGAGAGCCGCGATGACTGTTTCGATTTCCGATATGACCGTGCCTGCCGAAAAGGCAGAGATGCTTGAGGAGGCGCAGAAGACGGTTGACCGCATTACGATGAATTTCCGCCGTGGTCTGATGACGGACGAGGAGCGTTATAAGGCGGTTGTCGAGACGTGGAAAGAGACGGATGACCAGTTGACGGATAAGCTGATTAACGGTCTTGACAAATACAACAACATCTTTATGATGGCAGACTCCGGCGCCCGTGGTTCAAACCAGCAGATTAAGCAGCTTGCAGGTATGCGTGGATTGATGGCGGATACGACGGGACGTACGATTGAGCTTCCGATTAAGTCAAACTTCCGTGAGGGACTTGACGTATTGGAGTATTTCATGTCGGCGCACGGCGCTAGAAAAGGTATGTCGGATACGGCGCTTCGTACGGCGGACTCCGGTTATCTGACGCGTCGAATGGTAGACGTTTGTCAGGAGCTGATTATCCGCGAAGTTGACTGCTGCGAGGGCAAGGATTATATTCCGGGTATGGAAGTTGCCGCGTTTATGGACGGCAGAGAGACCATTGAAGGATTAAAGGACAGAATTACGGGAAGATATTCCTGTGAAGATATTATGGACAGGGACGGAACCGTGATTGTCAAGAAGAATCATATGATTACGCCGAGCCGGGCTGCCAAGATTATGAGCAAGGGCGTCAATGAGAAGGGTGAGCCGATTGAAAAGGTGAAAATCCGAAACATTCTCTGCTGTAAATCGCGTATCGGTATCTGCTCAAAGTGCTACGGTGCAAACATGGCGACCGGCGAACCGGTTCAAATCGGTGAGGCAGTCGGTATTATTGCGGCACAGTCTATAGGTGAGCCGGGTACACAGCTTACGATGAGAACCTTCCACAGCGGCGGTGTTGCCGGTGATGATATTACACAGGGTCTTCCCCGTGTAGAGGAGCTTTTCGAGGCAAGAAAGCCGAAGGGACTTGCAATTATTGCGGAGATTGGCGGTACTGCAACGATTAAGGATACAAAGAAGAAACGTGAGATTATCGTTTCTGACGGAATAAACGAAAAAACGTACCTTATTCCGTACGGTTCACGTATCAAGATTACGGACGGTGCGGAGATTGAGGCAGGTGACGAGCTGACAGAAGGTAGCGTTAATCCGCATGACTTGCTTGAAATTAAAAAAATTGATGCCGTCCAGAATTATCTGCTCCGCGAGGTTCAGAGAGTATACCGTTTACAGGGCGTTGATATTGCGGATAAGCATATCGAGGTTATCGTGCGTCAGATGTTAAAGAAGAAGCGCATTGAGACGAGCGGCGATACGGAATTTCTGCCGGGTACATTGGTCGATGCGCTGGAGCTTGAGGAGATTAACGAGCAGCTGATTGCGGAAGAGAAACAGCCGGCGGAGGCAAAGGATATTATTCTTGGTATCACGAAAGCGGCGCTTGCTACAAGCTCATTCCTGTCTGCGGCTTCTTTCCAGGAGACGACGAAGGTGCTTACGGAAGCGGCAATCAAGGGTAAGATTGACCCGTTGATTGGCTTAAAGGAAAACGTAATTATCGGTAAGCTGATACCTGCGGGTACGGGATTGAGACGTTACAGAAACGTGAAGCTTAATACGGACGTTGAGGCTGAGGATACAATTAACTTTGAGGAAGAAGATTATAATTATGAGAATGATTACGGAATGCAGCATTCAGAGCAGACCGTATCAGAGCAGAATATGTCGCTTTCTTTCTAAGAAAATAATATAGGACGATAAAAACAGCGTGTGCCGGTATTTTTAAACGGCACATGCTGTTTTTTACGTTTAATCAATATCTTCAATTTCAATTAAGTGAAGTCCTGTGTCATAGTTCAAATCGTCTTTTGTCACGACATTCCAAGAGCGAAGCAGATAGAGCGGTTTGTCCGGTGATTCGGGATAAAGATAGGAGAGCGTTATCTCAAGATACTGAATATCGCTGATTTCAAAGGTAAAACGTGTCGGCAGCGAAGAAATAGCGGACAGATATGCGTCTTGGTCAGGGCTTGCCAAATAGGCATCTTTGAGTGCGGTGTTTGTTTCACAGAGCGTTTCTTCCGCTAAATTACAGGCGTTGTAATATGCAACGGAGCGGTCGAGGAGCTTTTGGCTGAGTTTTCTGTCGGCATTTGCACTTACAAGGGCGAGCACGCCGAACGATATGAGACACAGTATCACAAAGATTAACATAATGGAAGGCAGTCCGATGTTTATGGTAAATTCCCGTTTCTTATCCATTGCAGCTGCCTCCTGTATATTTTATGATTTTCTGTTGATGAATACAGTCAGTGGTGTTGTCATGTTCTAGGCCGTATTCTTTGATGCAGATATTCAGACAGGCGTAAGGACCGTTTTCTTTGACTGTGGTAAAGTCCAAAACTGCCATATAGACTGCATCCGTCTGCGTGTTTTGCTGCTTCCAGTCCTTATCAAAATATAAAACCGCGGTAATGCCTTCCGCGTCCGATAACATTTCAGTGCCGAAAATTTGTTCTATTGTTGAAAAGTCTCCGTTTGCGGCAAGAAAGATTTCCGCAATATTCTGCGTGTGCAGAAGGGCATGATTGATATTAATGGTATCTTCGCTGATGAAGTGTGATTTTACAAAAAGCTGCATGACAATAGCAGCGGCAACTATAAAGAAAAATATGGACAATATCAGTTCAATTAAAAAAAGTCCCGACCGCGAGGCGGTATACTGCTTTTCTATCATGGTTAATCTCCGTTTCTGTATCGGTTAATCAAGGAAAACAGGAATATTTTCCTGAGTCTGACTGCAGTGCAGATGAATGTAGAGCTCTTTTTTTTCGTTGGTTTCATCATGAAAACTTACCTTTAAGAGATTGTCAGAGACGAAAGCAAATTCAAGCGCGGTTAAAGCGATGACCTGCTGTCCGGCATCAATCGGAAGTTCAATATCGGTTCTTGCAAAAAGCTCATACAAGTAGCCGTCGTATTCATATAGCGATGTGGCGTATTCCATTCCGTTTATCGTGCGTGTCATCAAAAGGCGTTCATACCCCAAACTGTCATCAATTCGGATTGAGTCGAAGCAATCTGACTGGCGTATTTTTTCCGTGATATATGCTACAGATGTGCGCGACGCATAATTATCATTCATGGATGACACGGTTTTGTTGTATATGTCGGCGCCAAACAGGATGAGAACCACCGAGGAAACCGCAAATACGCAAAATAGCGATAAAACAAAGAGAATGTCAATCATGTGACGTCCGTTTTCTTTTTCGGGCATGGTTCTTTCCTTTCTATAATTAATTTGTTGTTTCGGTTCATTAATTGATTGAAATAAATCCAATCTCACTTTTTGAGCGCGGAAGAATAGTAATATCAGGCATAATATTTGAGCCGATTGCCGTGTAATCAATATAAAACCGGTCAGCGTCATAAATCAGACCATAATGTTCTTTTAAATAGTCAAGACTTGGCGGGTAGGTTCCTTCCACTGCGTAGCATTGCGCGACACTGCGCCGAACAGCGGATTCAAGACTTTTTGCCTGTTCACTTGCGGTCGATTCATCGACGGTGTTGATACCGCTAATGAAAAACAGTACGAATCCGGTCAAGAACAAAATGGAAACAATCTGCCATATTTGAGATAGTGATATGCATTTATGATTTGTAAAACGGTTCATAAGAATCCTCCCATCATCCAATGCTTGACATAATGCCAATCAGCGGCATAATTACGGACAGCAGAATCAGACCGACCATCAGGGAAAATACGATGACAAGCGTAGGCTCGATTGCACCGAGAATCTTATGGATACGTGAAAGCGTATCGTTTTCATAGTGTTTTGCAATTTTATCAAATACAGCTTCGCTGTTTCCGGCACGATACCCGATTTGAAGCATCCTTTGGTGCTGTGCCCGAAACATGTCTGCTTCTTTTACGGCTTCATACAGATAACCGCCGCCGGAAAGAACTTCCGTACAAGTTTTTACTTTTTCATCCATAAGTTCATTGTCAATCAGAAGGTTTGCAAGGTCGAGTCCCTTAAAAATATCGATACCGCCTGCGGTAATCATAGAAAGCGCGCCTGCAAAACGGCTGTAGGCAATGCCGAGATAAAAGCCTTTGGTAAGCCTGCCTGTATGAAGGATGTGTCTGCCCCATGCGCGGCATTTTGAATTTTTATATAGAATAAACGCGCCGGCTGCCGCAACGGCAAGCAGGATAATCAAAAAGCCGGAAACGGATTGCATGGCATAACCGACATTCATGAGCTGCTTGGAAACACCTGTCAGTTCGCTTCCGAGCTGGATAAATACCTGATTAAAAATGGGTAATATTTTGGTCAGCAATACCGCAAGAATTAACAGCATCAGACAGACCATAATAAGGGGATAACTGACAGCATTTTTGACAGAATCAGAGATAGCGCATTGCTGCTCATAATATTCGGTAAGTTTTTTCATAATAATGTCAAGATTGCCGGATTCTTCCCCTAACAGAACCATAGAGACAACATATTCCGGGAAAAGGTTGGTGGATTCTAAGGCTTCATGAAGAGACAGACCGTCGCGCAGGGATGCTTCGATTGCTGTAAGAAGTGCTTTTCCGTCTTCCGATGCGGTGTCCTGTGCCATAAGGCTGATGCCGTCAAACGGCGTAATGCCCGCGGGTAAAAGCAATGCGAGCTGACCGCAGAACGCAGCCACCTCACGATTGTTGAGCTTTTTCATTTTTTTCATAAAAGTTATTTCTCCCGATAACCATTCGAATTGTACTAATAGATATATTTTGTCTTATAATTGCTACCGTCGCCGATAAAATTTTTTAAAGTAGCATCACTGGAGGTTGCGGCAAAAGTAGGGTCCATAAGGGACCAGTTTGTTCCGTCAAACTCAATAACGCCATTCACCCAGCCGATGTCATGAATATAGGTACTAATCCATGCATGATAGGCACTCCCTGCATAACCGACTTCGAGACGGGTCGGAATGCCCTGGCTTCTAAGCATGCTTGCCATAACAGAAGCGTAATCAAGACAGATACCCGTGCCGTTTTGCATGATAATATCCGGATTTGGAACGTAGCCGGATTGTACCGCGTTTGCCTTGTTATAATCATAGGCAATTGTAGTAGCGTAATTATAAACCTTAGTTACAACATCTAAATCGGTGGAACAACCCTCTGCAAGCTGCTTTGCCTTGGAAACAACCTGACTTTGTGCATTAAAATCTACATACTGGTTAGGATATAGATAAGGACCATAGGCATTTGTAATGTTTGCGCTGATTGTCTGTGAAATTGCCGTCGCATACTGATTGCCGCTGACATTTTCATATACGGCAACTTTGTACGAGCCGCTCCCTGCCGATAACGGGAACGTTTCGTAACCGCCGTGTAATGTGTATGTATAAGTAACGCCGTTGCTTCCTGTCATTTGCAGCTTTACTTTTTGGTTGGTTCCTTTATAATTTACCATGATATAGCCTTCCGCCGTGTTTGACGCGTCAATTTCCGCAAGTGCGTTGGAGTAAACCGTGACACCTGATGCAGTAGGTACATAGCATGTGGGGGTATTGTCCCGCGTGCCGGCGGCATTTAAGGATGCAGTGGGCACTTCTTCGTCAGCAAGCGTTTCCAAAACAATGGTTTCGTCAAAAGAAGCTGTTTCATCAGAAGATGTGTTTTCGATAACTGCCGTTTCCGATGTGGTATCTGTCTTAGAAACATCTGCTGTGCTGTCAGAAACCGACGTTGTCTGTCCACATGCGCATAGTACGCAGGTGCATGATATAATGAGCGATAAAATTTGAATTTGATTTCGCTTAAATTTTCCCAATAACATAAAACTCCTCCTGCCCAAACCTGTAAAATTTATTTCTATATTCATTATAATATAGAATAATCAGGCAGAAAAGAGATAAAATGACGAAAATAAAGAGATTTTTTTACAAAAAATGGCAATTATATAAAAAGAAAAGATTCAATTAATACAGTACAAGGCGGGAAGTGTTTCGAACGGAAAAACATTGAAAAAACATTGAAAAAACATTGAAAAAACCGAAAAAAATAATTGACAATATTAGGCGCGGAAAGTATAATAATTAAGCATGCGTGTAAAAGAAGGCATGCGATGTGCCTAATTGACTTGGCATTTAGATAAGATTATAGGAGGTGAAAAAGAATGCCAACATTTAACCAATTAGTAAGAAAAGGACGTCAGG
>CAJUJG010000056.1:0-7938 GCA_910586715.1 uncultured Lachnospiraceae bacterium
GGAACATTGACAATTACATGAACGTCCGAAAGGACACTGCAACAATTATGGAAGTCTTTGTAGGGCGTGATGGTCTTGTGCTGGGTAATGTGGAAGGTTAACTGCGATATGCAGTGTCCTGTTTGTGTCTTTGGGAATGAAGATAAAATTTGTGGATGAAGGACTGACATCTAATTGGTTCTGTGATAAAATATTCGTTGTTAGTAGATGGATAAATTGAATTTGACGAGGTGTTTTATGGTAAAGGCATTTTTCTTAGACTTTTACGGAACAATAGTTCATGAGGATGGAGAGGTCATAAAGAAGATAACACAAATAATAATGAAAACAGGAAAAGCAGGAAATACGTCTGAAATAGATATATTTTGGTGGAAAGAGTTTCAAAATATGTTTACTAATTCATATGGAAAGAGTTTTGAAACTCAGCGAGCATTAGAGGAGCGAGCATTAAAAAACACAATAAAGAAATTTCATTCAAGTGCAAATGCCCAAGAATTAAGCAAGTATATGTTTGAACACTGGATTAAACCACCAATATTTGAAGATGCATTGCCTTTTTTTGATAAAAGTCCAATCCCCATTTATATTGTATCTAATATAGATACTGCTGATGTTATGAAGGCAATAGAATATCATAATATCATGCCGGCAGGAGTTTTTACGTCAGAAGATGCAAAAGCATACAAGCCAAGAAAAGAGTTGTTTGAACTTGCATTAAATAGAGCAGGTCTGAAAGCAGATGAAGTAATTCATATTGGAGATTCCATTAGCAGTGATGTCATGGGGGCTAATGGAGTTAATATTAGAGCATTATGGTTAAATAGATTTGATAAAGAGGTTCCTGATGGGGTTGAGAGTATCGTTAGTTTATTAGATGCATTAGAAAGAGTAATTTTGAATTAGACTAATTCAAGTATTTTGAGTAGTTTGGTAAAAAATTAATAAACAACTTACAATCCCAAGCATAATGACCGCAGATTTGACATTGAAATTTGGCGGCACTGTTAAATACCCTTATCGAAAAGATTACCATAGGCGAACCGAAGGATGTGGACGAGGAGCGCATACAGGAAGTAAAACTTTTTATAAATTCATAGGGAATATCCTTTAAGAAAGGCGTATTTACGACATTTTATTATGTATCGTGAAATACGTCCTTTTGAAATAAGTCAGCAAGAGCCGTCGGGTGCCCGGCGCTGCGAGTAGGTCAATTCTCTACTCGATTGCTAATCTTCTATATAAAGATATTTCAAAAATGCAACAGCATTATCAACCTTGTCCGAGTTTATAATAATGCCAAACACAGGTTCTCTATCCACATAATAGGAATATTGATTGAGCTTTGGTGAATCGGAGACATCAATTCCGACCGGAATATGTTCACCGCTGCCTGTTTTGGCATAATAGAGGCGGTCTTGACACAGTTCCAGTAAATCTGCGGGAAGAAATACCGTGAGGTCGCCTAAGCAGTCGCACTTGGCAAAATAGTCTATCGTATCGGTATCGCCGACAATGACATCCAAATCGTTGGCTGTGATGGATGCCATGGCTTTCTCAAGCCCCGCGTAAGCGTCAAGATCGACGATTTCTTTGGAGTATGTCATGCTGGAATCAATATAAGCGTTTTGCTTGGATGTATCAATGTCCATATATTGAACAAAACCGTCAATCAGCGCAGTGCTTGACGAGTCGCCGGTATCGTTGTAAAAAAACGCACCAAAGGCGGTATCGTGCGGTGCAGTGAGCATAGTATACAAAAGTGTGAAAACAAAGGCGCATACGGCAATTACTGCAACTGTGGACAGCAGGTAGTAATCCTTAAAGTACAGCAGTTTATCTTTTAGGGATGCGTCTTTTAGTTTTGCATTTTGTTCCTTGATTTCATCAGACAGGGAATTGTTTTTATCGCGATTTTTATTATAAATCTCCATAAAGCCCTCCGTTTTTTGTTTTTATGCGGGTTATGATAAATTAGCTATAAAACTGATGATATATGCTGTTACGGTATAATGTCAATTAAATTTTTCTAAAAGATTGGGAAAGGCTTGCATAATAGGTTGATTTATTCTAAGATATAGTATATTGAACTGTATTAAAATAAGGAAAGGGTAGGATTACAATCATGAATGAAAGCTACAAGGAATTGCTGGTAAAAAGAGAGCGGGGCATGAAAGAGGCAGTTATGCGGATTGCTTGTATTGTGCCTACGGTTCTGCTTGTACTGTTGGCATTTACAGGAAATCTGATTATTTTTATTGCAGCTGTTGCGTGCGGTGTTTTGACTTATTTTGTCTTTCAGTGGACGGATATTGAGTTTGAATATCTTTACCTTGACAAAGAGATTACAGTGGACAAGGTTATGGCAAAGACAAGAAGAAAGCGCGCTGCGGTTTTGGATGTCAATAAGATTGAGATTATGGCGCCAGAGAATTCCAATCAGCTTGTTTACTATAAAAACAGGCAGGTGAAGATAACGGACCTGAGTGCGGGACATGATCTGCCTGATCAAAAGCTGTATATGGTATATTATGAAGGTAACCAGTGTTATTTGATGAATTTAGATGAAGACTTTATAAAGACCGTAAAACTGATAGCTCCGCGAAAAGTTTTTTCGGAATAAATTTAGTCTTGACAAGCAGTGCGTGCTTTAGTATAATTTTTAAAATATTTTTTTATCAACTTGTTCACATATTTATTCATAGGAGGAAGAAAAATGGGTCAGTTAATTGGCAAAGGAATTACGTTTGACGATGTACTTTTAGTACCAAGCTATTCACAGGTAATACCGAATCAGGTCGATCTTACCACATGGTTAACAAAAAAAATCAAACTGAATATTCCGATGATGAGTGCCGGAATGGATACCGTAACAGAACACAGGATGGCGATTGCGATGGCACGACAGGGTGGTATCGGTATTATTCACAAAAATATGTCGATTGAAGAACAGGCGGATGAGGTAGACAAAGTAAAACGTTCCGAAAACGGCGTAATCACAGATCCGTTTTCCCTTACTCCTGAACATACACTTGCCGATGCGGATGCGCTGATGGCAAAATTCAGAATTTCCGGTGTGCCAATTACAGAAGGTAGAAAGCTTGTCGGCATTATTACCAATCGAGATTTAAAATTTGAGACAGATTATACAAAAAAAGTCAAGGAGTCAATGACGTCCGAAGGGCTTGTTACGGCCAGGGAAGGCATTACGCTTGAGGAGGCAAAGAAAATTCTCGCGCAGGCGAGAAAGGAGAAGCTTCCTATAGTAGATAGGGATTATAACCTGAAAGGTCTGATTACAATTAAGGACATTGAAAAGACAATTAAGTATCCGTTGGCAGCAAAGGATTCCCAGGGACGGCTTTTATGCGGTGCAGGCGTGGGAATCACGGCAAATGTGCTGGACCGTGTGGAAGCTTTGGTCGGTGCAAAGGTTGATGTGATTGTTCTCGACAGTGCACACGGGCATTCTGAGAATGTGCTGAAATGTCTGCGTATGATTAAGGAGAAATTCCCGGATTTGCAGGTGATTGCAGGAAACGTTGCTACTGGAGAGGGAACAAAGGCATTGATTGAGGCGGGCGCGGATGCGGTTAAGGTCGGTATCGGTCCGGGATCGATTTGTACGACGCGTATTGTGGCAGGTATTGGTGTGCCGCAGATTACGGCAATTATGGATTCCTATGCAGTGGCAAAATCGTATGGCATTCCCATTATTGCAGACGGCGGTATCAAGTATTCGGGCGATATGACGAAAGCGATTGCAGCGGGCGGAAATGTGTGTATGATGGGCAGCATTTTTGCAGGCTGTGAGGAGAGTCCGGGAACATTTGAACTGTTTCAGGGAAGAAAATACAAGGTATATAGAGGTATGGGTTCGATTGCAGCCATGGAGAACGGAAGTAAGGACCGTTATTTCCAGACAGATGCAAAGAAGCTTGTCCCGGAAGGTGTAGAGGGACGGGTTGCCTATAAAGGAAATGTGGAGGATACGGTATACCAGTTGATGGGCGGTCTTCGCTCGGGTATGGGCTACTGCGGTGCACAGACGATTGAGGAGCTCAAGGAAAATGGAAAATTTGTGCAGATTTCTGCGGCGGCTTTAAGAGAGAGTCATCCACATGACATTCATATTACGAAAGAGGCACCTAATTATAGCGTGGAAGAATAAAAACGACGCTGTCACGTTTTCTGTGACAGCGTTTGCATTGTAACGCAGAATAAATCAGGATGTTGGAAAGGGGTATGTTATAAAAATGAAAGACACGGTAGAAATCAGATGGCATGGAAGAGGCGGACAGGGCGCAAAAACCGCGGCGCTGCTTCTTGCGGATGTGGCATTTAAAACGGGAAAATATGTACAGGGCTTTCCGGAATACGGTCCCGAGCGAATGGGCGCGCCGATTACGGCGTATAACCGGATTAGCAGTGAGCCGATTACGGTGCATTCCAATATTTATGAGCCGGATTATGTGGTTGTGGTGGATGAGAGTCTTTTGGAAAGCATTGATGTCACAAAGGGGCTGAGCAAAAACGGCGCAGTGATTATTAACTCGGAGCATACCAAGGAGGAGCTTGCGCCGATGCTTCACGGCTATGAAGGCGCGGTGTATACAGTCAATGCAAAGGAGATTTCGATTAAGGCACTGGGAAAAAATTATCCCAATTCGCCGATGCTTGCAGCGACGGTTGCTGTTTCGGGGATTATGGATAAGGACGCGTTTTTAGGAGAGATGCGCGCATCGTTTGAACATAAGTTTGCTAAAAAACCTGAGGTAATTGACGGAAACATGCAGGCGCTTGAAATGGCATTTCAGGAAGCGGTGTAGAAAGGAGTTTAGTTATCAGAATGGAAAGGATACAGGACAGAATTAATGAACAGAGTCCGTGGGAGCATATTACGGAAGGAAATAAGATTTTTGAGGCGGCAACGGCAAAGGAATTTTGTACGGGAGAATGGCGGACTTCGACTCCGGTGTTTGAGCGGGAAAAATGCAAGCAGTGTCTGCTTTGCGTGCCTGTCTGTCCGGATTCCTCAATTCCCGTAAGCGCGGGAAAGAGAGCGGATTTTGACTATGATCACTGCAAGGGCTGCGGCATCTGCGCAAAAGTATGCCCGTTTGGTGCGATTACGATGAGGGAAGGATGAAAATTTTAATTTTCATCCTGTGAAAGGAGAGAGAATATGGCAATCAGAGAACGATTATCCGGAAATGAAGCGGTAGCATATGCGATTAAGCAGATTAATCCCGATGTGATGCCGGCGTTTCCGATTACGCCGTCTACGGAAATTCCGCAGTATGTTGCGACATATATTGCAAACGGTGAGATTGATACGGAGTTTATTCATGTGGAGAGTGAACACAGCGCGATGAGCGCGACAATCGGCGCTTCGGCGGCAGGCGCAAGAGCGCTTACGGCAACCTCTTCGTGCGGAATGGCACTGATGTGGGAGGAGCTTTATGTGGCGGCTTCGGACCGGCTTCCGATTGTGCTTGCGCTTGTTAACAGGGCGCTTACGGGCCCGATTAACATCAACGCGGACCATTCGGACAGCATGGGCGCGCGGGATAGCGGCTGGATACAGATTTATGCGGAGTCCAATCAGGAAGTATATGATAACTTTATTCAGGCGTTTCCAATTGCGGAAAACAAAAAGGTGCATCTTCCGGTGATGATTTGTCAGGACGGTTTTATCACAAGCCACGGCGTGGAAAATATTCTGCTTGTGGAGGACGATAAAGTAAAGGCGTTTGTGGGCGAATATGAGCCGGAGCATTATCTGCTCAATCCGAGTGAAAAAATGGCGGTAGGTCCGTATGCGGTTTCCAATTATTATATGGAAACAAAGCGCGCGCAGCGTCAGGCGATGATTGAGGCAAAGCAGGTAATCCTTGACGTGGCAAAGAAATTTGAGGAGATGACAGGCAGAAGTTATTCTTTCTTTGAGGAATATAAAATGGAAGACGCGGAGTATGCCGTTGTAATTATCGGTTCGGCGGCAGGAACGTGCAAGGCGGCGATTAATCATATCAGAAACATGACGGGAAAAAAGGCAGGGCTTGTGAAAATCAGGGTATTCCGTCCTTTCCCCGAGGAGGAGCTTGCAAAAGCGCTTGCGCATGTGAAAGCAGTTGCGATTATGGACAGAAGCGAGATGTTTTCCGCGACAGGCGGACCGCTCGGCGCAGAAGTGAGAGCCGCGCTCTATCAGGCAAAGAGCAGTGCGGAGACAGTGAATTACTTCTACGGGCTTGGCGGAAGGGATATTACGGTAGCCGATTTTGAGCATGTATATGAAAATCTTGAAAAAATGGCACAGACGCATGAGCCGATCGGAATGTACGGTTACATAGGGCTTCGCAGCGAGCAGGAAAAGGAGGTTTAGGGCGGCATGGAACAGGCGGCATATAATTTTAAGGAAGTGATGAGCAAGCCGGAGCGCCTTGCTCCGGGGCACCGCATGTGTGCAGGTTGCGGCGGCACAATCGCGGTAAGAAATGTGCTTCGGGCACTTAAAGAGGGTGACAAGGCGGTAATCGGCAACGCGACAGGCTGCCTTGAGGTTTCCTCGTTTATGTATCCTTATACGGCGTACGAGGACAGCTATATCCACAATGCATTCGAGAATGCGGGCGCAACGTTATCCGGTGTGGAGACAGCATACAATGTGTTAAAGAAAAAGGGAAAAATCAAGGATACGTATAAATTCATTACCTTCGGCGGCGACGGCGGTACATATGATATTGGATTTCAGTCGCTTTCGGGAGCGATGGAGCGCGGGCATGACATGGTTTATGTGTGCTATGATAACGGTGCGTACATGAATACGGGGACACAGCGCTCTTCTGCCACGCCGCAGTATGCGGACACGACAACGACGCCCGCGGGCAGCGTTTCGGCAGGTAAGGTGCAGATTAGAAAGGATTTGGCGGCAATTATTGCAGAGCATCATGTGCCGTATGTAGGACAGACAACGTTTACGTCAAATTTCAAGGATTTGTATACAAAGGCGCAGAAGGCAATCTATACACCGGGCGCGGCATTTTTAAATGTGATGTCTCCGTGTCCAAGAGGCTGGGGATATGAGACGAGCGAACTGATGAATATCTGTAAGCTCGCTGTTGATACATGCTATTGGCCGTTGTTTGAGGTGATAGACGGGAAGTGGATTTTAAGCTATGAGCCGAAGAAAAAGCTGCCGGTTGAGGACTTTTTAAAACCGCAGCGGCGCTTCCGGCATCTGTTCAGGAAAGAGAATGAGGAACTGATTGGATGTTTTCAGGAGGAAGTGGACAGACGCTGGGAGGAGCTTCGCAACCGGTGCAATTCTTAAAAAACTGGCAGAACATGAAAAATGCAGGCTGATTTTTTCAACCTGCATTTTGTGCTTTTAATTCTTGTTCGGCCTGCTGGCGTACTGCTTCGATTTCCGCCTGCTTTCTTGCTTCATCCTCCGCCGCCTCACGCATCAGCCGTTCATAAATTGCGTTCGCTTCTTTTATAATATCGTCGTGTTCGGGAGCGAGGACAACGTCGTCATTATTCTTTTTTTTTTCGGTTTCCAAATCGCCGCCGGAGAGCAGAACATCAACCGTATTCTGCTTGTTGGTGGTATTCATAATCGCGTTTAATGCTTCCTGTGTCTGCGCGTCAACAGGCTTTTTTCCGTAGAGACCGGAATAAGAGCCTGTAGTGGCATTATACGCGGATTCGTCCACGCCGTCTTCCTGTGCCTCAAGTTTGGAAAGCTGTTTCTTTTCAGCTTCTTTTTTGAGAGCTTCTTTTCGTTCCGCTTTGGAAGGCCAAACGCGGAAAACTTCAGGGTTATAAGAAACTAACCACCATTTGATTACATGCGGATAATACTTTTTTAAAAAATATGCTGTCGCTGCATCCATAATAAATTCGCACCATCTTTCAACAATAGTCAACAGCCCC
>CAJUJG010000056.1:8009-23303 GCA_910586715.1 uncultured Lachnospiraceae bacterium
AAAATTGTCCGCGAGAATGACACGAATACATTATAGCATATATTGTCTAAAAACGATATAAAAAATAAAAAATTACAAGTGTTATTTACGTCTTTTTGTGTCATGCTTCCTAAAAATTCTAAATTGAAAATAAAAAATGTTATAAAAGTATAAACTAAATTGACAAATTACAAAATGGTGTTATATTAGATGTAGAACAGACAAGACAAAAACAATAGGAGGAAAGCGTCATGAATATTCAAAAATTTACACAAAAGTCGATTGAGGCGGTAAATACCTGTGAAAAGCTTGCGATGGAATACGGCAATCAGGAACTTGAGCAGGAACATCTTCTGTATGCGCTTTTGACGATAGACGACAGCCTGATTTTAAAGCTTACGGAAAGAATGGAAATTAACACGGAATACTTTTTGGAGCGCGCAAGAAAGGCAATTGAAAAGCGTGTGAAGGTTCAGGGCGGGCAGATTTATGTCGGTCAGTATCTGAATAAGGTGTTAATCAGTGCGGAGGATGAGGCAAAGCGAATGGGAGATGAGTATGTCTCGGTAGAACATTTGTTTCTTGCGATGCTGCAAAATCCGAACAGGGAGCTCAAGGAAATTTTCAGGGAATACGGCATTACGCGGGAGCGGTTTTTAAAAGCGCTGTCGCAGGTCAGAGGCAATCAGAAGGTCGTCAGCGATAATCCTGAGGCAACCTATGACACATTGGAAAAATACGGGCAGGATTTGGTGGAGAAGGCAAGAAACCAAAAGCTGGACCCCGTTATCGGGCGTGACAATGAAATCAGAAACATTATCCGCATTTTGTCAAGGAAAACGAAAAACAATCCGGTATTGATCGGCGAACCGGGCGTCGGAAAAACTGCTGTGGTGGAAGGGCTGGCGCAGCGGATTGTCAGGGGCGACGTGCCGCAGGGCTTAAAGGACAAAAAGATCTTTTCCCTTGATATGGGTGCGCTCGTGGCGGGCGCGAAGTACCGCGGCGAGTTTGAGGAGCGTCTGAAAGCGGTGCTTGAGGACGTAAAAAACAGTGACGGACAGATTATTCTCTTTATTGACGAGCTGCATACGATTGTGGGTGCCGGAAAGACGGACGGTGCGATGGACGCGGGCAACATGCTAAAGCCGATGCTCGCAAGAGGCGAACTGCACTGTATCGGTGCGACGACGCTTGACGAGTACCGCCAGTATATTGAGAAGGACGCGGCGTTAGAGCGGCGGTTTCAGCCCGTTATGGTCAGTGAACCGACAGTGGAGGATACAATCAGTATCTTAAGGGGCTTAAAGGAGCGCTATGAGGTGTTTCACGGCGTAAAAATCATGGACAATGCGCTTGTGAGTGCGGCAATGCTGTCAAACCGTTATATTACGGACCGTTTTTTGCCAGATAAGGCGATTGACCTTGTGGATGAGGCATGTGCCTTGATTAAGACAGAGCTAGACTCCATGCCGGCAGAGCTTGACGAGCTGCAAAGAAGGATTATGCAGATGGAGATTGAGGTTGCCGCACTGAAAAAGGAGGAGGACAGGCTAAGTGCGGAGCGACTTGAGGCATTGCAGGCAGAGCTTGCGGAGCAGAAGGCGGAGTACGACAACCGCAAGGCACAGTGGGACAACGAGAAGGCATGCGTGGAAAAGCTTTCGAAGTTAAGAGAGGACATCGAGGATTTAAACAATCAGATACAGATTGCCCAAAGAGAGGGAAATTTGGAAAAAGCGGCGGAGTTAAGCTACGGAACACTCCCGCAGCTTAAAAAACAGCTTGAGGCGGAGGAAGCCGCTGCCGGATCACGCGAGATGCGCCTTGTGCACGAGAGCGTTTCGGAGGAGGAGATTGCGAGGATTATCTCACGTTGGACGGGAATCCCTGTGACGAAGCTAAATGAGAGTGAGCGCAACAAGACGCTCCACTTAGACGAGGAGCTTCACAGGCGCGTCGTGGGGCAGGACGAGGGTGTCACAAAGGTTACGGAGGCGATTATCCGTTCCAAGGCAGGTATCAAGGACCCTGAAAAGCCGATTGGATCGTTCCTGTTTTTGGGACCGACCGGAGTCGGAAAAACGGAGCTTGCAAAGGCGCTTGCGGCGGCGCTCTTTGACGATGAGTCGAATATGGTGCGGATTGACATGAGCGAGTACATGGAGAAGCATTCCGTGTCAAGGCTGATTGGAGCGCCTCCCGGATATGTGGGCTACGACGAGGGCGGACAGCTCACGGAGGCGGTTCGCAGGAAGCCGTACAGCGTTGTGCTGTTTGACGAGGTGGAGAAGGCGCATCCGGACGTGTTCAATATTCTGCTTCAGGTGCTTGACGACGGGCGTATTACGGACTCACAGGGGCGCACGGTTGATTTTAAGAATACGATTTTGATTATGACCTCCAATATCGGCGCGCATTATCTGCTTGAGGGAATTGACGCGGACGGCAATATCAGCGCGCAGGCACAGGAACTTGTAACAGGGGAGCTTCGCGCGCATTTTCGACCGGAGTTTTTAAACCGGTTAGATGAGACCATACTGTTTAAACCGTTAACGAAGGACAATATCGGCGGTATTATTAAGCTGATTTTAGCGGATTTAAATAAAAGACTTGCGGATAGGGAGCTTTCGATTGAGCTGACGCAGCGTGCGCAGCAGTACATTGTGGAAAACGGATATGACCCCGTATATGGAGCAAGACCGCTGAAGCGGTATATTCAAAAGTATGTGGAAACATTGGCGGCAAAACTGATTTTGGCAGATCAGGTAAGGACCAAGGACACAATACAGATAGACCTTGACGAGACAGGTGATGAACTGATTGCCTTGGTGAAATAAAAAAATAACGTGCGTTTTTGAAACGCACGTTATTTTTTATGCCTTGTTTGTTGTATTATACAATAATAGCATGTTTCAACAAAAAATCTTTCCAAATAGGATAGTATTGTGCCTGAATATGTACCTGATCCCATGTATAATCGGATACCAGCGAGCCACCTTCGCAAAGGCTGCTTTCATTGATGTCAATATAGAAAATATCCTGTTGATTGGCAAGTGTCGCAATCAACCGATTCCGTTCCGAAATATTTTCGTTTGTAATATTGGCATCTTCACTTGACTTTCGTTCGGTTACAAACAGATTTCCCTGTATAAAAATCAGTGCATCGGGCTGAAGGTTTCGGATATCCATTATGACATCTCTGTAATTGTTGAAGAAAGTTTCGGGTGTACCCGTACCGCATTCGTTGATACCAACCATAAGGTATATTTTTGAGAATTTCTGTTCTGACAGGATTTCCCGTATCGACATTTTTTGGTCTTCATAAGTAAATTTTTTCTTGTCATAGTCAAAAATTGAAAGCGAATTCCTGCATAAAAAGGTTGCGTTTTCAATTCCGGAATATTGACTGATTCCCACTGTGCGGGAGTCTCCGATAAAGCATGCATCTTTAAAATAATTATCATCAGCAGTAGTGAAGCTGTAGGTTCTGATGTCGGATGCCATTGCTTCGACTGCAGAGAGGTCGGTTTCGCTTATGCGAAAGGCAATATTGCTAAATAACAAGGATTCATTATCAATGAAAGATACCGCCGCGGATGCTTTGCTTCCAAATAAATCGGAAAGATAGGTACCGTCATGAATTGCCTTCATTGCTGTAACAAGCGGAATGTTTGGTACCGTATAAATGTCTTTGTTTTGATAGTATAAAGCGTTCCAACGGGTGCCAAGCAGGCTGAACGCCAGTGCCGATATTACAATCATCAGAAGGAGTGCATAATGTTTTCTGTCTCTCATAAGGAAAGCTGCCTCCAATAAATCTAAAATCTAAAATATAAAAACGGGTTATTAATTCCTATTGCCAATAAGTAAACGGAATACCAAAATACCGCAAGCAACAGGATAATTCCAAGTGCGCTGTCGCGTATTTTCTCCCAAAGTTTCTGAGGATAGCTGACAGATAAAACAACACCTGCTATCAATAGAGGGGCATATAAATCCAAAAGTCTCCAAAAGTCGTTGAGAGAGGCAGTCTGTGCGCCGCCAAAAAAAGGAAACATTTTTAATAAATATATGCGAAGTTCGGAAAAATCGGTTATGGCAAATATAATCCAGCTTACAGGAATATAAAGCAGGATATATAAGTGCGAAACGAGCCATGCAATCATATTTTTACCATTAAGAAATCGCAGCAGTATCGTTTTTTCAATCATTAAGAGAATGAAAATCAAAAGTCCCCAAAGGACAAAATTCCATGCGGCTCCATGCCAAAAGCCGACGAGAAGCCATACGATAAATAAATGCAAAATAGTGCGCAGTGTTCCTTTGCGGTTTCCGCCGAGCGGAATGTATACATATTCGCGAAACCACGCGCCAAGCGTGATATGCCACCGACGCCAAAATTCCGTAACGCTTCTTGCCGTATAGGGATACCTGAAATTCTCAGGCATCGAGAAGCCGAGCATGTCGCCCAAACCGATTGCCATTACAGAGTAGCCCCAAAAATCGAAATAAAGCTGCAGTGAATAAGCAACTGCGCCAAGCCATGCGAGCGGTGTGGAAATGCTCTCAAAACCGATGGTACAGACTTCGTTCCAAAGGGTACCGATGCGGTTTGCGATAATCACTTTATAACCAAGTCCGATAATAAATGTTTTAAGTCCTCGGTCAATGTTTACAATGGATACCATGCGTTTTTTTAAGGTATCTGAAATGTCGGAATACACGACAATCGGTCCTGCAATCAGCTGAGGAAACATGCATATGTATGCACCGAGACTTACAAAGGATTTTTCGGCTTTTACTTTATCACGGTATACATCGATGATGTAGGACATGATTTGAAATGTATAAAAGCTGATTCCAAGCGGAAGACCAACATTCAAAGGAAAGAACTGCCAGTCTATGTTGCAGGCTTTTAAGAGCAGGTTTCCGTTTTCTATAAAAAAGTTCGTGTATTTAAAAAATAGCAAAAGACCGAAATTATAGAAAAGCGCTGTTATAAATAAAAAAAGTCGTTCTGTTCTCCCCTTTTTATATTTTGCAATTCCGACCCCTAAAAGATAATTTACAAGTGTTGAGGCAAAAATCAAAAACAAATAAATAGGTTCACCAAAGCTATAAAAAAGGAGACTTCCCAAAAAAAGCAATGTATTTTTACTTTTTGAGGGTACACAATAATATAAAGCCAGAAAGGCAGGTAAAAAAGCAAAAATAAAAGAAAGACTGCTGAAAACCATGAGCTCCCCCTAAGGCGGCATTTTATGTTTACACTGCCGCGACAATATTATAGCAAATATGCAGACTGAATTCTACTGAAAATAAATAATTTGTGTATACGAATTTTGGCTTGCAAAAGGCTTTTGTTTTGATACTTTTTACCAAAGATATTGCGGAATGTATCCAAAATATGCTAAAGTCATTTATAGAAATTTATGATTGGCTATTGCGGCATAGACAGAAAAGAGGTAATGTCCAGTGAAAAAGATATATATTTTGATATTGCTGTTGTTTTTAGGTCTTACGGGCTGTGGCGATAAAACACAACTTTCAGACAAAACAACAAGAGTTGTGCTTACGACGGGGTTTGGCAGGGACGAGGTTTTTCGGATTGAAAAAAGTTCGTGTTCGCTTGCAGAAATTTTGGTTTATTTGACAAACATGAAAAATCAATATGAGAATACGTTTGGTGAGGAAATTTGGAATGCCTCATATCATGGTGAGACATTGGAGGGCAATATCAAGGAAACTGTGCTTGCGAGAATGGCGCGGGTTAAGGCATTAAATCTTCTCGCAAAAGAATATGAAATTGAGCTTGACCAAAATGAAAAAGAGCAGGCAAAACAGGCAGCGCAGGTGTATTATGATTCTCTTAATGATGTGGAGAGGCAGGCGATGTCAGTTAATGAGGAATTCCTCCGCATAATGTATGAAGAATATGCGCTTTCTGAAAAAGTTTATAGATATCTGATTGCGGACATTAATCCGGAAATTAGTGATGATGAAGCGCGGACAATTACAGTGCAGTACGTTCTGATCAAAACTTATTCACGGAATGAAAACGGAGAATGGGTAGAATATACACAACAGGCAAAAGAGGATGCTAAAAGAAGAGCGGAGGAAGTACTGAAAAGAGCGCAGGCAGGCGATGAGTTTACCGGTCTGATTTCTGAGTATAACGAAGACACAAGCTTTTCCTGTTCTTTTATCAAAGGAAGCCTGGATCCTGTTTTTGAGGAGGCAGCCTTGAAGCTTGGCACCGATGAAATCAGCGGCATTGTTGAAACTGCGCATGGATATTATATTATTAAATGTATCAGTACTTTTGACCGCAGTGAAACAGACAGGAATAAGGTGGAGATTGTAGAACAGCGCCGCAGAGAAGTATTCAATGAGGAGTATTCAGGATTTGTTGAAGGGCTTACAAGAAATCTGAATCAAAAGTTGTGGGATCAGGTTGCGTTTATAGAAGATGAGGCTGTGGTAACGGATAGTTTTTTCGAAGTTTACAGAGAATATTTTCATAACGAATTATAAAAATTATAAACAAAATATTAATTATTAGCACTCAGATGAAATGAGTGCTAATTTTTTCTTGACATTTATTTTAACGGGTATTAAACTACATATCAGAACGATTGGTCAGAACAATCTGCTGGATAAAAAATTAAAAAATATAAAGGAAGGAATGTGATTTTTCATGGCAGAAAAGAGAGGAAGCTTGTCAATTAACAGTGATAATATTTTCCCGATTATTAAAAAGTGGCTGTATTCGGACCACGATATATTTTACAGGGAGCTGATTTCAAACGGATGTGACGCGATTACAAAGCTTAAAAAGCTGGAGATGATGGGAGAGTATGAATATCCCGCAGGCGTAAAAAACGACATTCACATTGTCGTAAATCCCGAAGAAAAGACGTTAAAATTTATTGATACCGGTCTTGGAATGACAGCGGACGAGGTGGAAGAGTACATCAATCAGATTGCATTTTCCGGCGCGACGGATTTTATTGAGAAATACAAGGACAAAGCAAATGACGATCAGATTATCGGGCATTTCGGACTTGGTTTTTACTCTGCGTTTATGGTAGCAGATGAGGTGCATATCGATACGCTTTCGTATCAGGACGGTGCGGCGGCTGTTCACTGGGAGTGCGACGGCGGTACGGAGTTCGCAATGTCGGACGGCAGCAAGACGACGGTCGGTACGGAAGTAACGCTGTTCTTAAACGAGGACTGTTTGGAGTTCTGTAACGAGTACAAGGCAAGAGAGGTCATCAAGAAATACTGTTCGTTTATGCCGTATGAGATTTATTTGGAGAAGGCAAATGCGCCGGAGGAGTTTGAGACGATTGATCCGGCGGACAAGAGGGATGATGATGTCGTTGTCGAGACAATTAACGAGGAGAAAGAAATCCCCGGTGAGGAAGCTTCCATGGGAGATGGGAAAGAGCCGGTCAAAGAGACGGTGGAGAAGCTCAAGATTAAAAAGCGTCCCGTGCCGCTCAACGAAACGCACCCGCTTTGGACAAAGCATCCCAATGACTGTACGAAGGAAGACTATATTGATTTTTACAGAAAAGTCTTTCAGGATTACAAGGAGCCGCTGTTTTGGATCCACTTAAATATGGATTATCCGTTTAACATGAAGGGAATTCTGTATTTCCCCAAGATTAACATGGAGTATGAGTCGATTGAGGGCACTATTAAGCTCTATAACAATCAGGTGTTTATTGCGGACAATATTAAAGAGGTTATTCCTGAGTTTTTACTGTTGTTAAAGGGTGTCATTGACTGTCCGGACCTTCCGTTAAATGTTTCACGAAGCGCGCTGCAAAATGACGGTTTCGTGACAAAAATCAGTGAGTATATCACAAAGAAGGTTGCCGATAAGCTGTCCGGCATGTGCAAGACGGATAAAGAAAATTATGAAAAGTATTGGGACGACATCAGTCCGTTTATCAAGTTCGGCTGCTTAAAGGATGACAAGTTCTGCGAGAAGATGACCGACTACATTCTCTTTAAGAATCTTGACGGAAATTATATGACGCTTCCGGAATGTTTGGAAGTTAAGAAGATTGATCCTGATGACGCAGAGGCGGAAACCGCACAGGATACAGACAACAGCGCTACGGCGACAGACGCCGGGACGGGTGAAAAGATTGAGGCGGAGGTTGTGGACGAGGACGGAGAAGTCGTTGACATTCCGTCGGAGGACGAGGAGACAAAGGAGAAGATTATCTACTATGTGACGGACCCCGTTCAGCAGAGCCAGTATATCAACATGTTTAAAAAGGCGAAAATGGATGCGGTTGTGCTGCCCGACAGAATCGACCAGCCGTTTGTATCGCAGCTTGAGGCAAAGAATGAGGGCATTAAGTTTTCCCGCATTGACGCAGACCTGACCGATACCTTTAAGACAAAGAATTCAAAGAAGGTTGAGGAGGAGCTGGAAAAGAAGAGCGAAGAGGTTTCCAAGCTGTTTAAAAAGGCAGTGAAGAAAGATAACATTACCGTGAAGGTGGAGAAACTCAAAAACAAGGATATTGCGTCCATGATTACCGTTTCCGAGGAAGCGCGCAGAATGCAGGATATGATGAAGATGTATGCGATGCCGGGAATGGATATGGGAATGGGAAAAGAAGGCGAAACGCTGATTCTGAATGCCAACAACAAGCTTGTAGAGTATGTAATTGACCATCAGGACGGTGAAAACGTTGATTTGATCTGTGAACAGCTTTACGATTTGGCGTTGATTCAGCAGGCGCCCCTGCAGCCAGAGCAGATGACAAAGTTTATCGGCAGAAGCAATAAGATTATGATGCTGCTTGCAAAAAATGAATAGGGAATATTTCCCAAGAATATTTTTCGCGATACGCAATCGAGTAGGGGAACGACCTTCTCCACTACTCGCCGCGCGCCCCATGCGCCGCTTCTGCGGCATACTTCCTCTACATGGGGCTGCGCATAAAAATACGGCTGACACGAACGTAAGGTGTCAGCCGTTTTCTAATGTTTTTTTATTGTTTTATGAATGCGGTATTACGCGAAGCTGTGTGATGCGGTCGTCGCTGATTAGCCATGTGCTTTCCGAATCTGCGCCGATTGCCTCGCAGAGCGTAGAGTACATGCAAAGCTCCGGATGCCATAAATAATCGCGCTCTTCGTACATGCCCAAAAGCACGTCCCTGTCAATCAGTCCCGTAAAGCCAAGCTCCTTCACAGGCTTTAGTCCAAGCTCAAAACCAAGACGCGGATTGTAGGTGGAAACGATAATGCCTTCCTCCAAAATGTCATGAATCATCACAGTTTCATAACATTCTCTCACAACGCCTACCATGCGGACTTCACACGCTCTTGTGAGAAGCTCGTCCCGAATATCCGTCTGCATCAGGTATCTGCCGTCATCAACGGGAAAAGTAAAATTCTCGTCTGCCATGTCGGAATACAGGACATAGCGACCGACACCGAGGTAAACGGCAGAATGCTCCCTGCCGTTGTAGGTTACATAAAGACCACCACGATACTCCCCCGTGGATGTTCCTTCAAACTCAAAGCGTTCCCTCATATGTTATCTCCCTTTTAACTTATTATGTAAAGTCTTCAACTATTAAACATAATATTATATGGATTTGCAAAAGACAAGGGATTGCGGCGGGAAAAATCACAGTAACACGCTGTTTTCTGAATTGTTTGTAAATTTGCGAAAACTGCATCTTGGAAAAAATAGAAAAATAGAAATACGTTCGATATTTAATTGATAATCTTGTGATAGAGTGATAAAATAATTAAGAAAATTACTTTGATCAGATAAAGGAAAGGAATGTCAGTATGCCACAATCAGTAGAAGAAATATTGTCAGCAGCAAAAAGAGCAGGTGCTTCCGATGTACATATTACAGTAGGAATTCCGCCCAAGATGAGAGTAAACGGAAAACTTATCATGATGGAAGGGGAACGGCTTATGCCTGCAGACACTATGATTATTGCGGAGTCTGTGATGAATGATGTTCAAAAACAGCGTTTTGAGGAAAAAGGCGAGGTTGATATGTCATTTGCCATTGCAGGAGAAGGACGGTACCGTGTAAATATTTATAAGCAGAGAGGTTCGGCAGCTATGGCGTTTCGTTTGGTGGATACGGTTGTGCCTGCGCCTGAAACGCTGGGGGTTCCCAATTCCGTGATAGAATTATACAAGAAAAAAAGAGGGCTGGTTCTTGTTACAGGTCCCACAGGAAGCGGAAAATCAACGACACTTGCCGCAATTATAGACAAAATTAATAATAACAGGGAATCACACGTCATTACGCTGGAAGATCCCATTGAGTATTTGCATCAGCATAAATTATCAATTGTAAACCAACGCGAAATCGGTTTGGATTCTATGTCGTATGCAAATGCGCTCAGGGCAGCGCTTCGAGAAGATCCGGATGTGATTCTTGTGGGTGAGATGCGCGATTTTGAGACAATCAGCGTAGCAATTACAGCAGCAGAAACCGGGCATTTGGTTTTATCAACACTTCATACAATTGGTGCAGCTAGTACGGTGGACCGTGTAATTGATGTATTTCCGCCGCATCAGCAGCAGCAAATCAGGGTACAGCTTGCAAATGTGCTTGAGGCGGTTGTTTCACAGCAGCTTGTTCCAATGATAGACGGAAAAGGACGTGTGGCGGCATTTGAGGTGCTTCATACAAATTCGGCGGTCAGGAATTTGATACGTGAGGGGAAAACGCATCAAATAACAAGCGTTATGCAAACGAATAGAAAAATGGGAATGATTACAATGGATGATGCGCTTGTGCAGCTGTTCCAACAGTATAAGATTGATAAAGAAATGGCAATTCAATTTGCACAGGATCCCGAAAATATAAAGAATAAGCTGTTTTAGTCGTTTTGTATAGAGAGTCGGAAGGCTCTCTTATTTTCTTATTGTAATCAGATTGTTTTTTATGTATACTATAATATAATGTCGGGGGAAAATGAATTTGTTCTTTTTTATATAAAATCGGAAAGGAAGAATGACAGATGAGACCAAATCCAAGACCACAGGAAATATACAGGCATTTTAAGGGAAATGTTTATCAGATTATCACGATTGCGCGCCATTCGGAGACAAAAATAAAAATGGTGGTGTACCAGCAGCTTTACGCGCCATATGAGGTATATGTCAGACCGCTTGACATGTTTATGAGCAAAATTGACACGAAGAAGTATCCAAATGAGAAACAGAATTATCGGTTTGAAAAAATTGACCTTAGAGGAGAAGATGTAATCGACCTTCCCAAGGAAAGTTCGGCCGATACATTAAACCGTATTTTGAACAGAGGGAAAAAGGAAAATGAAATAGCAGATGTAATGCAAAAGAAAGATAAGAGTGTTGAAGAATTCGAACTTGATCCAGGTTTGGTTGCATTTTTGGATGCAGACAGTTATGAGAAGAAACTACAAATTTTAGGCTCGCTTCATAATAGAATAACAGATGCTATGATAGATACAATGGCAGTCAGTCTTGACACAGAGGTGAAAGAAGGAGACATTGAAACACGTTATACGGAGATTCGAAATTGTCTGATTACAATGGAACGCTTCGAGTGCAACAGATTGCGCTAAATAATCAGTTTAAAGAAAGGTAGAACATGAAATTATTATCAATTGCAGTGCCATGCTATAATTCATCACGTTATATGAGAAAATGCATTGATTCGCTTTTGCCCGGCGGCGAAGATGTAGAGATTATCATTGTAAATGACGGTTCAAGTGACAATACGGCAGATATTGCGGAGGAATACAGAGAGCGCTTTCCCAGCATCGTGAAAGTTGTGAACAAGGAAAACGGGGGGCATGGCTCGGCAGTTAATTCAGGAATCGAGTATGCAAAAGGTCTGTATTTTAAAGTGGTTGACAGTGATGACTGGGTGAATCAAAGCGCTTATATACAGATTTTAGAAACCCTCAAAAATTTAATCAAAGATGGCAAGACGGTAGACATGTTTATTAGTAATTATGTTTACGAAAAAGAAGGTGAAATGCGTAAGAAGGTGATAAAATACCACCACGCTCTTCCACAAGAGCAGGTTTTTACATGGAAGGATGTAAGACATTTCCGGGTAGGGCAGTATATTCTTATGCATTCCGTGATATATAGAACAAATCTTCTTAGAGAGTGCGGATTAAGGCTTCCGGAGCATACTTTTTATGTAGACAGTATATTTGTATTTAATCCGCTGCCCTATGTACGTACAATGTATTACCTTGACGTAAATTTCTACCGTTATTTTATTGGAAGAGCTGATCAATCGGTAAACGAGCAGGTCATGATTGGAAGAATTGACCAGCAGATAAAAGTAAACAAGCTGTTGGTGGATTATTATGTGGAGGAAAAACAACGCATTATCGTGAATGGTAAAGTGCGGCGCTATATGCTTAATTATCTTGATATCATAACAACCGTTTCTTCCGTGCTGTTAATCCGTTCAGGGCTTCCTGAAAATTTGGATAAGAAAAAAGAGCTTTGGAATTATATCAAGGAGAAGGACAAGTGGATTTGGCGGCATTTGCGTTTTGGCATTTTAGGCAGCGCGATGCATCTGCCTGGAAAGCTTGGCAGAAAAATTACGGTAGATGGCTATAAAATATGCCAAAGAATTTTTCATTTTAATTGACATAAGTCTTGTAAAGAAAACAAAAAAAAGGTATACTTAAGAAACATTTATTGTAATGATAAAGGAACAAAAATATGGAGGAAGAAATTCATGTATTCATTTGATGAAGTAAAGAACGTTGACCCACAAATTGCAGATGCTATTGTAGCAGAACAGGAAAGGCAGAATAGTCATATTGAGCTTATTGCGTCGGAAAACTGGGTAAGCAAGGCGGTAATGGCAGCGATGGGAAGCCCGCTGACCAATAAATACGCGGAGGGATATCCCGGGAAGCGCTACTATGGAGGATGCGAGTGTGTTGATGTGGTGGAAAATCTTGCAATAGAGCGTGCAAAAGAGCTTTTCGGATGTGATTATGCTAATGTACAGCCGCATTCAGGTGCACAGGCAAATATGGCAGTTCAGTTCGCGGTACTCGAGCCGGGAGATACAATAATGGGGATGAATCTTGACCATGGCGGTCATCTGACACATGGTTCGCCGGTCAATATGTCGGGCAAGTATTTTCAGGTTGTGCCGTATGGTGTAAATGATGATGGATTTCTTGATTATGATAAAATGCGTGAGCTTGCTTTGGAGCATAAACCCAAAATGATTATTGCGGGCGCAAGCGCATATGCAAGAACGATTGATTTTAAGAAGTTTCGGGAAGTCTGTGATGAAGTGGGCGCTGTCCTGATGGTGGACATGGCACATATTGCTGGTTTGGTTGCGGCAGGACTGCATCCGAGCCCTATGCCGTATGCGGATGTCGTTACAACGACAACACATAAGACGCTTAGAGGACCTAGAGGCGGATTGATTCTTGCCAATAAGGAAGCGGCGGAGAAGTATAACTTTAATAAGGCAATTTTCCCTGGTATCCAGGGCGGTCCTTTGATGCATGTGATTGCCGCAAAAGCAGTCTGCTTTAAAGAGGCGCTGGGGGATGATTTTAAAGTATATCAGCAGCAGATTATCAAAAATGCGCAGGCTTTGTGCGAAGGGCTTATCAGCCGTGACATTAAAATCGTGTCGGGCGGTACGGATAATCATCTGATGCTTGTGGATCTTACACCGTATGACCTTACGGGAAAAGCGGTTGAGAAGCTTATGGATGAGGCGCATATTACCTGTAATAAGAATACCATTCCAAATGACCCGAAGTCGCCGTTTGTTACAAGCGGTATTCGTTTGGGTACGCCTGCGGTTACAAGCCGCGGTATGAAGGAAGAGGATATGGATAAAATTGCCGAGGCGATTGCGATGGTAATTAAGGGACAGGAAGGCGCAGTTGCAGGAGCACGTGCAATTGTACAGTCACTTACGGATCAGTATCCTTTGGTTTAGCCAAAACCGATAATAATTGCAGTGACAGTTTGACAGTTGGGGAGCTATGAAAGACGAACAGAAAAAGCGGGAGAAACGCCGCCGCAGGCGTGTCAGAAACCAGTTGCTGGCATATATGACGCTCATGGTGCTTGCGGTGACGGCGCTTGTTGCATTATATTTTGGCGCTAACGGCGTAATCCGGTATATTAAAAACTATAATGATAAAGTAAATGAAGTAATCGCGGAGGCGGAATCGGACGCAGCGGCAGAGCTTGCGAGTGCAGCATTGCAGGAGCAGAGCGAGCCGGAAAGCAGCAGTGCGGTGTATGAAGAGAAGGAATACTCCTCTGAGCTGTCGGATGACCCTTTAGGCGAGTTGGTTGATACGCTTTTGCAGGAGATGACCGTTGAAGAGATGGTAGCGGGCATGTTTCTTGTGACACCCGAGTCGTTGACAGGTGTGCAGACAGTGGTTCAGGCGGGTGAAGGCACGAAGAATGCGATTGTCCAAAAGCCTGTTGGAGGGCTTGTATATTCGGCAAAAAATTTTCAGTCCGGAGAGCAGTTTCAAAAGATGCTGGCAAATACAAAAGGCTTTTGTGAATATCCACTGTTTTTTGCAGTGACGGCTGAGTGCGGAGCGGATGCAGATTTTGGGATTGCGGACACGAAGAAAGCGTCGGAGATTACGGGAACGGATCAGGCATCGGAGGCATATGGTGTGATAGCAGAAACACTTGCAAGCTATGGAGTCAATATGAATTTTGCTCCTGTATCTGAGATTGTGCCTGACGACGGCGACAGCAGTCTTCAGGGAAGAACATTTGGTTCGGATGCCGCTTCGGTCGCCCCTTTGGTAAGTGCGTCCGTGCAGGCGATGCAGGCTCAGGGCGTAAGCGCTGTGCTGCAAAAATTTCCTGGATCAGGGACAGAACAAAAGACGCTTGAGGAGCTGAAAAACAGTGAATTTCTGATTTATGAAGCGGCAATCAGGGATGGCGTGGATTGTATCATGGTATCGAATATAAGTTCTAAAGGCATGACAGACAGTGATACGCCTGATTCTCTGTCAGGCGCAATGATTACGGAAGTGCTTCGCGGAGATTTAGGTTTTGACGGTGTGGTGATAACAGATGCACTTGACGATACAGCAGTCACAAAAAAGTATACGCCTGCCGAGGCGGCAGTTGCGGCAATTGAGGCGGGGGCAGATGTATTGTACAGACCGTCGGATTACGAGGCGGCGTATGAGGGCGTTATACAGGCGATTGCTGAAGGAACAATTTCTAAGGAACGTATTTATGAGTCGCTTGTCCGGATTTACCGGGTGAAGTATC
>CAJUJG010000057.1:0-11418 GCA_910586715.1 uncultured Lachnospiraceae bacterium
TGGCACTTTGGGAAGATGTATTCATTTTGGGTTTACATTTTGCGGAAACTCAAGGATACAAGTCTTGAAATTTGGCGGTTTTTGTGGTATACTAAAGCTGTAAAAAAAGAAACGGCAAAATCACCGTTTCTTTTTTTAATCTTCTTACATATCTCTCAAACCGACTTCTTCATCCAAACATGAGGACACCCTTGCTCCTCCTCAATCTCCCCAAATGCCGTGTACCCTAATTTCTCATAAAATGCCGAAGCCGTACACTGCGCATGCAGAGCAAGCTGCGCCTGTCCCGTCTTCTGCACATACTGCTCTGCCTCCCGCACAATCAAAGAACCAAGCCGTTCCCCGCGATGCTCCTTCAAAACCGCAAGCCTGCCAAGAATATAAGATGCACGTTCCTCGTTCCAAAACACACGGCATGTTCCCACAGGCACACCTGCATTATCAAACACCACAATATGTACCGCCGACGCGTCGGTCTCGTCAAACTCGTCCCGAAATCCTTGTTCCTTTACAAACACCGCCTCCCGGATTTCCTTCGCACATTCCGGAAACTGCTCATATGCTATTATTTTCACAATATAACCTCCACATCTGTCCTCCGTTTCCGCATTCGTCACACACCGTTTTAGCTTATTGCCAAAAAACAAAAACAGGCAGTGCCACAGATGTCAATACATCATAAAGCCCATGCGCAATCATCAGCGGAACAAGACTCTTATTTTTTGATTTATAAAAATACAGGCACAACAGCGCCGTATTCACCGCAATACTGTAAAATTCCCCAAACACAAACCGCAGTGGAAACAAATGCACCGCATAAAACAGCAAACCATTCATCCCCACGCAAACGACCCGCGATTTGCACAGCGCCTGCGTCTTATGCAGGATAAACCCGCGAAACATCAACTCTTCCACGACACCTACGCACAGAAAACAGTATAGCGACATCCCAATCATAAAACCCCGGTCAGGCGCCATCGCAAATGCGGAATAATCCATTCCCATAAGAAGCAACGGAATCTGCTGCGCCGCAAACATGCAGCAACCCAGCAGTAATCCTTTCGGTATATCCCAAAACACGGGCTTTTTCAGACCAATATCACAAAGCCGCTGCTTATCCGCTTTCACCACCCAAAAAACGGTAACCGCAAGCTGGAAAAAATACGCCAAAGCGCCAAGCAAAAGCCCCCCTGTATCAATCAAAGATACCACATAAGTACACCATACCATAAAAAGAACGTATCCCGCAAGCTCAATAAATGCCATTCGCTTTTCTTTTACCGCAGTAATTCTTTCTTCACCGTTTTTCTCTTCTCGTTTCTTCATCGTTTCCATTCCTCCTTTTCGAAACCAAACCATTTCCCGGTTCAGAAAAAGAGTACCATATCCTGTCGGTTGCACACTACCAAACAATGCTTCCATACCGTCAACCGGCAGTTGCACTATCCGAAACCAACGCTTTCCCGCCGACACCCAACAAAAACAACCCCTCAAAAACCAATGTTCAACTGACATTTATAGTTTTCGGCGGGGTTGTTTAAAATTCTGCTTTGCAGTATCCGTGCTTTTAATATTAAATTATAAATTAAAGTGATAGTTCAGCCTTTTTGTATCAGTCAATTGCATAATGAATACTGCCGTTTGTGACGCCTGCATACTTACTGCACCACGTCTTGGCGTCCGCAGCATTTCTTACGTTATACGAATAATTGTTAGACGGTCTAAAGGAAGTAGCGCCTGTTTTCAAAGAAGATATATCATATGAGAGAACAGATCCCACATCTGTAAAACCGCCGACACCCTTGTCGTCCACAACAGCGCCTGTATGACTGCCTGCCGCAAAGTAGTTATTTTCAGAGTAGATATTTGCTCCCGTGTACGGTGTATAACCTAAATTAAAATCATAGATATAGTTGTTGTATGCATGAAAATAACCATACCGCATAAGTCCCGGAGCTCTTGTGAGTACACCATGGAAATAATTGTTGCAAATCGTCATACGGGGATAGCCGTCGTACGTGCCGACACCGTCTTCCTCCGGATATCCGAGAATCAGCCCGTATTTATGGTTCATAAAAACACAGCCTGTTACGGAAACATAGTCCGCCTTAAGCCCCACATAAAGGTGCTTATCAACATCACTAGAGGTCAATGCGCTATGTCCCATGAAGGAACAGTGATCAAGCCAAAAGTTATTGCCGCTGCTGATATACATTTGAATATCATCGTTTGCATTCTTATCGGCATCATGCTGAAACGTGATATTTTTGAAGATAACATTTCCCGTATTGCTTGTACATCTGAAATGAATGTTATTTAAGGTATTGGCTGTAAAGGAACCAATGATTGTCTTATTTGACCCTACAAAAATCTTCGTCAGGTCTGATTTTGAAATATTACCGTTGATAACAATCGTATAAGGTGTTGCGCCTGCGCAATATTTGGAAAGACTGTCGAAATCCGAAACCGTAACGGTTGCGCCGAACAGTCCTCCCGTAATGGAAGCCTTCATGTTTTTATTCATGTTGTAGCACTTGCCGGCAAATCCTTCCGCACCGTATGAATTGATATAAAACATGTGTGCCGACGCACCGGAATATGTGCCAAGAACAAGCTTTTCGTTATTCACGATAATAGACAGGTTTGTATTCGCACGGTTTGAAATTCTGTATGAAAGCCCGCTTCCGTTGCAGTCCGTATTTACGGCATCCATCTTCCAATATTGTGCAGTGGCGCCTGTTTTGCCCGTTGCCACAAGTGCCGCACCGGACGCCGCATTGTTATCCGCAGGTGCAAGGACATATCCGGTCTTTGCATTTACAATCATGTATTTGCCGCTTCCGTCATTCATCAGCACCCACTGATTAAATGTCGATGACGTGCTGTTGAGTGAGACTGTTCCTTTGCCTTCGGGCGCAGTAATAAACTGATTGTTGTATGTGCTCATAAACTGTATTCTCTGCATTGCATAGCTCGTATCGCAGGAAACAGTCGTGTCGGAAGTGTCCGGATTGGAACCAGGCCACTGTGCAACTTCAAAATACCAAATCTGATTATCCGCTCCCCTGTTCGTATATTGAAGGACATTGGCACCGCTTTGCGTGCTCTTCCTTTCCACATCAAGACAGCTTTCCTGATTTGTTACCTTTGTGGTAATCGCATAACCGTCCCCGGACTTTACAAAGCCAAACTGCTGTGCGGAATAGCCGTTATTCTCCCAAATCTGAATATTGGCACCGTTATCTGCACTGCCGTATGCCACGTCAAGCGAAATGCCGCCTGTCATATCCGTTGCAGGGTGAAGTCTGTAGGTTCCGTCAGAGCAAAGCTCCGGTATCCAACGCTGACCAAGGCTTCCCGTTCCGGTTGCCTGTATGACATTCGCGCCGTTTGATGCGGAATCATTCTCAACAGTCAGGTACATGCCGCTGTTTTTATTTTTAATATAATAGATGTTGCCAGCCGTTGGCGTTTCGCCCTTTGTGACAGTGGCTGCCGTTTCCTTTGACACGGAAGCAGACAAATCGTCTGCGTCAGATATATTCTCTGAATCAGACGAACGATCCGGTTCTGTTGCATAATCCGTCTCCGATGTTTGTGGCCATTGTGCTTCCTCAAAAAACCATATCTGATTATCTGATTCATTGTTTGTCCACTGTATCACATTGGCGCCGCTTTCAGTGCTAAAATCCAACACGTCAAGACAGCTCTCCTGCCCTGTCACTTCCGTGGTGATACTATATCCGTCCCCGGATTTTACAAGACCAAACTGCTGTGCCGTACACCCGTTATTCTCCCAAATCTGAATGTTTGTACCGTCTTCCGTGCTGCCGTTTGCCACATCAAGCGAAATACCGCCTGTCAGGTCTGTTGCGGGGTGAAGTCTGTAGGTTCCGTCAGAGCATAACTCCGGTATCCAGCGCTGACCAAGGCTTCCCGTTCCGGTTGCCTGTACAACGTTCGCGCCGTTTGATGCGGAATCATTCTCAACAGTCAGGTACATGCCGCTGTTTTTGTTTTTAATGTAGTAAATATTACCGCTTGTTGGAGTAACCGCGGCTGCGTGCGTCACGAGCTCAGTCGCAGGCAAACCTGCAATGATGTACACAACACACATGAAAACCGATAAGAGTTTTGTAAAAAAATTTCCTGTTGTCTTCATAAAACATCTCCTTTAACAAAAAATTGACAATTTCTAAAATAATATTAACATACAAGCTTTAACTGTCAACATTTGTAAAAGGAAAAGACGGAATTTGGTACAAAATAGCAATTGTCTTTTGTCATATTTGCATATAATTTTATGTGCTTTGATAAAACTTAAACATAAAAACAGTTCTATTTGCACAAAAAAAATTGTAAATGGTACATAAACAAAATTGTACCATTGCCCCCCGTTCTTTATAATCTAAGATTTTTATATTAAAAAGGGAGCATCGCTCCATAATCAAAATTTAGTTATTTTTCAATACTCCCTTCTAACTATTAAAATGTATTACCACCTTCACTTACCCTTATCATCACAGAAAAATCAGTAGTATTACCGATAGGATTTTTTGCGGTAAAAGAAAATGATACATATGCATAATTATTAAACAAAGCTCCATATTTTCCTTTACCCGATGTAGTTTTCTTGTTCGAAATAGTTACATTTGAAGGTACACCAGATACATCGCCTGATATTCTACTGACATTTACATCGTCATCTCCCCATGAAAAATATCCTTTAGCATAATAAGTCATTACCTTTTCACTACTTGTATTTTTATCCCAAGTATAGGTTTTTTCATTTTTATACCATCCATTACCACTTTTGTCGTAAGGAGTGATGCCCTCTTGTCCTGCTGCGAAATATGTCTTTTCCACAACAGTATACCCATTCTCATCTTCATATGTACGAACTTGTATTGGTTCTCCAAAATCAATGTCTTCATTCTGTTCAGCCGCATATATTTCATGCGAAGGAAACAGAAATACCAATAATGCGAGCGATAAAACTATACTTATAATTTTTTTCATGTTATTACCTCCTATTACAAAATATAAATTCCACAAAGTTTCTCTATCAAATCAGCACATCGGCATCAGCTCCTTTCAATCAATCCCTATTTGTTTCACTATATTCTGCAATTCCTTCCAGTCCCGTACCGAAGAATTTAAGTCACGGATTCCGAAATCCGTAATCCGATAATATTTCCGTTTGGGACCCAATGACTCTTTCCCAAAATAAGTCTCTGTTTTGCCTTCTTTGTTTAATCTGCGAAGAATGGCATAGAATGTGCTGTCATTGACATCTGTAAAAACCTTCCGCATTTCCTGCATCAGCGTATAACCATAATAATCGCTTTGCGAAAGCTTTTTTAACAGACACATTTCCAAAATCCCTTTTTTAATCTGCGCGTCCATTTTGTTTTTCACCCTTATTTCCCAATGTCATTATGTAAATAATACTGGAAAACAGAACACTAAGCAATAAGGGAAGCGGAAAATAATGGATATTGTCAAATACCGTAAGATTTCCTAAATACTGCTGATAGAAAACCGCACAGCAAATCAGACCAACCGACTGGATAAAGATGCCAAACATCAACCATTCCGCTTTGAAAAACACTGCAAGACAATACACTGCAATTATAATATAAGGAACCACATACAGGACAGCAACAAATTGAACAGCAGATGCAACTGTATGAAGGGTATTCTGTAAACCCGCCATTTTAATATAAGCAGGAACGCCAATATACATAACATACAATAAAATAATGAGTGACAGAAAGCAAAAAAATTGAAAACAAATCCATCTTGTTACCTGTTTTTTTGTCACAGGAAGGATACCAAACAAACACAGATTGCCACTTGTAAACCACATCAATATGATTGATGCGAATACCAATACGCAGACAACCGCTTGCCGATTGATATTCTGTTGTCTTTCCCAAGCAAGAAAAAATATTCCGATAAAAAAAATAAGTGGTATCAGAAAAAATAAAATCCTTCGAAAAAAACGAATCCTGTCAACTGATTGTGATGGATTTGACTGCTTTATGCTTCTCGCAAATTCTTTTGGTGTCCCCAAGTTTTTTAAGATAGAATTTTGTGCAGATTCTTCCGTTTGGGTATCATCAAAATACATAGCCGTATCAACCAAAATATCACGAATTTCCGAAAAAAAGAATCCTTGCATAAATAATTCGTTCTTTAGTTGAATCAAATAACGGTTCCTCACAGCGCACCTCCCTCCGTTTCGCAGACCGAAAAAACAATTTCCTTTGATACTATTATATATAACTACTGTTTATTAGTCAATAGTTACATAAAAAATATACTTTTATTGGATTTCATTCATACCCCGCTCTACAACTTCTCCCGCGTAATATCCTTATACCCCTGCCCGTATATCTCATTTGCCGACGCGATAATCATAAACGCATCTTTGTCCTCATCCTTCACAATCTCCTCAAGCTTCGGCGCCATCTGTTTTCTCATTACGACCATAAGCATTTCCTTCTGCTCCTTCGTGTACGCGCCGATTGCCGGAATAATCGTCGTCGTAATGTCAAGCTCTCCCATAATACGCTGTTTCATTTTTGTCGGCTCACTGCTGATAATAAAAATCAGCTTCGCCTCGTCCGAACCGTAAAGCACCTTATCCATCACAATGGAATCAATCACCACCGCAACACCCGCATAAAATGCCACCGTCAAATCCCGAAACACAATCCAGGACGCCACAATTACCATGCTGTCAAATGCCAAAAATAGAATATTTGTTTTGATATGCTTCCACTTTGTGCGCATCACCTTAATAATAATGTCCGCGCCGCCCGTCGTCGCACCCGACTTAAACACAAGCGCAAGCGCCACACCAATCAGCGCGCCTCCGATGACTGCCGCAATCAGTAAATCCTGCGTCACTGCGCCAAGCGGCGAAAGCGTATTCATAAACACCGTAATCATAAAAAGCGCATACATCGTAGACGCAATAAACCGCCAGCCGAACTTCCACAGCCCAAGCGCCACAATCGGCACATTGAGCAGAAGATTAATCGTACCCGTCGGAATATTCACAAAACGGTTTACCAAAATCGAAACACCCGTCACGCCGCCGGGCGCAATATCGTTCGGGTCCAAAAATAAACTAATAGCAACGGCATAAATAAATGCCGCTGCCGTCAGTATAAAGTAACGCGCTACCGTATTCTTCGTTTCTTTTATCATTCCACTCATAAATCACTCCACTTGGTCACAGCCTGCGTTCTTGCAGATTGATTAGATATTCGTCCTGACCTGTTTCGGCTGATATCCGTTCTCTTCCAAAGCCTTGATAATCTGGTTTTTATGCTCCGTGCCAAACGTTTCAAGCGTAATGCGCAGCTCCACGGCGGCATTTCGGTTGGTTGACACAAACTGGTTGTGCTCCAGTTTAATTACATTACCGCTCTGCGCCGCAATCACCTGCGAAACCTTCGTCAGCTCACCCGGCTTATCCGGCAGAAGCACGGAAACCGTGAAAATTCTGTCACGGAAAATCAACCCCTGCTGTACGACAGACGACATCGTAATAATATCCATATTTCCGCCGCTTAAAATCGATACGATTTTTTTATTCTTCACATCAAGATGACGCAGCGCCGCCACCGTAAGCAGTCCGGAATTTTCCACGACCATCTTGTGGTTTTCCACCACATCAAGAAACGAAACCACAAGATCTTCGTCAGGCACCGTAATAATCTCGTCAATATTCTGCTGAATATACGGGAAAATATTTTTGCCCGGTGTCTTCACTGCGGTGCCGTCTGCAATGGTATTGACGCCCGGAAGCGTCACAACCTCCCCCGCCTGAAGCGATGCCCGCATACAGCTTGCGCCCGCAGGCTCCACGCCAATCACCTTAATCTTCGGATTTAACAGCTTTGCAAGCGTGGAAACACCCGTTGCAAGCCCGCCGCCGCCAATCGGGACCAAAATGATGTCAACCAGTGGCAGCTCCTTAAAGATTTCCATTGCAATCGTACCCTGCCCCGTGGCAACCGCCAAATCATCGAACGGGTGAATAAAGGTATAACCTTTTTCCGCCGCAAGCTGGTATGCATACTCCGCCGCCTCGTCATAAACATCTCCCTTTAAGACAACCTCCGCACCGTAACTCTTTGTTCTGTTGACCTTCATCAGCGGCGTTGTGGTCGGCATAACGATAACTGCGTTCACACCGTATTTTTTTGCGGCATATGCAACGCCCTGCGCGTGGTTTCCCGCAGACGCGGTAATCAATCCCTTCTCGCGCTCCTCGGGCGAAAGCGTACTAATCTTATAGTATGCGCCGCGCAGCTTATATGCTCCTGTAAGCTGCATATTCTCCGGCTTCAGGTACACTTTGTTCCCCGTTTGGTTACTGAAAAATTCACTGTATATCAATTTCGTTTCGGAAGTGACTTTCTTTACGATTTCGGACGCTTCCTCAAACTTTTCCAACGTAAGCATTTCTGACATGATATTATTTCCTCCTTACCGTATTTTATGCACAAACATCTCTATCACCAAAACCTATTACCAAAACAGCCATTTCTTTTTCTTTGGCTTTTCCGAAACCGCATCGTCCGTCTCCTCATTTATGACATCTGTGTCATTTTTCTCATTTTCTGTATGGTCCTCGTTTTCCGCAGTAACGGCTTCTCCATAATCACTTATGACACTCGTGTCATTTTCTTTGCTTGCTGCACTGTCTTCCACTTGCTGCTCCTGCACTGATTCCTGCGCTTTTGCCGTCTCCTCATTTATGACATTTGTGTCACTTTCTGTCGTGGCACTTCCTGCCATGGCATTTTCTGCCATATCCTCTTTTTCACTTTCAATATCAAACAGCGCGTTCACAAACTCATTCGCATGAAACTTCTGTAAATCCTCTATCGTCTCACCCACACCTATGTACTTCACAGGCACATTCAGCTCCGACTGGATTGCCACCGCAATACCGCCCTTTGCCGTTCCGTCCATCTTTGTGAGAATAATTCCCGTCAGGTCCGCCACTTCACCGAATTCTCTCGCCTGTGAAAGCGCATTCTGTCCCGTCGTCCCGTCAAGCACAATCAGATTTTCCCTGTGCGCGTCCGGAAATTCGCGGTCGATAATGCGGTTCATTTTTTTGAGCTCTTCCATTAAATTTTTCTTATTGTGAAGCCGCCCCGCCGTGTCGCAAATCAACACGTCAATCTTTCTTGCCTTTGCTGCATTCACCGCGTCGTAAATGACAGAAGCCGGGTCAGCGCCTTCGTTGCCGCCAATCATGTCAACACCCGCTCTGTGTGCCCATTCCGCAAGCTGGTCGCCCGCGGCGGCACGAAACGTATCGGCGGCGGCAATCAGCACCTTTCTGCCCTGTCCCTTCAAAATGCCTGCAAGCTTTCCGACCGAAGTCGTCTTTCCCACACCGTTTACGCCAATGATAAAAATAACCGACTGCTTCTTCTCAAAATCATACGCCGTCTCTTCCACGCGCATCTGCTCCTTGATACTTTCAACAAGCAGCTCCTTGCACTCGGACGGATGACGCAGATGCCGTTTTTTCACCTCGTCCTTCATGCGCTCTATAATGTCATTCGTGGCATTGACGCCAATATCCCCCATAATCAGGATTTCCTCAAGCTCCTCATAAAAATCGTCGTCAATCTCCGACGCGCCGTAAAATACCGCGTCAATCCCTGCCACGATGTTATCTCTTGTCTTATTCAAGCCTTCCTTTAAGCGGCTGAAAAAACCTGCCATCAATTCTCCTCCTTATTCTCCTGACTCCATTGATCCATTTCACTGTCCACCAAATTGACACTGACAAGCGTGGACACGCCCTTTTCCTGCATGGTAATACCATACAGTCTGTCTGCCTGTTCCATTGTACCACGTCTGTGGGTAATTACAATAAACTGTGTAGACTTTTTAAGCTTATTCAAATATTTGGCAAATCGGCTTACATTTTCCTCGTCAAGCGCTGCCTCAATCTCATCCAAAAGACAAAACGGTGACGGCTTTAAATTTTGTATCGCAAACAAAAGCGCAATTGCCGTAAACGATTTCTCTCCGCCGGAAAGCTGCATCATATTTTGGAGCTTCTTGCCGGGCGGCTGCGCGATAATACGAATACCCGCCTCCAAAATATCCTCATCCTCAATCAGCTCAAGCGTACCCTTTCCGCCGCCAAACAAATCCTTAAACACCTTGTCAAACTCGCGTTTGATTTCTTCAAACTTCTCGGCAAACTGTTTGCGCATTGCTGCGTCAAGCTCTTCGATAATATTCTCCAACGTCTTCTCTGCTTCAATCAAATCGTCATGCTGGTTTTTCATAAACGTATATCGCTCCATCAACGCCTTGTAATCCTCAATCGCATTAACGTTGACGTCACCAAGCTTCTTAATACCATCCTTAATCTCCGCAATCAGCTTCTTCATCGCCGCAGCGTCACTAAACGTCTCGTTGCGCATTCCTGTGGCACTGCCCAGCGTAATTTCATACTCACTCCACATGTAATTCATCTGCGCTTCCATTGCCTCCTCAAATTTCTCCCGCTGTGCGTTCAACCGGTAGATTTCCTTGTCAAGCGCATTTTTCTGTTCCGATATTTCCTCTCTTGTCGTAAAAAAGCCTTTCTGCTTTTGCTGCAGCTCGTCCCTTGTCTGCTGCTTCTCCTTGAGCGCAGCCTCCGCATCCGACTGCGTGCCGTGCGATGCCATAATTGTCTTTTCAATTTCAGCAATATTGTGCTGTTTTGCCTCCATATCGCCGTGACATGCATCAAGATTTGTCTGTACCTCCGAAAGCTCCTCTTTATGCCGGGCAATCTCACCCTCTACACGGTCTAAGTTCGTCTGCTCAAACTCCTGTTTCTGCAAAAGCTTCTCGTATTCCACGTCCCACTCGCCAACCATGCCCGTTTTGCTCGACTCCTCGGCACGGTACGTTTCCAGTTCATGCTGATACACGACGATATTTGCCTCAAGCTTTTTCTCTTCCTCTTCAGAGTTTTTTAGTTCTTCTAAAATCCGCTCCTTATCAACATTGATTTCTTCTGTCTTTTGCGCAATCTCTTGCTCCTCGTCCTTTAATGAACCAAAACCCTGTTGTGCCTCTTTCTTGCGCTCCTCCGCAGCCGTCACGTTCAGTCTTGCCGTATTCTGTGCAAGGAAAAGCTCCTGCAGCTTCGCCTTTGCGTCCTCAATATCCTTTCTGTGCACATTTCGCTCCGCCTTGATGTCCTCAATATCCTGCTGTGCCTGCCTTAACTGCTCTTTTGTTTCCAAAACCTTCTTTTCAAGCTCCTCAAGCTCACGGCGTCTGCCCAAAAGATTGGAATTGTTTTTAAACGCACCGCCGCTGATTGCACCGCCCGGAACGAGAAGCTCGCCCTCAAGCGTTACCATACGCACA
>CAJUJG010000057.1:11428-22647 GCA_910586715.1 uncultured Lachnospiraceae bacterium
ACACCATAATGATATTTTTTCGCAATTTTTACCGCATTGTCAACATGGTCCACCACGACAATCCTGCCAAGCATGGTCTTTGCAACATTCTCATACGCTTTCTCCACCCGTACAATCGAATCCGCCAGCCCGATTACTCCCTGCTCCTGCAAGACCTCCGGCGTTTTAAATTCCTGCGGTTTCGTAATGCTTGTAAGCGGCAGAAACGTCGCGCGTCCGAATCTGTTTTTTTTCAGGAAAACAATCATTTTCTTTGCCGTATCCTCATTGTCCGTGACAATATTTTGGATATTTCCGCCAAGCGCCGTTTCAATCGCGGTTTCATACTTCTTATCAACTTTAATAATATCCGCTACAACGCCGACAATGCCAGCATTTTTCTCCTTCTCCTCCATCACGCGCTGAATGCTGTTTCCATAGCCTTCATACCGCTCCGTAAGGTTGGAAATGGTATCAAGCTTTGTCTTACACCGCTGATATTCTCCCTGAAGCGTCCGGATTTCCTCATCTTTATTGGAGAGCCGCTCCTTAAAAGTCCCTGTCTTTGCATCCAACTGCGAAAGCCTGTCATTTGCCGCAATAATCTCGTCGTTTATCCTGCAAAATTCCTCCTGAAGCGTCTGAAGTTCCGCGTCAAGCTCCGCCTCATCGCTCTTTGCACGCAGCAGCCTTGAATTCAGCTCCGCCTTGCGGATACGAAGCTGCTCCATCATCGCGTCGAGGCTTCCGATATTGGACTTAATCGTGGCACGCTCTCCAAGCATTGCGATCATCCGGTTCTTATCCGCCTCAAGCTTTTCATTCAGTTCCTCAATGCGCGCCTGAACCGCAGAAAGCGAACCTTTCGCCTCGCTGCGCTCCTTCTCAATATCCGCTACCCGCGCGTCAAGCTCCGTCTTGACTGTAAGGATTTTATCGCGCTCTTCCTCCTGTTTTTCAAGCTGCTCACGGATTGCCGCAATACGCTCGTTAAAATGCTGCTCGTTTCCCTGTGCACCCTTAATCTGCTCCCGCAAAACGTTCATCTCGCCCTCAAGCTTTCCGCGCAGCACACTTGTGTCTGTCAGCGTGTTTCTTGTATCCTCAAGCTCCTGTTCAAGCTCCTCAATCCGTTTTGCAACAGTATCATACTCTTCCTTAATCTTATCGTATGCTTTTGCCGTTTCGTCATATTCATCCTTCGCAATTGTATATTTTTTGTCAATCTCCGTAAGCTGGTTGGAAAGGTTTTCATTCTCCAAAAGAAACAGGTTGACATCCAGTTCCTTTAGTTCCTCTTTTTTCTTTAAGTATACTTTTGCCTTTTCCGACTGCTTTTCCAACGGTCCTGTCTGCTTTTCCAGCTCACTTAAAATATCCGTGACACGCACAAGATTGTTTTTTTCGTCCTCAAGCTTTTTCTGCGCCGTCGCCTTGCGCTTTTTAAACTTCACAATACCTGCCGCCTCGTCAAAAAGCTCCCGCTTCTCATCGGGCTTTCCGCTCAAAATCTTCTCAATCTGTCCCTGTCCGATAATCGAATACCCCTCTTTGCCGATACCCGTATCGTAAAACAGCTCGTTCACGTCCTTTAGACGGCACGGAATACCGTTAATCGAATACTCACTCTCACCGCTGCGATACAGCCTTCTTGCAACCGTCACTTCACTATAATCAATCGCCAGCTTATGATCCGCATTGTCAAACGTAATCGCCACATACGCATACCCAAGCGGTTTCCTAAGCTCCGTTCCCGAAAAAATGACATCCTGCATGGACTCCCCGCGCAGCTGCTTAATCCGCTGCTCACCAAGCACCCAGCGCACCGCGTCCGCAACATTGCTCTTTCCCGAACCGTTTGGACCCACAATGTCCGTAATGCCCTGATGAAACTGAAATAAAATCTTATTTGCAAAGGACTTAAAGCCCTGTACCTCAATACTCTTTAAATACATTTACCTGTTTCTCCCCTTTAGCAGCATCAGCGCTTCATACGCCGCCTGCTGCTGCGCCGCTTTTTTCGTTCTTCCAATCCCCGTCCCGATTTCCTTTCCGTCAAGATACGCCTTGACATGAAACTCCTTATCATGGTCCGGTCCTGTTTCGCCAATCAGCTCATAATGCAGCTGCGCTGTATTATTTTTTTGGACCTCCTCCTGCAAAAGTGTCTTGCTGTCCATAAAAAGAATTTTATTTTCCAAATCAGAGAGAATAAAACGGTATATGTACTTTTTCGCCTCCTCAATTCCGCCGTCAAGAAAAATCGCGCCAATCACAGCCTCCATCACGTCGGACGTAATCGAATCACGCTTTCGTCCGCCCGTCGCTTCCTCACCTTTTCCTAAGAGAATGTAAGACCCCAAATCAATATCCCTTGCGCAATATGCAAGCGCCGGCTCGCACACCATTGACGCACGCAGCCGTGTCAGCTGTCCCTCCGGCATTTGGGGATTTTCCTTATATAAGAATTCACTCGAAACCATCTCAAGCACGGCATCGCCCAAAAACTCAAGTCGCTCGTAGTTACTTAACTTGTTAATTTTCTGCTCGTTTGCAAAAGAGCTGTGTGTAACCGCCTGTCTTAAAAGCCCTTCGTCCGAAAACCGGTACCCTATTTTTTCCTGTAACTGCGCTAAGAGTTCTTTCATATTCTGCATTGTCTTTATACCTCCATACAAAAAGCCCCATCGAAAAGGCCTTTTTCATCACATTTTTTGATTAATCAGCTCCAATGCCTCCCTGACCGTGGTAATGTGCTCCACTTCCTCGGGCGGGATTGTTGCTCCAAGCGCGTCCTCCACACCGGTAAAAATCTGATAAAGGTCCAACGAATCGGCGCCCAAGTCGGACACAAAATCCATCTCGGGGCTGATTTCGTCCGTATCCATTCCCAAAACAGCCGCGATCACCTTTCGCAACGCATCAAATTCCATTATTATCCCTCATCCTTTAAGACAACCTTCTCTTTTATCTTTTCGTTAATCTTCTGCTCTTTAAACGTCGCACACTGCAAAATCGAATTCTTGATTTCGACCGCCTCCGAACTGCCGTGCGTCTTTACCACAAGACCGTTTAAGCCAAGAAGCGGCGCTCCGCCATGTTCCTCAAGGCTAAATCCTTTTAGTGTCTGCTTCAATGCAGGCTTGATAAGAAATGCCCCTATTTTACTTCTAAGAGAAGACATCAGGCTTGATTTCACCTTACGAAGCAGCATTGCCCCGACGCCCTCATAGAGCTTTAAGATAATATTTCCCGCAAACGCCTCACAGACAATAACATCCGCATATCCGGTTGGAATTTCCCTCGCCTCAATACTTCCGATAAAGTTAATCTCAGGACAGTTCTTTAAAAGCGGAAACGTTTCTTTTACAAGCGCGTTTCCCTTCTCCTCCTCTGCGCCGATATTGACAATCGCCACCTTCGGATTTTGCACGCCCATAACGCTTTCCATATATACTGAACCCATTTTCGCAAACTGCACAAGCTGCGACGGTCTCGCGTCCACATTCGCACCGCAGTCGATTAAGAGTGAGCAGCCTTTCTCCGTCGGAATAAGCGGCGCAAGAGGCGGACGTTCAATTCCCTTAATTCTGCCGACAATCAACTGTCCGCCGACAAGAACCGCACCTGAACTGCCTGCCGACACAAACGCGTCACATGTCCCGTCCTTAACCAAATTTAACGCCACCACAATCGACGAATCCTTTTTTTTGCGGATTGCCATTACGGGCGGCTCCGCCGTCTCGATAATCTCCGTGGCGTTTACTACCTCAATCTGCTCTTTATCGTACGTATACTGTGCAAGCTCGTTCTCCACCGTATCTTTTACGCCTGTCAGATATACCTTGATTTTACTGTTTTCATTTACTGCCTCGACAGCGCCCTTGATGATTTCCTTCGGCGCGTTGTCGCCGCCCATCGCGTCTACTGCTACCCTAACCATTTCATCCATTGTCAAAATCCTCCATATCACTATAAATGATACTAAAACCGCTGTCAAAAATCAAGCAAAATCGCCCCAAAATAAACTTAAGAACGGGCACATGCCTCAAACTGTTCCTTAACTGTGCGCAGATTTTCCAAAATTCTTGGTGAAAAAACGCCGCACTCGCCCGTCATAATCATATGAAACGCCTCCTCGGGCGTATGCGCTCCCTTGTACACCTTTTCACTAATCAATGCGTCATAAACCTCCGCAACCGACACAAGCTGCGCCGAAATCGGAATGTCTTCTCCCACCAGTCCGTCGGGATATCCGCTGCCGTCATACCGTTCATGATGGTGTCTGCAAATATCGTATGCCGTATTGCGGTATTCCTCATCCCAAATGCCTTTAATACTGTTGAGCATGTCACTGCCTTTCGTCGTATGCGATTTGATACACTCATACTCCTCTGCCGTAAGCTTTGCAGGCTTTAACAAAATACTGTCCGGTATCGCAATCTTTCCGATGTCATGCAATGCGCTTGCCGCCACAATCATTTCAATCTTCTTTTCCGTCAGCTTGTATTCCGGGTGTATTTTCATAAATTCCAATGCAAGAATGCGTGTAAATTCTTTTACCCGTCTGATGTGATCGGCATTTTCTAAATTCCGGTACTCTACAATCGTCCCCAAAATATTTAAAATGTTATCGTTGACCTTATTTAACCGATCCGCCTGAATCTGAAGGAGTTTATACTGTTTTTGCAATGCCTCCGTCTGCTTCGTAACTTTCTCCTCCAAGGTATTTTGATACTCAAACAAATTGTAAATATTTTTCACTCGGTTGCTTACCAGTTTATTGTCAAACGGCTTTCGGATAAAGTCGGAAACGCCCGCCTTAAAACATTTCTTTTCCGTTTTAAGGGATTTCTCACCGCTGATAATCAGCACCGGAATTTTCCCCATATACCCTTTTTCCTTCATCGCCTCCAATACGGCAAAGCCGTCCATGTCGGGCATAACCAAATCCAACAGCACAGCTCCCAGCTCCTTTTGGTGCTTATCCAAAAGCGCAAGCGCCTCTATTCCGTTTTCCGCCTCCATAACCGAAAAATCGTCCTCCAAAATTTCAGCCAACGTTTCGCGGTTTAATTCTGAATCATCTACAATCAATATTTTATTACGCATGATATTCCCTTCTTTCGCTTTGTACACACCTTAGTTTTCAAAAATCGCTATTCGGTTCCCCGTTCTGATAATCGTGACATTGCGCACCTCTTTCGCGCTCCAGCGGATTCCGTTTATTTCAATTAAAACACCCTCACAGCAGTTTCCGTGGATGACTGCTTTGGCATCATTGACTGCTGTCATCCGCTCATCCATTTTCGCCTTTTCCCCAACCAAATAATCTTTCTGCTGTTCCTTGGTATAAATGGCGCTTTCTATTTTCAAATAAATATCCATCTGCCGTCTGACCTCAATCGGATACTTCTTTTGCAAATCATGGTAAGCATTTTGCAGAATGCTTAACTCTTTCTCGACCTCTGTCATTCGTGCCTCAATCTCATACTGCTGTTTTATCAGCGTATCATTAATGCCGATTTTCAGATACGTGGGAATTCCAACACGGTTTCCGACGTTGTACGCATCAAGTCCCCGGACCGCCTGTATCATTCCGCCGACAAGCGCCCCGAACTCACCGCTCACGATTACCTTTCCGTCCGTATAAAGCTCCGAATTCATACAGTAGTTTGCCTGAATCAGCTCGCCGGCATAAACCTTTGCGGATTCAAAAAATCGCCCGGCAACGCCTTTTCCCGCCTTGAGATACCCCTGGCCGGCAGCATTAATGCCCTGACGCAGGACAATGCTTCCGCCGCATTCAATGCGCGTCGCCTCCACATAACCGTCCACAAAAACATCCTCTGTTGCCTTAATCGTCGTTCCGATACCGACGTTCCCCCGCACATACACAGAGCCGTCAAAGTCCACTTTTCCGGTCGGCATCTTAACCTCCTGCAGTACCAAAAGCTTTGTCACCTCAAGCAGATTACCCCGCAGCTCTACTTTTCCGCTTTCCGCCGCAACATACGTCTTTTGATCCGGCATCAGGATAAACCCTCTGCCCGCAAGAACACTCTGCTCTCTTCCTTTATGCGCCGGCAGCACCCTTCCGGTCACCGTATAACCCTCCGAGCCGATGCATGCTTCATGATAATACGCAATCTTCTGTCCTTTTTCGACAATCTCAAACCACTGTGTATTCTGATAATCTACCGAGCCGTCGGACAACATCAGCGGGCGCCGTTCCTCTTTGAGCTTAAAGAAGTATTCATACCAGCCGTCCGTTCCGTGTACCGCTTCCTGTCCCTTTGCAATCAGCACTTTCTGCATGGACAGCCCGCCTTTTGAAAGCGTTTGAACCGCTTCTTCAATAATGCCCGCGCGAATGCCGTTCATCGCTAAAATATTTTCGATTTTCTCTCTTTGCAGCTGGGTATTTTCCCGCCGTACCTCAAAGTACGCCTCCATTTCATCCTGACTGATGCTCACCGTAAAATACTCATTTTCTTCCGGTTCAATTTTCTTTCCTGCCAGAATATCCAAAAGCTCCTGCGAAATATCGTCTCCATGCACTTCCTGTCGCTTGCGTTTCATATCTGATGCCGTCCACATCAGACTTGTGTATGCGCTGACATCAATGCCCGCCTCCAGTCCAAGACGGATTTCACGCATCTGCTGCCAGTTGTAGAGCGGCTTCGCATAAACGGAAATATCAACTCTGTTTTCCAGTCCGAGACGAATTTCACGCATCTGCCGCCAACTGTATTCAACTTTGGCGTAAGCAGACACGTCCAGTCCTCTCTCCAGTCCAAGACGAATTTGCGCAATGGAAACGCCGCGCAGCTCCGGAAGCAGATAGGGAATAATATTGAGTTTCTTCTCGAGCGCAATGCGGATTTCTTCCAACTGCTCCGCATCGTACCCCTGTTTTATGTAGCTTATGATGTTGACCTTGGACAACATCGCCTTACGAAGCTCCCTGAGCACGCCTGCGTCAAACTGCAGGTATTTGTGAAGCTCGAGTCCGTCCATCAGCCCTTCGCGGACCTGACGCATTTTATCGTAGGGAATATTGGGGTCTGCATAACGTTGTACATTCAGATTGCTTTTCAGTCCTTTTCGGATTTCCTCCATCTGAAACCAGTCATATTCCGGCTTTGCATAGACTTCTACCGGCAGCCCCTCCATCAGACCAAACCGGATTTGGCGCATTTGGATTGCATAATATTCCGGTTTTGCATAAATGGAAATATCCAATCCAGCGTCCTTTCCTTCTTTGATTTCATTCAGTTGGTCAATGGTAAATTTGTCGCTTTTTTGCGTTTTGTGATCTTTTTTTGCCATATCTTATCTCCAATTATTTGTTCAGATAGTATTTTGTGCCTGAAACTGTTTAATTACAGACACTGTCATTCCATAGTCCTCTTCTACCTGTCTCATAAATTCCGTTACATTCTGTTTTTTCCTTGTTCTGAGCTTTTCAGCCAGCCGGTCGGAGGATTCGTATAGATTCCCGAACCCGAGATTTTGACAAATTCCTTTCAGCGTATGCGCCGCACAAAACGCCCCTTCCAAATTTTCTTCGTTTAAGGAGGTGCACAGCATTTCAAAGCTGGGATCATTCAGGAATTTAAACATATATTTTTTGATACGTTCCTCTTTACAGAGCCGTTCAAAGACATCTTCGTAGTCGCCGCCAATTATATCGTAGCATTCTTGTATTGTCATACGCTCCTTTCCCTCTTCCCTATGCATTTTTATGGATTATTATAACATATTTTTATAGATTATTTCACTGTTAAACACAATATTTATCGACATTATATCATAATTACTTCGTAATTATAATAAGTTTATGCCCTTTCGGGCAAGGTATAATGTCTATCGACATTATACCATAAATTTGACCAATTTCAAACCCCTTGCAACCCCTGATTTTGCGGAAAAGTTCAAGATTCAAGATTGTGTCAGATGGTGCAAAACGCTGTCAATTAGTAACAAATTAGAAACACACCGTTACACCTTTTCGGTATAGGCATCAAATGCAAGGCAGATATATCCTGCACCTGATTTCAGCTTGCCCCAAAGACCAACAGTTCCATCCTTGTTCACCTTCCCGGTCTTTTCTTCCACGATGGTGAAAGTTCCCTTTCCAGTGTACCCAACGGACTGTGCATCAATGGTTGCATCCTTCCTGATGTTCAGGTCAGCAACCTTCACGGTGACAAGATAAGGTTCAAAGGCTGCGGTTGTCGGTGCGTTCCCCTGAATTATACAGTAGTCGGGGTTTTCAAGGTAAATCCAACCAACACCACTTTTCAGTTTTCCCCAACCGTTCCTGACCTCAACAATGGTGAACACCCCTTTCCCGGTCTGCCCCTTGATGTTGTTACCCATTTCAGGACTTTCCCTATAATTCAGGTCATCCACAATGACCTGAACGGTAAAAGGGCAAGCAGGGAAATCCGTATTGATTCCCGTGCCATTGGAAACAGAAGCATCCACATCATACTTTGTCAGATTCCACTTTTCAATGATGCTGCAAACCTTTTCAACATAATCAGGTGCAGTTGCATAACCGCCGTCTTTAATGATTTGCACCGCTTTCTTGTAATCAGTGCAGCCCTTCAAACCGTCATAGCGTTTCTTGCTGCCCTTCATAGCACCAAGCAAATATGCAGAATGGTCAGCAATGGACTGTTCCACATCCTGATACTTCCTGAACTCTGCGGTAACAGTCACATACTGACCATTGACATATTCCTGTGTATTCTTGGCATATTTGCTTGCACCGTCCCATGCTGAACCGCCCCATGTGTTCCCGGACAGGCTGCACTTCATACCAAAACAGTTGTTGGCGTTCTGTGCCAGTTCAGACTTGCCATAGGCAGATTCCAAAATGAACTGTGCAAGGGAAACCGATGCAAGAACACCGTTCTTTCTTTGGTCAGCAGTGAACAATGCACCAACCTTTGCAATGATGTCAGCTTCACCCATGTCTTTCAGGGCGGTTGCCTGAAATCCTGATGCAACAGGTTCAGCGGATGCGACACCTTTCTTTTTCAGTCCAAAGTGTGCAGCCAAAACTTCCACTTCTGCCTTTGCCAGTCTTGCAAGGTTGCTGTCATCCAATAACCACCGGGTCATCTTGGTGTTGGTGTGGAAACTGTGTTCAAGAATCATGCCCGGTGTGTTCACCATCCTTGCACCATGCAGCACACCATAATAGTTATCATTCAGTTGACCGTCACCGTTGCGGTCATTGCCTGATTTCCTTGTGACGATTCGCCCGCCCTGTGAAGCCCCCATCACATCAGCGATGACAGGGGCAAGTTTTCCGGCAATCACCTTTGAAATGTCATCAACCTGTGTGGTGTTGTCATCCGTCAGGTGATAGATTGCCACATAGTCAACAGAATCATTGACCCCGCTGCCGACTGCGTTTGAATGGTCTGAAATGAACAAGTCACACCCCTTGGAACAAGCCCCCCGGTCATACAGTGCTTTGTCCGTTGCCTGATTTGGTCTTGTGGTGATGACCGTCACACCTTCATATTCTTCCAAATACTGCTTCTGCAACAGGTGCAGTTTCCAAACCATATCAGATTCATAATAGTCCTTTACTGCGGGACTACGGTTGTATTTCCCGTAATGCCCCGCATCAATGCAGATTTTCACACCCATTTACTTATCCTCTCTTTCAGCCTTTTTCTGCAAAATGTCAATCGCCTTGGTCACTACTGCCGGGAGTGGCAAGCCCATAAGCCCCGCATTTTCCACAAGGGAGATTGTTTCATTGGCAATGAACGCAATGATTACTGCATCCCGGATGTAGTTTGTGCCGATGACCAAATCAAGGCGGTATGCCACCAACACAAAAATCAGGGTCATGACCTTTCTGCACAATCCTTTCCACCCGGTACTGCTTTCAAGCGTCCCCGTGTCGGTCTTGGTGCTTTTATGGAACACGCCAGCCACGACTAAGCCCGAAACATAGTCAAGCCCCATGAAAATCACAAGGGTTGCAAGCCCTGCATCCCAACCGCCAAATAAAGCTGCCACTGCTGAACCGACAGCACCCAATGCTGCACAAATTGTCTGTTTCATTCTGTCTACCTTCTTTCTACTGTGTTTGGTTACGAAAAAACACGCCACATGACTTCATATAACCGTCATATAGCGTGTTTTTTCAGTTGCGTGAACATTTCCCTGACTACTCTGCCAGTTCAGGGCAATCAAGGTCAGTCAGGATTTCCCTGACCTGTTCCTTGATTCTTTCCGGCACGTCTGCAAAGGACTTCTTACCCTTTACAATCAGCGTTGCATAAATTACTGCCATTTCCTTCACATCCTTTCTGAATAGAATTTTTATGATAAGCTGATAGAACATCAGTCATCACCTTCCGCAAGTTCCGGGAAACCTTTTTCTGACAAGACCGCTTTCACATCGTCAATGAGTTTTTCAGGAACTTCACTGATGGTCTTTTTTCCCTTGATAATCAGGTTTGCATATACTTCTGCCATTTCCATTCACCCCTTCCTTAACCTAACATTTCATACACATCACACAACGCCAACTGGGTACTTGTGATTTCGGCTTCTAAGGATGCGTTCTTTTCGTCAATCGACTGAATGTATTCATCCTTGGTGTACTGGGTCAGGTCATATTCATAACCTTCAAAACCCGGCTGTTCATCTGTCCCCGGTTCAGATACCGGGGTGATGTTTTCCGCAACCCAAACCGAAAAGTCATCAATAACTTTTGGTTCAGGCTGCTGAACACTTCTTACTTTCTGATACTGTTTCATTCTTCTTTTTACCGCCTTTCTTCTTGATATGGTCTTTATAATATCTATCAGCATATGGCTGAATAGGTACGATGTATTTTTCAGCTAATCGGTAACTATCACAATGTTTCAGCCAACCCTTGTACGAATTGATTGAACACCATTCTGAATAATTCATTTCATGCCCGCTTTCCACCTTCTTCCTGATTGCGGTCATCTTCCGTTCAAATTCCCGGCAAGTGGATTTTCTAAGCAATGTATAATTCAGAAAAACCCTGTAACCAACAAAATCAATTCCCCGGACAAAGGAAGGGAATATCTGATAGTTGCCTTTCACCCTTAATTTCAAATTTATCCTGAAATACTCGTTTATCTCCTGCAATAATCTGTGCAATTCCTCTTTGGACTTTGCAAAGATACAAATGTCATCCATGTAACGGTAATAATGCTTTATGTGCTTTACTT
>CAJUJG010000058.1:0-5330 GCA_910586715.1 uncultured Lachnospiraceae bacterium
GGGTCTCGCACCTACAACCGTTACTACCTTCATCTCATAACATTCCTTTTCTTTACGCTTTCATAAAACTCCACTAATCCTTTTGAATCCAATGACGTATCTGCCATTCCGTCATTCCGTGCATCTGCCATATAGGATAATACCAGGTTTTCAACCGTTCCCACCCACTTCTGTCCGCCCCTGTCCGCATTCACAACCACATGCTTTGGCGTCAACAGCACAATATTGGTTAAAACATCAGAATCATCAAAGCTGTGCACAATGTCAAAGTCACTGTTTTCTATAAAATCCACGATTCCATTCACGGTGTAGAATGTAAAAATACCGTCATACACGCCAGCGCTGTGGCTGTCTTCCGTTTGCGGACATGCCATCGTATATAACAGAAATACTTTATAGCCTTCTTCTCCCATCATTGCAGCCATTTTATGCAGTTGGGCGCATTCCGTACTCTGTACATATAAAATTGTCCTCTCTGCATCCCTCTTACAAAAATAATTATATTGATTCAATTCAACAGGCATCATGGTCTCATTTTTGTTGCTATGATACAAAAAGCCTTCAAGCATTACATAATAATCTGTAATTCCCATTTCAATCAATTGCGCGCTGATTTCAAAATATGCCTGTGCACATATGATCACATCTGTTTCAGAAGAATAAACCTCCCTTAATTGCTGACCGGCTATAACCGGAATTCCAAACAGTTTTGTTCCGGCTAACGCCAAATTATTGTCTGCAAAATATAGAATCTCAAATTGCTCCTTCATCTTAAAATAAGCGCCCTGCCCATAAAATCCAGCGCCAAACAGTATGATTTTCTTCATCATCCACCTCATGCCCTTACTTTTCGCATTGCATTGTAGAATTCCGCAAGCGCGGGAATCCTGCTTTCAAAGGTCAGCCCCTTTTTCTGCAATGCATTTGCTTCAATCTGTATCTGTGCAATATTTTGGAATTGTTCCAAGATGCTTTCGCGAAAATCGATTTCTTTTCCAAATTGATTCTCTTCAACAAATCGCTTTTGACTCTGAACATCTCCAACCGCAACGGGAATGCCGGCATTTACGTATTCCTGTATTTTGTTTGGGGAAGCATATTCCAAATACTGTTTATTCCTTTTTGTCACGTTCAGAATGCACAATCCGACATCATACTTTGTCAGTTCCACCGCCAGCTGTTTCGATGAAAGGTTGCCTTCATAATGAATTTTCTCATGCAGCGATTCTAGATAGGCACAGTACTGCTTCTCACAGTTTGTGTAAAAATGAACATGAAGCCCGCATTCAGCCAGTTTCACCCATATCTTCTCAAAATACCTGTGGCTTTCCCTGTCACCCGGTATGACGCCGCCCTCATACACGCAATGCAGCTCATTATCAAAAGCGCTCAGTTTTTTCAATCTCTTTTTGGGAGCCAGTTCTTCTGAAATCATATTTTCCAATACAAACGTTTTATCTATTGGAATATCAAACTTTTTTACTGCTTCTTCCCGTATTCCCTGCGTTGTATAAATTACTCCACTGCTATATTTGTTCGCTTCAAACTCAATAAACAGTTCTTCTAAGGACATGCTTTTATAAGCGCTGCTTAAATCATGACAGTCATGAATCACTGTTTTGTTTGTGTGATTTAATATCATCGTCAGAAAATCAGGTTCATTCGAACTATGTATATAGTCAAACTCACTGTCATTTATAAATTCAATAAACTGCTCTATGGAATTTATGGAATAAATACAATCATAAATGTCGGCATATTCCTTATTCGATTGTCTTGGAGACGCCACGGAATACGCCAGGAAAATCTTCCATCCATACTTTTTCAGTGCATTCGCAATCTTGTGCGTACGAATACAGGCTACATCCTGGACAAACAAAATACTTATTTGATTTGTCTCTTTCTTATAGGCACGCATTTCTCCCATACTGCACGGAACCAGCCCTCCGGTTTGACCTTTATAATACAACAAGCCATCCGAAATCACATAGTATTGCATAATGCCAATACATTCCAGCTGCATTCCGATTTCTTTAAAGTACCGTGTCGAAATTACAATGTCCATCGTCTGCGCATCATAAATCTGCTTTAATCTAGAAATATCTATTATTTCAATGTCATGCAGCCTGGTACCAACCTTATTTTGATTATTATCCGCATAAAATAAAATCTCCCCGGCTTTTCTTAATTTATCATACGCTGCTTCCCCGAAATACCCAGCGCCAAACAGTATTATTTTTTTCATTCGACCGTTTCCTTTTTATATACATCACATATTTTAAACCATAATTCCATACTGTAAAACCGAAAAAGCATATCGCTAAAGTCCGCATCCCCACTGATATGTTCCCGGTAAAACCGGTCAATAGTATCACGCGGAACAATATTTCTGTCTCCAAAAGCATAAATTTCTTTTTTCAGCTCTTCCCTGCTGCTGCCTTCCCGCAGCCACCTTGCAAACGGTGCCGGAAATCCCATTTTGTTTTTTCTTTTAGCAACTTCCTTTGGCAGATACTCCCTGCACGCCTTTCTGATAATCCATTTTGTCCACTGATTATGAATTTTGTATGTTCCGTCAAGCGCAATCGCAAACTCAACAATCCGGTAATCCAAAAACGGCACTCTTGATTCAATTGAAAAAGTCATGGAATTTCCGTCCTCATTATGCAGCAGTGACGGTATGGACTTATTCAAAACATCATTGCATAATCTTGTATTCAAATGAGAAGCGCATTGTATTTCCTTTTGAGACGTGTCATGGACACATTCCATAAATGCATCTGTAAACAGCCTCGCGCTTCTTTTTATCTTTAAATCATTTATTCTGCTTTTATTTTGAAATAAAAAACTGTTTTTTAATCCGACAAGCCTGACGATCGTATCCGTACTGACCGCTCCAATAATATCCGGCCACTCTTTCTTTACAATCGTAAGCATTTTTATTGCCTTACATTTTGACCAAAATGTATTTTTGTCCATCAGATCGGAAATGTAATAAGAATAATAAGGAATATACCCTGCAAACAGCTCGTCTGCCCCCTGACCGTCAAGCACTACCTTTACATTGCCCTGAACGCCTTTCATAACCATGTACTGGCTGTACAAAGAAGCGCCTCCCGTCGGCTGATCATGGTGCCTTGTCAAATCTTCAATATACTTTGTGAAGTTTTTCTCATAGTCATCCGGTTTAATATAATGAGGAACTGTATCCCATAATTCATTTACTTTACGGATATATGGCTCCTCATTGCATTCCTTATCCGTATAAATCGAGGAAAATGTATGCATCTTTTTCCCAAACTTTTTGGATGCGCAGCCCACAATTGCACTCGAATCCAAGCCTCCGGACAAACATGCGCCCACTGCCACATCGGCGCGGAGTCTTAATCCAATTGCACTTTCAAACAGCTGCTTAAATGTTTTAACCGGATTTCTTCCCTTAATCCATTTGTTATAAAACAGCTGCTCATCTACTTCCCAATATCTTCTGTAATCCTTTGTATGCTGCCTGACATCGTATACCAAATAGTGCGCCGGCGGAAAAATTTTAACATTTTTATAAAAACACTGTTCATCCGTGTCTTCATTTACCGAGCCGGAAAGATACCGGTATATACATGTCTCATTCGGAATATTCTCTTGTGGAAATGCCGCAATAATTGCTTTGATTTCTGATGCAAAAATAAACACATCATCATTATTGACCGTATAAACCGGTTTAATCCCAAAACGGTCCCTGCTCACAATCAGCTTCTGCTCATCCCTGTCATAAAGTGCAAATGCCCACATTCCGTTAAAACGGTTAAAACATTCTGTTCCATATGCGCGATACGCCTCTATAATCACTTCCGTATCGCTGTTTGTTTGAAATACCGCACCATTCCTTCGCAATTCCTGCCTGATTTCAATATAATTATAAATTTCTCCATTGAACGTGATGACATATCTTCCATCATGACTGACCATCGGCTGATTGCTCTTTGCATCAAGGTCTATAATCGACAGCCGCCTGTGCCCTAACGCAACCCGTTCATCCGCCCATTGCCCTTCTGCGTCCGGTCCGCGATGAATTAATACATCCGTCATTTTTTTAACAAATGCCCTGTCCGCTTTATATTTATTTGATTTGTCTATGTACCCGGCTATTCCGCACATGTTGTTACTCCCCTTTCCGTCCATAGATAAAATCAATCCACTTGATATATAACCTGCAAAACGTATCTTTTACCACATTTTTTCCAGGGATCCTGACCTTATCTCCATTATAATTATAAAAGTAGGCATTTTTAAAATTTACCTTTTCGACCAGTTCCATGACATTCCCATAGTTATGTCCCTTTGCTCCCGAAAAAGTTACATATAGTTGGTCATATGGCTTGGAAGATATTCTATCAATTATTTCCGCTGGAAGGTCATAAAACCCCTCCCGGCAAATGTCAATAAAATTTACAGACGGATACTGCGTCTGATATCTGGAAAGCTGACTGCTTTGAATCAGGCAGTCAATCTCTTGCATTCCCAGCTCGCCAAAAAGCTTGTCCATTGTAGCGTCGGTAGACGTCTTAAAAACTAAAATTTTTTCCAATTAATATACCTCTTTTAAGATTTCTTACTTGTTTCATTATATAATTGAATATATTTCTTATAAAGTATGCTATCTTCATCCAAACATAATGACTGGGGACCATAGTTGTCTATCAGTTTGACAATACTGTCCGTAACCAATTTTTTGTCAACCCCTCCACCCCAAATATAATCATTATCTTTTGGATTCATAATCCACTCATCAGGGTATGAACCATCAAATATCCTTAAAAACTTATCCGCTACAATAGTCGAAAGACAATGGTTCTCAATATATTCCTGTTCCTCTTTCCCTATTCGCTCCCATTCCTTCTTATGCTCCAACAAATAAATTATTTTTTCTTTTAATTCATCCGGCTTGCAATAGACCGTCGGAGCAATAGGCTGAGGATTTGTTTCTTTGTATACTTCTGCATAATAGCCGCTTACAATAACCGGTATCGCATTGATAGATGCCTCTGCCGCAAATCCTGCCATTGGTGTATCGCTATACAATTGATCAATTACAATATCAGACTCTGACATCTTCTCAAGAACAATATTATGTGATACACCTGATACTTCAATATAGTTAACATCATATCCTTCTTTTTCGATTTCTTTTAAAACATTTCGAATTGCCTCAGTACCTTTTCCTTTTTGATCAGATGGCGCATGTAAAATAGTAGGTTTGACATTATCCTTTTTGCTAATATGCACTTTTTCTTTCTCATCTATTGGTATGCCAATGCAATTATATATCAAAT
>CAJUJG010000058.1:5340-13673 GCA_910586715.1 uncultured Lachnospiraceae bacterium
AGCATCCTAATCCTCTTTGATCTTTTTTGCGTCGCCCGATATAATCTCTCAGGATCATTGAGACAGCAATACATATATACATCACAATATGGTGCCCTTGAATCAGAACCACACAGCCACATAATCATTTTTTTATGAAATAACTTTAATATAAAAAATTCTAATTCCTCTATCTTACTCAAATATTTATTATAAAAAAACATTCCGTGCCCAAAAATAAAAATAAATGCATCATACCGAAACAGAACATGAAAAAAAATATATACTATATCCCACATTTGCAAAAAATACCACCAATTTCTCATATATTCTTTTGTAGCATGAATTCTCTTATTAGAGTGGATTTTATATTTTCTAAGAATTGCTTTATCTTTTTTATCAGAGCCAAATTCATAATTATCCATACAATAAAAATCGCTTTCAATTCCCATCTCATGAAACGCATTATTTAATCGTTCCATCATTCCGGCAATTTCCTGCACTCCTAAAAATATTTTTTTCATCTATTTCCCCAATATTCTTACCAAAATTATTTATTTTGCCATTTGACAATCGACACTCCTGTTAAAACAATTTCCTTTGACTGATTCCTGCATACTGTATCCAAAACATACTTCCCTCTAGGTAAAACTTCTTTTACAACAACTGTAGCCTCAATTTTATCGCCTAAATACACTGGACAATGGTATTTAAATGTCTGCGAAACTAATATTGCTCCTTTTCCCGGCAAAAAATTGCCAATAATCATCGAAATAATATTTTGGCAAAACAAAGCATGTGCTACTCTTTTGCCAAATACAGAATCTTTTGCATATGTTTCATCCAAATGAATTGGATTTACGTCCCCTGAAATTTTAGCAATTTCTTCAATAATTTCTTCACTTGCAACCCTTGTTTCAGAATAACTGTTGCCAACCTCTAACATATTAAACCTCACTCAAATTATAGTATCTCTCATATATTACACGTAATCCCTAGCATTCCTTCATACTATGCCTTAAATTTTCCAAAAACTTATCATGAGCTATCGCAAAATTCCCGCTAACTTTTTGATTTTGTTCTACACTTTTAGTAACAACGCTTCCTAATGAAATATTTGCATTTTTTTCAATCAGTATATTATTCCGAATTGTTGCATTCGGTCCAATCCAAATATTATCTCCTGTTTTAACGCTTCCTGCAAAAATGATTCCTGCCGTAATCTCACAGTTTTTCCCTATTTTAACTGCATGACCTACATGCACTAAATTATCTATCTTAGTCCCATCTCCGATAACTGTGTTGTCCCAACTAAAAATAGCTTTATCTATACAGACAGTTTGTTGCAACTCTACATCATTTCCTATAATCACACCTCCCAAATGCTTAACTACCGAATATGTATTATCATATTTGCTTTGCAATTGAAAACCTTCCCCGCCAATAATACTTCCTGCCCTAATAATACAATTATCTCCTATTTGGGTTCCCTCTTTTATAGATACAAATTCTTCAACTATAACATTGTTCCCTATCACAACATTATTTTTTGCAATATATGCCTGACGACTGATTTGACAATTATCTCCTATCAACGTTGGAACTTTTCCAATTTTTTGCCTGCTGTGCATTTTCCAAAATACTTCTCCAGGATTTTCCGCGACAATTATTCCCTTTATATGATGCGGTAAATTTTCCAGCAATGCTTCTGTGCAGACTATACATGAAAGATTCTGATTATTCAGCTCTTCCTGATATTTTTTATGATTGATATAGCTAAATATCCGCTTCCCTTCTTTTTGTGTATTAAGCATACCAAATAGATCAAAATCTCCATCACATAATAACTGCCCAAACGAATTGTTATATATTTCTATCAGTTGCATTCTATAGTTCCTCCTGCGCAATTTCTTTAATCATTCTGAACTGGTATCCCCTTTCATGAATATTCGCGACGAGCATTTCCAGCATATCGCATGCCCCCCCCCCCGTATTTGTTCATATTGCGATACGTTTTCAACTGATTATATGTATGATAATATTTTTTTGCAGATAAATATCGGCTCATGTTCTCTGTATTCAAAAAAATATGAATTGGATGAAAATTAAATACGAGTGGAGCATCATAATCATCCAAATACTGCATGATTGTATTTCGTTCCGTACTCATTAAATATATATCATCCTCATAAAAGAATGGTATGTGCATCAATCCCATATAATCTTTAAAGCATCTTACCTTCATTTTCCTATCCGGATGATAAAAATAATTTGATTCATATCTTATTCCGTTTTCATACAAAATTTGATTAATATAACTGGATGTTAATAGCGAGTGTGATCTTGCTGATACAGCATCCGGCACAATATCTTTCAAATTTTTTATAATTGTTTCCGCACTTCTTGTTTCCTTTTTGTCATTACATAGCAATTGATTAAAATTAGGATGTATGCCCAGCTCCAACCTTCCACCCTTCCTGATTTCATCCAATATTGGTGTATCATTTGTAACATTTAAAGTTCCACAAATATTCAGATTACATATTTTTTCATAAAAATATTTCATTACATCATCACTTGCCCAATCCATATCAAACGTGAGATACACTTTTTTCATTTTCGTTCTCCTTGTATTTATTCCGTGGAAATCCTACACTGCAAATCATACTGTTCAAGCTGTTTTTCAATTTCAAAAAACTGTGACGGTTCCATAATACACTTCTTATATTGTATCTCCCCATGTATTGATGCCTCTTTATCATAACAAAACAGTGGTAAACGAAATCTCAGATTATTTTTTAATGTTCCACATTGCAGACAAGAATCAAAATTGCCTTCAAATTGCTGGTTTCTTAAACGTTTTAACTGTTCTATAATTGTCACTATAGAATCCTTGATATTTCCTATAACAAGATATTGATCAGTTTCCTTCCATAATCCCATACAACAGGGGTACAAATTTCCATCAACATCAACCATCAGTACCTGCCAAAGTTCGTAGCAAGGCTTTATATCATTTCGTTTTAGGACCCTTGTTTTGGTCTCATTTTTTACAAATTCTATATATTGTCGAATTTCCAAGGCATCCTGCTTCTGCAGCAAAGGACGAAATTTATCCTTAAAACGTTTAATATCTTCATTTGAATTTAAGCTGTTATCAAATATATGTATGATCGCTTTTCCACAGGATTTTTCTTTTTTTCGGATTTCCAAAAAATTACAGATATTTCTAACTGTAACATCATAATTTAGACCAATTTCCCGTTCATATATCTCTTTGTCAAAGTATGATAAGCTTAAATATATATAATCCAAATTAGTCTTTATAATTTGCCTTGCTAACTGGTCTGACAGCAAACTTGCATTTGTATTAATACCCACAACAGGGAAAAATAATTTCATATAAGATATAATTTGTATAATATCCGGATGTATCAGTGGCTCACCCAGTCCCACTGGACTGACACCACCACTCACATTTACATGAAACAGTAGTGTAATTAATTTGCACTTTCTTATTCTATAAAATATTGTTTGAATATTTACAATACTTTGAACCCTATTACCTGATTCTATTAATTTTTCGTGTGTGCAGTTTTTACATTTAGCATTACAATATGTAGATGCCTCTATCGCAATTTCTGTAGGCCACCCTGAAAATCCAGTATCTTCCGTTTCCTTCAGCAATGTTTCAAAAGCAGTATCGTACTGAAGTTCGTTTTCCCAAAACAGGATATGTTCCAATATCTTTTCACAATTAGAATTTTCCTGTTCAAACAAAATGCAACTATAGTATAAAATACGTATATCATTTGGAAACTTCATAACAATTTCATCTAGCGCATCATACCCCCCCCCCGCATTTTTCCCAAAATTATTTGTATCACTTCAAGTTTGTCCATATTTCTTTCCTCCTTATATCATATCGCAAATTAATCTAATTACACGCTCCTGATTATCAAAGTCCATGAACGGATAAATTGGAAGTGTCAGTGACGCATCTTCACAAAACTCTGCAACCGGATAATCGCCATCCTTAAGCGCATACTTTTTTTTATTAAATTCCGTTCTCGTAATCGCAATCGTTCCCGGTCTTGATTGAATTTCCTGCTGCCGCATTTGCATCATAATCTGATTCCTTAGCTCGCTGTCTCCCGACTTTAATAAAACAACAAACGACTGGTAGGTATGTCCAAATTCCTGCGGCATAACAGGCAGGATAATATCGGCGTTTCCTGCAAGCTTTTCTATATAGTAATCAGCACACCTTTTCCGGTCTTCCAGTAATTTATGGAGCTTTTTAAACTGCGCAATACCGACCGCCGCCTGAATATCTGATAACCGCAGATTATACCCTACGTCATCATAAATCCCCATATAATAAGGCTTACCGTAATCAGCCCCTTTTTTGACTAAATTTGCGCCATGATTTTTATACTGCATCATTTTATAGTACAACGTCTCATCATTCGTAGAGCACATCCCGCCTTCGCCAGTTGTAATTGCTTTTCTAGGATGAAATGAAAAACATCCTATATCGCCTATTGTTCCAACCTTCTTACCCTTATACGTCGTTCCAATTGCACACGCGCAGTCCTCCACCACATGCAAATGATGCTTTTTAGCAATTTTCATTATCTCATCCATTTTAGCTGGACAGCCAAATAAATGAACTGCTATAATCGCCTTTGTTTTAGACGTAATTGCCTCTTCAATTTTTGCAGTGTCAATATTCATCGTTTCCTTTTCAACATCCACAAATCTGACATCCGCACCCACATATTCAACACAGCTTGCCGATGTAATCCATGTAAACGCCGGTACAATCACTTCATCCCCGGCATGAATCCCTAACGCAAGCAATGCAATATGTAAAGCTGCCGTACATGAAGATACGGAAACCGCATACGTACAAGGATGTTCTTCCTTAAACAGATTTTCAAATTTTTCAGTCATTGGTCCCTGCGTAACCCATCCGGAATCCAAACATTCTTTTAGGAGCCACAGTTCATCATCATCAAAATATGGTTTGGTTATTGGTATCATTTTCTATTTTCCTTTATTTTTTTCGTGCAATAATTATATCTACAATGCTGCTAAATAAAGCACTCTCCTTTTTTGATTTCAACATTTATATCCTCTGGTTGTAAACTATAATCAATGATTTGTATTCCATATCCTTGTTCTTTCGTGGATATAACAGGATACGTTTTCCCGTCCTGCTCCCAAATATCTGCTACCTTACCCGCAAAATCATCCTGTTTTTCTTTTATTGAAACAACCTTACATTTCCATATAAAAACCTGATACCCTTTATAGAAAGAAAATGCTCCGGGATATGGTTTTGTCTGTGCCCTTACGAAATTATAAATACTGACAGGAGGCTTAGACCAGTCAATCCGCCCATCTTCTTTTTTACGCTGCGGATAGACTCTGTGTTTTTCGATTTCAACCTGTTTTTTTCTTGGCGCACAGTTATTTGCTATTTGTGGAATATATTTCTTTAGAAGTGTAATTCCCTCTTCTCCAACTTTTTTATATAAGGTACCAATATCGTCATTTTCTTCTATCAGAACTTCCTTTTGTCCGATAATGTCGCCCGTATCAGTCCCCTCTTCCATATAAAACAGCGTAATACCTGCCTTTGACTCCCCATTGATTAACTGCCATACTAGCGGCGCACCTCCCCTGTAATGCGGTAAAAGCGAAGAATGCAGACCAATGATTCCCTTAGGGGGTATGTCCAAAATTTCTTTTTTTATAATATGGTACCAACCTGATACAACAATCAAGTCCGGATTCCAATTTTGCACACTGCAAACAGATGTTTTGTCATTCATTTTGTCAGTCACATAAATCGGCACATCATTTATCTCATGTTCCGCTATCACTTCTCTGTAAATCGCATTGTCCATGTTTTTCGTCTTTACGCTCTCATATCTTAAAACAAATTGTTCAGGAGGCGTTAAGATTCCGGCTACCTCAACATTTTCCATATCCTTTATAGCCCTGTAACATTCCAATCCATATCGAGACGCCATGAACATCACAATCCGCATACAACCGACCTCTCATTTCTTTAATTCATTTATCATATTTCGCATACTTTTTCTTAATAAAAAATCCCAATGTAACCGCAATCATGGTATCTTTAACCAAACCGCATACTTTACATTGGGACTTTACTGCCCATTATTCAGTTGTATTTTATCTTACATCAATTCCAATAAGCTTTCATGAGTTCTTCTGCCTCATCCTCACTTTTATCGTATTCTTCCATGATAGACTTCTTTACAGTTTCCCTGTCAGCCCCAAGCTTCTTGGCAAACGTAACTGCACCTTCGATTTTTCCTTCGATTTTTCCTTTTATCCTGCTTTCTTCCCGCATTTCCTGTATTGCAAGGCACATATCAACCGACTCCCTTCCTTCTTTAATTTTCATTTCTGAACCAGTTGCCGCATTTATAATCTCAACCGCCCTACGCTCCACACTCTTATAACGCTTTTGTGTATTGAGAATCTTATCCAGCATGTCCTTATTTTTTGAATACTTGATATACCGCATGATTTCACGCATGTTTGTCTGAAATTCATCAATCTCTTTATCTGACAGTCCATCAGGAGTTATTAGATTGATATGGTAGTCCATCGTATATTTCAGTATTTCCTCACTACAGTCGGTATACATCTCCCTCAGGCTGAGTGGTCCGTCCCATTCCTCAGCCCCAAAATATATAACAACTGTAACCACAGGAAGGAGTCTGTCGCATTTCCAAAACCCGCTTAGGAATTCATCGCCTGACGGCTTGTGGTCCTTCATTTTCGACTTTCTATGTGAAGCTGCTGCCGCCGTTACCTGGCGGGCAAGCTGCAACAGATCATACAGGCTGTTTTTAACAGGCATGGCATAATTAATCTTTGCCTCATTTTCAACTGCCAGTACACAGTACGCTGCTTTTCCATCAGTCATTGCCGTAAGCATTTTTGCCACATCCCTGTATCTTTGTTCCGGTACAAAGGCATCATCAGCACCATATGGAACCGCAATTTCGACAGTGTCTAACTCGGTCAGCCTGTCAGGTGTAATAACCTGCTCCCCATGATACAAAAACTGATTGAACACATCTGCGAACACAGAAGGGCGTTTCATGTATTCCTTTGCCAGTATATCAAGCTTTCCCATATTTAATGTCTCCTTTGTATCTTAGCAGTCATGTCTGTTTTTATTATAGCACATTGTACGCAATACCTCAAACATTTCAGGTTTATTTTCCATGTAAAGTATGCACTTTTCAAGGTCCAACATATGGGATTCAGCATCCCGTTTTTTTCAAAAAGCAGTTAAGCCATTCCTCAAAATTAATAACTGACCAGATAAAAAGCCGTTTATTTTCCTGTCCGCTGATATGTTTTTGAAACATTGTTTCAACACTCTTTTTATCCAAATAACCGTAAATCAAAGAATTATGGTTTGAAATTATATTGTTTACATAATCAATGCTTTCCCCCCGAAACCAGCTCGCATCAGGCGCTGAAAACCCCTGTTTTGCGCCCTTGGAAATCTCCCCGGGTATATACCGTTCCATGACATTACGCAGAATTATTTTTCCATCTTTATTCCTGTTAAAATACTTCTCTGTCTTGCTTCCATATTCATTTTCATTCAGTGTTCCCATCACCGGAAGCTTTGAAAGCTTCAGTCCCACTGGAACCTGCATTGCAAAATCCACCAAATCATTGTCCAGGAAAGGAACCCTTGTCTCCAAACCATGTGCCATGCTGAGCTTGTCCTCCACAATCAGCAGTCCATGCAGAAACGTTTTTGCCTCCAAATAGAGGGAATAATTAACGCTTTGCTGCGGCGACAAATCATATTTTTGAATCTTATCAAATATCCCCCTGAACACTGCTTCAGTTGAGTAATCCCGTATCTGTTCATAAACCGGGCTTAAAAACTGCTCTATTTCATCATTCTTAAGCAGCCGCTGCCAATATTCAAAATAATTTGTCACATATTCATCAAAGCTATGGCAGTTGGCTGCCCTGTAATACCTCCACGGGTATCCTGCAAACAGTTCGTCCCCGCCGCTTCCTGCCAATACGACCTTTACAAAATTTGACGACAGCTTTGCCGCGTAAAAGTTCGGATAACTCTGTCCGACCCTTGGATCTTCCATATGCCATACCAGCTTTTTCATGCACCGCTCCATGTCGCCTGCTTTTAATACCATTTCATAATGCTCTGTCTTGAACTTATATGACATATATTCCGCCTTTTCCCTCTCGTCATAGAGCAGCTCCATGCCAGAGGCTGAATGCAGGTCAAATCCACATGTAAACGTTTTTAAATCCGG
>CAJUJG010000058.1:13683-20847 GCA_910586715.1 uncultured Lachnospiraceae bacterium
AGGCAACTGCCGTTATGGAACCCGAATCAATGCCTCCTGATAAGTAAGCGCCGACCGGCACATCCCCCACAAGCTGCCTTTTCACAGCCTGTACAAACAGCCTGTCCAGCTCTTCCTCGTATTCCTGTCCTGACATGTTTTCTTCTGGCTCATAAAAATTATAATCCCAGTAAGCCATTGCTTTCGGAATATCCTTATCATCATAGCTGACTTTAATATAACTTCCTGCCTCTAAAATTTTTATATTTTCCAAAAAGGTTATGTTGGAAAATATATTTTGAAATGTAAAATACTCCTTTAGTGCACATAAATTTAATTTTCGGTGAAAATCAGGATGTGCTAAAATCGCTTTGTACTCAGACGCAAAAACAAGCTGTCCCAAAATTTCCGCGTAATAAAGTGGTTTTGTACCATAACGGTCCCTTGCCATAATCAACTCTTTTTTATAGTCATCCCATACCGCAAAAGCAAAAATACCATTTAATTTTTGAATGCCCCCGACTCCCCACGCTTCATATGCCTTAAGAAGTACCTCGGTATCTGACTCTGTATCAAAATAATAGCCTGTTTTTTCCAGTTCCTTCCTCAGTTCCCGGTAATTATAGATTTCCCCGTTATATGTAATGGAAAAGCGTCTGTCCCTGCTCTGCATCGGCTGCCTGGCTTCTTCCAAAAGGTCTATTACTGCCAGTCTCCTGTGTCCAAAAAAAACATGCCCCTCATCAAGTGTCAGACATCCCTCTCCATCCGGTCCGCGGTGCGAAAGCAAATCGGTCATATCCTTCAAAACCGCTTCCACTCTATGTACTTCACATTTTCTTCTTTGCAGACACATAATCCCTGCAATTCCGCACATACTCAATCCCTTCCGGTTCCATTAGGAACGATAGCTTGTCCCTATAAACCCACCCTCTGTATAATCAATCTTCCAATGATGGCACCCTGCACATATCCCATCATCAAACTGACTGCACCTGTGCATATCCCTTATTTCCTCATACTCCTTTGAATCCCATGCCTCCTGCAGTGTCATCGTATTGACGTTGCCAATATCCCTGTGTTCATCCCAGTCGTAATTGCATAACGCCAGCCGCCCGTCCCAGTAGATAATCATGTCCGTAAAAACTTTCCTGCACGGTTTCCGTTCATGGAACAAATCCAATTTTGCCCGTATTTTAGGATCCACAAGCTGCCCCTTTTCATCATGCTGCTCATATACCCGCACAACATCAGCATAGGGCAGCCACCGTTCAATAAATGCCTTCTGCCCAGGTATGTATTCCTCTATGTTAATTGTAGACACCTGTATCATCGGCGCGGGCAGTCCCTTCTTCTTTCTCTCCCTGCATTTTAATCCCATAGATTCAACATTTCGGGAACTGACATCCAAATTCCCCATTAATCTTGAGCATTTATATACCTGCGGGTCAATCGTATCCAGACTAAATGATATATAATCAATCCCTGTCTCAATTAAAGCGTCCTGCATTTCCTCATCCAGCAAAAGTGCATTGGATGCCAGTTGGACTGGTCCTATTCCCTTACTTTTGGCATACTTTATAAACGCAATAATCTGCGGATGCATTAAAGGTTCTCCCCTGAAAAAAGGGACCAGCTTTATAGGAAGATGCCCTGCCATTTCATCAATGATTTTATAAAACAGCCGCTCTTCCATATATCCAATATCCATATCAATTTTCTGCCTGTTGCAGAATGTACAGGAAACATTGCAGTCATTCGTCAATTCCACGGTTACCCTGTTTGGAAAATCCAATCGTTCCATTCTTTATTTTCTCCATCATAATTTTATGCATTATTTATAACAGCGCTATAAATTCTCGCCCCTATGCTTTCTTTGCCTGCCACAGATTCACATTGTCGTGAAACATGTTTTGTAATATCCCTGATATAATTATCCAATGTACAAATTACAGAAGATTCTCCTTCGCAAAATGAATCTTCATCGTCTGTTCCATCATCTAAAAGTGTACTGAGCAGTTTTTCGTGTTCCAAAATGTTAATCCTAAATACAGGTCCGTTTCGTACACTTTCAAAATCCAAATCCAAAATCTGCCAACTGTCACAATAAGATGCATATGCATATATACGGCTATTATACTGTTTTGCGCAAAGATACATTTCACATCTGAATCTTTCTGCATCATTAGTACTTTTGGTCGTAAAAAATGCATCCGCAAATCCCTGAATGATCAATCGTTTCTGAATGTCTATCTTCAAAATCATGTTTGCATAGAACGGAATGATATACATATCCCCGTTTTTCTCAAACATGTCCAAATAGGCAATTTTATCCAAGCATTCATACTGTTCCGGAAAATCTGCGAGCTCCAAAACTGCTCCGTTTTCCTCATTCCATAGTGTAATTTTCCGCTGTTCTGTATGCGGAAGGACAAAATAATCACCTGCCTTTTTAATTCCCCAATATTGATTGTTCTTATGTCCAACCTCCACTTCCAGGCATGAATTATCGGATAAATCATACCGGTATACACAATTACTTCCACTATTTACCATGTATACATATGTACCAATTAATTCATGGCATTTTGCAGCCTTTATGGTGTTCCTACTCATTTTTCCCTTTTCGGAAGTGGTTCCTTTATAATAATCGTATTCTAAAACAGTATTACCGCCATATGGAAACATCCATAATTTTTTATCCCATTCAACTACAAGTTCACTATGGAACCTGAATCCATCTGTCCCTAAGGGATAAGACCTTATAATCTGCGTATCAATTCCATATTCATATATGTTTTTGCTATTTTCTAACAGCAGCAGAAACCTGGTTCCAAGATCAATCATATGATAATTGTACTGACGATATTTAAAAGAATTTTCCATTGGAATACTTATTATCTCTTCCGCCTCAGACATCGTCTTATTTACCCTGACAAATTTATTGCTATTTAACTGCAAAAACCATACATGTCCGTCTTTTATACACAAATTTCCAGGCAAAAAAGCTGCTGCCTGCGTCGTTTTTACATTATCGTTCTCAAACAGCACTGGTTTCTTTGCCACCTTATATAGTTGCACCACCGAACTCCAATCCCCATAATAGGCATCCGATACGGCAATCGCCCTGTGTACATCTGCGCTTTCATCCAATATTCCCGTCTTTTTATCCACATACTGCGCTCTCATTTCCAAATACTGCTGCACCAGCTCCGGAGCCATGGATTCAATCGTACTAAGCTCCAACGGGTGTGGCCGCCACCACAGTACGACCTCCGGGTGCTCCTGAAATGTCTGAAACACCCACCTCATCTTTTCAATATGCTTCCCTCTTCCCTGCAGAAGGCTCCCGACGCTGGTATTGTAGAAAATCACTTTTTTCCCATTAATGATTTCCTTCCAATTATCCGGAAAAATCTTATCTGTTCCCATGCATATCTGCTCCTTCATCCATTCTGTCGCCGCGCTCGTCCACCCAGCCAATCTGTTTTGCCGGCACCCCCGCCATCAGCGCATAGTCCGGCACGTCCTTCGTCACCACGGCTCCCGCCGCAATCATCGCATACCTTCCTATGGTATTCCCGCACACAACTGTTGCGTTCGCCCCGATGCTGGCGCCTTCCTTTACCAAAGTCCTTTTATACCCCGCAGTCCCTTTGGGATATTTTGCCCTTGGCGTTAAATCGTTTGTAAACACCATGGACGGACCGCAGAACACGTAGTCCTCCAGTTCAACGCCCTCGTATATGGATACGTTGTTCTGCACCTTCACTCCGTTTCCTATCCTCACGTTGTTTGACACGTTCACGTTCTGCCCGAAGGAACAGCCCTCGCCTATCCTCGCTCCCTTTTGGATATGGCAGAAATGCCATATTTTGGTGCCTTTCCCGATCTCCACGTCATCATCTATGTAACTGCTCTCATGCACAAAATAATCCGCCATAACTTTTGCTTACCCCTTTACATACTGTTTTACCGCGCCGCACACCATAAGAATCTCCTCCTGCGTCATGTACGGATGGAACGGCAGCGACAGTACGGTCTCTGAACACATGTTTGTAACAGGGTAATCCCCGTCATCGTACCCGTGCCCCGCAAACGCCGCCTGACGGTGCATCGGTTTTTGGTAGTACACTGCGCTCGGTATCCCCTGTCCTTTTAAATATGCCTGGAGCCCGTCCCGCTGCGCCCGGTCAGAAAGCCGGATGGTGTACTGCGCCCAGCTTGAGTAAAAGCCGTCCTTTATGACGGGTGTTTTGACAGCATCCTTTAACTGCTCTGTATATTTCGCAGCAATGCCCTGCATCCAGTCCAGTTCTTTTTCTGCAAAAACAGGAAATTTTGCCAAAAGCACCGCTGCCTGCAGCGTGTCCAGCCTCGAGTTCATGCCGATTCTGACATTATCGTATTTTGAGCTGCCCTTTCCATGTACGCAGTAAGAGCGCAGCAGCGCTGCCCACTCGTCATTATCAGTAAAGACTGCCCCGCCGTCCCCGTAGCATCCGAGCGGCTTTGCAGGAAAAAAGCTGGTTGTTGAAATATCGCCAAAAGAACATGCCTTTCTTTCCCCGATCCTTCCGCCAAACCCCTGCGCAGCGTCCTCAAGGATATACATATGATACTTTTCTGCTATTTTTCTTAATCGTTCATAATCCGCAGGCTGTCCAAATAAGTCAACCGCAACGATTGCTTTTGGCTGTAATCTGCCTTCCTGAATCACTTTTTGTATTAGGGCCTCTAAGGAATCACAGTCAATATTGTAGGTATCCGGTTCAATGTCCACAAAAACCGGCACTGCATTTACCGCCGACACAATTTCACCGCTGGAAAAAAACGTAAAATCCGGAACAAATACCGCATCCCCTTCGCCAATATCCCATACCATCAGGGCAAGCTGCAAAGCATCTGTTCCATTTGCGCATGTCACACAATGCTTTGTTCCTGTATAATCCGTAAGCTGCGTTTCCAGGTCAGCTACCTGCCTGCCCTGAATAAAATTTGCCTGACTGATTACCTCCTGTATCCTGATGTCCATATCACTTTTCAGATATTGATACTGTCTTTTTAAATCCCGAAACTCCATATACAGTGTCTCCTTTTATGACTTAAATCTGCCCGAAAAATCTGCCGTCGCGCATTCCGTAAGCGGAAGCTTCACGCTCCTGCCCTCCGCCGCCGACTTGTATATCGCCAGCACAAGCTCCAGCGCCTTTTTTCCGTCCATCGCCGTTATGTACGGCTGTCTGTCATGTTTTATCGCGTTGATGACGTCCGCGTACAGCGGCGTATGCCCGTACCCGTATACGTTGGGCGGGTTCTCATGGAACCTTGCCTTGACCTCCTCCGGGTCATCCAGCAGGTCCGAAAACCTCCATTCCTCAATGACATTCACCGACTGGCCGCCGGCTTTCACGGTCCCCTTTTCGCCAAATATGTACAGTGTCTCCTCAAGGTTTTTGGGATAAATATCGGTTGTACCCTCCACAATCCCGTAACTGCCGTTCTTAAACTTAATCAGGGCAATCCCCAGGTCCTCCGCCTCGATGTAGCCGTGGTTTAACCGGTCCGTCATGCCGACAACTTCCTCAATCTCGCCCCCCATCATCCACCGCAGCAGGTCAATGTTGTGGATGCACTGGTTCATCAGCGCGCCGCCGTCCTGCTCCCACGTGCCCCTCCACGCAGCCCGGTCGTAATACTCGTGGTCACGGCACCATCTGATATGGGCTGTTCCGTAAAAGAGTTTTCCAAACCGGTGCATGTCAATCGCTTCCCTGATAATCTGCACCGATTTGTTGAACCGGTTCTGGTGGCATGCGCTGACTTTTACATGATGCTTAATGGATGCAGAAATAATGGCATCTGCATCTTTTATAGACAATGCAATCGGTTTCTCTATAATGCAGTGAATTCCCCTCTCGATACAGTTTAACGCAATCTCTGCATGTTTTCCGCTTTCCGTACAGACTGCCGCCAGTTCGGGTTTCTCTTTTTCAATCATCTCAATATAATCTGTATATTGTTTTACTTCATCTCCCAATTTGAACTTCAGCGCCTTGTCCGCCATGCAGGCGGGGTCGGTGTCGCACACCGCCGTTATTTCCAGCCCGTTGTTTTTTGCCGCGGCGATATGGTTCGGCGAAATCCTTCCGCAGCCGATTAATACATACCTCATAGTCTCTCCCCCTGTTTCCCTGTCTTGTCCATTATTTTTACCAGTTTCCTGCACAGGTTCCTGTAGTCGTACCTGCGCAGCACGTTTTTGTCAGGACTGTGTGATATTTTCCCCGTTTCCGTAAATTCCCGGTACATCCTGCACACGCAGGCATACAGTCTGCCGTAGTCCTCCCTGCCGTGCGCATCCTCATATGCGGTTCCAAGGTTTGTGCGCCTGATGATTCCCGCCAGCTCGCTGTGCTCTATGTCCCCCATTATGACTGCAATAACGGGTTTTCCCGCGGACATATACTCCAGTGCCTTTCCCGTAATGACGCCTCCCTGGCTGCTCTGGTAATCATACGAAGCCACAAGCAGCACGTCCGACTGCTGCTGGAGCTGCAGCGCCTCCTTATGCGTCAGTTTTCCGTGCGTGACGCAGTTTTTTTCAAGCCCGTACTTTTGTGCCTGGCTTTTAAAAATCTCATATGCCGGGGCATTTCCTGCAAAGTGGAATACAATGCGGTTCTCATCTATCCTTCCATGCGCCGCCGCATCCTGGATGCACCGGAAGAACACGGATAAGTCCATAAGTCCCCCATACATAGAACCCGTATATGTAAATACCATTTTATCGTTATCCAGCCTTGCCGCATCCAGCCCAATTCTGTCTGACACGTCATAACCATTTGTCAGGCAGTGTACCTTTTTCCTGTACTTTGAAGGCACCCTTTTACAGATCCCTTTTGACACCCCTAAAATACAGTCCGCATTCTTCCAAATCTGCTGTTCATATAATTTTGCAATCCATGCCACATAGCAGGGCGTAAACTTATACCGGTAGACTGCATCCCGGATGTCAAAGATCCATGGTGTTCTGCGATGATATTTATGGTAGTACCGTCCTGCAAATAAACCGAATGCATCCCCATATGACGTAATTACATAATCATAATCCCCACAGCGCCTTAAAAGCCCCTTAATGCTAAAAAACAAATCATACTGCTTTATCAGACCAACGATATAGTC
>CAJUJG010000059.1:0-3634 GCA_910586715.1 uncultured Lachnospiraceae bacterium
GGCACTTTGGGAAGATGTATTCATTTTGGGTTTACATTTTGCGGAAACTCAAGCCTGCCTTTTCTTCCGAAAACAAAAAATTGAGAAGTCCGAAAACCTCTCAATCCCTTGATTTTTCTGATTAGTCTGCTGCGATAATCTCTTTCTTGTTGTAAGAGCCGCAAGCCTTGCATACTCTGTGGGGCATCATTAAAGCACCGCACTTGCTGCATTTTACCAATGTAGGAGCGCTCATCTTCCAGTTTGCTCTTCTCTTGTCTCTTCTGCTTTTAGAAGATTTATTTTTTGGACATATAGACATTTGTTACACCTCCTTATTTGCATTCATAAGATCTTTTATTACCGCCATACGGGGATCCGGCACGAAATCATCGCAGCCGCATGCTCCGTCATTCAGATTCTGACCGCAAACTTTACAAATTCCTTTGCAGTCTTCACGGCACAAAACCTTTTCCGGCCAATTGAATAAGATTTCAGCTCTGATTAGTTCGTCCACATTTAAGTGATTCCCTTCCAAAACGCTAAATTCGTAATCATCCCTGTCCGCACCCGCGTAATCAGGAGAAACCAGCTTTAAACGAAAGGTAACATCAAACGGATATTCCACATCTTTTAAACATCGGTCGCAGGCAAGCACCAGTGTCAGCTTTATATTTCCTTCCGCCAGCGCCTTTGACTGACCCAAATGTGAAAGTCTTAATGTCACAGGATTTTTTTCCTGAATGGAAAAATTCCCATACACACAGGAAAAGCGTTCCGCCTCATAGGGCACGTCCATTTCCTGCACACAACCGTCATTTGTAAACACATCTACCAAATTCACTAACATTGCAGACTCCTCTTCACACATTCACATATTATACCGAAACCTGAAAATTTTGTCAACCAAATCTATAAAATTTTTCCGTTCAAAACAGGATTTTTCATATTTTAATAGTCCGTATAAGCGAAAATATGGTATCATAATACTGTTATAAATGCAAGAAAGGATTTTTTATATGAAAATTGCCGCAATTATTGCCGAATATAATCCGTTTCACAACGGACATCTGCTGCAGTTAAATACCATCCGCGAAACCGTCGGCGCAGACGAAATTATCATTCTGATGAGCGGTGATTTCGTACAAAGAGGCGCTCCGGCAGTTATCGACAAATACGCGCGCTGCCGCATGGCGCTCGCAAGCGGCGCAGACGCTGTTTTTGAGCTGCCTGTATATTTTGCGCTCGCAAGCGCGGAGTATTTCGCACAGGGAGCGGTATCGCTTATGGATCGTCTTGGCGTAACGGACGTCCTTCACTTCGGAAGCGAGTGCGGAGACATTTCTCTTTTGCAGGACTGCGCCAAAATGATCGCGGATGAGTCGGACGCATACCGCCGCCTTTTAAATCACCATCTGAAAACCGGAAAATCCTTTCCTTTTGCAAGAAGCGAGACAGTAAAAGCACTGTCCGCCGACTGCAATAAAGAAAAAATCACGGAGGTTTTCGCAACCCCTAACAATATCCTTGCACTGGAATACCTCAAGGCGCTCCGGCAGCAAAAAAGCACTGTAAAGCCGCTTACACTACAGCGAACCGGTGCGGGCTTTCACGCGGATACGCTCTCCCCAAAAGAGCTGCCGTCCGCAAACGCTATCCGAAAAAGCCTCCAAAATGCCCCCGGCAGCGCCGTGTCCCATCTTTGCGGTCATCTGCCTGATGCCTGCCTGCAAATCCTAAAAGAAAACCGTTTCTTATTTTTAGATGATTTCTCGCAGGTTCTCTTATATAAACTGATGCAGGATGCATACCTTAATGGGAATTTTTCACGATTTTTTGACATCAGCCCCGCGCTTTCCAACACCATATCCGCAAAGCTTATGCAGTTTACGTCATTTGAGACCTTTGTACAGCTATGTAAAAGCAAACACCTTACCTATACACGCATCTGCCGCAGTCTGATGCATATTCTCCTTGATATGACGCAGGAGCATGCCGACCGATTAAAGGCAGACGGCTGCGGCTATGCAAGACTGCTCGGCTTTCGGACGAAAAACGGCAGGAGCAGACTGTTAAACACCATACAGGAAAACGCAGCCATTCCCGTTATCACTTCCCCTGCAAAAGGGCTTCATATGCTTACTGGAAGCGCCCGTATTTCCCTCGAGGCGGATATTCATGCCGCCAACCTGTATGAGGGCGTAAAAGCGCAAAAAGTGACACATGTGTCACTTTTAAACGAGTTGACCAGAGAAGTCATTCATATTAATTCTTAAAGCTGTGGATCGGCGCCGGAATTCTTCCGCCGCGATTGACAAATGCGTCACATGAAAAACGGTTCACCGGCATAATCGGCGCATGTCCCAGCAATCCGCCAAACTCCGCATTATCCCCGACTGTCTTTCCGATTACGGGTATAATGCGTACTGCCGTCGTTTTTTGATTAATCATGCCAATTGCAAGTTCGTCCGCTATGATACCGGAAATTGTCGTCGCTTTCGTATCGCCTGGAATTGCAATCATATCAAGCCCTACTGAACAGACACAAGTCATCGCCTCCAGTTTCTCAAGCGTAAGCGCACCTGCATTTACGGCATCTATCATGCCCTGATCTTCGCTGACCGGAATAAACGCCCCGCTCAGTCCGCCAACATAGGAAGATGCCATTACGCCGCCCTTCTTTACCTGATCATTTAACAATGCCAGTGCCGCCGTCGTACCGGGCGCACCTGCATACTCCAAACCAATCTCACACAATATATCCGCCACACTGTCGCCGATTGCCGGCGTTGGCGCAAGCGAAAGGTCAACAATGCCAAACGGAATACCCAAACGCTTCGACGCCTCCTGCGCCACAAGCTGACCGACTCTCGTCACCTTAAACGCCGTCTTTTTAATAGTCTCGCACAAAATCTCAAAGTTCTTCCCACGTACGCTCTCCAGTGCATTTTTTACCACGCCCGGACCGCTGACTCCCACATTAATAATCGCATCTGCCTCCGTAACGCCGTGAAACGCACCTGCCATAAACGGATTGTCATCCGGCGCATTGCAGAATACCACCAGCTTGGAGCAGCCAATCGAATCATTTTCCTTTGTCAGCTCCGCCGTTTCTTTTATAATATCTCCCATAAGACGTACCGCATCCATGTCAATTCCGGTCTTTGTCGAACCAAGGTTTACTGAACTGCAGACAAGCTGTGTCCCGGCAAGCGCTTTTGGGATAGAACGCAAAAGCAGTTCATCAGCTTTTGTCATACCTTTTGAAACCAAAGCGGAATAACCGCCCAAAAAATTAACGCCTACGTCTTTTCTTGCCCTGTCAAGCGTCTTTGCAATGGTCACAAAATCGTCTGATGTTTTACATGCCGCACCGCCCACAAGCGCAATCGGCGTAACAGAGATACGTTTATTGACAATCGGAATGCCAAATTCCTTCTCAATCGCTTCGCCTACGGCAACCAAATCCTTTGCCGTCTTTGTTATTTTATCATATATTTTTTCGTTTAACCGGTCCAAATCGGAATCAATACAGTCTAACAGACTGATGCCGAGTGTGATTGTCCTGACATCAAGATTTTCTTTCTCAATCATATTGTTGGTTTCCAACACCTCTTGAATGTTTATCATCGCTTATCCTCCATCTTCTATCCTC
>CAJUJG010000059.1:3644-13991 GCA_910586715.1 uncultured Lachnospiraceae bacterium
TTTCCCTCCAGTCCGCAGTACCAATTTGAAAAACCGAAGTTTTTTCAAATTGCCGGGCTTCACCCTATCTAATGATAAATCGGAAAATATGCCTGCAAGCAGTCAGTCTACCGTTTTATCATTTGGCGCTGCTCATATCCTATGCATGCTATTGAAGATTTCTTCCCTTTGGCAGCGGATAATAACACCAATATCCGCTCCAAGCCGATCCAAATCATCGGAAACTTCGCTCACCGACTTTGCGGCGCTGCTCATATCCGCAATCATCATCATGTTAAAATAATCGTCCACAATCGTCTGCGAAATATCCAAAATATTCACCTTATTCTCCGCAAGATATGTACACACCTTTGCAATAATGCCGACTGTATCCTTTCCAACGACCGTTATAATTGTTTTTTTCATAATTTGCGCTCCTCTCCTAATCCGAATTATATTATAAAAAATACCATTAAATTTCAACCAATTGTGAAATCTCACTGCGATTTGCGACGAAAATCGGGAAATCGTCCGGACGATAAGGATTATCCGCCATTGAAATCTCAAGCCGTACCGTCTCGTATGCAAGCTCCGCCAAATTATTCTCCTTGCTTAAATGCCCTAACACCACCGCCTTTAAATTGTCATGTAAAAGACGGCTTAACAGCTTTCCGGAAAGCTCATTCGACAGATGCCCCCTGTTTCCGAGAATGCGCTGTTTCAGATAATAGGGGTACGGTCCTACCTGAAGCATATTAATATCATGGTTTGCCTCCAATAAAAGCGCATCCATGCATTTTAGGCTTTCCACCGTATACTCGTCGTAAATTCCCAAATCCGTTGCAACCGCCATGCGTCTGCCTCCGTATTGAAAACGGTATGCCACCGGCTCCGCCGCATCGTGTGAAATCTTCATCGGATTTACCGTGATGTCCTTTAAGATAAATTTTTCGTCCGCACGTATCACGTGAAAAAGTGAGTCATCTAATTTGCCAAGATTACTCACTTCTCTGATTGCTGAAATCGTGCCCTTTGTTCCATAGACCGGAATACCGAATTTTCTGCACATCACACCCAAACCATTGATATGGTCTGAGTGCTCGTGCGTAATTAAGATGCCGTCTATGTCGTTTCCTGTAAGCCCAAGCCCGTTCAAGCCTTCCACCGTCTTTTTCCCGCTTATGCCTACATCCACCAACAGGTGCGTTGCCTCCGTACCGATATAAATACAGTTGCCGCTGCTTCCGCTGGCTATACTACATAATTTCACCTATTCCTACCCCCATGACTGCCTATACCTGCGAATTTGGGCGCAAGCACAAATTTGCCTGTTGAAAAATCTATGATTTTTCAACATAACCTCTTGTCTCTCTTTTTCATTCCTTCCAGTATACATCAATCTTGTCCCCGTTGTAAAGCTCTTGTGTATATTGTGCGTCTTTTCCGTTGACAAGTGTCGCAATTCCGGAGCCGCGCATCTTACTGGTGTCAAAATTGATGTAATCAAAGATGTCAACAAAAGTATAATTCTTTTTTCCTCTCATGACAATAGGTTTTTGGTTAACTATAACAATTACCTTCTTAAATTCCTCAAAATGCTCCTCTGTATTCTTTTCCTCTTCTTTCTTTTCTTCCTTCGCGGCATCTTCTACCATGCTCTTAAATACATGAACGGTTTCTGAGGTCTTTTCATCTGTCTTGGTATTGGAGGACGCTTTCGTCTCATTGACTGTTTCAGTCGTTTTCGCAGTCTCCTTTGTTTCTTCGCGTTCCGGCTTCCGATCAGATGTCTGCGCGTTCACGCTTTCCTTTTTTTCGTCTTCTGCGAGTTTGGCATTTTCGGCAACATGCTTCTTTACAGCCTCACTGAATTTTTCCCTCTTAGCCTCACGCTGCGCCGCGTCATAGATTTCCTGCCGCTCAATCTCTTTCTTACTCTTAAGTTCAATTTTGTCCGTACCGCAGACGGTAGCGTCCGTTTTTGCCTCTTCACCGTTTATATACAGTACCATGTCGTCTGTTGAGACACCCATGTATTCGCAAAACTGCTCCAATGTATAGTACGACAAAAATTCAATCACATCCTGATCCTGTATCCAATATTCCTGCGTCACCGTATTTCCGTTTACCTTTACGGGTTTGGGGAGCTGCACTTCATCCCCGTTAACCGTGAGCGTAATTTTGCCGTTGCAGTCAACTAAACCGGCAATTTTTTCCTGCGCAGGCTGCCCCAGTGTGGATTCTTCTATTGTAATCACATCGTTTGACTTAATCTGATAACTCAAATCAACACTTTCGCCGTTGACATATACATGCGCGCTTTCGCCATATTCTCCTTTTGTGACACGGTTCTTTCCGTTTACCGTATAGCAAAGCTGCGCACCGCGTCTTGGGAACAACCCCTCACGCGAGAAAGAGGACTGCATTGCGGCATCCATAACCGTCAGTTTATTGTTGTCATAAAGCTTTATCCTGTTTCCGTTAAATGTTATGTAAACAAAATTATTACTGTGCTCATAATGTGTAAGACATATGCCAACAGGTGTGATGATTGTGGAATCCTTTAAAGCTCCTTCGGGGAATTCAATATTTCCCATAATCTCCTCACCCCGGATTGCGACGCGAGATGCGTCAAGCCCAAGCTCCTGCGCAATCTTTTGGTTGAATCCTTTGATTTTTCCGCCGCCGCCAACAATAAATACCGCGCTTGGCGATGTTCCTCCGTTGAGCTCCCGAATGGTATCCGCGGTAAGTTTTGCGATTTTTTCCATCTCAGGTTTGCAAATGGAAACGACTTCTTCCGCCGTAATAATCTGCTCAATACCCATGATGTCCTCATATTTAATTTCATCCTGCTCCGTTGCCGCCGTCTTTATTTTTTCTGCGGTTGCAAAGTCAATCAGGCATGTTCTTGCAAGAAGCTCCGTAAGCGAATCACCCGCATATGGCAACATGCCAAACGCAATCACGCTTCCCTCATCCGTAATGGAAATATCGGAAGTGCCCGCACCCACGTCAACCATTGCAATATTCAAAAGCCTGAATTTTTCCGGAATTGCCACCCGGATTGCCGCAATCGGCTCAAGCGTCAAATTTGCTACCTTTAAACCCGCAAGCTCCACAGCGCTGTAAAGTCCGTCAACCACATCGTCCGGCAGAAACGTTGCAATTATATCTGCGCCAAGGCTCTTTGCCTTGTGATGCTCCGGCTGGCTCATCCAAAGCCCGTTGATATAATACTTGACAACAGAATGCCCTACACAGTAGAACTGCATCTGCGTGTCGTTCTTCTCCTGAAATTCGGCAAATGCATTGTCGACGCCCATTGAAACGAGCGTGTTCATATCCTCACGCGTAACGCTGCGCTCCGTGTCAAAGTCCAAATCAACATGCACATTCATCGTCTTTAAGACACGTCCTGCCGCCGCGATACATACCTCGTCAAGCGTAATGCCTGTCTTTTCCTGAAGCGACTGTCTGATGCCGGAGATTGTGGCTGCAACCCTGTTAATGTCATGAATTTGTCCATCCACCATAGCACGCGTCTGATGCTCCTTGATTTCCTGCGCAATTACGACGAACGTTTCTCCCTGGCGGTATCCTAGGGTTCCAACTACATTTCTCGTACCAATATCAAGTCCGAACACAATTTCCTCTTCCCTCATGTTTCTCTCGTTCATACTTCATCCCCCATTATCTCCTTAATTTGTTGATAGGTTTCTTCCAAATTTCCATTGTTCAGAATGATTCTCTGACAATGCCTGCGAAATTCTTCCTCCCCAAGCTGCCCTTTCATGATTCCTTCAATCTTCTGTGCACTGTACTGCCTGTTTGCAGCAAGCCGTTTTTTGCGTATATCAGCATCCGAATGAATATACCAAAGCTCGTCCACTATCTTGTCATAATGTTCCTCTATCAAAAGCGCGGCTTCTATGAAAAAATAATTTACTTCCCTTCTCTCCTTCTCATAAGCAATCTGCGCTAAAATATAATTTTTCACTGCCGGATGCACAATTGCATTTACCTGTTCCAGCAACGCATTATTCCCGAAAATCAGTTCTGCCATTTTCTTCTTGTCAATCCCGCCGGAGCCGTCCAAAATCTGTACTCCCAAAAGCGCGACAACCTTGTTATAACACTCCTGCCCCTTTTCATACAAAAGATGCGCCACCTCGTCCGCCCGGACAATTCTACACTTGTAATGTTCCCCGATGTAAGAGAGCACCTTTGTCTTTCCCGCACCGACGCCGCCCGTTACTCCTATGATTTTCATTTTCCTTATTTCGCCTCATACCAGTCCGAACCCGTGTGCAAATCCGTCTCAAGTTTTACGGCAAGACTGCATGCATTCTGCATTTCTTCCGTAAGTACCGTCCGTACCGCCTCCACTTCGTCCTGTCTTGTCTCTATCAAAAGTTCATCATGGATTTGTAAAATCAGCTTTGACTTTAATTCCTTTTTGCGAAGTGCGTCATACACATTCACCATTGCAATCTTGATTATATCCGCCGCTGTTCCTTGTATCGGAGAGTTCATCGCCACGCGCTCACCGAAAGACCGCTGCATAAAATTCGAAGATTTCAGTTCAGGAACAGGCCGTCTTCTGCCAAACATCGTCTCGCAGTATCCCTTTTCTTTCGCGTCCGATACCAGCTGGTCAAGAAATCCTTTAATGTTCGGATACGTCTTGAAATATTCGTCGATATATACTTTCGCCTCCTTAGGCGAAATGCTTAAATCCTGACTCAGTCCAAAAGAGCTGATGCCGTAGACAATCCCAAAGTTTACTGCTTTCGCATTTCTGCGCTGTAAATCCGTAACCTCCTCAAACGGCGTATGGAATACCTTTGACGCCGTAATGCGGTGAATGTCCTCGTCCATCTGATACGCCTCAATCAACTGCGCATCACCCGACATATGCGCCAGCACCCGAAGCTCTATCTGAGAATAATCTGCATCCATGAAAAGACATCCCTCCTGCGGAACAAACACCTTTCGGATTCGCCGTCCAAGCTCCATACGCATCGGAATATTCTGCAAATTCGGCTCCGTGGAGCTGAGTCTTCCTGTCGCGGTAATTGTCTGATGAAAACTTGTGTGTATTTTGTTGTCTTTATCAATAAACGCCGCAAGTCCGTCCGCATAGGTGGACTTTAACTTGGTAAGCCCTCTGTATTCCAAAATATCGCTTACAATCGGATACTGCGGCGCCAGCTTCTCCAGCACATCCGCCGCTGTGGAATACCCTGTTTTTGTCTTTTTTCCCTCTGGCAGCTTCAGCTTCTCAAACAAAATTTCCCCAAGCTGCTTTGGCGAATTAATGTTGAAGGTTTCCCCCGCCGCTTCGTGAATGTTCCTCTCAAGCTCGCCAATTCTTCCCATAAGCGCTTCGCCGTATGCTTTCAGCTCCTCGGGCTTTACCAAAATGCCTTCCCGCTCCATATCGTAAAGCACATACGTCAGCGGCATCTCAAGCTTACGAAACAGCTTTAACATTCCATTTTGTTCTAACGCCTGCGCAAGAATTCCTGCCGCATTTTCAAGAACAAACGTTTCCCGCGCAAGGTGGCGGATAAGTCCCCCCTTATCCGTTGCATATGCGTTTGCCATATCGGATTTTCCAAATACCTCGTGCCAGCTTTTTACGACGCCGTTCAAATACTCTCCTGCAATATCTGCAATCTCATAGTTATTTTTCAACGGATTGAGCAGATACGCCGCAATTTTACAATCAAAAATATTTTTCGTAAGTATATGTGACGAACGCGTTGTATCAGACTGATATACATTCGTCAATAAGCTTTGATAGTCATTTTTTATGTCAAAACAGCCAATCGTCATATGTTCGGCGTCAATCAGCCGCGCAAGCTGCAATTGAATTTCCTCTTTTGTCAATTCGTTTTCATTTTCTACAAAAAATACTGTTTCCTCTTCTGCTTTACTGTACAGCAGACACCCGAAATGCCCTTTGCTTCCTCCAAACTGCCAAACCATCTGACCGTTCTTATTTTCACTGAGCGCACCCTCATTCTGTTCGTCAATATCAATAAAACGAATTGCCGCACTGCCGCATTTCAACGCTTCCCCAACAACTGCTTCCAGCTCCTGTTTTGTCCTGATTTCAGTTATCTTTGGTTCTTTTGCAATCTGCTTTTGCTGTCCGGCTCCTTGATGTTCAAAGCGCGAAAGCATGTTTTTAAACGCCAGTCTTTTAAAAATTTCGTAAGCTTCGGGCGTAAACAAAACGCCAAGCTTCGCTTCTTCATAGGAAAAATCAATATCCGCATGAATTTCAATCGTCGCAAGCCGCTTGCTCAAATCGGCAAGCGCTCTGTTGTTTGTAAGACTCTCCCGAATGCTCTTTTTGGAAATCTCGTCAAGGTGCGCATAAATTTCCTCAATGGAGCCATACGTCGTCATCAGTTCGGTCGCTGTCTTTTCCCCGACCTTCGGCACACCGGGAATATTGTCCGCTGTATCGCCCATAAGCGCTTTCAGCTCAATAAACTGCACAGGCGTCACCTGATACGCTTTCTCGACATCCGCCGCATAATAATCTTCAATCTCCGTTTTTCCGCCCTTTGTCTTAGGAATGCGTATCTTTATACGGTCCGAAGCAATTTGGAGCAAATCCCTGTCGCCGGAGACAAGCGAAACCTCCATGCCTTCCTTCTCGGAACGCTTTGCAATCGTTCCTAAAATATCGTCCGCCTCATATCCTGCCTTCTCCACTGTCTTTATGCCCATCGCCGTAAGTACTTCCTTGAGCACAGGCACCTGCTCGTGTAGCTCCTGCGGCATTGGCTTTCTTGTCCCTTTATACTCCTTGTACATCTCATGACGGAACGTCGGCTCCTTCACGTCAAAGGCAACCGTCAGATATTCCGGTTGTTCCTCATCTAAAATTTTAAATAAAATATTCAAAAAGCCATAGACTGCATTGGTGTGAAACCCCGCCGAATTAGTCAGCATCGGCACACCGTAAAATGCCCTGTTTAAGATACTATGACCGTCTATTAACACAATTTTACTCATCCATTTCCTCCCAAAAGAATGATACTCAGCAACATGGAAGCCAGCATAAAAAGACCTGCTTTAAGCTGTTTTCTGCGCTTAACGCGCAGCATCGTGCGGTTTAACATTTCTTCCAGTTCTTTCTGCACATCAATATCATCCGCATTTTCAAGCCTGCTCATACCCTCAGATAAAAGATATTCTATTGTAAGCTCCTCCATGCATTCATTGCAGGAACGCACATGCTCTACAAATTTTTGCGCCGTATCCCAATCCAGCTCGTCCTTTAAAAACAAATGGATACAACGCTGTGTCTCTTTACAATCCATTGATACCCTCTTAACAAACCTTGGAAGCCTTTTTGTTTCCATAATATGTTTACCATTCTATCATACATCAAATTATCGCATTTTTAAAGAATAATTGGAGGAATTTTTATAATTTTTCAAAAAATTTCACTTTTTTACAGTTTATTGTGTTAAATTTTGTGAAAAATGCCACAAATCGGGAGCGCCTGTACTCAGACACTCCCGATTTATAACATTACATCATGCTCTCGCCGTCACTTACTTTTTGGATCAGCTGCTGCATTTCGTCTTTACTTTTTACTGATTTGCTCTGCGCAATCAGCTGCTCTTTTTCATATTCCGTAAGCTTTCCATAATTATTTAAGGCTTTCTCGTCCGCCGCAAGACCAAAGGACAGTCCAAGCGGCAGGCTTGCCTGCTGCATTCCATCCGTAAAATCCATGATAATCCCCCATTTCTGCCCAGTCCAATAAGACTGTCCGCCGTTTTATTTTTTGCACTTATGGGGGATTTATTCTGTCAATTTTTGTTTTTTTGCTGCTTTCTTGCCGCTTTAACCCGATACATCTCTTCGTCCGCAGCCCTCATATAATAGTCAAAGCTCTTGCCTGATGCGGGATCTGTGACAATCACGCCAATGCTGACGCGAATATCATTCTCTTCCAGCTCCACCACCACATCTTTTTTAAATTCCTGCGCTTGCTCTTCCCTTTCAATCGGGAAAAAAGCGATAAATTCGTCGCCGCCATAACGGTAAACATATCCTTCCCTTCTACATCTGTCAAGTAACACCTTTGCGATTTTCTTTAAAATCAGATCTCCTTTTTCGTGACCGTATGTATCATTAATCTGCTTAAAATTATCCGCATCCACGAAGTTAATCGCACATTTCCTGCCGTTTTTGCAATGTCTGCGGTACTCCGGCTCGATCATCTCAGCATACGCGATACGGTTATACAGCCCTGTAAGCTGATCTCTGTTGTATATTTCACGCATCTTTTCGTTTGCAATCTGAAGCTGCAGTTTTTTGTAAAGATTTTCCAATGTCTTCGTAATCGTACCGTGAATATCGTAAAAGTACGGATTATCATACAAAAACCTGCCGTTTTTGAGAATACAGAAGCCGACGCATTTCTCCCGGAAATGGACTGGCGAAAACATATACGCATTCCTGCCCCCGCACGCCTCATAATACGCCAAAAGCACTTTAGGGTCCTTCATATCCAAAAGCTGTCCGCCCTCTACCGCACGCGCAACCATAAGGTGATCCCAATCGTAACCGTCCGTCACGAAAACGCATTCATCTGCCCCCTCATACAGCCGTTGATCCAAAACAAGCGCATACCCGTCACACTCCAGGCTCATAAAATAGTTTGCAATCTGAACGGAAAACGCGTCATAATCCTTACTCTTGATAATATCACTCTCAAACTTGGTCAAAAGCTCTTCTCGCTCAAGCCGTTCCACCTCATAAATCACCTGATTGCGCGCGTACTGCCGATAGTCTAAAAGTCCGCTGTTCGGACATCCGCAGCTCTCGGAAAACACACAGCTTGACGGCATAAAATGGTTCATTGGAACATCTTTTCCCGCCCACACATCTGCCAATATCTCAATGGTCTTGTTTCCGATGTGTTCCCGCATATGGCTGACCGTCGTAATCTGCGGGTCGAAATAAACCGCTTTATCGAGGTTGTCAAAGCCCGTTATCCGAAAATCCCGCGGTATCTGATATCCGCACTGCTGTGCCCTGTAACAGAACCCTGCCGCGATATTGTCGTTCGCACAGACAAATACATCGGGAAACGTCACTTTTCCCCCTGAAAAACCTGCGGCATACCGTTCAAAATATTGAACACCCGTTTTAAAATCGTAATCACCATACCACACCGGATTTTCTTCCCTTGAAAGCCCGAACCGGTCAAGGCTCTCCTCATAGGATAATACCCTAAGCTCGTTTTCATAATTATCCTTCGGTCCACCGGCAAAAATAAAGTTACGGCAATGATGTTCTTCGTACAAATGTTCCATCATGTCGGCAATCGGCTTTTTGTTGTCAATCCCTGCATAATAAAAGCCCTCAATATGATTTCCGATACTCACAACGGGTTTTTTGCTCTGACGTATCATTTCCACCAAACGGTCAAAAACGCTTTTGTCAGAAATATTGGTACAATCCATAATAATTCCGTCAAACGTAGATAAATCCGGCAGCGTATAGATATTGTACTCCCCGTGATTGTGGAGCTCGTCATGGCTCCAGTTTCCATGACAATTGTACTGATACAGGCAAATCTCTTCATCACTCTGCGATATGAATTTCATCATTCCGTCTACCCACGCGTAGGTTATCAGTCTTTTCCAGCCATCCGAAAACAGTGCAACCTTTTTCATCACTCAGCCCCCATTCGACGTTCTTCTGCAGTTTGCCGATTGTTATTATTTTATCTGTATTATAACCCTATTTTGGATACAGTGACAAGGGAAATCTTAAAATGAACCCTTCGAACTTTTCCAGCGGAACAGCTGTTTCCAATGCAGCAAGTTTTTTTGTAACATTTTGCTAATATTCGTTGAAAGTATCCGCAAAATATGTCATACTATATACAAAACCTAAGTTTAAAACAGCGAAAGGATGATGCATATGAAACGTTTTGCAGTAACAATTGCGAGAACCTGCGGGAGCGGCGGCACGCCCATCGCTAAGCTTTTATGCGAAGAATACGGCATTTCACTCTATGACAAAAAGCTCCTTGCACTTGCGGCACAAAGAAGCGGAATCAACGAAGCCTTGTTTCATCAGGCAGACGAAAGCAACAGCAAAAGCCTGCTCTATAAAATATCCAAAAAAGTGTACGCCGGAGAAATCATCTCTCCGCACAGTGATGATTACACCCGCGAGGACAATCTTTTTAGCTGTCAGGCAAAAACACTCAAGGAGCTTTCTGAAAATGAGTCCCTAATATGCGTGGGACGCGCAGGCGATTATGTCTTAAAAGACTGCCCGAACCTTCTTCGGATTTTTCTGTACGCACCCTTTGAAGTG
>CAJUJG010000059.1:14001-18536 GCA_910586715.1 uncultured Lachnospiraceae bacterium
ACGAAATGAAACGGCTTGACATCACCGAAAAAGAAGCGCAAAAGCACATCAATCAGACAAACAAAAACCGTCGTGAATATTACCGCTTTCACACGGGACGCGACTGGGAGAATCCCGCGCACTATGATATATGTCTTGACACTTCCGCTTTTCGCGCATACACGGAATGCGCAAACATTATTAAAGCATGCATTGACAGACAGTTTCAATAATTTCTTATTATGTACAAAAACAGCGTTGCAGGCGGTCTTATACCAGTCTTCAACGCTGTTTCTTAATTACATCGCTTTCACCCGTTCAACTGCGCCCGCAGCTTTTTCATTACATGCAGATATGCCGGTATCAGAAACGCATCCGCAAACAGCCACGCAAGCGGACTTGCCAAAATCACACAGATATATCCGAAGTGCGGCACCAGCAAAAAGCCTGCAATCGCTCTTGCCGCCATCTCCGCCACACCCGCAAGAATCGCAAAGGTAGAAAACCCTAACCCCTGTATCATGAAACGAACAATATTGACAAGCGCAAGCGGAATGTACGCCGCAGAATTTACCACCACGAAATAATAAATATATGTAATAATTTCCTCTGTCGGACTGTCAAGAAATAACAGCGCCATCCGCCTTCCAAAAAGCAGCATAAACACAAATGCGACGATGGCATAGATTATTCCAAGTTTTGTACAATCCTTTAAGCCCCTGTCAACCCTGTCAAGCCTTCCGGCGCCGACATTCTGACCGCCGAAGGTTGCCATTGTCGAGCCCATTGCATCAAACGGACAACATGCCAGCATACTGATTCTGCTCCCTGCAGTCACCGCAGCGACAATTACCTCTCCCATCGAATTTACCGCCGCCTGCAAAATGACGCTGCCGATTGCCGTAATCGAATATTGTAATCCCATCGGCACACCCATCGAGCAAAGCTTCAACGCATGTCTTGCGCTGAACCGCCAGTCCTCTTTTTGGAAATTAAGCGACTGATACTTCTTTGCCATATATAACAGGCAGATTACGCCGGAAATCGCCTGTGAAATCACCGTCGCATATCCCGCTCCGCTCACGCCAAGCGGCGACACCAGCAAAAGGTCGAGAATAACATTTAATACAGACGAAAAAATCAAAAAAATAACCGGCGTCACACTGTCCCCCAGGGAACGCAGAATTCCCGACACCAAATTGTAGAGGAATGCCGCAGGAATGCCCATAAATATGATAAAAATATAGGCGTACGCCTGATCCAAAATCCCTTCCGGCGTGTCCATTGCAATTAAAATCTGTCTTGTGAAAATTCCTACAATGACCGTCATTACCGCCGCAAATACAACTGCTACAATTGCACCGTTTGTAATATACTTTTTCAAATTTGAGAAATCCTTTGCGCCGAACGTCTGTGCCACGGGAATTGCAAAGCCGTTGCAGACGCCGATACAAAAGCCCAGTATCATAAAATTGATAGACCCCGTCGAACCAACCGCCGCAAGTGCATCCACGCCAAGCTTTTTGCCGACGATAATGGAATCCACCATATTGTACATCTGCTGGAAAATCAGACCGAACAGCAGCGGCAGACCAAACTCCAATATCAGCTTCATCGGTTTGCCGTCCGTCATGTCCTTTGTGCCGTTTAAACTTTTAAAAATCTTTGCCCATGAAACCTTGCTTTTTTCCTTATTCATAATACACTCCTCTAAACCCTTTTTCATAAAATCTTTTTTGTCAAGACTCTATCTTATCACTTATTCAAAAAAAGTCTATAGAAATAGTAAAATTAATTAAATTACTTAGTGTTTATCTTGGCATTTTTATTTAAGCGTATTTACTATATATAATTTTTGAACATGCACCCTGCAATCCTATTGACTCCTGCCCCGGTTGTATAGATTACACATCCCCCACTATCTCCTCCCTGAACAGTAGTGCCGGAAATCGTAACCAATCCCTTTACTTTATATTGTGAATAATCTTCTACATCTGTAAATGTTGCGCTTACCGATGTACTTTGCACTGTCCCTGATAAGTTGGATTTTGAACCATATAATTTTACAGCTAGTCCAACAATTAAATTTGCGGTTCCTGTTGCAGATATACTTCCATTTGAAGTTTTTACATAATTACTTCCTGCTATAGAGCTTCCACTAATATCAACAATGGAAAAGTCTCCATATGATCCAACCAGCCCATCAACATCTGTAAATGTTTTTAAATTTTGTTTTACAACACTTCCGATAGTTGTATTACCATATTTTATACTCCTTCCAACACTATTTGTATGCCCACAAGTCACAAGTGCTGCTTTTCCATTATATTTCCCAAAATAGCAAATACTGCAAGTTGCTTTAGTGTTACTTATCGACTCACCTCCTCTCATTGCTGTCGCTGTTGGTTTCGTTTCTATTTGGTAAATTTTTATTGGATCTGATGAATTTATCACCTCTGAATAAAGTGTTACCTCATCTTCTACACCAATACAGCATTCATTTTGAATAACATCAACATAGCTTTCATATACTGTCGTCACACTCTCTAAGTCATGAATAGCATTATTTTCAAGTTCTTTCAAATATTTGTAAGAATATTCAGCCTGCTCAAACCGAATATTTTCACTATTATTGCAGAGAGCTTTGTAATATCCTATTGTTTCTGCGTCTATATCAGTTAATAAAATTACTAAAGTATCATTATCAAGATAACAGCCGCCAAAATTGTCAGGATATTTTTCTGAAAATGTATCCATTCTTATGTTTAAATTATCTGATAAAGACAAATAGGCATCATACGCATCTTCTTGATAGTTTATTGATTCAGCAGCATATAAACTGTTAATCGGGCAGACAATAAGACATATTGCTAAAATCAAAATGCAACTTAAAGTTTTCTTTAATAGCTTCATTCAAAACCTCCATATAAAAATGTATCACTCACAATAAACTCCTGATTCTCACCATATATAACCAACCTGTAAATTCCTTGAAAAGTCTCAGGATACTGCTTTATAAGTTCTTTGGGAATTTCAGATTCTTTTGTTTCCGATGCATGTAAAATATTGTTTGTTAAATTATAGTCAAATGGTGAAATCAACTCAATCCATATGCCTTTATACCATAATTCAATATGCGGCAATTGATTTTCATAACACCAATCGTTTGACATATCATTATGGATTGTATAATGAAAACCGCTCCCTCCTTTCTTGTTTAGTATTACTCCATCTTTGGGACTTCTTTGATGTAATGGATTGACACTGTCATATGTACCGCTTAATATAAAAGCAGGTAAATACGCATCTAAATTTACGGCTGCATATTTGATTTCATCCGCATTCCAAGGCGTATATTTTGTATCCATGCAGGAAATGCAGCCAACAGTATAATCCATATCATTGTCGTGAAACGTCAAATAATAACTGTTCTCTTTTATGAAGCGAATTGCATTGTCATGATAAATTTTGGGTAAATTCACGGTAATTTTTCCTTCGCTTAAGCTATAGCTGACCAAATCATAATACAAAACATCGTTTCCGTCCGATGAAACACAATGCTCTCTGTCTATTTCCCGAAAAACACTTGAATCAGCAAGTCCATCCAACGTAACCGTTCCGTCTTGATGCAGGCGAAAAGAAATCATTCCATCAATTGTGAACGCAAGCTCCCGATACGAAGGATATTCTTTCCATGAAACATTTCTAATACTAAAATCCTGCTCTGCAACTCCGTATTCCAATATATTGTCTTGTAATATCCTATAGCGGCTGCTCCGCCAATTTCCAATCTCTGCTCCAATGAATAGCAAAACAAAGGCACCTGCAATTAAAATCATAAAATGAATCGGTGTGAACCGTTTCTTTGAAACAGAAACTTCGTCTAGTTCCTCATCAAAAAACATCGTATACGTTTTATTGATATCTTTTCTTTGCTCCATTTCACATAATTGTTTTATAAGAACGCCTACATGATCTGCATGTTCAATTTGATTATTTTGAAGATTTTCTTCGATATTCTTATAATAATCATATTGATGCGAAATCCTTTTCTTATATTCCAACAATATTGTATCAATACATGATGGAGTGTCATATAAACATTTGATTTCGTTTAAGGAAAAGTCATATTTTCTCAACAGAGCAATTTCCTTTAATCGTTCAATTTGAGGTTTGTCAAAGAAAAAATTGCGACGATTTCCATAGTTTTTCTCAATGGGATGTACCAACTCTTTATCTATATATAAACGTATCGCTTTTTCGCTTAATCCTGTTTGCAGTATTACAGATTTCATTTTTATTTCCATAATTCACCTTATCCTTTTTCACGATTATACGTTCTTCCCTAGGGGAAGTGTCAATCCTTTTTTCCATTTTGGATGACATTTTTCCGCATGAAATTAATTCACAATAATTTTCCGTAATATTTTTAAAATAACACTTGCCTAAATTGTCAAAATGTGCTATTATATCTCTTGTCGTTACGACAAGCGTTGTGAACGCCGGTGTGGCGGAATGGCAGACGCAGCAGACTCAAAATCTGCCGGGGGCAACCT
>CAJUJG010000060.1 GCA_910586715.1 uncultured Lachnospiraceae bacterium
CGCAGCCCAGTATTTTCAAGGGCTTTGCCGATTTTGCTTCAAAACTTGAGATTTTAATAGAATAACATTAATCAGGCTCACTGTCCATTAAAATTTTGTTACTGTTTTAATTTCCAATGAGCCTGCTCATTCCTTATTTCTTTATAGGAAATTTCGTCCTATAAAGTAAAAAAACCTCCGGGGGATGCGCACTCCGCGCTAAGGAAAATGGTTGCTAAAGCAACCGCGCTCCGGCGCGAGAGTCCGGCAAGCCGGACTCTCTTTTATATTATCCGTTTTCTTCCAAATAGTTCTCAAACTGTTCCATACTCATCAGAATGCGCCGCGGCTTTGTGCCTTCCTCAGCGCCGACTACGCCCGCCTCCTCAAGCTGATCGACAATACGCGCCGCCCTGTTAAAGCCAATCTTAAACACTCTTTGCAGCATGCCGATGGAAGCCTTGTCCTTTTCAATCACAAACTTGCCCGCTTCCGCAAAATATGCATCCGTGTCATTTCCTCCGCCGCCGGACGCGCCGGACACTCCGCCGGAACCCTGAATGGTCTTAATTTTATCCTCGATTTCATTGCTGTATGTATTTCCAAGCATTTGGTTTTTGAGGAAATCCACCACGTCCGAAACCTCTGAATCGGACACAAACGCCCCCTGTACTCTCGCAGGCTTTGTATATCCCTGCGGATAAAACAGCATATCGCCTTTTCCCAAAAGCTTTTCCGCACCGTTCATATCCAGTATGGTACGCGAATCCACACCACTGGACACACTAAACGCAATACGGCTTGGCATGTTCGCCTTAATCAGTCCTGTAATAACATCCACAGAGGGTCTTTGCGTCGCAATGACCAAATGAATTCCACATGCTCTTGCAAGCTGTGCCAAACGGCAGATACTTGCTTCAACCTCTCCCGATGCCACCATCATCAAATCCGCAAGCTCGTCCACAATAATGATAATCTGCGGAAGCTTCTGTACAGGCTGACCATCAGGCAAAAGCTTCCCCTGCGCAGCAGCCGCATTGTAACCTTTCAAATCCCTGACGCCAAGCTCCGCAAATTTCCGGTAGCGGTCATCCATTTCCGTCACACCCCAGTTCAATGCCGCAGACGCCTTTTTCGGGTCCGTCACAACTGGTATCATCAGATGCGGTATGCCGTTATATACACTCAGCTCCACTACCTTGGGGTCAATCATAATAATCTTTACGTCGGACGGATCTGCCTTATACAAAATGCTCATAATAATCGTGTTAATACACACGGACTTCCCCGAGCCCGTCGCACCTGCAATCAGCACATGCGGCATTTTGGCAATATCCGTCACAACGGTCTGTCCTGCTATATCTTTTCCCACCGCAAACGCAAGATTTGATGAAAAGTTCTTAAAAGTATCCGACTCAATCAAATCACGCAATGCCACGGCGCTGTTCTCCTTGTTCGGCACCTCAATGCCGACTGCCGCCTTTCCCGGAATCGGCGCCTCGATACGAATATCCGTCGCCGCAAGATTCAACTTAATATCATCCGCAAGACCGACAATCTTACTTACCTTTACGCCCTGCTCCGGCTGCATTTCATAGCGCGTAACGGAAGGTCCCTGACTGATGTCCGTAATCGTCACGCGGACGCCAAACGTCTGCAGCGTCTGCTGCAGCCTTAATGCAGTTTCTTTTAACTGATTTGTCGAATCCCCTTTTTTTCCTTCTCCTTTTTTTAACAGCCTGATCGGCGGAAATACATACTGTTTGGCAGGCTGTTCTCCGGCATTTTGGACATGCTCCTGTATTTTTATTTCTTCCTTGGCAATATCTGCCCGTTCTTCTCTCGGAAACGCTGCAGGCTCCTCTGCCTGCAAAGGCGCTTCCTGAACCGGTTCAAGCACGGTATCCTCCGTCACAGGCTCCGGCATCTGCTCCAAGTCCTCCTCGGCAAGCGGAGCGCCAAAGCGGCTTTCAAAAGAAAAAGAGTCCGGTTCCGGTTCAAAGTATTCTTCCTCAAAAACTTCTTGCACCGCTTCTTCCTGAAAACCGTTCGGCATGCTCCAATCCGTTGCGTTACAGGGCTTTACGCGTATATCCTCCTCAAATACCTCCGGTTCCATGATTTCATCAAGAATTGTAATCTCATGAATATCCTGCCTTACTTCACCCGACGGTTTTTCTGCCTTTAAATTAATCGCCGCACTCGATAAAACCCCTCTTGTCTTTTTATCTGTTCTGCGCTGCTTTTGCTCTGCCTCCTCTTTCACAACATTCTGCGTCCTTCGGAGCGTCTGCCGGTTCCTGTCCGCACGCTGCCTTTTGGGAAATCGTTCCTCCTCGTATTCCTCCTCATCGTAATCCGCAAAATCATCTTCCCGGGCATACTCCTCCCGCAAAGCCTCCCGATATTCGCGCATTCTGACAGCATCCTCTCTGGCAGACTCAAGCAGATACGCACCGCCCTTTTTCACACCTGAAAGAAAACTCTTTTCCGTGATAAAGACAATCGAAATAATTGCAAGCACAAGCACGGCAAACAATGTTCCGCCAAAGCCAATCAGCTTGTACAGACCGTAAGCCAAAAGCCCGAACACAACACCGCCGCCGCCGCGTTTATCAACCGAACTTTGATAAAGCTCCTTCATAAGTGATTCGCCCGTAATATAAAGATCTTGCTTCATCAGCATAAATGACAGGATACCCACCAAAAACACCAATACGCCGCCACTCACAAGCTTTACTACGGCTACCGTATTCCCCCGATTGGAAATACCAAAAGCAAAACCAAAAAATATAATAATCGGCACAACATATGCCAAAAGACCAAACAGTCCAAACATTACATTTTTGACACCGCCCGCCGCCGTACCGTGAATAATGCCTGTCACACACAAAAACGTAAAAATCGCTGCGGCAAAAATGACAATCAGCATAACCTCATTTTTTACTGCAATATCTACATGATTCCTCTTTTTTCTTCGTGTATTCGTACTCCTTCCTGTATTTTTTGATTTTCCCTTCGCTGCATTTGTTCTGCTCTTCGGCGTGCTTCTACCTGACGCAGATGCCATAATATCTCCCCCTAGTCAAAAAACTTTACATAACATTATAGCATTCTTTCCCCTGCTTGTCATCTTTTTTTGACATCAACATATCAGCTCAACATATCAGCTTAAGCCATATCATCCCTAAGCGCGTCAATGATATTTTCCTTCCTTATTTTATTAGTGGCATACAGCATCGTAATAAAAACAATACCAAATACACCAAATACACTGACTGTCATACTTTGCCACGGGAAATGATACGCAAATCCCTCAAGCTGCTCACTCGTTACCAGCACTTTGTAAATCATCCACGAAAGAATACCTGCAATCGGCACTCCGTACAAGAGCGTATGCAGCCCATAAAAGAAACATTCAAAATTCATCATCCGGTTAAAACCCCGTTCCGACATTCCGACAGAACGCAGCATGGCTAGTTCCCGCCTCCTGATGCGGATATTTGTTGAAATGGTGTTGAATACATTTGCGACTGCAATCAGCGAAATCATAGCGCCAAATGCATAAGTAAATACATCTACAACAAAAGTCAAGCTGCGGAACAAATCAACTGCTGAAGAAAGATTAATCAGCGTATAATCACATACAATCCCTGAATTTGTAATCTCGGACTGAATCTGCGACATTGTCTGTGCGGGTGAATCTGCCCAAAAAGTCAGACCTGATTTGGAAATTCCCTCTAATCCATCAAATTCACTATTCATTGACCACGGAATAACCATAAGAAATAAATATTGCGGCACGGAGTCAAATGGAAGCGTATCCAAAGGATAATTATCCACCACAGTTGCCCTGACTGTTTTTACCCGCTCCCCTATAGAACCTATAGAAGAAGAAAGGATAAACTCTAGTTCCTGCCCCGTGAAAAAAGTCTTATGCTGTGAAATATCCACAATAACAGCAAGGGTTTTTGCATCCTGTCCCATGTATTCATCTTTAGAAAACCCAAGGCTTTCTATAAATTCATAATATACAGCATCTTCTATAAACTGGGCATAGATTGGTATTTTACCCTCCAACTGATACTGACCGTCGGCAAAATCATCGGGAATACCTTCTACGCTCCCCGAATAAATCAAATTACTCTGCCATGTACTCTTACTTACCCCATCGACTTTTTTCAGAATGTCATGCAGTGCAAGAAGTTCGTCCTGCGGCATTTCCTTAGCATAAAACGAAATATCGCCATCAGCCTCGACTGTTAACTCCTTTGAAATTCCTTTCAGGGTACTGCTAAAAGCGCTTCCTGCTACAAACAACACAACACTTAAAGTTAAGGATAATATGACACTGCGATAACGCCGCTTGTTCCTACGGAAATTTTTAAGCGCCAGTATTCCCTCCAAACCATAAACACGTGTGGAAAATTTGGAAATTATAACATCCTTTGCTTCTGTCTTAATTTCACCAGTCTGGCGGATACATTCCATTACAGGAACAGCCGCCGCTTTTCTTGCCGGAATATATGCCGAAATCAAAATTGTGACCAAACTGACTGCTATTGCGGCAGCAAGCGCCGTTACGGACACTGTCAATTTAAGCGGTACATTGCTGGCAGAAATAGTCGCAAAGTTTTTCCCAACAACAGGCAGTGCCAAGGCAACACTCCCAATACCGGCAGCCACACCTAACGGAATGCCGAGCACGCCAATGCAAAAACCTTCAAATAAAACAGCGCTTTTTAACTGCCTGGCCGTTGCCCCTACTGACATAAGAATACCAAACTGATGAACACGTTCATTCAGGGAAATATGAAATGAGTTATAAATCAGGAAAACAGACCCAATCATGATAATTGCGGCTAATACTCCTCCCACCGCAAACATAACAGCATTAAACAGGGTATTTTCTGACACACCGTAAAAACGCAGTACATCTTCATTCAGAGCAAAAGGAAATGAACCCGCAAAACGAATTCCATATTCATTCACTTTTTGTGGACTCTCCAGCGTGAGAAACAGACTGCAGCGCCCCGCCTTGTTCATAATATCTGTTCTCGTGATTAACGTATATCCCGGTGAATCATGTTCTTCAAATCCGGCTCTTTCATAAACTCCTACGACCGTATAGGTTTTTTCTTCCACAATATTCAGTACTTCACCACTGATATATGGATCATGCTGCGTCAATATGTTACCGCCCTCTTCACGATTACCAACTGCAATACGAATCGGCTCTCCTACCGGAAGCCTCACATCCGCCTTAATAGAAATATGATTCGGAATGATAACTTCCGTATCATTCTGTGGAAGTCTGCCGGAAATCAGTGTAACTGGCAGCTTATCAAATGTTTCATCTGTAAAACCGGCAACAAACAAATACGGTTTTTCAGTGCTTTTGGCACCGTCAAGCGACGCATAACCAATATTCTCAAATGTTACTGCATCCGTAACCTCAGAATCTGCCATCCTTTTTTGCACAAAGTCCGAATCCACATCCACAAAATCAATGTACCAGCTACCGCACTTGGCTATTGAGCCATTGATCAAATACTGTAAAAGAGATGTTCCAAAAGTGGCAACTGCAGTAAATAAAGCAGCGGACAATGCCACACCGATTACGGTCACAAATGTACGGGTACGGTTTTTCTTTAATCCCTGCAGCGCAACCTTATGAAAAATATTCATGACTGCACCACCTGCCTCTCATCCCTTACCACTTTTCCATCTGCAATACTGATAATTCGGTCTGCCTGTAAAGCAATATTTTCATCATGGGTAACAATGATCAGTGATTGGTGATATTTCCGGTGACTTTCTTTTAAGAGATGAATAATCTCCTGTCCATTACGGCTGTCCAAATTGCCCGTGGGTTCATCCGCCAAACACACCTGCGGTGCGTTCATCAGGGCACGCCCAATGGCAACCCGTTGTTGCTGCCCGCCTGAAAGCTGGTTTGGCAGATGCGTCTTTCTTTCCTGTAATCCTAATAATTCCAGCAGATCATCCAACCTTTCTTTGTTGACTTTCCTTTTATCCATAAGAATGGGCAATGTAATATTCTCTACCACATTAAGCGTAGGTATCAGATTATGAAACTGATAGATTAATCCCACCTGCCGCCTGCGGAATATAGCAAGTTTTTCACTGCTTTGGGCATATATATCCTGCCCATCCAAATAAATCTTCCCGCTTGTCGGAATATCTACCCCTGCAATCGCATGGAGCAAAGTAGATTTCCCTGAACCGGAAGTTCCAATAATAGCAGTAAAATCACCCTTTTCAATATTTAAGGAAACATGGTCTAATGCTGTGACCATATTTTCATCCTTGCCGTAGACTTTACACAAGTCCTCAATTTTCAAAAACTCCATTATATGAGCCTCCTTTATCTTTTCTAACAACCAATGACACTCCTCATGTTACATCCGTTGTTTACTCATAATCATAGGATTTTGAACTTACTTTTCTGTGACTTTTTTGTGACTGATTTGTCACATTTTCATCAGAATTATGTCACTTTAGAAAGCGGACGGAAAAAACAGCCCCGCCTTGTGGATTATTTTTGGCTGAGATAGTCCCTCCCTGCTGCATGATAATGTTTCTACAGAGAGCAAGCCCGATTCCATATCCCGTTGCATCCGCATCTTTTCCCCGATAGAAACGCTCAAATAAATGCGGCAAATCTTCCTTTTTAAATCCCGCCCCATCATCGTGGAATGTAATTTCTGTAAATATCGGATTATCCACACAGCCAATTTTGATTTTCCCATTATCACCAACACTTTCTATACTGTTTTTAATAATATTTTGAAATGCTTCTGAAAGCCACCTAAAATCACCTGATATATTAAGTTCCTTTGGTATATCAGTCTGTATATGAATATTATGCAGTTCCATTGAGATTAGAAAAGGACGAAGTGAAACGGATACTAAATTGCTTATATTTATCCGTTCCTTTTTGAACATCACAATTCCAGCATCCAAGCGAGATAGCTTCAACAAGGAAGAAAGCAAAAAATCCATCTGCCCAAATAATCCCTCGGCTTCTCTTATCAATACTTTTTGTTCTTTTTTCTCTGTATCCTTTTCTAGTAATGAAAAAATAATATTCACTGATGTAAGCGGAGTGCGAAGCTGGTGTGAAATATCCGCAAGAGAATCTGCAAGATGTTTTTTTTCTTTTTTTAACTCATCATTCTGCTCCCGGATTCGCAAAGTCATTTTCACAATCTCGCTCTGTAAAATAGAAAGTTCGCCTTCCTCAACTTCACTGATATATAAATGTTCCGAATTATGCAGCACCAAATCAATCTGCTCTGATAGCTGTGCGATCTTCTTATAGCGTGCCTTTGTGAACACATAAAATACTATTCCCAATATGACAGCCGAGAACAGCTGCAGTATTCCCGCCGTTACACTCACCTTAAATCCTGCTGTTGAAGCGATAAATACGATTATAAGAAACAATATGGCAGCCTGCCTGATCTCTTTATTACGAAGCATAGCTGCCTCCCAACCGATACCCTGTCCCATGAACAGTCAGGATGATCTGTGGCTTTGAAGGATCGTCTTCGATTTTTTCCCGCAGCCTTTTAATATAAACTGTTAAAGTATTATTACTTACAAATTCTCCTGTTACATCCCACAACTCATCTAACAACTTGTCCCTTGTGATAATATTTTTCGGATTATTGACAAAGACCAGTAACAGACGATATTCCAGGGCGGAAAGGAATACCTCCTGCCCGTTCTTTTTAACAATGCCGCTGGCTGTATCCACAGACAGTCCATTCCTGTCAAAAATGATTGGCAATCGGTCTGTTTTACGCAAAGCCGCTCCAATCCTTGCAATCAGTTCCCTTGGTCTGAATGGTTTTGTAATATAGTCATCTGCCCCCATATTCAGTCCGGTAACAACACTGGCTTCATCACCAGAGGCTGTTAAAAAAATAACCGGAATATTTTGCATCTGTTTAATTTCTGTACAGACGGCAAAGCCATTTCCATCGGGCAAAGAAATATCTACTAATGCCATGTCAAATTTATACTCTGTCAGCATCCTGACTGCCTCTGCCTGCGTAGCAGCATGGCTGACAGTAAATCCCTCTGACTGAAGCAAAAGTATTAAATTTTTAGAAATTGTCTTATCATCTTCAACCAAAAAAATTTTTTTCATTCTAACCCCTTCCATTATTACAAAAAAGTTATTTTACTAATCGGGTACTGAAGCGGAAATAAACGCTAACATTTACATTCACCCTTTCCTTAATCCATGCCATACAATTATATGCAGTTGGGCGAATAATTTCAAGTATTTGAGGACGGCTGAAGCGCTATCGCCGCAAAATTATAACAAGGCATAAAAAAGTTGCAATACGACCGTTATTCTATCGCATTGCAACTTTTTCCATACTTTCTGTTTTATTTTTCCCGTTTCTCTTCTTTCTGACGTTTCTTTCTCCATATGATATATATGATCAATGCCAATGCAATGATAACCGCCAGCCAGATAAAGCAGCATATCCCCAAAAAGGTCGGGCAGATATGGCAGAGTCCGCATTCCGCTCCATCATCTGTTCCTGTCTCGTCAGTCTCCACATATGCGATGGCATAGCTGGAGAACAAATCCGTGCTGACCGTGATGGTGTCCGGCGCATCGTCCAAATCGTTCATAAAAGTATACTCCCCGTTGTGGGCGCGGATGATATAAAACTCCCTGCCGCCGCTTTGTAACTCTTTGGGAATGCCGACCGCCACTTCTATCGGTTCTTTTGTTTCCGTGATGGCATCCCAGTCTCCCGTCCCGATTCTGATAAACAGGGAGATGTCAACGTACATGCCGAGTACAAGCCACGGCACCTCCTCCCTGTATGCTTCGATGCCGCCCTCTATCACTTCTTTATCCTGCCTGGGAACCTGATCGGAAATATCCGTCACGTCTATCCTGATTTCTATGGTCTCGCCGCCGTTTACAGACTCCTGCTGGTCAGGCGTCAGAACTGCCTTCACGACCTTTTCGGTATCTGCCACGGTTGCGGTACACTTCTCTTCCTCGCACACAACTGTCACGATGACCGTGCCGTCTCCTATCTGAACTTCCCTCTTTTCCGCCTGTGGTTCCTTTTCGGTCTGTCCGGCATCCGCGCTGTCCGTCTCCCGTTCCTTTGTATCCGTGTCTGTCGGCTCCTGCTCTTCTTTCGTCTTTTCGTCTTCTTCCTGCTCTCTGTTCTCCTCTTTTTCCGGTGTAGTTCCCGGTTTCCTGCCCTCCGGCTCTTTTTCTGCCGCCGGGGGTGTGGTTTCCGGTGCAGGCGGCGTGACTTCCGCAGGCGGTTTTACAGGCGGTGCGGATGACGTATTATCCGATGGCTCTGACGAAGGCGGTGTCGGTTTTGGCGCATCATCCTCTTTGTCTCCGCCGCCGGAATTTGACGGTTTTCCGCCCGTCTTCTTTGCAACGCCCTCCACTGTCACGGTCTTGTTCTCCCTGACATTGCTGATGGTATAAGTGCCGTCTGCTGTCAGTTCCACTTTGACTCCGTTCACTTTCACCGCAAAATCAGAAGTCTTCCGATACCCCTTGCTTAACACAAAGCGCAAGGTAAAGCTTCCGCCCTCTTTGACAGGGCTTTTACTGCCTGTTTCTGCTGACAGGGTATAGCCTGTGCCCGTCTGAAGGGTAACGGTGTAGACGCTTGTATAGACCGCATAGACGGTCATGTCCGCAGTGATGTTGGCAAACACCGCAGGGGTGCCCTGCCCGTCCATACACCACGCACCTATGGCATTTTCCTTAGCCGGTACGGCCGGGATGTCTGTCAGGGTTGTACCGTAATCTAAAATAATCTCCTTATACTTCTCCCCGTTTACCATAAAGGTCACTTTGACTTTATAAGCGCCTATCTCCGCGGGGGCGCTGTTTTCGCTGGCAAAGCTTGCGGCTCCGGCTTTTACGCGCACCGTATAACTGCCGGGTGCAAGCCCTGTGATCTCACCGCTTCCGTCCGCCGTTTGGCTCACCCATGTCTTTGCGCCGTCCACGGAAACCTCGTAGGTAACGCCTGCCGTCAGTCCGGTCAGTTTTCCCGCGCCCCCTGCCGTACTCACGTCTACGCCTGTTGGTGTGGGTTTTGCGGGTCTTGCCAAAATGGGCAGACTCTGCGCGTCGCTGTCAAGCTTATCCTTTCCGTTTCCTTTGCGGATGATGGGCAAGGTGGTTCCAAACCAGCCCGTTTCTATTTTTATTATGCCATCCACATCTGCTGTTATGGTCTCTCCGTTTATCATATACTCTGCGCCGGGCACAAAGCCGGTCAGTGTCTCCGCGGTATAATCAATGCGGATATCCGGCGTCTCATGCTTGGCAGCGGGCTTCTCCCCGATGGTAACTGCTGCCGCTTCACTTTGGAAACTGGCGTTTCCTTCTGCCTCCACCGCCTTGACGCGCACTTCGTACTCTCCCGCGGGGAGGTTTTCGATCCTTGTCCCATTTAATACAGCTTCTTTCCACTCACTGAAACCGTCGTCTTTGTTCTTTACTCTGTATTCGTAGGTTTTGTCGGACGTCAAGTCTGTAATCGCGCCGTCCGTGGCTGTGGGGTAGGACGCATCCTCTGTTGCGGGCGCGGGTTTCGCCGGGCGTGCCGGAATTGGTACTGCCGTGGTCAGACTCTCCGGAATGATGCCATTTGCGGGATAGCGGATATATAAGGTCTGCCCCATATAGATTTCCACGCTGCCTGCCGTAACAGGCGTTGTGCAGTTTTTGTCAGTAAATGCCTCTATGCCGTCTGTCAGGGTAAGGGTCTCCGCTGTATAGCTGATCTTCAGTTTATCCGGCGTGGGCGCGGTGGGCATGGTGGCGATCTGTGCCTCATCACTTTCCAGTGATGCAAAGCTGGTGTCTGTCGCCGGGTAGTATGCCCTGAACTTATAAACGGTCTTTTGGTCAAGCCCCGTAAATGCCGTGCTCTCCTGCCAGTTTTGCGTCCCGTCCGACAAACGGTACTGTGCATTGGGAATGGTCTTTAGGGTGATTGACTCGTCATCACGCACACTCAGCTTTGGCGCGCCGGGCGCTGCGGGTCTTGCCGGAATGGGCAGGCTCTGTGCCGGGCTGTCGGTGGTCTCGCTGCCGGTTCCTTTCTTGACAATGTCGACAGTGCTGTTAAACCAGTCTTCTTTGATTGGGATGCATCCTTCCCCGTCCGCTGTGTATTCCGTGCCGTCTATGGTGTATTTTTCACCGGGCACAAGTTTTGTCAGTTTTTCTTCCCGGTAATCAATCTTCGCCGCAGGCTGTTTTTCCGGTCCCCTGACCTTCACGGTAAATCGCTTTGCCGCCTCATTTCCCGCGTTATCGGTAGCGGTGACCGTTATCTGCGTGATGCCCGTGGATATCTCTGACGCAGGGATGGTAAAAGTGACCTGCGCCTGCAATGCGCTTGTATTAACGGTAACAGACTGTTCCATGCCGTCCTCGACTTTATATTTGACTGCGGCGATTCCCGCCGTAATGGCATTTTGGATGTCGTCCTTCACCGTCACATGGATTTCCGTGGGGGTATCGTAGTAATCCGTCTTTGCATCAGTGGTGATATCCGGCGCGGTATCCTCCACGATCACGCCGCCCGCATTTGCTCCTACTGTTACGCTCTCCGCTTTATTTCCTGCCGCATCCGTACAGTTGATGGTGATGGTTCCGCGAAAATCCTTATCAAAAGTAATCTTCGCCTCGCCGTCTTTCACTGCCGCTTTCTTTTCTGCCGCTTTGCTCTCGTCCAAATTTCCGTCTGCGTCTCTGGGCGTTAAGGTGCAGCTGATCCCGGTCACGCTGCTGCCTGTGTCCGTGACAGGCACATGGATGATCATACTCTTTTTGCCGATAATCCAATGCCAAAGGCTTAGATGCACCTCATTCTCATAGGTAAGAGTTCCGATCATGGGTTTTGTCTGATCCAGTTTTACCGTAAATGTGTCGCTCTCAGCAAAATTGCCTGCCGCATCTACTGCCTTGAACTGATAAGTATGCCCCTTCCCCGGCTCGCGCTCTCCCTCCAGAACAGGAGTATAATTGTACGTCATACTACCTGTGCCGGGCGTGAAACCGTCTACTTTTGTGTATCCTTTTCCGTCAATGCTTACCCACAGTTCGGTCACGCCTACGCCGTCATACAGCTTCAGTGGAATCGTAGTCTGATTATTTGTCCAGCCTGTGGGCAGGGTTACGCCATCCTGCAATACCGGCTTATCAGGAGCCGTTTCATCCTTCCAATAGGCATGAAGGGTATGGGCGGACGTTTCTTTTACAACCGTGCCTGCATTAACTTCACTGCCCTGCCCGTCCGCTTCGGTGTACCAGCCTTTGAAGGTGTAGCCGGTTCTGGTCGGTACGGGAAGGTCTCCATATTTACTGTCGTAGGTCACATTTTTGCTTGCGGTGGTATCTCCGCCATCCGCACCGTAGTATTCAAATGATACTTGATAGTTTTGGGGCGTCCACTTCGCATAAACCGAAGTTTTTCCTGTGACTGTCTCATTAGCAAAGTCATATCCCGTACTGCCGCCGTCTGCCGTTACCCACTTGCTGAAGGTGTAGCCTGTCTTTGTGGGATTATCTGTCGGCATAGATGCCGCAGCACCCTTTAGGACAATCTGCTGTGCCGGAGCTGTCAGTTCGGTAGTTCCGTCATAGAATGTGACCGTATAGTAGTCCACTCTGGCGGAAGTTTCTGCGCCATTTACGGTTACTTCCACGCCAGTATCAGTATTGCCAATATAAATTTTATATGTACCATCAGGCGCAGCAAGGCTTGGAAGGAAAGTGCTTCCGCCATCAGAAGTAAGTTTATAGTCAGTAGCAGATGGTGCGCCCTCTCCTGTCCATACATCACCGTCCTTGCAAGTAGTTATGTTGACAGGATTACCTGCTGGAGCCTCTCTTGTGATAGTGACGATATAAACCTTTGAGGCATCGCCTTCTGTCACATTGACTTTAACCGTATTTTCCCCTTCTGCAAGCAGTATATTGTTTGCCTGTACGGTTGTATCGGTTGCACCACCCTGACTACTTGCAGTATTGTCTTCAATTACTCCTCCACTCATAGTAAAATAAATGCCTGCATTAGTACCACTCTGACCTATCGAAATGCCACCTCCGAATTGCGCTGTGTTTCCACGTATTGTTCCCCCAAGCATAATAAACTGAGCACCTCTACATATATAAATTCCACCGCCATATGATGAGTTACCCTCTAATACCCCTTTTCCTCCCGTAATACAGCCAGTATCATTTTCGCAATCACAAAGGGTAAATGTGCCGCTGTTCACTACAATTACACTTCCTGTATCGCCTGAATGTGTCAATGTCTGACCGTTCAAGCATAAAGTCACATCACCATCAATGCTAATTGTTCCCATTGCTATGTTTTTATCGCCATCGTTGTCAGATAAGTAATACTTTCCACCTGATAATGTAGACTCCTCTGTCGTATCCGCAGAAAGCGCTGTCCAATCATCTTCCCCATGATGTTCACTATAATCCGCCAGCATAACCTCATTATCCGAAAGTGTTTCCGCAAGCTCCACCCATACTGTCAGCTTTTCCAGTTCTTCCTCCGATATCTGTGTCTGCTGTTCCCCTGTCAGTGCCTCATATTCCTTCCAAATCGCAAGGGCTTCCTCTGCATACTCATACAGTTTTTCTTCCCATTCCGCATCTAGTCTCCTTTCCATAAACCTGCCCTGATTTTCAGGGCATAGGGGTATATCATACAGCATTTCACGCAAAATCAGCGCATAGCCCCGGCTGCTGGATTTACGCCAAAGGCTACACGCTGAATTCGTATAACATATTCCCTGTAATTTTCTTTTCATTACATAAGACCCTATCTTTATTCTGGTTTCCGGCCAGTCAATAAAAAACGTGCTGCATCTAACTGGATTTACGCAGTTTCTGCAACACGTTTATATTTATTATACATCATCATATGGATGAAAATCAAAGGAGATTTTACACAAAAAATACATCCTTTATATTTGTATAATATGCTTATCAATCAATGACTCTTCCTCTGCTGGTATTGATAAAATCAACACTTTTGCTAAAACGATTCTCCTATTCTTCCTTACTTGTGTAATATTTCATATTATTACATTTGTGAGATTTAATGTCAAGCATTTTCTTTCATATCAACAATTATTGACAGCAATTAAAATATCTCTTATACTAATTTTATTACGAGTGTAAGATTTAAGGAGGAATTTATAGTGAAATCACTGCCCCAAATTTCAGAGGCTGAATTTGAAGTCATGAAAATTGTATGGAAATATGCTCCAATCAGCACAAATGAGATAACAGACCGTTTGGTTAAAACCACAACATGGAGTCCTAAAACAATACAGACGCTGATTAAACGCTTAGTGACAAAAGGCGTCCTTTCTTATGAAAAGCAAAGCCGGGTATTTGTCTATACACCATTGGTAGACGAGGCTGAGTATATAGGACAGGAAAGCAATACTTTCCTCAACCGTTTTTATGACGGTAACATTACAGCTATGCTGTCTGCCTATATTGACAATGACAGACTATCAGAAGCTGAAATTAATGAACTCCGCTCTCTTCTTTCCAAGAATTAACAAGGAGGAATCTGATGTGGCAGAATTTATGATTAGGTTTTTAATCTGCAATGTTTTTATTAGTATTATTATCGGAATACTTCTGCTTGCCAAGCATTTGCTAAAGAATAGCCTGACCAACCGGATGCATTATAATTTATGGTTTTTACTGCTTGGCTTATTGGCTGTTCCCTTTATTCCGGTTCAGCCAGTCCATTTCTTACATATTTTTACATGGTTTGGAAACCTTAAAAATGCATCCTCATCCCCCATTGGAACAGTTGTGGAAGAAACTTCTCCCGTGGTCCAGTCCAATACTGCAAATTGGATGAACGACTTCAGTATATCCGTCAGCAGAAAGACACCCGGGGCGATTGGTTTGACACTATGTATCCTATGGTGCATTGGCATTTTCATGATGATTGTGCTGATTATCAAATCAATGCTCCGTTTTAACAACATTAAAAATTCCGCACTGCCATTGCAGAATCCTGCTGTACGCAGACTGTATCGTAACTGTTTAGATAAAATGCATATATCAAAGCCTATTCCGGTCTACAGTACAGCATTTTTGAAATCACCCATTATTGCCGGGTTATTTAAGCCGTGTATATATTTGCCGATTCATCTGATTTCAGACTATAATGCAAACGACATAAAGTATATGCTGATGCACGAGCTTGAACATTATAAATACAAAGATGTACTAGCCAATTATTTCATGAACATAGTAGGTGTATTATATTGGTTCAATCCGCTTGTATGGTATTCACTGAAAGAAATGAAAAACGACAGGGAGGTTGCCTGTGACACTTCCGTATTAAAGCTGCTGGATGAAGATACCTATGAAGATTATGGAAATACTTTGATCAACTTTGCCCAAAAGGTATCGCTTACACCATTTCCCTTTGCAACCGGAATCAGCGGAAGCATGAAGCAAATGCAAAAACGTATTAGGAACATTGCAAACTATCATCCGGCTTCTTTCAGAAAAAATCTGCACAGCGCCTTTGCATATATTATGATTGCACTTTTCCTGTTAGGGACTGCCCCGATTCTGTCCATACAGGCTTCGGAAAATAACCGCTACTACTTTAATGAAAATAACCGTACTATTACATATATTGATTTAAGTGATGCTTTCGAGGAATACAATGGCAGCTTTGTGTTATATGATGCAACTGAAGATTCATGGCAGATTTATAATAAAGAGTATGCCACTGCACGTATATCCCCGGCTTCTACCTTTAAAATATACAGCGCTTTATTCAGTCTGGAAACCGGGATTATTACGCCTGAACAATCACTGCTTCCCTGGGATGGACAGAATTATATGTATGACTTATGGAACGCTGAACAAACCTTAGAATCCGCTATGCAAAATTCCGTCACATGGTATTTTCAGGCGCTTGACCAGCAGACAAGCCTTTCATCCATAAAGAAGTATGTTCAGGAAATAGGCTACGGCAATCAGATCGTTGAAGGTGATATATCTTCTTACTGGATAAATTCCTCACTGAAAATATCACCGATTGAACAGGTTGAAATGCTAAAGAAACTGTATTACAACCAGTTTGGGTTTTCACCTGAAAATATCAAAGCCGTAAAAGATTCCATCTGCCTTTATTCTACGGAGCAAGGTTCTATCTTTGGAAAGACAGGTACCGAAGAAGTGAACGGTCATAATACTTCCGGCTGGTTCATTGGATATGTAGAAAAGGACAACCACACCTATTTCTTTGCCACAAATATCCAAAGTGAAGAACTTGCTTCAGGTCCTCTTGCCACAGAACTTACTTTTTCTATCCTTTCTGATTTAGAACTATGGAATGCTTATCAGGAATGAGGAGCGTACAGCTCCTTATTCTTTTCTGATAAGATTTACCTCTATGATTTCCGGAACATTTAAAAACCGAAACGGATACTTTGTCAGTCCAATACCACTGCTGACATACACTTGAGTAGCGGTATCTGTCTCCGTACCATTCATGGAATAAAAACCTTTTACAAATTGATCTGAACCGTTAGGAAGCAACTTTTTTGTAAAAAACGGCACAGATACTTGTCCTCCATGCAAAATCATTCCGAACCTGATAAATGAATCACAGGCACGTTCCCAAATAGAG
>CAJUJG010000061.1 GCA_910586715.1 uncultured Lachnospiraceae bacterium
ACCACAAGAGATTGCCGGATCATTTCAAAATATGAACTTCAAAACTCAGGAGATTGCCGGATCATTTCAAAATATGAACTTCAAAACTCAGGAGAAGGTACATCGTTCAAAACCAGCTTAAAATGGCAGCAAATAAAAACAAATAAAACAGTTTTTCAAATTTTTAATTATTTTACTTGCATTTCCATATTAGTATATGTTATAATGTTTATCGTTGATGACATATACCACATCAATGGAACAAAGGGGCATAGTTCAGCGGTAGAACAGCGGTCTCCAAAACCGTCAACGAGGGTTCGATTCCTTCTGCCCCTGCTAGACCCAAAATAAGCTTCTCTAATTATAGGGAAGCTTATTTTTTATGCACAGCCAAATCCAATCGAATCAAACAGCTCACATCGCATAAAACGCCTTTGTCAGCTCTACCATATCCGCAAGATCCTTTGTCCCGCCCGTCTCATACGCGGAGTGCATTGCAAGCTGTGCAAGCCCAATGTCCGCGGCTGGCATGGACACCTGCGCCATCGAAAGATTTCCGAGCGTGGAACCTCCGGCAACATCCGAATGGTTCGTATAAACCTGACAGGGTATCCCCAATTCTTTACAGAGCTTTTTCACGAAAGCCGCCGAGTACGCATCGGTGGCATATTTTTGTCCTCCGTGGTATTTCAGGACAATTCCTCCGTTCAGACACGGTCTGTTTACAGGATCCGACTTCGCTCCCTGATTGGGATGGCACGCGTGCGCATTATCCGCACTCAAAAGAAAGCTGTCCGCCTTCCAAATGCGGCACTTCCTTGTTTCCACGCCTAGCCCGTCGCCGATATTCGCAAGCGTATCCCGCAGAAAATCGGAATCCGCACCCTGACGCGTAAGACTTCCCACCTCTTCGTTGTCAAACACGGCAAGCACGCTGATATACCGGTCAGGTTCCACTGCGGTTACCGCCTCCATTCCGGCAAAGACACACGCCAAATCGTCAAATCGTGCGGACATAAGAAACTCGTCATGCGCACCTGCAAGCGCTGCTTTTTGGCTGTTCTGTACAAAAAGGTCTGACGCCAAAATATCCTCCGCGCAAAACTGCGTCCCATACTCGCGGTTCAGCGCCTGTGCCGTCAGCTTCCCAACGCTTACTATTTCTTCTCCATCCTGAGGCTTCCCTGCCAAAAGCGGAAGCATATCCGTCTGCGCAGCAAGCGCCGCGCCGTTGTTGACCTCACGGTTTAAATGAATGGCAAGACTTGGTATGAGACAGGTGTTCTCCTTTAATGCTACCGGATAAGATACAATTTCACCATCCTCCGACACACATGCCCTGCCCGCAATTGTTAAAGGTCTGTCAAGCCATGAGGACAATATCATACCGCCATACTTCTCCGTATTCAGGCTTACATATATCCCCTCTTTTATCATCTCAGGGCATTCCTTCAACTTAAATGCCGGTGAATCGGAATGCGCCGCGAAAATATGAAAACCTTTGATCGTATCAACGCCGCACTTTGGCACGCGAAATGCCGCCAGCGACGAATCATTTCGAATCACATAATACCCGCGTCCCCCCTCAAGCTGCCACACAGCTTTCTCGCTAAGCCTTGTAAATCCCGCCTTCGTTAATTTTCTCTCCACCTCACGCACCGCATGATAGCAGGTCAGTGAAGCGTCCAAAAAATCCATCAGCTCCCTGATCATATCCATTGTTTTTAACCTCCGTTCTCCCTAAATGTTATATCAAATCAATCGCTTCACCAATTCCTCCCACGCCGATTACCTTAATACCCTTTACCGGCTCCATGCCCTCAAGGTTTACCCGCGGCATAATCACGGCGTCATATCCTAACTTCTTTGCCTCTAAAACGCGCTGCTGCGCCATTGTGACGGCACGCACCTCACCGCTAAGCCCCACTTCTCCAAACACCAGTGTCTTTTCGTCCACCGCCCGGTTACGAAAGCTTGACACAATCGCCATAACAATGCCCAAATCGGTCGCAGGCTCATTAATCTTCATGCCGCCCGCAATGTTAACATATGCGTCGCAATCGCCAATCTGAAGCCCGAGCCGCTTTTCAAGCACTGCCATGAGCAGATTGACTCTGTTAAAATCCGTTCCCGTCGTCTGACGGCGCGGAATACCGAAATTCGTACGGCACACAAGCGCCTGTATCTCCACCAAAATCGGACGGGTGCCCTCCACGGAGCATACGACCACCGAACCGCTTGCTCCCTTTGGCTTTCCGCTAAGCATATATTCGGACGGGTTTTTAACTTCTGCAAGCCCTTCCTTTCGCATCTCAAACACGCCGATTTCATTCGTGGAACCGAACCTGTTTTTCACGCCGCGCAGTATGCGGTAGGACGCATACCGGTCCCCCTCAAAGTAAAGCACCGTGTCCACCATATGCTCCAAAACACGCGGACCCGCAACGGTTCCCTCTTTTGTCACATGTCCCACAATAAAAATGGAAATGCCGAGCTGTTTTGCCAGCCGCAAGAAAACATTCGTCGCCTCCCGCACCTGCGAAACGCTTCCTGCCGCCGACGATACCTCCTCCTGATACATGGTCTGTATTGAATCGATGATTACCGCCTTTGGATTAACACGCCGTATCGCCTCCTCCACAAGCCCTAGATTCGTCTCACACAAAAGCAGCATATTGTCCTGAAATTCGCCGATGCGCATGGCGCGAAGCTTAATCTGCTTTAAAGACTCCTCACCCGAAATATAGAGCACCTTCCTGCCTGCCAAAGAAAGCTGTCTGCACACCTGAAGCAGCAGGGTCGATTTTCCGATACCGGGATCACCGCCCACAAGAATTAACGAGCCCTGCATAATACCGCCGCCAAGCACCCTGTCAAGCTCCGCAATCCCCGTCATCATGCGCTCCCCGTCGTTTAGCGAAATGGCGCTTATCTCAACAGGCTTCGGCGCCTCCCTGACAGCCGCAGTCTTTGACGCGCCGCCCATGCCGCTTCCCGTAACGCTGACCTTCTCCTCCACAAATGTATTCCATTTTTTACATGCCGGACACTGCCCCATCCACTTGGAAGATTCATGTCCGCATTCCTGACAAAAGAAAACCGTAGTTATTTTTTTTGCCATATTGATTACCGTGCTCCTTTCCGTTTTCGCAGCCGGCGGATAAAAATACCTCCTCTTAGCTTCACTCTGAGAGGAGGTATTTTATCTGAATTTATCTGCCGCAATTATTTTTTTATCAATTTGACCGCAACCGCGCCTGCGCCTTCAAGCTCAACGCTGATGTTCAGCTTTCCGGAAAGATTTGTTTTCATCGCTCCCGCGCTCTCTCCTGCCACAACAACCTCGTACTCCGCATCCTGCTCCACACCCAGTGTAATCTGTACATCCTGCGCGCCTTCTACTTCAAACGAGATGCTGTCCCCGTCACAATGAAAATCATGAACGGAGGTACCCGGAACAGACTCATACAGGAAAAGTCCGTTCTTTTCCAGCTTTGTGATTGCCTGATACGTTTTTACCTTGTACGTATCTCCTGCATGCTTGTAATCCTCAAGTTTCGCCTTTGCGGCAAGCTCATGATTTCCAAAGCTGATGCTGCCATTGCTCTCGGAACGTAGTAATTCTGTAACTGCTGACATTTCTTTTGTCCTCCTAAAACAATAAAAGTTAATGATTGATATCTGATTATTTTGTTCCCTTATACTACTATCATATACTATATTTTTTAAATTTTCTACAGATTTTTTCAAAATTTTCCGAAAATTTCAGTAGTATTTTATTCTTTTGGTTCCTTGACCGTAAACATAATTTTGTCATTTCTAACGCCTGCCGAAACCACATCCCCGGCTTTTACCCTGCCCTCCAAAATTGCAGTTGCAAGCTCGTTCTCCACGACATTCTGAATGGCGCGCTTTAACGGTCTTGCACCCATTTTGGTGTCGGAATGCTTCTTCACAAGATACTCTTTTAACGTTGTGGTAATCGTCAAATCAATATCAAGCTGTGCCTTGCAGCGCTCACACAGGTTTTTGCTCAACAGCGTGATAATCTGCTTCATATCATGATCCGTCAACGGATGGAATACCATAATCTCGTCAATACGGTTAATAAACTCGGGTTTAAATAAACGCTTTACCTCCTCCATAACGTTGGACTTCATTTTATTGTAATCCGCTTTCTCGTCCTTTACCGTCGCAAAGCCCAAATTCTTAGGGTCCACAATCCGCTTTGCGCCTGCATTTGAAGTCATAATCAGTATGGTATTCTTAAAGCTCACTTTCCTGCCCTTTGAATCCGTAATGTGCCCGTCGTCAAGCACTTGTAAAAGAATGTTAAACACATCCGGATGCGCCTTTTCGATCTCGTCGAACAGCACGACCGAATACGGATTTCTGCGCACCTTTTCGCTGAGCTGTCCGCCCTCCTCAAATCCCACATATCCCGGAGGCGAGCCGACCATTTTCGATACGGAATGCGATTCCATATATTCTGACATATCAACCCGGATTAACGCGTTTTCAGAACCGAACATCGCCTCCGCAAGCGCTTTGGAAAGCTCCGTTTTTCCGACGCCTGTAGGTCCCAAAAAGAGGAACGAACCAATCGGACGGTTCGGGTCCTGCAGTCCTACGCGTCCGCGCTTCATCGTTTGGGCAACCGCCTTTACCGCTTCCTCCTGCCCGATAACACGCTTGTGCAGAATGCTCTCAAGCTTTAACAGCCGCTCGCTTTCCTTCTGTGTTAACTTTTTAACAGGTATCTTGGTCCAGTTTGCCACAACCTCCGCAATATCGTTTTCCGTCACCACAAGATTTTTCTCGGTCTGCGTCTTTTCATATCTGCTGTATGCCTTATCATACTTTTTAATCAGCTCATCCTGTTTTCCACGCAGCTCAGCCGCCTGCGTATACGCCTCCATCCGGATGGAGCGCTCAATCTGCAAATCAAAGCGCTTAATCTGCTCCGCCATCTCTTTAAACATATCGGGAAGATGCATATTTTTGAGCCTGATTGCCGCCGATGCCTCATCAATTAAATCAATCGCCTTGTCCGGCAGATTTCTGTCATTAATGTAACGGTCCGAAAGCTTTACGGCAGCCTCAAGCGCCTCGTGTGTAATCGTCACCTGATGATGCTCGGCATACTTGTGTACAATTCCCTCAAGAATTTCCACTGCCTCGCTCTCCGTCGGCTCCTCCACCATCACAGGCTGGAAACGCCTCTCTAACGCCGCATCCTTCTCAATATATTTGCGGTACTCCGCAACCGTTGTCGCACCAATCAGCTGTATCTCACCTCTCGAAAGTGAGGGCTTTAAGATATTGGACGCGTCAATCGCACCCTCCGCGCCGCCTGCGCCAATCAAAGTGTGTATCTCATCCAAAAACAGATAGATATTGCCTGCCTCAATCACCTCACGGATTACCCGTTTGATACGTTCCTCAAACTCGCCGCGGTATTTAGAGCCCGCAACCATTCCCGCAAGGTCCAGCGTCACGACGCGCTTGTTCTTCACGGTATCCGGCACGTCGCCGTTCACAATCCGAAGCGCAAGCCCTTCCGCTATCGCCGTCTTTCCGACACCCGGCTCGCCAATCAGACACGGATTATTCTTCGTGCGCCTTGACAAAATCTGCACCACGCGCAGAATTTCCGTCTCCCTGCCAATCACGGGGTCAAGCCGCCCGTCCTTTGCAAGCTGCGTCAAATCCCTGCTGTATTGATTTAACGTCTGCGTCACGCCGTTCTTTTTCTTTTTATTCCTGCTCAAATCATCCTTATGCTGATTAATGTCCTCACCCATCGCAATCAGCGTATCCATATACAGCTTCTGCACATTGATACCGATGGTATTCAAAAGCCGTAAACCGACATTTTCTCCCTCTCTTAAAATTGCCAAAAGAAGATGCTCCGTACCTGTCATCGGGCTTTTATACTTTCGTGCCAGCTTGTGGCTCTCTTCCAAAATTTTTGTCGCTCTCGGCGAGTATCCGTCTCGCTCCAGTGTGGCAACATTGCCCTCCGGCGCAATCAGCTCCTTAATCATACTGATTAACTGCACCTCGTCAACGCCGTTATCCGTAAGCACCTTTGCCGCAACGCCTGTCTTTTCCCTGACAAGCCCCACCAAAATATGCTCGCTCCCGATATAACTTTGGCGCAAATCCTTCGCCGTCTTTGCAGCCTTCTGCAAGGCGACCTTTGCTTTATCTGTAAACTGCTGCATGATTAACCTCCATACTCTGCATATATTTCATCAATCAGCTCATGTACCTCAGTGCGCGAAATCCGCTGGCAGCTGCTCTTTGCCAAAAGCACCAGCATATCGTGTTTCAGCTCCTCAAGCGCCCGTATCTTATCAATATCCACGGCAATCACCGCGCCCTTCCTGCGGTCCACCTTCACAAAACCCTCCTGCTTTAACACCGTATACGCCTTATTGACCGTATGCATGTTGATGCCTATGGTTTCCGCAAGCTGCCGTACCGAAGGAAGCGCATCTCCCTCCTGAAATTGGGATGTGGCAATCCCGATGATAATCTGATTGCGCAGCTGTAAGTACAAAGCCTCGTCACTATTAAAATCAATTTCTATATACATCTGTCTCCACGCTCCTTTTCTCCGGCTGTTATACGAATTATAGCACAACAAAAACAGATGTACAAGCATTTTATGGCACCGCCGCAATCTTATCCAAAATCCCTGTCAGATGTGCAATCACCACGCCGTAATTTGTCATCGGCACCCCCTGTATCTTTGCCCGCTCCACTCTCGAAAGAACATATTTTCGATTAAACATACATGCACCGCACTGAATAATCAAATCATATTCTGATAAGTCCGCAGGGAAATCCGTGCCGCTTTTATGCACAATCTCCAACTCCTGCCCCAAACGGCTCCGAAGCATACGCGGAATTTTGACCCGGCCGATGTCCTCCGTAAGCGGTGCATGGGTACAGCATTCTGTAATCAATACCCTCGCGTTTTCCCGCAGTCCGTCAATCGCCTTTGCGCCTTCCATATAATAAGGCAAATCGCCCTTATAAGCTGCAAAAAGTACGGAAAACGATGTCAACATGCTCTCTTTTGGCTTCCCGGCATACACCTCGCCAAACACCTGTGAATCCGTGACAATCAGCTTTGGCGGCTTTGCAAGCGATTTTAACCCCTGTGCCATTTTATCCGCCGTAACGCTCACAACGACGCAGTTTTTGTCAAGCAGCTCCCGGATTGTCTGCACCTGCGGCAAAATGAGCCGTCCCTTCGGCGCCTGAATATCCTGCGGCATCACAAGCATTACCACATCGTCTTCATCGGCGAGACTGCCCGTAATGGAACGCGCGTCAAAATCCTCGGGAACAAGACGCGCAAGCGCCTCCCTGACATGCTCCATACCCTCACCGGTTGCAGAGCTTACCACCACCGGTTCACTTCCCGTCTGCTTTCCGATTTCACCGCAAAGCCGTTGTATTTCATCCGGCGTTCTGTTGTCGGACTTTGTGACAACTGACAGTACCGGCGTCTTTCTTTCCCTGAAAAAAGAAAACCACTCTAACTCCGCTTCCATATCCGAACCGTCAAATAAAATAACACCAATGTCACTTTTTTCCGCCGCAAGCCTTGTCTTTTCTATCCGCTGTTTTCCGAGCGCACTCCCATCGTCAAAGCCTGCCGTATCCGTCACAACACACGCGCCAAGCGGAAAAATCTCCATCGGCTTATTCACGGGGTCGGTCGTCGTACCTGCCACGTCTGCCGCAATCGACACCTGCTGCCCCGTAAACGCATTGACAAACGAAGACTTACCGCTGTTTGTCCGCCCAAACACACCGATATGCAGACGCACGCCGCCCGCCGCTTCGTTCAGACTGCCCATGATACCCCCTCCGTTTCCACGTTCCTTCTTATCAAAGTTATCAAAACCGAAAATCGCGCACACCGTGTTCAATCTCACGGATATTCTGCGCTGCACGCTCCTTCACTTTTGGATTTGGTATTTTTTCAAGCTCCCGCGCAATCAGCTCCATTCCAAGCCGCTTTGTGTCCTCGCTTGCGTAATCCTCCATATATTCCTTTAAGGTCATCAGCGCATTCGGGTGACAGCAGTTTAAAATCTGCATATTTTTGCAAAGCGTCATAAAACGGTCGCCCGTTCTTCCCTCCCGGTAGCACGCCGTACAAAAGCTTGGAACAAACCCAAGTCTTATCAGCCAGTTTATCACTTCATCAAGGCTGCGCTTATCGCTCACGTCAAACTGCTCGCTCGTGCTGTTGTCCTGCGAAGGCTGCGCATAACCGCCCACGCTCGTACGCGACGCTCCGCTAATCTGCGACACGCCAAGCGGCAGCACCCGCTCGCGCAGCTCCTGACTTTCCCTCGTTGAAATAATCATACCCGTATACGGCACGCTGATACGGATTAATGCACAGATTTTTGCAAAAATATCGTCACTGATTCCGTTGTCAAAATCATCAGGATTAATATCGTCCGCCGGCTTTACGCGCGGTACGCTGATGGTATGCGGTCCGACGCCGTGCACTGCCTCAAGGTGCTCCGCATGCATCAAAAGCCCCGCAAACTCATAGCGGTACAGCTCCAGCCCAAACAACACACCAAGACCCACATCGTCAATGCCGCCCGCCATTGCCCTGTCCATTGCTTCCGTATGGTATGCGTAATCATGTTTTGGTCCTGTCGGATGAAGGCGCTCATAACTCTCTTTATGATACGTTTCCTGAAATAAAATATAGGTGCCGATGCCCGCGTCATGCAGCTTTCTGTAATTTTCCACCGTGGTCGCCGCAATGTTGACATTGACGCGCCGGATTGCCCCGTTTTTATGCTGAATGCCGTAAATCGTCTGAATAGATTCCAAAATGTATTCAATCGGATTGTTCACCGGATCTTCGCCCGCCTCGATTGCAAGACGCTTGTGCCCCATATCCTGCAAAGCCGTCACTTCCCGAACGATTTCCTCCTGCGTCAGCTTCTTCCTTGCAATATGCTTGTTCTTTAAATGATACGGGCAGTACAAACACCCGTTCACACAGTAATTCGACAGATAAAGCGGTGCAAAAATCACAATGCGGTTGCCGTAAAAATCATTTTTAATCTGATTGGCAAGCACATATATTTCCTTGATTTTCTCCTCGTTCTGACACGCAAGCAGCACTGACGCCTCCCTGTGATTTAATCCCTTCCTCTGCCGTGCCTTTTCGATAATCGCATCAACAAGCTCCATGTTGTCACAGTTTTTGTCCGCATATTCGAGTGTTTCCCGAATTTCTTCATCCGAAATAAATTCCTCCGCACGAAATGAATTTACATTGTACATCCTAGATTACTCCTTTCCGTAGTCGCCCCTGCCGACGACAATCCGATATCCGATTTCCGTCATCCGGTCCGCAAGCTCCTGCTTATGCTCCGCAGCCTCATCCCCCATACAGCGCTTGTTATCGTAAAGCTGATACTGTTTGCGTACGTGTGGCGGTGAAAGATTGGGCATCACGACATTTGCGCCTGCCTGTATCCCAAGCTCGCGCCCTGCCGGATGAATTGTCCCAAGCGCCGTCGTCGCAGGCAGCAACACACGCGGATGCAGCAAGCGGATAATGCTTAACAGCCTCAGCGTCATTTCAAGCGTCCCTGCCTGCGCATGGGCAAAGGGCGTATCCCGATGCGGTATAAAAGGACCGATACCGACCATATGCGGTCCCAGTTCTCCGAGAAACCGCAAATCCTCATAAATTGTGTCCACCGTTTGAAACGGCGAGCCTACCATAAAGCCCGCCCCCGCCTGATATCCGATTTCTTTTAGGTCATACAGACATCTTTTTCTATTTTCCAGCCGCATCTGACTTGGATGAAGTTTCGCATAATGCGCCGAATTTGCCGTCTCATGCCGCAGCAGATAACGATCCGCACCCGCATCAAAATACGCCTGATACGTCCTGCGGCTCTTTTCACCGATAGAAAGCGTCACTGCACAGTCCGCAAACTTCGACTTAATGTCATAAACAATCGCACAGACCCGTTTTTCGGTAAAATACGCATCCTCTCCGCCTTGCAAAACAAATGTTCTAAACCCTAGAGCATACCCCTGCCTGCAGCACTCCAAAATCCGCTCCCGCGTCAGCCTGTAACGCTGCGCTTTCTCATTGCCGCACCGGATGCCGCAGTAATAACAGTTATTTTTGCAATAATTTGTAAACTCAATCAGCCCTCTGATATAAATATCTTTCCCAAAAACACGATCCGCCGCCTGTCTTGCACGCGCTTTTAAGTACGCACTTTCCTCCATGTCACCACATAAAAGCAGCGCCGCAAGCGCATCCTTTGACAACCCTGCGCCATTTTCCAGTCCGTCAACAATCTCCTTTACCATTTAACCCACACTTACAATTTTATATAATCACAATGCTAGCGTTCTGAATATCCGACAAATCGTACGTCTTTCCCGTCTTAATTCCTACAACTTTAGGACGCAGTACATACTTCGGATTATTCTCCACCACGCGTGCCGACTCTCCTGTGCTCAGCTCCACATCCGTCCCCACGGGATACAAAATCACGCTCTCCAAAAAACTTCGCATAATGCTAATGTCCAGCTCCTCAGTCATGGACATAATCATCTCCACCGCATCTCGCGGAGAAAACGGCTTTTTATACGGTCGCTCCGTCACCAGTGCATCATAGATGTCCGCAACGGAGATAATGCGTGCAAAAATATTGATGCTGTCGGCGCCTACGCCCATCGGATACCCTTTTGCGTTCATTTTCTCATGGTGCTGCAAAACACCCATTTTAATCTGATTGGACAAATCGTTTTTCTCTTTCAAAATGCCGTACCCAAACAGCGAGTGCTGTTTCATCATCGCAAACTCGTCGTCCGTAAGCTTTGCCGCTTTATTTAAAATTTCGTTTGGTATCTTCGATTTTCCGACGTCATGCAAAAGCCCCGAAATCCCGATTTCATAGACATCGGCATCACCCAATCCATGCTTTTTCGCCACAATCATCGCCATCGTGGCAACGTCAACACTGTGTTTGAATGTATACTCGTCGCTTACCTTGAGCGCACTAATGTCAACCGCAAGCGCATCATTGCTTGAAATCGCCTTCATCAAATCATCCGTAATGTTTTTTGTCGTGCTTGTAAAGCCCGCTGATTCCGTATCGTTATATAAATACTGAATGCCCTCGGCAACGCGTGCCTTCACGCTCTCAGACAGATTAACCTTTGCTCTGTCCTGCACGGTATTTTTCTCAATCACCTTCTGCACTGCAGGAGACACAACGACTTTGCTCTCCTCATCCGGCTTCTTCTCATCCTCTTCGCCTTCGCGGATATAAACACCTCCGATGCCCATTTTGAGCAGCGCTTCCTTGTGGAAATCGTCCATAGCGGTACCCCTTGCGATCAGTATCCTTCCCGCCCTGTCCACAATGGACTGGTCTATAGTCATTCCTCTCTGTAAGGAACGCGTTCGAACAAATTTTCTTATTATCAGAGTGTCCACTCCCTCTCATGTATATTCTTTCCGTGAAAGCTTCTATATTATAATAGCATATAGTAACAGTTTACACCAAAATCCAAATACTGTCCACAAATTTAAAGGAAACGCTTTTATTTCAGCCAGTCAGCAAGTACACGGCTAATCAACTCCGCATCCAGCGGCTTTGTGATATGTTCATTCATTCCCGCGTCCATTGCCGCCTTTACGTCCTCCGCAAAAGCATTCGCTGTTATGGCGATAATCGGAACCTCGCCTGCATCACGCCTGTCAAGACGCCGTATCGCCCGCGTCGCCTCGTAACCGTTTAAAACCGGCATCATCACATCCATAAAAATAATTTTGTACGTATACGGCGCAGACTGTTCAAACAGCTCCACTGCCTCCTGACCGTTTTCGGCAACCGTTACCTCCAACCCGTTTTCTGCCAAAATGTACTGTGCAATTTCCTGATTTAATTCGTTATCCTCCACAAGCAGCGCCCGTTTTCCAAAAAGCTCCGCCTTGACTGACTCGTCTTTCTTCTGCGCATTCTTAGGCATGTCCGCAATCTCCAACGGAAGCACTACAGTAAATACGCTGCCCTGATTAAGCACACTTTCAATCTGTATCGTCCCACCCATCTCGTCAATCAGTTTTTTGGTGATTGTCATGCCAAGACCGGTACCCTTGTACGTCGTTCTTGCACCACCCTCCTCCTGTGTGAATGGTTCAAAAATATGCTTAATATATTCCTTCCCCATACCGATTCCCGTGTCGGAAATCTCAAACCGGATTTGGGCAATCCCGTTTTGGGCGGAAAGCTCATGACAGCGGAGCGTGACGCTTCCCATCGGTTTATTATACTTCACGGCATTGCCCGCAATATTAATTAAAATCTGCTTAATATGAAGCGGGCTTCCCACAAAATACTGATGCGGCAAAAGCTCCGGCTCCATATAGTCCATTGTCAGCTCCACATCCTGCTCCGCTGCCTGACCGCCTACAATATCCGAACAGATGTTTAAAAGTTCCTTTAAGTCAAAAACCTCCCGCGCAAACTCAACCTTTCCTTTTTCCAGTTTGCTGATATCCAGCACATCGTTAATCAGCGACAACAGATGCGAAGCGGAAGTCTTAATCTTCCCCCGGCAGTCTGCCTGCCGCTCTAAATCCTCCGGATTTTTTTCCGCAATATTGAGCATTCCCATAATCCCGTTAATCGGCGTGCGAATATCATGCGACATATGGGACAAAAATTCCGTCTTTGCCTGATTTGCCCGCTGTGCCTCCTCGATTGCCGTCTGCAGTTCTTCATTCTTTTTCTCAAGCAGAAAATATGACTTTCTGCGCAGATGCGCAACCGCACAGGCAAAAAGAACAATCAGCGTCAGCATAATGACGAAAATAACGATAATATCCCTGGACTGATACAGATAATCCATAAACTCATAGCTCCCATAGGGAATATTCATATACTGGTCAATAATATCCTCCTTCTCCGCCTCCGTGACCATACGCATCGCCTTATCCATGACACGGTAAAGCACAGGATCCATTTCACTGGACGCCGCCAGCGTCGTCCCCGACTGAAACCTGTAATTTTCCCACTCAACCAAATTGGAAAAGCGTTCATTCTTGGACTGGTAATTGTATTCAATCGTGTTTAACAGCGTAAGATCCGCCTCGCCCTTTTCCACTGCCTTTAGACAATCCTTCGCACTGTCACGGTATACAATTTCTGTCTGAAGACCGATATGGTCTGCCCAGTAGGTTCTTCCGTTTGTAAGCACAAGCGTTACATCCTTGTCGGAAAGAACATAGTCATTTTTTGTCACAATAACTGCATTATACGGCATAAACGTGCCGGTAAGCATAATATTCCCATCCTGTGCAAGCTGCATGCTGTTGGAACCGACATAAAAGTCTATCTCATCCTTTAAAAGCAGATCCTTCCAATATTCGTTTCGGTCAAGCGGGCAAAACTCTATCGAAATTCCGCTCCGCTGTGCCGCCGTGCGCAGGATCTGAATATAAATCCCGTCATATGCACCGTCATCACCGACATAAGCCAGCGGTCTAGTATCCCTGTAAAAGCCAATGCGTACCGTATTATTCTTTTGAATCAGCGCCAGCTCGTCAGCCGCAAAATTCTCACGATACATTCCGTAATAGCGCCCAATCAGCTCCTGCTCCAGCGCGGGGACATCCATCTTTAGCTTTTCAATGCCTAAATTCAGCTCATCCAGCAAAAGTTCATTGCCTTTCCATGTAATATAATAATAAGATGCATACGCAAATTTTCCCACAAGGCACTGTTTCTTCTGCACCTCTGTCAACGTATGCGCCGCCACGTCAATCTCCCCTGCACGAAGCGCGTCCTGCATTTCCTGTGTCGTGTTAAACTCCCGAAGATGCGGTGCGCTAATTCCGTTGCGCGCCAAATAATCCAAAAATTCCGTCTTTCGCACATAGCTCTTCACAACGCCGAACGTCATATCCTTCATGCGTGCAAAATCTTCAAAAGCCAAATCACTGTCTTCCTCAACAAACAGACAGCCATACGTATACCCGCTTGATAACGATGCATAATCGAAAATTTCCGCACGCTCCTGTGAATACTGCGCGGATCCTACCAAATCCACTTCCCGCGCCGCAAGCTTTGCAAGCGCGTCATCCCAGCTGCCACACTCCACATATGTGATACGCCACCCCGTATAACGGCAAAGCTCTTCCAAATAATCCGCATCTACTCCGCCGTAACCGTTTCCTTCCGAATACGTATGATACCCCTCCATCGGGAAAAACGCCACCTTCACTACGCGGGAATCCCGCGCGCAAAGAGGCGTCGAAAAAAATACGGTAAAAAAGGCAATCGCCAGCAACAGCGCTGCCCCTTTGCCGCTCCGCTTTCTCCAATAATTCATTCTGCCATTAACACGACTCATTTTACAGACTTCCTTTTTTGCATTTTCGTTCTCATTATTATACCGCAATTGGCAAAAATTTGGAATAATTTTGGCAAAAATATCCAATCTCTTGTAACAGTTCAGCCTTCGGCTTCCTGTTACAATCGCTGTTTCAATGCATTCCGATACTGAACCGGTGTTTTTCCTGTCGATTTCTTAAATGCCTGTGAAAAATAAGACTGCGATGAAAAACCAAGCATGGCTGAAATTTGGGAAATCGAATACGATGTAGATTCCAGCAACGATTTGCCCTCCTGTATCCTCTTTTGCAGAAGATACGTAATCGGAGAAATACCGATGTATTTCGTGAAGGCATGCGCCATATAATACTTGTTCATATGCGAAAGTGACGCCAGCATATCCAGCGTGATATTCTCCGCATAATTTGCATCCAAATAATTCTTAATCTGCGTGCATTCTCTGTTTATCAGTTCATTGCTGCTCTGCACAATGGACAGGTGATTGTTTCTAAGCATACAAATCATGATCACTTCAAGCAGCTTCTGACACACCGTCTCATAATTTTCCGCCTTCTTGTTAATCTCTTCCAGCAGAATATTCAAATACGCATAAATATTAGAGTTCTGTGTATTGTATTTGTATACATCGCCAAATGCCGTCTGCATACATACACTGTCTTTTGCGGCTGCAATCTCCTCGAAGGAAAAAGAAAGCCCCTCGATTCCCAGCACGATATACTCAAGCGGCTCCAAGGGAAGCGACTTTTCTGTATGCTGCACATTAGGATTGATAATCACCATGTCATTCTTTGCTACCGAAAATTCCATACCCTCTGTGATAAAGGACCCGCTCCCCCGCACAACATAAAACAGCTCACTGAACGGATGGGAATGCAGTATGCTCTGCCAGTCCCCTTCATATTTTGATGTAGCGACATACAGAAGCCTGATATTATCAAAACAGGACAGCTTATTATCATCTATACAGTGTCTGGTGTTTCCCATAATCCCTCTCCCTTCTATATGATTACGGAATATTACAGGGTAAATTCAAATTTCTGGAACAGGATATCGGAGGAGGAGGCACCGATTTCGCGGAAGAAATAATATGCCAGTCCAAGATCCGTAAAATAACAGCGGCATCTTCCCTTAAAATCCATAACCCTGCATTCGCTTATCTTACCGACGAAATCAATTGTCCTTATCCAATCCTTTTTTCCCTTGCAAGGATATCCTCAAAATATCTTATGGACTCCGTGCAGAACAGATGGATGACGTCTTCCAGTTTTTCACGGCTTTTTTCCTTTGACTTTGTTTCAAGGTATTCCGTTACCACGGCGGGATACCCGACGATTTCTAAATAAAGCCTAAATAGCTCCGACAGTTTTACAAGCTCCTTTGGCTGATTGGTTCCATACAGTCCCATTTCTTCATACGCTTCATCCAGCCCGAAAGCCTCGGTAAATTCCTCAAAATCAAGCGTTTCAATCCGCAGCGACTTCAAATCGCCTGCCGACAGCTTGAACTCCGTGTTCAGCGTCCTGTCAAGATAACTTCCCGTCACAATGAAACGGCAGTGAAAGTTTCTTGTAAATTCGCGGATCAGGTTGTAAACCGTTGGGGATTCCTATATTTCATCAATGATAATAACAGTTCCTTCCACGTCCTGAAAAGAAAGCTCGTATAGCGACAAAGCCTTATGGAGCGGTTTCTTTACATTGATAAATCCATTATAGCAAAAAGGAACCCTT
>CAJUJG010000062.1 GCA_910586715.1 uncultured Lachnospiraceae bacterium
CAGGCTTTATCAGGCCTGCAAGAATTTTTCTTTTATTCAACTGTCAAACTACCGAAATTCCAATATTATAAAACATTTTGACAAAAAAATCACAAAAATACTGTGCAAAAGCGCAAAATTGTGCGATAGCTACTTGTTTTTCAAATGCAGTACGATATAATAAAAAGTGAGAATATGTAATTTTTTTACATGTAACGATTTTCCAGTAAAAAATTACATGTAAAAGATTACAACGCGAAAGGAACATGAAAACCCGGTGGAAAAGAAACAAAAGCTGCGCACGGCGCTCATTGCACTCCTGATTGCTGCGGTGACGGGACTGCTGGGATTTGCGCGGGCAGGATACTCCATAGATGTCATGGTATCAGACGCCTTGTGTCAGCGTGCGTCCGTTGCCAGCAAAAATATTTATATCATTGCAATCGATGATGAAACGCTTGCCCAGTATGGTTCGATTACGTCGTGGAGCAGGCAGCTTTCGGCGGATTTGGTGCGCATTTTGAACAAAGACGCGCAGACAAGACCTGCGGTGATTGCATTCGATGTGATTTTCAGTGAAAAGGGCGACGAGAAGGGCGATGCGGCGTTTGCCGAAGCCTGCCTGGAGGCGGGGAATGTTGTGACGGCGATGTCGTACCGTTTTAAGGAACAGCCGGAGTACGGCGAAAACGGCAGAATGACATTCAATAAATACCATGTGGACGGCGTGATTATGCCGTATGAGGCGCTGCGGGAAGCAACAAAGCAGGGATACGCCAACACTTTGGTCGGCACGGACGGTTATGTGCGCCGTGCGATGGCATACATAGACGATGAGGAGGGGCAGCGCAGTTACAGCCTTGCTTCTCAGGCATATAAAACATATCAGGAGGGGCGTGGAGCATCGGTAGAATGGCCCAAGGTAGATGAAAATAACCAATATCTGTTCTCCTATTCCGGCAAAACAGGCTGTTACAGCACGATTTCCATGACAGATGTTATGAATGGAACGGTCAATCCTGCAGTCTTTGCGGATGCCATTGTGTTTGTGGGCGCATATGCGGCAGGAATGCAGGATTCCTATATGCCGGCGATTTCGCACGGAACGCAGATGTACGGAGTGGAAATTCAGGCAAATATTGTGGAAGCGCTGTTGGAGAAAAAAACGCAGCAGCAGATGCCGACAGGCATTTTTGCGGTGTTTGCGGCAGCGCTTGCAGCGGTGTTTTACCTTGTAATACGGCGTATGAAAATTGTTCCTGCGACAATTCTGATGTTGATTGCTGCTGCTGCGGCAGGACCTGTTTTTGCGGTAATACTGTATGCGCACGGGTTGGTAACGCCTGTTATTTTACTCCCTGTTGTGTTTTTCATGATATATGCAGTGCATTTGATTTACGGATATGTGCAGGAAATCATGCGGCGGCAGAAGGTTGTAAACGTGTTTAAACAGTATGTTGCGCCGCAGGTTGTAGATAAAATCAGCAAGGATAAGGATTTTGAATTGGTGCTTGGCGGCGAGAACCGTCACATCGCGTGTCTGTTTGTGGACATTCGTGGATTTACGACGATGTCGGAGAGTCTGAAACCGGAAGAGGTTGTGGAAATTTTAAACGAGTATTTGAGTCTGACGACAAATTCGATTTTCCAAAACGGCGGAACGCTGGATAAATTTGTGGGTGACGCCACAATGGCTGTGTTTAATGCGCCGTTTGATTTGGAAGATTATATTTATAAGGCAGTCTGTACGGCGCGCGATATGAAAGCGGGCGCGGACGCGATTGCCGAGAAGTTTGAACAGCGATTTGGGAAAAGCGTAGGCTTTGGCATCGGCGTCAACTGCGGCAACGCGGTCGTCGGAAATATCGGCTGTGATTTCCGTATGGATTATACGGCAATCGGCGATACCGTTAATACGGCGGCGCGCTTGGAGAGCAATGCTAAGCGGGGGCAGATTTTAATCAGCGGGGAGGTTTATGAGGCGGTGAAAGACCGGGTAGAGGTCACGCCGATTGGAGAAATCCCGTTGAAGGGCAAATCGCAGGGTGTATTTGTATATCAGTTAGATGAAGTCATAGATTGAGAGGAGTAGGATTTGTAGATATGGAACAGCTGCACATCATTCCGGACAGAAGCCGGATCGGGGAAACGCTGGAATTGGCGGAAGATTATCACGCCGCCTTTGAATATAATGATTTTTTTAATCCGGCAGTATTGGATGACAAAAGGAAGATTGACGAATTGATTTCGTTTTATGTAAAACAGCCGCGTGACCGTTCGCGGGATACGATGCACGGCGCGTTTTTGGACATTACCATTCACAGTGAGGATTCGCTAATCCGGCAGGCATCGGAGCGCCGAATCCGGCAGTCGATGGAGATTGCGCGGGAATTGGGAGTGCGTGGCGTCGTGTTTCATACAGGCAGGCTGCATGGCTTCCGCGACGAACGGTACCTTAAAAACTGGCTGGACGTCAACGAGGCGTTTTTCAGGGGATTGTTGCAGGAATATCCCAAACAGCAGATATATATGGAAAATATGTTCGATGAGGCGCCTGATATTTTGGCGCAGCTTGCAAAACGGTTGGAGCATGAGCCGCGTTTTGGCGTCTGTCTTGATTATGCACATGCTGCGGTTACTGACATTGCGGGAGAACAGTGGGTAGAGGCTTTGGCGCCTTATATCCGCCATATGCACATTAATGATAACGACGAGGTAAATGACCTGCATCAGGAGATTGGAACAGGGAAAATTGACTGGAAGGCATTTGACCGTGAAATGCGCAGATTTCAGGTAAAGGCAAGCATTTTGATTGAGATGAAAGATTTGGGGCGGCAGAGACGCTCTATGGAATATCTGAAAAAAAATAAACTGTATCCTTTTGCGGAAAATACGGATTGAAGTATTGTGAAAACCAAAATTCGCAGGTTACGGAAAGGCATGATTATTTATGTGGACGATGACAGAGGAAAAAGCAAAACCGACAAATGCAGAACTGAAGAAAATATTGAATATTGGGATTAAGCTGTCTACCGAAAAAAATCGGGATCATCTGCTGGCATCCATTTTGGAAAACGGAATGGATATTACGCACTGTGATGCGAGTACACTGTATCTTTTTGAGGACGGTAAGCTGCATTTCAAGATTATGAAAACGCTGTCTCAACATATCAGCCGCGGTGAGGACGGTGAGCTGATTGACGACATGCCGCCGGTTCCGATGACGGAGCGCAATGTATGCTCTTATGCCGCGCTGCATCGGGAAATTATTAATATTCCCGATGTATATGATAACACCCGTTTTGACTTTTCGGGACCGAAAAAGTACGATGCGCTGACCGGTTATCACACACAGTCGCTTTTGGTGATTCCCATTGAAAATAATGAAGATGAACTGATTGGCGTGCTGCAGCTGCTTAACGCAATGGACGAAGAAGGGAATGTGATTCCGTTTGATTCGGAGTATGAAATTATCATTCGTTCGCTCGGCGCGCAGGCAGCGATTGAAATGACAAATTTAAAATATGTGCAGGAAGTTAAGCGGCAGCTGCGTTCGTTTGTGGAGGCAATGTCAACCGCGATTGACGAGCGCACACCCTACAACGGCTCTCATACGAGAAAGGTTGCGGAATATGCCGGAATGATTGCGGATTATATCAATAAGCAGCATCAGGCAGGCGCATGCGACGATTATTTTGACGAAAACCGCAAGGATAAGCTGGAGCTTGCGGCGCTTTTACATGACATCGGGAAAATGGTGGTACCGCTGTCGATTATGAACCGGGCAACGCGGCTCGACAGGGATCTTGGGACGGTGGAAACGCGGTTTCGATTGTTGGAAGCGTATTATACGATTGACCATATGAAAGGCAGGATTGATGAGCAGGAATATCAGAAACGCATTTCGTATCTGCGTGAGAGTTTGGATTTTATTCACAGGATAGACGGCAAGGGTGTTCTTGATGATGCGGATTATGACCGTGTGCAGGAGCTTGCGGGACACAGTTATGTAAATGATGCGGGCGAACCGCTTCCGTACCTGACAAAGCGGGAAAAAGACCGTCTGAGTATCCGTAAGGGAACGCTGACGGAGGATGACCGCCGTCAGATGGAATACCATGTGGTTATGACGGAAAAAATATTAGGTAAGGTATGGTTCAATAAGAACTATGAGGATGTACCAAAGTGGGCGGCGTCCCATCATGAGCTGCTGGACGGTTCCGGTTATCCGAGACATCTCAAGGGTGAGGATTTGGAGTTGGAAACCAGAATCATTACGGTAGCGGATGTGTATGATGCACTCACGGCAAGGGACCGCCCCTATAAGAAACCGGTTTCGCAGGAAAAAGCGTTAGGCATTTTAAAGGATATGGCGGATGAAGGAAAGCTGGACTGCCGTTTGGTAGACTATTTGGCGGCAGCAGTTCTTGAGAAAGAAAAGAAAGGAGTCGTGAAAGAATGTCAAAGAAAGCAGGAGTAGTGATTGGGGCGGTTTTGGCGGTAGTGGTAGCTGTCGCAGTGGGCTGCGTGGTACTGATGGGAGGAAAGGACGAAGCATACCGTTCGATTATGGTGTATCAGGTTAACGGCATTGCGACGATAGCAAGGGAGAGCGTCGGTGAGATGGCAGCGTACGAAAATCTGATGCTGCAGTCGGGAGACAGCGTAATGGTTGGGGCAGAAAGCAGTATGCGGTTAAAGCTTGATGATGACAAGTACCTTTTGGCGGAGCAGGATACGTTGATGGATATTGTTGCTGAAGGAGATGATGCAGATGCGAAAACGTATATTGACCTGAAACAGGGTTCCGTTACCAGTGAAATTCAAAATAAGCTTGGACCCAACGCTTCGTATGAGGTTAATACGCCGAATTCCATAATGGCGGTGCGTGGAACAGTTTTCCGCGTAGAGGTGACCAAAAACGAGAGCGGGAATACCGATACAAAGTTGACTGTTTTTGAAGGAACGGTAAGCGCCAGGGCGGTTATGCCTGACGGAACGGTTTCGGATGAGGAAGTATTGGTAGGAGCCGGTCAGGAGCTGAAGGTTGAGGGAACGGTGATGTCCTTTAGCGATTTAGGCGAGCCGACGGATACTGACTATGAGAGCCTGCCGCAGGTTTTGCAGGAGTACATAGAAGAGCTGGGCATTGATACGGCTAAGAATGCGCAGGGAACAGAGGAACGGGAGCAGGAGCTGGCAAAGGCAGAAGAAGCGCAGCAGCAGGCGCAGGATGACGTTCAAAAAGAAGAGGAGCAGCAGGCATTAGGACAGCAGGATACGGAAGAAAAGCCGGAAGCGCTGGAACAGGAGCGGACAGAAAATACACCAAAGCCGCAGTCGGATACACCGAAAAAGACACAAGAACAGCCGCAGACCCAAAAGCCGGATGAGGAAGCAAACCAAGTGCCTGAGCAGGGACTGGAAGAGCCGCCGCAGACCCAGCCGCAGGAAGTAACGCAGCCGGAAACGCCGCAGACCCAGCCCTCAAAGCCTCAGCCGCAGACCCGGCCGCAAGGCTCCGAGTCGAATAAAGATTCGTCCTCGGACGGACAGTCAGGAGGCGGAGGAAAGAAAAAAACACAGTATTATACGGTGACATTCCAGTACAACGGAAGTACGTTCGGAACGCAGAAAGTGAAAAAGGGAGAGAAAGCGGAGGAGCCGAAGCTGAGTCCGACAGAAAATGGTGCGTGGGATTATGACTTCTCAACGAAAGTAAACAAAAATCTGACTGTTGTGTGGATTGAAAAATAATTCAGTTCACGCCGCGGTTTATCGTATAGAGTTTATAGTATGGAAAAGAGAGGAATGAAATCAATGCATAGGAGAATAAAAGGACTATTATCATTGGCGTTGGTGTTTGTAATGGTAACTGCGACGGTAAATCCGGTTTTGGCGGATGAACAGCCTCAAGAACCGTTGGCAGAGGAAGCTGTAGAACTGCCGCAGGAATCGGAACAGCCGGAAATTGCTGTTGGAGCCGCGGATGAGGAGAAACAGCCCCAAACGCAGCAGGAGGTCACGGAAGAGCAGTCAAAGACGCAGGAAGCTCAGACACAGACGCAACAGCAGACTACAGTAGAAACACAGATTACACAGTTGGAAACGGAGCCTGTCACGGAAACACAGGCTGATGCACAGCAGCCGACAGCCGAGGAAGAGACGGGGACAGAAGAACTGCCTCCAGTGGAAACAGATTCTGTTGTCGAGACGGAGCAGGTTGTGTCAACGGGTTCAGAAACAAATTCAAGCGATCCGATTGATTTTCTGACGGCGGAACAGAAACAGTTTCGTGTATATAGCGGAACGCAGCCCATAAAGCTTTTAAGTGAGACGACGGATGACATGCTCGCACAACTGAAGTTTATGGATGGCGGTATTGTTCCCGATTCTGCAAATATGCCTGCGCAGTCGGGAACCATTATAAAGAAAATATTGGAAAGCAGGGTAGGGGACGCAAGGTTTTATATGCTGGCTGGCTGGAATTTATGGGATGTGCGTTATGACGGAATTCCAAATTCAGTATATGCAAATGCAGGACCGACTGCATTGGGAGATCTTGCAACATTGCAGAATTTTAAGAATTCGATGTTCTTTAATAATAACGGAACAGGAACTGAGCCTGATATTACATTTTATCAACCGGTATTGGAGCCTGTTTGGAGCTGCATTGATTACCCCATACCTGTATATGATGCACAGGGACAGAATACAGGACTGACTGTTACAGTCAACGCTGAGAATTATAATGACCCGTCAAAAGTAGCATTTCCCAATATAGGGGCGGACAGCTGGAAGCTGGTGTATGAAGGTTCAGAATATGTATTGAACAGTGCGAGCGAAATATGGACGAATACAACCAACGGCATCGGAACGATTGGACGGAATTTTAATGAACGAAATGCAAAGCTTCAGGCGTGTACGCTTATGCAGGAAGGAAGAGCAGATTTCACGCAGCCTGACTGGTATGAAGGGCAGCAGCCGGCAGCTCCGATAGTAAGTTCCGAGACAAATGGGACAGATCATATCACTTATTATTATAAAGAAATGGGAGCGGATGACAGTACATATACCACTGTTATACCAAAGACCGCAGGAAAGTATACAGCAAAGGCGGTATTTGCAGCAGTAGGGATATACAGAGAAGTCATAAAGATTGTAGATTTCAATATTCTTTCCGCTACGGCAGAAATAAAATACGAAATTTCCGGACCGCAGGGTACAGAGGGCTGGTATACGGGAGCGGTTACCATATGTGCAAAGGACGGCTATCAGGTGCGTATCTCGGAGACGGATGAATGGACGAATGCTGTCACGGTTGCGCAGAGCGGCAATGTAATGCTTTATGTAAAGAAAACGGACGGAACAGAGTATCCTGCAGAAGCATTGCAGTTCCTCATTGACGAAACAGATCCAGTTATCGTCGGTGTGCAGAATGGCGTGACGTATTACGGTGAAACAGCCGCAGCAGTTACGGACGCGTTTCTTCTAAAGGTTACGGTAAATGATGAATTGCAGACAGTTTCGGATAATCAGGCGAATTTTGTGCTCAAGCCATCTGAGCAGCCATATATTATCAAAGCAGAGGATATGGCGGGCAATTGGCTCGAATGCACCGTGTGGGTAAAGGAAAAGGAGGCGGAGATTCCTCCGGTTCTGCAGGAAGGAACTGCGGAATTTATACAGCCTGGCTGGTATGTCGGTGAGGAGATGCCTGCTCCTTTGGTAAGCTCTGAGACAAACGGCATTGATCATATTACATATTATTATAAGGAAGCAGGAGCGGACGACAGCGCCTATACGGCGACCGTGCCCAACAAAGCAGGAAAGTATACGGCAAAGGCGGTATTTGCGGCAACGCAGCTTTATCAGGAAGTCGTGAAAACTGCGGATTTTGAAATTTTGGAAAAAGTGATGCCTGATGAAACGATGCCGGTTATCAGCGGCGTGGCGGACGGTCAAACCTATTATGGAGATCAGACGGTGACAGTGACGGATGAAAATCTTCGTTCTGTTACAATAAACGGTGAAGCGGCAGTTATATCGGACAATCGTGCGGAAGTTACGCTCAAGCCTTCGGATAATGTGTATAAGATTATTGCAGAGGATATGGCGGGCAACCGGACAGAGTATACGGTAGAAGTGTTGGAAACATGGGTTCGCGATGGAATTACCAGCGACGGAAAGAAGAATCTGCGGGCTGCAAGAATTTATAAGCTTGGCGGCGGAAAGTGGACCGTTGCCGGAGATAAAACGGTTTATCAGGGCGGCAGAACATTCTATGTGAAAACGGGCGGCGCTTATGATTTTAAAAAGAAATAAAGAGAAATCCCCATCTGTCAATGGTGGGGATTTTTTTATATAAATTTCGGTATACAAATAGCAGGTTAAGGTGTAAAATAAAATATATGGAAAATAAGAACACAGAAAGGAGTGTATGGTTGCATGGACGGTTGTGACAGTTACGGGCAGCGAAATATGGGTGAATACACGAATAAAAGGTGTTCTTTTTCTGTGAAAGACAGGATGCCTTAGGTTTGTTTTGCGTACAGCGCATAGAGAAAAGCTTGTGATATTCGCCCTTGAAACGAGAAAACGATAATAGGGGGCGATTTTTTTATGGAAAACGAAATTTTAAACGAACCGGACTATATCCGTGAACTGGTCGCGCTTTTGCGCAGCAAAGACCCGGCACGCGACATTGCAGAGGCACTCACCAATTACCATGACAATGATATTGCAAGTGCGCTTGACGAGCTGCGGGCGGATGAGCGGGCGCTGCTGTATCACATTCTCGGTGTAGAACGCGTTTCGGAAATTTTTGCGTATCTTGATGATCCACAGAAGTATATCGGAGAACTGGAACTCGAGCTTGCGGCGGACATTATTGAAAACATGGATGCCGATGATGCGGTAGACGTGCTTGAGGAGATGGACGACGAAATCGCCAATCAGTTAATTGAACTGATTGACGAAGAGTCGAAGGAGGATATTAACTTAATCCGTTCTTACGAGGATGACGAAATCGGAAGTCGCATGACGACTAATTTTATTGAAATTGAACGCAGCCTTACGATAAAACAGGCAATGCGATCGCTGATTGCACAGGCGGAAGATAACGATAACATCACCACAATTTTCGTAAAAGACAATGATGAAACTTTTTATGGTGCGATTGACCTGAAGGATTTGATTGTAGCGCGAAACTATGTCGATTTGGAAACACTGATTACGCAGTCGTTCCCATATGTGCGCGATCATGAGACGGTGGAGGACTGTATTGAGCGTTTAAAGGACTATGCGGAGGATTCTATTCCCGTTCTTGACGATAAAAACATACTGCTTGGCGTGATTACAGCGCAGGACATTGTGGAGGCGGTCGATGACGAGTTGGGCGAGGACTATGCAAGACTTGCAGGTATGACCGAGGAGGCGGAGCTTGAGGAAACGCTTGCGGAAAGTATCAAAAAAAGACTGCCTTGGCTGATTGTGCTTTTGGCGCTGAGTATGTGCGTTTCAACGGTTACAAGCCTGTTTGAGCCGGTGATTGCGCAGCTTGCAATTATCGTGAGTTTCCAGTCCGTAATTCTTGGCATGTCGGGCAATGTGGGTACACAGTCGCTTGCCGTGACGATACGTCTTCTGATGGACGAGAATTTGGAGGCAGGACAGAAGCTTACGATGGTGTTTCGGGAAATGCGTATCGGTTTTTCCAACGGACTTATACTTGGGACACTTTCGTTTGTGTTTATCGGTGTATATTTGTGCTTTGTGCGGGGAAATGCACCGCAGTATGCTTTTGCAATATCACTTTGCGCAGGCGCGGCTCTTTTGATTGCAATGACGATTTCAAGCATTGTAGGAACATCAGTTCCGATATTTTTCAAAAAAATACATGTGGATCCGGCAGTTGCGTCCGGTCCGTTGATTACCACGGTCAATGATTTAATCGGCGTTGTCACTTACTACGGAGTGGCGTGGCTTTTGCTGATGAATCTGCTTGGATTGGGATAAACACATCATAAAATATTACGCATAAAAATCCATTATATACAAATACTAGCAATACGGTAGGACGGGATGCCTGTAAAAGCCGCCGCGTCTTACAATTAACAACAGAAACAGACTAGATTTGAAATGGAGGAAATACCGGTGAAGGCTACGGGAATAGTGCGCAGAATCGATGATTTGGGACGCGTTGTAATACCAAAGGAAATCAGAAGAACATTAAGGATAAGGGAATCGGATCCGCTCGAAATATTTACGGATCACGAAGGAGCGATTATTTTAAAAAAATATTCGCCAATTGGTGAACTGGGAAATTTTGCAAAACAATATGCGGAAAGCTTATCACAAGTGTCAGGTCATTTGGCGCTGATTGCGGACCGGGATCAGATTATAGCGGCTGCAGGCGGAGGCAGTAAACAGGTGCTTGGTAAGTCTGTCAGCAAGGCTCTTGAGGAAAAAATGAATTCGCGTGAGACCGTGTGCACCTCGCGCAGTGATAAAAATTATGTGTCAGTTACGGAGGACGAACCGGAGGAATATCAGCATGAGGTTATTATCCCGATTATTACACAGGGTGACGTAATCGGTGCAGTGGTACTGCTGTCCTCTAGCTTAGGAGATGAAATGAATGAAGTGGAGATGAAGCTGGCACAATCAGCGGCAGGATTTCTTGGAAAGCAGATGGAGCAATAAAGCAGTAAGCGCCTTTGGAGGACATATGTCAGGGGCGCTTATTGTTTTTTATTGTGCTGCAATAAACAGGGCGCCGTTTTCACCGCACCCTGTTAAAATCGCTCCTGATGCTATCTGTTTTACTCTTTTACCGTACAGATCTTTTTGTTGCCTGAAAAGTTCCCAAAACAGATAAAAAGTTATAAATGCAAAATATCATTGACAGGGTGTATTATTTCCAATATAATATATCATATAAAACACATAGATTAACTAGGAAATAAAATTTAACGAATTGATATATAAAAAGCTTTCAATTTTTGTTGTCAGAAATTTACAGTTACACCATAAATGGAGGATTACCATGAACAAACAAATATATTTAGACAACGCGGCAACAACAAAAGTACATGAGGAAGTGCTGGCTGCCATGCTTCCTTATTTCACGCAAAGCTATGCGAACCCGTCCGCAATCTACACCTTTGCCGGCGAGGCAAAAAAAGCGGTAGACGCGGCAAGAGTGCAGACCGCAAAGCTTATCAATGCAAACGCGGAGGAAATCTATTTCACGGGCAGCGCAAGCGAATCGGACAACTGGGCGATTAAGGCAGTTGCGCAGGCGTACCGCGAAAAAGGCAGGCACATCATCACAAGCAAAATCGAGCACCACGCCGTATTGCATACCTGCCAATATTTGGAAATGCAGGGGTGGGAAGTGACATACCTTGACGTGGACGAAAACGGAATTGTTTCCTTAGACGCACTCAAAGCGGCAATCCGTTCCGACACCGTTCTTATATCCGTGATGACAGCCAACAACGAAATCGGCACCATAGAGCCGGTAGCGGAGATTGGAAAAATTGCGCGGGAACACGGCGTGCTGTTTCATACCGACGCGGTGCAGGCGTACGGACATTTTGCGCTGGATGTGGAGGCAATGAATATTGATTTGCTTTCTGCAAGCGCACACAAACTGAACGGACCAAAAGGCGTCGGCATGCTCTATATTAGAAAGGGCGTAAAAATCTATCCGCTTTTGCACGGCGGCGCACAGGAGCGCAACCGACGCGCGGGTACGCTCAATGTGCCGGGGATTGTAGGCTTTGGAAAAGCCGCAGAACTTGCAGGGGTGCATATGGAGGAAAAAATTGCACGGAAAACAGCGCTCAGAGACCACTTGATAACGCGTGTTTTGGCGGAGATTCCACACTGCCGTTTAAACGGTCATCGGACAAACCGCCTTTCCAACAACGCAAATTTCTGTTTTCGTTTTATCGAGGGTGAATCGCTGCTGATTTTACTCGACCAGCTAGGTGTCTGCGCGTCAAGCGGTTCGGCGTGCACGTCAGGCGCACTGGAACCGTCGCACGTGCTGCTTGCAATCGGACTGCCGCATGAAATTGCGCATGGTTCGCTCAGACTAACGCTTTCGGAAGAAACGGCAATGGAGGAGCTGGATTTTGTCGTGGACGAGCTGAAAAAGATTGTTGCACGGCTGCGTGACATGTCGCCATTATATGAGGATAGCATGAAAAATCAATGATTTTTTATGCGACAAATTTGTGCAGAGGCACAAATTCGCAAAAATAATGAAAGGGAAAAACAATGTACAGTGAAAAAGTAATGGACCATTTTAACAACCCGAGAAATGTCGGCGAACTCGAAAATCCGAGCGGCGTCGGAACGGTCGGCAACGCGAAGTGCGGCGACATTATGCGGATTTATTTGGATATTGACAATCTGGGCGTGATACAGGATGCAAAGTTTAAAACGTTCGGCTGCGGAGCGGCTGTTGCGACAAGCAGCATGGCGACGGAGCTTGTGAAAGGCAAGACCGTGCAGGAGGCGCTTACGGTCACAAACAAGACGGTCATGGAGGCTTTGGACGGACTGCCGCCCGTGAAAGTGCATTGCTCTTTGCTTGCCGAGGAGGCGATTCACGCCGCATTGTGGGATTACGCAAAAAAGCACGGCATCGAAATTACCGGACTCAAACCGCCTGTGTCAGACGTTGATGAGCGGGAAGAGTTACTGTTCAGACATCCACCAAAGTAGTGGGAATCATGCGCCAAAATGCTCGCCTTTTAGCATTTTGTGTGCAAAATCTGTTATAATTCACACCTCAATCGCTTGTATGACGATAAAAACTGACATTGGGTGTGAATTGTAACCGGGAAGAAGTATAGGAGAAAGATTGTTTATTCTGCATTGTCAGGATATTCCGCATATGATATAATGGGCGCAAGAGAGCAAAGTGAACCTGTTTATTTTGCGAACGGCGAATGTTAATCATAAATCGCAGATTTATGATATAATAAAAAAGGCATACCGCGTATTCTGTGGGCATTAATGGCACAAAGGATTTTCCTAAATGTTGCTGATAGTAATATGGAGGTTATGGAAATATGGCGGAGAGAAATCTTGATTTTGACAAAGTAATCAATCGAAAAAATACGGACTGTATAAAATACGATTTTGCACAAACGTTTGGAATGCCGGAAGATGTGCTCCCGTTTTGGGTGGCGGACATGGATTTTGAAGTTTCTTCGTATATTGAGGATGCGTTGGCAGCGCGCGTACGGCACGGTATTTTTGGCTACAGCGATTGTAGTGCGCATTATTTTAATGCGGTGCAGGGCTGGATGAAAAAGCATCATAACTGGGAGCCGCAGGAAGAATGGCTCATCAAAACGCCCGGCATTGTCTTTGCACTTGCAATGGCAGTCAAGGCGTATACCAGGCAGGGGGACGGCGTATTAATTCAACCGCCGGTCTATCATCCGTTTTCGAAGGTCGTTACGGACAACGGCAGAAGGGTTGTGGAAAATCCTCTGTACCTTGGGGAGGACAATCGCTATCACATTGATTTTGCGGACTTTGAACAAAAAATCACAGCGGAAAAAATCAGGCTGTTTTTCCTGTGCAATCCGCATAATCCCGTCGGGCGCGTGTGGACAAAAGAGGAGCTGACAAGACTTGGCGACATCTGTGTGAAACATAATGTGGTTGTGGTAAGCGATGAAATTCATCATGACTTTATATGGTCGGGTGTGCATGAGGTCTTTACGAACATTAAAAAAGAGTACGAGGAAATCAGTATGACCTGTACTTCTCCAAGCAAGACCTTTAATATCGCAGGACTGCAAATATCGAACATCTTTATCCCAAACAGCACGCTGCGGCGCAAATTCCAGCGCGAACTGGACGCGGCAGGGACAAGCCATGTGGGTGTGATGGGACTGACAGCGTGCGAGGCGGCATACAAAAACGGCGGCGAATGGTATCAGGCAATGTGCGCTTATGTCAGGAATAATATTGCATTTGTAAAACAGTATGTGGAGGAGCGCCTTGCAGGGGTGACAATGATTGAAACGGATGGCACTTATTTAGTGTGGCTGGACTTTCGCGCAACAGGGCTTTCGGCGGAGGAACTGGACAGGCGCATTATCCATGAGGCGAAGCTATGGCTCGACAGCGGTGAAATTTTCGGAGACAGCGGGAAAGGGTTTCAGAGGATAAATGCGGCGTGTCCGAGGAGCGTGCTGAACGAAGGGCTTGAGCGTCTGCGGGTGGTGGTACAGTAAAAAAGTGTTTTAAAAATTCCCTTATTTTTTGCTTTTATGGGTATGATGCAAGGGGATTTTTTTGATTAAACCGACAGCCGCTATAAAAGGTAAAATGGGGGTGTTTTTGTAGTAATGATAGGAGATATATGGTAAATTTTCAGATAGTTGAGGCATCTGAGTTTTTTGATTATTTCAAATCAGTGGAAAAGTGTATGCATATGTGCTAATATGAAACAAGTTGAGATATTTAAAGAGTAACTATAAAAATTTTATAGCGATTCTGTATTATTATGAATGGGGTAAAAGCATTGGCGGAGATAAAATTGTTCTCTTTGAATGAAGGAGTAAAAGAATGCACATCATCTGAGGTGGTTTTGGAAAAAGAACTTCAGACGTTGATAGAGCAGAATATGGAAGTATTCTTTGGGGTGCGGTTTTTAAAAAGCGAGTATGCATTACAAATGGGCGTATGGACAGTATTGGAATTGATGAAAACAACAGTCCTGTCATATTTGAATATAAACGCAGTCAGAATGAGAATGTAATTAATCAGGGACTGTTTTATCTTGATTGGCTTTTAGACCATAAAGCAGACTTTAAACTACTGGTTATTGATAAATTGGGAAGAAAAGCTGCTGACAGCATTGACTGGTCTGTTCCATGTGTTATTTGCGTTGCACATGATTTTACAAAATATGATATGCATGCAGTCAATCAAATGCAGGGGAATATTAAGCTGGTAAGTTATCGCAGATATGACAACGGTATGCTGCTTCTTGAACATTTAGATCCACCGACTGTAAAGCCGATTATGGAAAATGGAGAGGATGAAAATGGTAAAAAAAACAGTACGCAGAAAACCCACTTGGAAAAATTAGCGGTGATTTCTGAAAATATGAAAAATCTTTACCATTCTATATGTGACTTTATTGAATCTTTAGGGGACGATATTGTATCGAATCAACTAAAATTATATTTGGCATATAAGAAAGTTCAAAACATGGGGTAGTTAAGGGGGGGGACAAAGTTCTCCCATTGCATTAAATATGCCACTGGCGGTATTTTGAAAAATAAAAATTGGGGATTGACAAGAATTATGAAATAGCTTATTATCGATAATAAGAAATGGGTTTTTACCGTACAGTGTTTTCACTCAAGCGGGCTGCTCGTTT
>CAJUJG010000063.1 GCA_910586715.1 uncultured Lachnospiraceae bacterium
ACAGACAGACAGACAGACAGACAGACAGACAGACAGACAGGTTGACATAACTCTGTCTTCTTGTGATACAATTTTATACCGGGATAAAGTAAGACCATGTGTCAGGGTAAAAACGGACAACGTGAAAACGAATACCGTTTTGCCCTGGGGCATGGTCTTTTGTGATGCAGGAAAGAAAAGAATAAGGATGAGAGGAGGGTAGGAAAAATAAAAGCTGCAAAACAACCAAAATATATGGAAAAAGGAGAAAGAAAACAAATGACAATTTTAAACAATTTATTAACATTTGCAGGTTCAAGCGTTGCCGGAGGAGTTACATGGGATGCTTTAAAAGGAGCCGGACAGTATCTCATTGATGCATTTGTAAAAAAATATATGTCTAAATATTTTGAAAACAAAGAACAATGTAATGAATTTTTCAAAATGTTATCCACCCAAAACGCCCTTAGCAAAAAGAATCCTTACAATGATGTAGAAAGCGTTTATGAAGAAATAGTGGGTGGCACCGTGCATGAAGATTTTTGCTCCGACCTAAAATTGTGGATAGAAGAAAATAGGGAGAAACTGGAAACCTTAGTGGACATTAAACAGCAAAAAGGCACAGTAAATATCGCAGAACAGAATAACAGTGGAAACGGAACGGTAGTCAATGCAGGAATTTACAACAGTTTTTAAGTATGTCTGAAAGAAAGCGCAAATGCAGGAAAAGGAGGGATGGGGTACGGACTATAAATATACCATAGAAAAACAGGAAGTCAGGGAACATGGGACGTTGATTAATGCGGATACTGTCAACAACAATTACTATGATAATCCATTCAGATATTACTGTGACCAGAAATCTGCCCGATATCCGGAGGACACCAGGTTAAAAAAATTAATCGGGGTAATGCAGTGCATAATAAACCAGGATGTCTTAAAGAAAAGGTTTGGCGGGGACGGTTACAAATATGAGGAACTGCTTGAGTACTGCCGGTGCAGCAATGGGAAAGGGGATAACGAGCATTTTGATGACGGCTATAAATCCGTAATCACATGTATTTACGAGGTTGCATCGAAATTTTGCGTGGCGGCAGATAACGAAACGGAAACCGCACTTTGTATTGGCAATGATGACCTGAAACGGTTTTTGAAGGTGGAAATAGGCGATGCAGGCTTAACCTTAAGATATGCAAAGGAGATAGAAAACTTTGCAACATATGACAAGGTGAAAAGCGAGGCGGAGAGCCTTGTCGAAGAACTCCTGCCCTACATAAGGTGCGCGGCGCAATATGGCAATTTTTTTCAGTTTGCCGGCATTTGCCTTGAATCAGACAGGGATATGCCGTTTATTACGGAGCCGGTGAAATTTAAGGTTTCAAACGAAATCATCCCAAACCTGATCAGGCCGTTGTACGGTGACAAGCCGGAGTGCGGACTGCGCGAAATCATCCAGAATGCATTGGATGCGTGCAAGGAATATATGGCGCAGTCCGCAGACAGTGACGGAATCTGTGTGGAGGTTGAAGTAAAAACGGATGGTGAGGGAAGAAAGATTATTGTCAGGGATTATGGGATTGGAATGACAAGGGATATCCTGCTGACAAAATATTTTGTCGTTGGCGAAAGTTCCAAAAAGAATAGTGACACCGATGTCATCGGTCAGTTTGGAATCGGTGCGCTCGCGACATTCCTGCTGGGAGAGCAGATCCACGTGCGGACAAAAAACGAACAGGAGGGCGTGGTATATGCGTTTGGTTATACACTCAGAACACAGGAATACGACAACAACAATATTGATGTAAGAATCTGTAAGGATGCGGATTTTACACACGGGACGGAAATCAGCGTCGTGCTGCGGGCAGCACTGTCAGGACAAAGCGAATCTCAGTTACGTAAGACATTGAAGCTTGAGGAATGGTACAGACTTACCGGAATCCCCGTGAGATACCGGTATGAGGGGAAGGAAATCCCTCTGCAGTCGTATGAGGGCGAGGGTTACAGATGGGAAACGCTTACGCATGGTCAGGACGGCATAGAGGTAAAGTACTGCCTCGAATGCGGGAAGCGGCAGCCGCACACCAATACCGCGCAGATTATTTACAACGGCCTGATGCTGCCGGAGCCGTATAAGATGTCCGGGGAAGAGTACATCAGTTTTCATCCGGTAATAGCAATCAGGTGCAGGAGCCAGGCGGTCGGACTGAATCTGGAGCGGACGAAAATCGTGTCGGGACTTGAACCCATACTGGTAAGCCTGAAAAAAAGGATTATTGAATACGGGAAAGAACGCCTGAGAGAGGATGCCGCAAACATCATTGACGCGCAGGGACGGATTGTGAGATACGGCTGTTATAATAAATTTTTGTACAATGTTCCGTTATTTTTTTACAAAAAGGGATTTGGAATCTATTCAAGGACTGCGGTAGAAAAAATAAAAAAGCGGGAATGTATAAAAGGCGTCATGGAAATTTATGGGATATCCGGCAGTGTGGCAGTTAACATAAACGATTTGCAGGAAGACCGGATTTATGTGTTTCATGAGGGCAACATGGACAGGATGGCCGTGTCCGATTTTATTGAGGAAGAGGATGGGACAAAGTATATTGCGCCGGACATCATGGAGCGGTATTTTGTCAATGGAACGGACCAATATAACGGATTACGGAAGCTGGCAATGCTGAAGCTGTACCGCGGACTGGGTGACGGTTATGTCAATGAAAGCATAAAGGCGGATGCGTTCTGGAAGGTACACAATAAATGCAGAGAGCAAAAGGAGTTCGAGGAGGAGCCGCTAAGGGCGCGAATCAGCCATATGGTTATCGGAATGGGCGCGGATGAGGAATTTGAGGCGGTTATAGAGAGATACCACCCGAAGCTGCTCTGCTACAAGGAAAACATCAGCGGATACATTTATGAGGATGTTGATATCGGAGTTATCCATCCGGCAGACAGGATTCATTAAATGTACCAGAAGACTACAAATATATAGGAGAATATACATGAAAGAGAAACAATTAAAAAAAGAAGTAAGGAAGGCGTTATGTGCGCTTTTGACTGCGGCAATGCTCTTTACCGATACGGGTATGACGGCGTTCGCGCAGGAGGAAACGCGGCAGACAGAGGAGACGCGGCAGGAAGCCGATGCGGAAGAGAGTGCATTCGGGGAAACGAATACTCCGACAGAGGAAGCAGCAGCGCAGGAGACTTCCATAATGGAGGGTACAACGGAACAGGCATCAGAGGAGAGGGCTTCTGAGGAAGAGGAGACAGAAAGCACTTGCACGGAAAACGCTTCGGATGAGAATACTATGACAAATGAATCGACGGAAGCTCAGGTTGTGGAAAGTACATCCACAGAGGAAAGCTCAACGGAAAATACGGAGACCGAGTCCGGTTCAAATGAAGAGACTGTATCCGAAGAGGATACGGATATGGAGGAGACCGAAACGGTGTCTGAAACGGAGACGGAAGCCGAGGAAAGCGTAAACAAACTTGCATTCTCTGATTCGGATATAGCGCATGGAGAGTATAAGCAGAATGGGAGTGACATTACATGGGTAATCGACGCAGAAGGGAAGCTGACTGTGGAAGGTACAGGAAATTTTCGGTCACCCTGGGGCAGCAATAATGCAGAGAAAATCAAATCGGCAGTGATTAATGTAAAGGGTGCAACAAGTGCTATGTGTATGTTTCAATATTGCAGAAATTTGACAAGTGTGGATTTAAGCGGTTTTGATACAAGCAAAGTAACGAGTATGAGCAGTATGTTTGCTTTCTGTAGCAGCCTGACGAGCGTGGATGATGTAAGTAAGTTTGATACAAGCAACGTAACATCTATGAATACTATGTTTTGGGACTGTAGCAGCCTGACGAGTGTGGATGTAAGTAGGTTTGACACAAATAAGGTAACAGATATGGGTGCTATGTTTAAAGGCTGCAGCAGCCTGACGAGCGTAGATGTAAGTAAGTTTGGCACAAGTAAGGTCACAAATATGAGTGATATGTTTTGTGGCTGCAATAGTCTGACGGATTTGGATGTAAGTAATTTTGACACAAGCAACGTAACAGATATGTTTCAGATGTTTGCTAGCTGTAATAGCTTAACGAGCGTGGATGTAAGTAATTTTGACACAAGTAAAGTAACAAACATGAGGGATATGTTTTCGTACTGTGGCAATCTGACAAGTGTGGATGTAAGTAAATTTGACACAAACAATGTAACAAATATGCAGAGTATGTTTTCGGGCTGCAGTAGCTTGACAAGCGTGGGAGATGTCAGTAATTTTGACACAAGCAATGTAACGGATATGAAAAATATGTTTTCGGGTTGCAGCAGTTTGACGGCTCTGGATGTAAGTAAATTTGATACCAGCAGCGTAACGGACATGACTAGTATATTTTCGGGTTGCAGCAGTTTGACGGCTCTGGATGTAAGTAAATTTGACACAAGCAGAGTGATAAATATGCAGTATATGTTTGGTAGCTGCAGCAGATTGACGGCTTTGGATGTAGGTGATTTTGACACAAGCAGAGTAACAGGTATATATGGTATGCGTCATATGTTTGATGGCTGCAGCAACTTAACAAATTTGGACGTGAGTAAGTTTGACACAAGCACCGTAACGGATATGAGCTATATGTTTTCGGGTTGCAGCAGTTTGATGGCTTTGGACGTGAGTAAATTTGATACAAGCAGCGTAATAGATATGGACTGTATGTTTCTTGACTGTAGCAGTTTAACAGATTTGGATGTAACAAATTTTGATACAAGCAGTGTAGTGAATATGTGGGGTATGTTTAGAGGCTGTAGTGGTTTGGCAAATTTGGATATAAGAAATTTCGATACCAGCAGCGTAACAGATATGGGCAATATGTTTACTGGCTGTAGTGGTTTGAAAAACTTGGATGTAAGTAGCTTTGACACCAGCAGCGTAACAGATATGAGCAGTATGTTTACTGGCTGTAGTAGTTTGGCAAGCTTGGATATAGGGAACTTCGATACCAGCAGTGTAACGAAGATGGGTTATATGTTTGGTGACTGTAACAGTTTGACAAATTTGGATTTAAACATATTTAATACCAGTAATGTAAAGAATATGGGGAGTATGTTTAGCGGTTGTGGTAGCTTGACCAATTTGGAATTAAAAAATTTTGATACCAGCAGTGTAACGGACATGGGGAGTATGTTTAGCGGTTGTGGTAGCTTGACCAATTTAGATTTAAGTAGATTTGATACAAGCAATGTAAAGAATATTAGCTCTATGTTTATCAATTGCAGTAGCCTGACAAACTTGGATTTAAGTAGATTTGATACAAGCAGTGTAACAAGTAGTATAAGTTCTTTATTTTCAGGCTGTAGTAAATTAAAAAGTGTGGATTTAAGCTCTTTTAACACGGAAAACATAGAGTATATGAGTGGTGTGTTTTCTGGATGCAGCAGTCTGACAAGTTTGGATTTGAGCAGTTTTGATGTAAGGAATGTAAAATATCATCTTAGTCTGTCGGACTGTAGTTCACTTACCCAAATCTACCTTCCCCGAAATTTGAGTAGCGAATACACACTTCCAACAACAGGCACATGGTATGATATGGAAGGCAATACTTACAACAATTATTCTCCCAAAACAGAGGAAAATTCCATACTGCTATGCAGGGATGAAGCGCCACAGGTGTCTGATGCGCGTATCGTTGCAAAAAAAGTGAAAACATCCTATACCTGTGGCGAAACACTGAATACGGATGACATCACGGTATCATATTACGCAGCAGATGCAACGGCGAGGGTGCTTGCACAGACACAGTACACAACAAACGCGGCTGATATCCGTATGGATACAGCAGGAGAGAAAATACTAACAGTAACTTACAGTCCTGCGGGGGGAAGCACGCTGACCGCTGATATCCGCCTGAACGTAGGAACCCTGCTGGATAGTACAAGCGTGACTGTGACGCTCCCCGGAACGGACGCATACGACTACGTGTTTGACAGAAAAACAAAAAAACCAGTGCCGACGGTCGTATACAATGCAGGTGCAGAACCTGTCACACTGACAGAAAATACCGATTATACCGTATCCTATAAAAATAATAAAAATGCATATAAAAATACGGAGGAAGACAAAACGGCAGAAAATGCACCTGCGGTCATTATCACAGGCTGTGGTTCTTATACGGGAAAGGTGATAAAGACCTTTGAAATAAAAAAGGCTGCACCGCCAGCCGCAAAAGAAATTGTGAAGAAGTTTAAAACAGGAGGCAATACCAGTTCCTTTTCTTTTTATTTTGATAATTATTTTCCAAGAAATGGAAACATCACAAGCTATACGGCAGGAACCCCAATAGAGGATGATACGATAAGTGGAAACGTACTTAACGGGGAAGTTTCGGTGTATAATGGTAGTTCTTCTTCTTTTAGCTGCCGAATTAATGAAAAAGCATCGGCGGGCGACTTTGTAACAGTACCCGTGACAGTTTCCTTTGCCAATTACGAGGATACCATACTGAATGTCAAAATTGTAATCGAGGGAGCTTCCGTAGAAACAAAGAAAAAAGTAAAAATTGCCGGCATCGAGGTAAACGACCGCGTATACAATAAAATCCCTGTATCCTACAAGGGAACGGCAAAGGTAACACTGGAAACGGACAATACCGATTTGACCAATACGGTTAAATTAACCTACACCTACAGCGGCACACAGGCGGACAACAGCCCCTACGCGGCATCATCAAATGCCCCTGTCAACGCAGGAAGCTACAAACTCACAGTCGCCGTTGCAACGGACAATGCGGATTACACAGGCAGCACAGAATATTCCTTCAAGATTACCAAGGCACCGCTCACCATCACCGCGCGTGATATGAGACTAAAAATCGGCGCCGACCTGCCGAAAGCCGAGGATTACCTGTATGATACCGCAGGACTCTTAACAGGCGACACGCTGACCACCGCACCGACGCTCTCCTGCAACATCACAGACACCGCAAAAGCAGGAACCTATGATATTATTGCTTCGAATGCGGACGCAGGCATGAATTACGAAATCACATACAAAAACGGCACCCTGACCGTCAGCGAGACAGGCGAAAACACAAAATACTACACCGTCACCTACAACATGAACGGACACGGAAACGACATCACAAACACAGGCGTAAAGGAAGGCAGCCTCCTCGAAAAGCCGCAGGACCCGCAGGCAGAAGGCTATACGTTCACCGGCTGGTACAAGGATGCGCCATGCACCACGAAATGGGATTTCGCCACGGACACAGTGCAGGCGGACACGACATTATACGCAGGCTGGAAGAAAAAGGATGCAGGCAGTGAGGAGGATGCGTCATGGTATATCGGCGAGATTGCACCCACAGTATATACCGGAAAAGCCATAAAACCGACGGTTATAGTCTATGGCTCTGACGGTGCACTGCTGAAGGCGGGCACACATTACACCATTATATATAAAAATAACACAGAAGCCGACAGGATGGCAGCAGCAGGGGGAACGAGAAACACACAAAACGGTGTCATGGACGGTTTTAATGAGGAGCTCCCGCACGTCATCATTACCGGAAAGGGAAACTATACAGGAAGCGTGTACAAAAACTTCCACATCTATCCCGCATCCATATCCGGTGACGGCGAAACACCCGCAAAAGGCTTTACCTTAAAATACACGGAGCAGCTTGTGACGGCAAACAAGGCACAGAAACCATTTGCTTCCATAAAATACAAAAAGGCAATGACCCTGGGAAAGGACTACGAACTGGAATTTTCAAAATACGCTGCGGACGGTAGCCTACAGCTGATAACGTCAGGCAGCACGCTTCCGTCCATTCCCGCAAATGATACAGGCACGTTCCGCCTTGTCATCACCGGAAAAGGCAACTACAGCGGTACGGTCGGCATGGATATCTATGTGGGCGGCAAAGACAGCCTGATGAAAAACGCCAAGATTACGCTTGGAAAGGATATTAAAAATGTCTCATACACAGGCGCCGACATCACGCCGCAGGCATCAGCGCAAAACGGCACGAATGTCTTTACGGTGAAGTTTGGAAATAAGTACCTCACGCCGGAGACGGACTATACCGTCAGCTACAGGAACAACAGGGCGGCCGGCACAGCTACAATCATTGTCAGGGGAAAGGGACAGTACATAGGGACAAAGTCCGCAGCCTTTACAATCAAGGGAACGCCATTTAAGACAAAGGATGCCGCAGTAAAGAATTTTGAAGCCTCCAAAACGTATACAGGCAGCGCCATAGAGCAGGGAAAAGACGGTGTGACAATTGGCGGAAAGACCCTGGATTACGGGACGGATTATACCGTCGCATATAAAAATAACGTGAAGAAGGGCACGGCAACAGTGACATTCCGTGCAAACCCGGAATCCGGCTACAGCGGAAGCTTCAACAAGACCTTTAAGATTACGGCGGCGGATTTATCGTCAGCGGCGGCAGAATTTTCAGACTATACCGTCACGGGCACCGGCGCAGAACGGCGGCTGGACAAAAACGTCCCCTATTCCAAGGAAGGGGCACAACCCGCAGGAAGCCTCCGGCTGACAGGCGCAAACGGCAGAACCCTGCAAAATGGGACGGATTACACGGTAAGCTATGCAAACCATAAAAAGACAGGCGCCGAGGCCGTGATGACCATTAAGGGAAAGGGCAATTACACAGGCAAAATCACGGTAAAATATACAGTGGGGAAAGCTTCCCTTGTGGCAAATGAAAAGCTGGCGCAGAGCTGCACGCCGGTGGCATTTAACGCCGCAAAGGCGGACAGCTACCTGTACAAGCCGAAGTTTAAGCTGACGGATGGAAAGAAGGCACTGTCGGCAAAGACTGACTATAAGCAGCTGACAGATGAATCCTATATAAACTGTACACAGGATAAGGTAAGGGCATACCTGGATGCGCTGGAAAGCGGTTCGGTCACCGGAACAGCACTGGAAGAAATGAGACCCTGCGTAATCATAGATGCCGCGGACAACGGCAGTTACACGGATAGCACAAAGGTCTATCTGACCATTTACAGGACGAAACTGACGAAGAACGCACTGGATGTACAGGTTACCGGCGGCGACATCTATACCGGGAAACAGGTGACGCCAGCAGTGACAGTAAAACTCAGGGCAGATGGAAGGACGCTGGCAGAGGGCAGGGATTACATGCTCTCCTATGGCGCCAATACGGCGGCAGGCAGGAACAAGGGCAGCGTGACAGTCATCGGAACCGGACTGTACGGCGGCAGCGTCACAGTGAAGTTTGACATTAAGAGCAGGGACATCAATAAGAGATAGAAATCTTTTGTTTTGACGAAGGAACTGTTAAGGATTAATTCCTGACAGTTCTTTTGCATTCTCCGGCTTGCAATAAAATACCACATAGGATATACTGGACTTAAACAGAGAGTATGGGAAAAAATAATAATTTACAGTGTAGATTTGCGTCGTGTCGGATTTAGGGGACAGGCAGGAATGGAGGAAAATGGAAGATACAAAAATACAGTGGCACGCGGCATTTGTGTCGGCAATGGATTTGGAGCTGGCGCAGAACAGACCTGATTTGGAATACCATAAGGAATATAACCTGAACACAAAACCGCTGGAGGTTGATTTGCTGGTCATCAAAAAGGATGCCGGTATAGAAATAACAAATGAAATAGGAAAACTGTTCCGCGGGCACAATATCGTGGAATATAAATCGCCGGACGACCACCTGAACATTGATACTTTTTATAAAGTAGGAGCATATGCAGGTTTATATAAGGCATATGGCAAAACGGTAGATGAACGCAAAGCAAAGGATATTACGGTGTCACTGGTTCGCGAGCGTAAGCCCGCAGGATTATTTTCATATTTTAGGAAGCATGGTATTGCATTTACAAATCCATACAAAGGTATTTATTATGTGCAGGATACGGTGCTGTTCCCGACACAGATTATTGTGACCAGGGAATTGAACGGGGAAGCACATATATGGCTGAAAGCCCTGTCTGGTGAGATGCACAAGGAGCAGATGCGAAAGCTGCTTGAAAAAATAGAAAAGCTGAAGATGGGATTTGACAGGGAGCTTGCGGATTCGGTTCTGCAAGTGAGCATCGGAGCAAATAAACAGGTAGTGGAAGAACTGAGAGGGGATGAGAATATGTGTCAGGCATTATTGGAAATTATGGAACCGGAAATTAATAAGATTAAAGAAAACGTTAAGGAAGAAGTGACTAGAGAAGTGACCAAAGAAGTAACCAGAGAAGTGACCGAAGAAGTATCTAAAGCGTATACGCAGAAAGGGATAAAAAGCATTGTAACGGTTTTGCGCGGCTGCGGCCAGGATAATGCAGAAATCATAAAGGCGATTGTAAAGGAATATGGCGTGTCAGCGGATGAGGCAGAAAATTATTTATAATTCATATCTCGTTTCGAATCCTGTGCGGCGGCTTGCTGCATCAGGATTTTTTTGCTCCTAAAGCATTGTTGTGAGCCTGTCCACGGCGGAGAATAGGGAAACCAGTATTTTCAGTAATGCTTTACACCTTTTTGTGAATCTGTTATGATGATGTTGAAAGAAGAAGGAAAATACCGTCATGAAAACAGATAAAATAAAGTCTCCAATAAAGTACCCCTTAAAAAATAAATTAATCGTCTTAGTGCTGGTCGCGATGGTGCCGATTCTCTACGTGGCGATTTATCTGATTCTTGCGCTCGTAAACTACAGCCGCGCCTATGACCAGATTGTAAACAGGATGCTGGTTGCCAATGCCTACAACATCAACTTCAAGGAAGAGATGGACGAGAGCCTCTATAAGTTAGTCGTCAGCAGTATTACGTTTGCGACCATCGAGGAGGACGGGACGCTCAAGGACCCTTACAAGCTCATTGATGAACTGCGCACAGAGAGCAACAGCCTGCTTGGCATGACGACAGACCGGGAGAGCCGTGTCTGGCTGCAAAGCCTCCTGCGCAATGTCGATACGCTCGAGGACCGCGTGGACGATATCAAAGCCAATCAGGAGGCACAGGGGCAGTATGAAAAAAATATCGACATGTTGTACAATGACATCTATATCCTGACAGAGCTGATACAGGATGATATTCAGTACTATATCTATTACCAGACCAAGAGCATAGAGCTGCTCAGAATCCAGTTGAATAAAGAAGTGGAGCGCGTCATTCTCATCAGTATTCTGCTGGGCGGTTGTATCGTGGCGGCGGTGATTCTGATCACCAGTGCGATCTTAAACAGCATCACAAAGCCAAGGAAGTAATGCGCAGCGTGCTCAGGCGCTATCCTGAGATGGACGTGCTCATCTCGCAGAATGATGACATGACGATGGGTGCCATTGAGGCGATGCAGGAGGCAGGCATCCGTTTTGGAGAAGGCGGCTACGTGACAGTCATCTCGTTTGACGCGACGAGGGATGCGCTTGAGCTGGTCAAAGAGGGACGCATCAATGTCGATGTGGAGTGCAATCCGGTGCAGGGCGCTTATGTCGAAGAGGTCATACAGAAGCTGGAAAAAGGGGAGCCGGTGGAGAAGCACTATGTCGTGGAGGAAAAGGTATTTACCAGAGAAAATGCCGCAGAATTTCTTGAAAATCGGAAGTATTAGGCGGGAGAGGGAAAACAGACGTTAAAAGTATTTTTGGTGGAGGATGAAAGCATTGTCAGAGAAGGGCTGAAAAACAATATTCCGTGGCAGGAATACGGCTATCAGTTTACAGGAGAGGCGAGCGACGGGGAGATGGCGCTCCCAATGATACGCAAAATTCGTCCCGATGTTCTGATTACCGACATTAAAATGTCATTTATGGACGGGCTTGCCCTGAGCCAGATCGTGACACAGGAAATTCCAGAGATCAAGATTGTCATTATCAGCGGATACGATGAATTTGAGTATGCGCAGCAGGCAATCCGCGTCGGAGTGGAGCAGTATCTGCTAAAGCCCATCACAAAAGGCACGCTCAAAAAGGTGCTTCTCGAGATTCGGGAAAAGATCGAGAGCGAGCAGGAACAGAAAAATTATCTCGAAACCTTTCAGAACGAGATGAAAGAATATGAAAATTACGCCCGCAGGAGCTTTCTTGAAAAAGTGTTTGGCGGCGTGTTTACAGTCCAGCAGATTTATGAGGAGGCAGCCAAACTTTCGCTGGACTTGGATGGTCCCTGCTATAATCTTATCTTGTTGAATTTGCAGGTGAAACGCCAGAATCCAGAATATGCGATGCAGGAGCCAGAGGGTGTCGAGCAGGTGCGTGAGGCGCTGTTTCGCTATTTTATGCGTTTTCCCGAATACCTGATATTTCAGTGGAATATCAGCCTGTACGGCGTTTTGATCAAAGGCGAAGCAGCCCAGATGGAACAGCTGCGGACGCAGTGTGTCCAGAATATTGAGAACATCTGCTCGCAGGAAGCCTTCTCGATGGAGTGGTATGCGGCAGTGGGTGAGCCAGTGGAGCGTCTGTCACTGCTGCCGGCTTGCTATGCGAAGGTCAACCATATTCTTGCGCACCGGTTTTTCAGCCCGCAGCGCCACATTCTCACTGAGCAGGACGCAGAAGAGCTTCTGACAGGAAAGGACATCAAGAGTTTTGCGTCAGTGGACAGTGCAAAGGTCAATCCAGATATTATTTATGGTTTTTTGCGGGAAGGGAAACAGGCAGAAATTACAGATTTTGTAAGCGGTTATCTCGCAGGTGTAAAGGACGCGCTGGAATCGCGCCTGTTCCGCGATTAGCTGCTGTTAAACATACGTTTTACAACGATTCATTATATGCAGATGCTCGGGGTGAGCCAGCAGGATTTTCTGCCGGAAGACGATGATGCCAAGGTGCGTGAAGCGTCGGGCAGCGGAGGCAGCATAGACGCCTATATGCAGGAGCTTTTGGAGCGCGCGCTCGCACTGCGCGACAGGGAGAGTGAGAATCAAGGCAAGCATGTGCTCAAAAAGGGCTTGAAATACATCGAGGAGAATTTCAGTGAGGAGTCCCTTTCGCTCAACAGTGTGGCGGGCGCAATCGGGGTCAGCGGCAATTATTTCAGCAGCATTTTCAGTCAGGAAATGCAGATGACCTTTATCGAGTATGTCACCAAAAAGCGTATGGAAAAGGCAAAAAAACTCCTCGTCCAGACACATCTGCATTCCAGTGAGATTGCGGGCGAAGTGGGGTATAAAGATCCGCACTATTTTAGTTTTGTATTCAAAAAGACCGTGGGCTGTACACCCAGAGAGTACCGTAGTGGGAAGTAACGAACATTTTTACAATACTATACAGGCGGTGCGGAGCTTCGTTTGATCACGAGCTGCCAAGGGGACTTTTGCACGGAGACAGAAGTTCCTTTGATTAGATTGATGACAGCCTCGGCGGCAGTGATTCCCAGATCATGCTCTCTCTGTGTATAGTGTGTGATCTGCACTGCGGACAAATCGCTAAGATAAGAGCAGTCAAAACAGACCACGCTCACATCCTTTGGAACGCGCACATTTCTGGAATACAGTTCTTTGATCAGCCAGTAGGCGATTTCGTCATTGCAGCAGACAATGGCAGTGACGGTCTTGAGCTGTCCTGAGAGAAAATCAGATAAAAATCCTGTGTCCTGCTGCTTCTCCAATGCGGTGAGCTGATGCGTGTCAAAACTGCACAGATACGCCTCGCAGGACAGAAGCCGCGCATCCCGCAGGGCAGACAGCAATCCAAAGCGCTGTTCAGTGCTCTGCATATCATCGCTGTTGAAAATCCCGCCTATTTTCTGGTGTCCCAGCGATACAAGGTATGCTGCCAGCGCATAGCCGCCATTGTAGTTGTCATCCTTGACGGCGGGAATGTCAGGCAGGTTGCTGTAGCTTCCACGGAAAAACAAAAGGGCAGCATTTCTTTGTATCAGACGCTGGTAGAGGTCATGGTTTGGCGTGGGAAAGCTGGTCTTACAGCCTTCACTGATGATTCCGCATACTGTATTTTCTTTATTCTGAGAATGAATTTCAGGGTTCCGCTCACCATTCGTTTCTATATTTTCCAGTAAAAATTCAAGGATTTCGCGCTCTTTGCTGATTTGATTTTCTGTTACATATACTGTCCACGAAAAACCGTGCTTTTGCAGCGTGCCGCACAAGTCAGCA
>CAJUJG010000064.1:0-10556 GCA_910586715.1 uncultured Lachnospiraceae bacterium
CATAATTAGTACATACGATTGACGGTTCTGTGGATAGAACTGCGGAAACTCAAGGGTACGAAGAAAACATTCTTATCTGTGTGCGTTATTATTATGCAATGCCCTTACAAAGTGTATTTGACATACTAAATCAGAATAAGGAAGAAACGGAGTATATTATTGTAATTTAACGGCGTCCGGCAGGGTATGGAAATGCTGGAATTTGTTGGTTACATAAGTGGTTTACGTATTGTGTATGCCTCCAAAAATACCTTAAAATGTCCTAAAAAATACATGCAAAATACATGAAATATGCATAAAAATGCGTAAAAAGATTGTAGTTTTGTGTGGCTTGATTTATAATGTATTTGTATGGTGCCGCGGTTGTACCGCTTTTGCATACATGGATTTCACGTGTTTGCTTAGGAAGACGCCTTTCGGGGCGGCGTATACGGGTGGCAGTGAGGACATTATGTATACATATTTGGTACGGCGACAGTGCGGACAAATCAAAAAACATTATGAAAAAGGAGAAGTGAGTCCAATGAATAATTTAAAGGAACAGAAACTTAATAACAAAGGTTTTTCTCTCGTGGAGTTAATCATCGTTATTGCAATTATGGCAGTGTTAATCGGTGTACTTGCACCGCAGTATTTGAAGTATGTTGAGAAGTCAAGACAGTCGGCAGATCTTGATACAGTAGACTCTATGGTATCAGCAATTGAAATATATTCAGCAGATCCAGCTAATAATATTGTATCAGGCACTATTACATGTAATGCATCAGGTGATGTAACGGCAGATGCTGATACGCTTGCTGCTTTACAGGATGCGGGACTTGCAGCATCTACTGCTACAACGGCTACTGTATTGACAACAATGAAGAGTAATGCATATAAGGATTGGACAATTACATTTGGTACAGATTCCAATAACAATCCTGTAGTAACATTTGGTGGTAATAATGGTGGTGACTTAGGAACAGCTATGGGTCGCAATTAGATTTGATTGAAAGGACACACTCATGCTCCCAACTATACTTTTCTCAATCATCCTATTCCTATACGGAATTACAATCGGCAGTTTCCTCAACGTATGCATCTGCCGGTTGCCGAAAAAAGAAAATATAGTCACAACAAGAAGCCACTGCACAAGCTGCGGTTACCAGCTGAAGTGGTATGACCTCATACCTCTGTTCAGCTGGGTGGCTTTGGGAGGAAGGTGTCGTAAATGTAAGGCGCGGATTTCCGTTCAGTACCCGATTGTCGAGGCGCTGAACGGTATCCTGTGGCTTACCATATTTTTCGTCTGTGGCGTCAGCATTGAAACGGCGCTCTATTGTATTATGGCAAGTGCGCTTCTTGCACTTTCCGTTATCGACTTTCGGACATACGAAATCCCGTTTGGGTTTAACTTGATTATCGCAGCGCTCGGGCTGATACGTGTACTGACAGACTTACCGAACTGGACAGCATATGTTATCGGCTTTTTTGCAGTCAGTGCGCCCCTGTATCTGCTCTATTTTGTGACAAAGGGACGGGGTATCGGCGGCGGCGATATTAAGCTGATGGCGGCGGCAGGGCTGCTCTTGGGATGGAAGCTTATCATACTGGGATTTTTGCTTGGCTGCATTTTGGGTTCCATGATTCATGTCATCCGCATGCGCGTTGCCAATGCAAAGGGTTCTAAGGCGGAGCACGTGCTTGCAATGGGACCGTATCTTTCTGCGGGAATTTTTATCGCGGCGCTTTGGGGCGAGCGGATTGTAACATGGTATCTTGGATTTTATGCATAAATGATGTATCGGCGATATGATTTAAAAAGAACCAAACAGAGCGCTTATTTCTTATGCTCCTGCCTGTAAAACGGCAATAGCCAATGCAGAAGTATAGGAAATCAGCGCGAAAGCAGCAAATGGAGGGAAAGACAAATGGCAAAAGTGTTGAGCATAGAAGTTGGTTTTTCGACGACAAAGATCGTTGAGATGGACTATCAGAAAAAGAAGCCCAAGGTGTACCGGTGTGTGGAAACTAAGACGCCGGAGGGGGCAATTCGGGACGGTTACTTAAATCCGGATAAAATGGAGGCGCTAAAGGAGCAGATCCGGGATGCTTTAAAGGGGAACAAAATACGCACAAAGCGTGTGATTTTTACGGTTTTTTCTACAAAAATCATCAGCCGTGAGATTACGGTTTCGGCGGTGAAGGAGCATCAGATCGGCGCGTTTATCGAGTCGAATATCAGTGAGTATTTTCCGATTGAGCTTGATGATTACAAGATTGCGCATTATGTGATTCAGACGTATCATGACGGGGATAATGCGGGCAAGCACAGAGTGATGGTTATGGCGGCAGAGAAGTCGTTGATTTCAGGTTATGAAAAGCTTGCGGAGGCGATTGGTCTTTATATTGCGGATGTTGACTATATAGGCAATTCCGTATTGCAGGCGACAAAGCTAAATGCCGGCGCGGAAGCGATTATGACGGTAAAAATTGAAGATGAAAATGCACTTGTCACAATTCTTCGACAGGGTATTATGATGATGCAGCGTACTGTCAATTATCAGGTAGGGCATGTGGATGATGATGTGCTTCCGGAAAAAGAAGAGTGCAATCAGATTTTAACCGGAACAGTCACCCGACTGATGGATTTTTACGCGTCAAATAATGAAGACAGCAGAGTGGCACAGATTTATATTATCGGCGACGGTTCGCGTGACTGGTCCATTACGGATTTAATGACGCAGCAGACGGGCGTTCCAAGCAGATTCCTTGAGAATGTGCGTACGACAACCATTACAAAACGTGCAGACAACAACACGATTAACGTTTATGCGGCGGCAATCGGCGCAGGCGTTTCCAGCGTGGGATTTGATGCGGAGAAGGAGAAAGAGCGGCATGAGACGAACTATGTTTCGGCGAGTGTGTTGATGATTCTTTTGTTTATCATACTGATAGCGGGAGTGCTTTCGATGGCGCTGATACCATATAATACGGCGCTTACGGAACAGTTTTCCCTGCTGAGACAGAAAGAACAGTTAGAGCCTGCGAGACTGGTGCATGACCAGTATCTTGGGCTGAAGGATTTTATTGACCAGATCCGCTACGGTAACAGGCTGACAGAGCATTTTAACGATGGCATTGTGGAATTTTTCGAGGAGCTTGAGGTAAAGATGCCTTCGGAAATTGAGATGCTTGATTTTTCTTCGGATGACGAGCAGTGCGTGATGACAATCCGCGTGGGCGACAAGGAGACGGCAGCAGGGATTATTAAGACGCTCAGGGAGTTTGAGTCGCTTGAGAGCGTGACGGTTGAGAGCCTGATTGAAGAGGTCACGGAGGATACGCTCGGGGACATTATGGTGCAGACTGCTCTTGGCAATGAAGTAAAGACGATTAACTTTACTGTGACGTGTACATATCGGACTGAGGTTTTAGAACCGCCTGTACCTTCCGCAGCGCCTTCCGCGGATACGGATGCGGCAGCAGAGACAGCGACGGAATAAGTATGGTGATGGAGGATAGAAATGGCTAGGGAGAAGAAAGAGAAGAAGGTCAGGGAAAAGAAAGTCAGGGAAAAGAAGGTCAAGGAAAAAAAGGTTAAAGAAAAAAAGCAGAAACAGGCTAAGGAATCCAAATCGTTAAAAAACTTCTTTAATCAAAAGACTTTTTTGGGTATCACGCTTGTGGGGGTTCTTGTCCTTGTGGCAGTATATGTGTTTGTGTACCTTGACTATACACAGCGGACGCAAGAGCTTGAGAATTCCAACCAGGAGCTTTTGGCAACCGTTCGGGAGCTTGAAGAGTATAATACAAATATGGAAGCGTACATGCTTGAGATTGAGGAAATCGAAGAGGAGATCAATGCAATTTTGGAGCAGTATCCTGCGGATACGCGCGAGGAGGATGCGATTATGCTCGCGGTGGAGCTTGGAGAGCTTAATATCATTGACTTTGACGCGATTAACATGGAAGAGAAGGAGAGCGTTTACACAGTAGAGCCATACCTTGTCACGGCGGCTGCGATGGAGGGGCTTGACGAGAGTCTTGTCTTTGCGCAGAAACATGCGGTTTATGTGAATGAGACGACGTATTCGGAGTTAAAGTCGGTGATCCGGCAGATTTACGAGTCGGATAACCGGATTGGCATTGACAATATTGTCTATACAAAGAATGAGGAGTACGGCATTCTTGAGGGAAATATTGATATTTATTTCTACAGTCTTGCAGGTACCGATAAGGAGTATGAGGCGCCCGATATTGCGGAGTATCCTGCGGGATCAAGCGATTTGTTCCGGTCAGAGGAGACTGCAAGGCAGATGGCGATGGATATGTTAGACGAGATGATGGGTGAAGGTGAAGACGGTATGGATGGCGAAGAAGATATGGCAGGCGAAGAAGGCATAGAAGGTGAAGACGGCGAGGACGGAGCTGAGGAAGATGTGGAGAATTAGAACGGTCTTTTGCAAAAAAATCCGAAAGGATCATAGAGGAATGTCGCTTGTCGAGGTGATTGTCGCGATTACAATCCTCGGTATTGTTGCAGTGCCTGTGCTTCATTCGCTGACGACGGCGATGGTTTATAATCAGAAGGCGAGAACCCGGCAGGAGATGACGCTGACGGCGGAGAGTATTATGGAGACGTTTAAGGGGTATGACTTGCCGATACTGTTTGAACGGTTTGGCGGTTCTGGTGATGCTTCTAAGAAAGGTGAGGGCGGTAAAGGCGGTACAGGGATAGAAGGTATTGACTTCGAGACGGTGGATACGGATTCGGGATACCGTTATAAATCAGAGCCATTTACGATTCCATATACAGAAGGGGCAAAGACGGCGAAGAAGTATACGTTTTATATTGACGACATGAAGGCTGACAACGGACAGCTGTATGATGTGACGATTACGGCGGAGCCCAACAGCATTGAGGACATCATGGAGCCGACGCAGATGGAACCGACGCGGGATGCGGTGTTTTTGGGAAACAGAGACTACGATACGCAGGCACATAGTAAGGCTGTTGAGGATTTTTTAACAAATCATAAAAGTGATTTACTTGCAGAATTTGGAGCGGATGCATATGCGGATGTTGGTGGAGGAAAGCAGGAGATAACAGAAGCGCTTATTGAGAGCGGGATGTCGATAGAGAGTTATATTAAACTTGATGAGAAGCATCTTACATTTAATATTGAAGAAAAAGATGACAATTATGAAGTAAATGTGGAGTTGGAGTTTACATATCATTTTGCGGAATATCCTTATTATGTGAAAAAGGGGCATTCGTCTGTACCTGATGAATATGAGAGCATGGAAGGAAGCACTGATGGCGGGACGCCTGCGCCGGAGCCTGACGAATGGGAAAGCAAGAGTCTTACATGGAATAATTCTACAAATGCATTTGCGTATTCCGTTACGCTGCCTGATGCGCAGATATATAAAAATCCGGTAGAGGCAAAGCTTGGCAGACTGTTTATTTATTATTATCCGAATTATAATTTAAAGCCTAAGACGGAAACGGATTCCGGTGTGGATCAAATTATTATCAACAATAAAACGAATATTACAAAATTTCAATGTTATATTTTGAAGCAGCGTACGGATGCACTTAGCAATAACAGCCTTAAGACAAAGGAGAATGGGTATAAGGCGTATGTGAAGATTAATAATCCGTCGGGTGGAAGCTGTGAGGTTTTTCATAATTTTAAAGACAATATAGGCGGTGGAAGTTCAACGACGGAGCCTTCGATTACAGGAGCTGTTGGAGATTACAGCTATGCGACTCCGCAGCTTACGACGCGGTTTGAGAAACAGGAAGTGCTTTCTTATAAGCTTACACTTGATGTGAAGCAGGAAGGAAGACCGATTACTGCAATTGTTAGTACAATGAATGAGAAAATAAAGAAGTCTGAGGAGTAGAGAGGGTGTGATGCGTTTGGGATATTGCAGGAAAAAAGGAAAATTGGATAACAGGGGTTCTGCGCTTGTCTCTGTGTTAGTCATCACAACCTTTATCACGATTATTGCGACGACCATGCTTTATATGGCGGCGATGAATTATCAGCAGAAGCAGACGGATTATCAGAATAAACAGAGCTTTTACGGCGCAGAGAAGGCGCTTGATGAGTTTAAGAGCATTTTGGTAAGTGATGTGCAGGATGCGTATTTGTATGCATATAATGAAACATCGAAAAACTTTCTTTGGAGGAAAGATGATTTGACGGCGTTTTTTCAAGAGTCGTTTATGAATGCGCTGAATGAGAAGTGGAAAGAGCGCGTAGATGATGTAACGGCTGCGGATATATCAGGGCTGCAGAGCATTGCCAGTATGAATGATGGTCAAAAAAAGCTGTTATTGGCAGTCCGGGATGTTATGGAGGACGCGGAAGAAACAGAGTATAATGATTGTGCAAAATACTTCTATAAGATTGACAGCTATGGTTTGTATGAGGATACAACAGGTGCGAAAAAGTTTGCGCTGAAGGGGATACAGGTAAAGTGTACATCGGGTAATTATACAACATTTTTATATACGGATATTTGTCTTGAGCCGCCAAGTGTGAATTGGCAGACTGGTTTTGCGGATGCGACAGGTGCAACGAAGGAAGAGCCTTGGGAAACAATTGCGTTTACGGATTGTGTTTATTATGTAAATTGGCACAGGGCTGATTATGATGAAAGGGATAATTATAATACAGATCTCGGAGATCCTGTCAGTTGATTTTGACTGATTTGGGCTATGTGTGAACAGAAGGGAGGAAAGTTGTAGCTTATGAACAAACTGAATAGGGACCAGCGCGGCTTTTCGATGGTTGAGCTAATTGTTGTGATTGCGATTATGTCAATTATGGCAGGGGTAGTGGGTTATGGCTTTTCTCTGACAAATGGTAAGCCTGCGGAGGAGTGTGCCAAAAAGTTGAGTGCTGCGATTGCGCATGGTCGGACAACAACAATGGGAAAATATCGCAATGTTATTACAGTACGTAAGGAGAGCGACGGCAGACTGACAGTTACGGAGGATACGCTTGTTCGGATTGAGGACGATGGTAGTGAGGTATGGTCATCGCGTGGTAGTACAGTGGGTGTCAAAGGGGTGGAAGTTGAATATAAAATAGGTACAGATGCATATAAGCCTTTTGATGAGAATGTTAGTGCCATTCAGCTTAGGTATAATTCGGGAAGTGGCGCAATGAAGAAAGAAGTGAAGACAGGAAAGATCAGTGATATTAGTCCTGTCACTAAAGAACTTAATACCTCTTTAATTGAAGAATATTGCACAGGCTTCCGTATATCGAGGGCAGGGAAGGTGTGGTATGTGAAACTTGAGACGCTTACCGGAAGGATAACATCTTCTACAACAGAAACATAAGGTATCAATGGATTGGGAAGATATGGTTTTGTAACAGGAGTGAGATAGGATATGAAAAGGATTTTAAGTAAGATAAGGAGCAGTATGTACCGGGATAACAGGGGGATGAGCCTTGTGGAGGTTTTGTGTGCGGTGGCGATACTCGCACTTGTGTCAGGAGTTATCGGAGGCGTTATAGTAATCAGTACACGTACATACAGCAGGGGCGTTTCGGAGACAAATATCCAGCAGGAGGCGCAGCTTGCGGCGAATAATATCGGGGATCTCGTTAAAGACGCGTGCGGTGTTATTTATGGTGAGAGCGGCGCGCAGTATATTGAGAACGGCGATACGCCTATGACAAATACGGATAACAGCCCTAAAATGCAGAGTGATAATGTCACAGAGCTTTCCATCATTACAAATGATAAAAAGCAGTATACCGTGAAATATTATAACAGTACGAATGGTGACAGTGTTAAGGAGACATTATGGTACGAAATCATTGATCCGGCATCTGTAAGCTCTTCGCCTCAGCTTATGGCAAAAAATGTCAGTGAGTTTAAGGCGGTTACATCGGATTTTAGGGAAAATAAGACAATTAAGCTGACAATGACGGTAAAGGATGGCGACAGGGATATCCCGATGGAGTATACAATGACCTCAAGAAACGGTGTTGGAGAGGGCGTAGCTTATACGCCGGTTTCCGACAGTGCGAATATATTGATTGACGACAATGAGGTGGTGCTTGTTCCGGGTGAGAGGTACAAGGTTCATTTTTCCGTATTAGGAGACATTGAGGAGGGGGATTTGGAATGGGGTTCAAGCGAGGGCTTCGAGGTTGCGGACAGCATTAGCATCAATCCTGCAGACAAATCCGACGGCTCTGCGTGGGTAGAGGTTCCGATTGACACAACAAAAACAGAATGCCAATTGATTATCAAAACGAAAGATACTGCAAGGGCAAGCGTTTCGGGCGCAATTAAGGTTAAAGTAAGAAAAGTAGACCGGGTAGATGTGAGCTATACCGTAGATACAAACAATGCAAGAGGCGGAATGATGGAGGCAGCGGGTGCAGAGTATACGTTTAGTGCAGGTGTAGCAGGAAGCGCGTTGGCAAAGAGTGTCGCATATGATTATGACAGAGATTATAAAACGGCACAGGCGGTAGTGTGGAACTTTAAACTGCATGCGGAGGGAATAGACATTATCCGCGAGTGGACGTGCGAGCAGAATGCGGAAAATAATCAATGGGAGTTTACCCATTCCTATACTGCAGGGGACGAAGCTGCTTTTAATGATTATTTTGATATTGTGGGCGAAGTTGAAGACGCGGTTTCTCCTAAGTTTATTTTGAGGCTTAAGAAGGATATGCCTGCTGATTTTGAGCTTACAGTCAGAGCGACTTCAAGACATGCGCTTGGCGTAAATAAAGCAAATTCGCAGTACAGTCTGATTTATTACGGTGAGAAGGTCGTTCAGCCAAGAAAGACATTGGTAAACAGCAGTACGAAATATGTACTTCTTGAGCCGAACGAGGAGGCGGTAGTCGATGTCAAGGTGCTTGGTGCGGGTATGTCACAGGCGGATACGGTAAGCATTGATTACAACCATAAATATATAGGACGGGACGGAACAGAGTACGAGGCGGACAGCAGAAGCGATACGACAACGAAGGCGGAGTATGATGTTGATGCAAAAACGGTTAAAATTACGGCAGGCAGGGATGAAAAGGGGCATAAGGAATATAATCCCAATATCGGCTCCGAAGTTTATGATTACAATGTGTATGTGAATCTTGTAACAGGCGGTGGAGAGCGGTGTACAATTATTGTGAATATCAGCCGTATTGATGTGATCAGTTTAGAGTTAGAGCATCCTGCAAGTTCCGAGAAGGGCGTGACAGATAGCGGCAAGGATATTAGAAGGTACCGTTTTAATGTCCGGTTTAATACGGATTTGGAACATAAATACAAGAGTCTGATGCAGTATCTGACGCCTGACGAGGAGAAAGCAAAACGAAATCTTGCTACAAAGTTTACGATTACATATGAGAATACGTCAACAGGAAAAGTACTTGCAAGCGATGAGGTGACGATAGACGGTGACGGAAAGGTGCTGTCAGGACAGCTCCCTAATAAGAAAGGACCAAACGGAGACTATAGCATACTGGTGACGTCGAGCATTGGCGATAAAGTGGAAAAGGACATGAATAATCCGGATTCGGGTTACGAGTTCATCAATCCGTCATCCACACCGCATGTATTTGTCAGTCTGCGGGACGATAATCTGCCTATGAACCGAAAGCTTACGGTTCAGGCGGAGGTAATGCATCCGACGGGAGGCGATTGGAATAACGAAAAGAGTTCGTATGCGACGGTTGATGCGGTAGAGAAGTATATCGAGGGACCGCAGAAGCTCGAACTTGACTCGGATACGGTAATTGTTGAGCCATTACAGGGACCGGACGACAGGGGCGATCATGAGCTGGTTATTCCAATCTATGTATCGAATGGAAGAACTTACAGGATGACAGCGGAATTAGCAGGAAACAGTGATAATACAACAAGAATTGCTGCAGCGGTTAGGGATTCTTTTGGAAATGACAGCAATCCATATACGCTTACCAGCTATAAGCCGGGTTCGCAGTGGGTATGGTATCTTAGCCTTCAAATCGGAAAAGACGAGAGAGGCAATAACGGGCGTTTCGATGTGACAGTTAAAGCGTTTGATACAAATAATAATCAGATAGAGGAGAAGAAGATTTATTTGGCGGTCAGACGCGTCAATGAGGTTGACTTAGAGGTATCAGGAAGCAGCGACATTAATAAAATCAATAAGGCGAAGCAAAAGATTACGCTTATGGCGTACCCGAAGGGATTCGGTCAGGACCGGGTTGAGTATTTTGCAAAGCAGACGAAACCGGACAGCACGGAGGTATGCCGTTGGGAAACAACAGGGCACGGTGCGTATAAGTCTCCGTATCCGATAAAGTGGGTGATGGAGTACAGAGGAACAGAGAAGACAATCAGTGAATGGACGGAGTACTTTTCAAATGTTTCTATCAATAAAAATGAGTATGCGAATGAGCATCGGGAAAGCGTAACCTTTACATTAAAAAAGGCGCTTCCGTCAGGGGCAAAGCTTAGGGCATATTCGCTGCATGCGCTTGGTGCGGATAAGGAAACAAATTATAATAAGGCAGGCATGAAGTATGATGATGTTTATGGTGAGC
>CAJUJG010000064.1:10566-13894 GCA_910586715.1 uncultured Lachnospiraceae bacterium
AAGGCTGACGGGTTCCAAAGAGCGGATGATTTCGATTTTGCAAAATCTTCGCCGTTCCCGTGGATGCGTTCTTACTTCACACAGGGGATTTATAATTCGACGCAGAGAACCTTTTTCCGGTATCGGGAGGCTGGTACAGAATGGAATGCGGTAAATAAGCAGTACCGCATAATGGACAGTGAAGGTGAGCGTGATGCGTTTCTTGGCGGTAATTTGGGTTCCCGTTTATTCCTTCCAAATAAGGAATATGAACTTGATATTGTAAATGTCGTGTATGGCACAGGACCACAGGGGCAGAAGGTCATTTATTGGCCGCAGGATGAGAGTCTGCTTGAAGCTGGAAACGGCTGGAAGGAAGCAGGATATAAACTTTGGGATGGAACTTGGGGACATACCGAGTGGGGACAGCTTAAGGATGAAAATGGAAATGTGCTTAAAGATGAATGGGGAAATGATAAGTGGGGAGATGTTGAGAAATTTAAAGAAGTATATCAGGAAATAAAAAATATTCCACAAGAGCCTCACAAGTATCTGATACCTAAGACGGAGATTTCATTTGCACCGATTGATAATCCAAATGAGTGGAATGAAACGATTAGTGGAAAAATGAAGACGATAGGAAGCGAATCGAAACCGAAAAAATTAAGCAATTCCGGTGCAGGAAACGGTACAAATTATGATAAGCATTTTGTAGTGAAACTGGCGCCGACTTCGTTCAACATTGACAAGACACAGTTGCATTTTACTGCAAAGATTGATAAGTGGGAAAATAACCAGTGGGTACATATGATTTCACTTACGCAGAATTCTTCCATGAATGAAGCACAATATAAATGGTTTTTGCAGGTAAGCGTGCCTAAGTTTGATATTTACCATATCCGTACGGATGCCAGCGGAAAGTACAGAGTGCGTTCTACTGTAACCGGAATGACATGGACGAAGATTACAGGCGGATTGTTCGATACCGGTGCCGGCAGGTATCAGGAATATGTTGTGGACAATATTGATTTATTTGATATGTCGGATGAATCGGGAGTAATGTATTTGCAATTAAATTAAATGTCGGTTTTTAAGACAAATGAGGAACGGTAGCGGAGTTTATCCTTTACCGTTTCTTTTTTGTTGATATTATCATTAGCAGAGGTGATGAGCTGTGCCTGACGGAATTTATGAGGAAGTATTTGCGGAAGGGATGAAGGAAGGCTGCAGGAAAAGGCGGAACGTATTTTTGAACTAACTCAGGCATGTAATGATTGAACTGACAGAAGAATTGTGATAAAATCAAAACTAAGAGAGACGGGCAAGAAATTGCATCAGGGAGGGATTTCGCATGAACTATATTATCCATTATGATATAGCTGCAATTATCGTGACTGTGGTAATCGGTATTCATTTTTATATGAAAAAGAACATCAGTACGATACAGAACCGTATCTTTAAACTTTTGCTCATCGTGGAACTGGCAGCGTCCCTTCTTGACCTCGTGACGGTGTATACCATGAAGCATCCGCCGACTGCCGCGCGGTTTACGCATTATGCCTTAAATATGGTTTATCTTGCGCTGTTTAACCTGACTCCGGTGGTCTATTTTACATATATCTTAAAAGTTATCAAAAAGACGGCGTCAACGAGCCGCAAAGAGAAATTTCTGATGATTGCGCCAATCAGCATATGCGAGCTTCTGATTATGACGACGCCGCTTCATGGGCTTGTGTTTCATATGAATCAAAGCGGTTAGTATGTACATGGTGTGCTGTTTTGGCTTCTATATGCGGCTTCGCTCTACTATGTGGCATTGGCACAGTATTATACCCTGCAGTTTCGGAAATTTTTCTCAAGAGGACAGATTGTGTCCGTGAGCTGTTATACGGTTTTCTGTTTTTTGCTGATTATCGTGCAGATGGCGGCGCCGAATCTTTTGCTGACGCAGTTTGCGGTGTCAATTGCCGTGCTTTTGATTTATTTTTCACTTGAAAATCCGCTGAATTATGAAGAAAAGGAGCTTGGAACCTACAACAAGACCGCGTTTGAGAAGGTGGCGCTTGAATTAATCTACAGCGAGACGCCGTTTCAGGTGCTTGGCATGGAGATTGAAGGGATGCGCTACATTACGGATGCGCTGGGCGTGGAGAATGCGAACAGACTTTTAAAGCAGTTTTCCGCGTTGCTTTTGGGGATTGTCGAAAAGGAAAAAGTGTTTTTTATGGGCGGTCACCGTTTCGCCATTCTTTCTGAAAGGAGCGGAAATTGGGGTGAAATTATTTCGGAGATACAGAGTCGCTTCAGCGTGCCGTTTTTAACGGATACGGTATCGGTAACGATGTCGGCGCCGATGTGCGTGGTAGCTTATCCGGAAAACGTAAAACGTTTGGCGGATATTATGACACTTTTGGATACCGGAATTGCGGAAGCAAACCAGCTTTCGGGAACACCGGTTGTCTATGCGAACGACGAGCTGTTAAAGAAAGGGCGCAGGGAAGCGGAGATTGTGCAGATAATGAAATATGCGCTGCATGAAAATAAATTTGAGGTGTATTATCAGCCGATTTATTCCGTAAAGAAAAAACGTTTTGTGTCGGCGGAGGCGTTAATCCGTCTGCGGCATGAGGATTTCGGGTTTATCAGTCCCGAGGAATTTATCCCGATTGCGGAGCGCAACGGTCTGATTTTGGAAATCGGTGAGTTTGTGTTTTGCGAAGTGTGCCGTTTTATTTCGGAGGAACACCTGTTGGCGCGCGGGATTGAATATGTTGACGTCAATTTGTCGGTAGTTCAGTGTATGCAGTCTACACTTTACATGCAGCTGCTGGATATTATGAAACGGTTTGGGCTTCCGTATCATTGCATTAATCTTGAGATTACGGAAACGGCGGCGGTTTTATCGCAGGAAACGCTGATTGAAAATATGGATAAACTTAGGGAGTATGGCATCAATTTTTCACTGGACGATTACGGCACCGGTTTTGCCAATACGGCGGCGGTTGTCAAATATCCGTTCCATGCAGTAAAGCTTGACAAATCAATGGTTTGGTCGGCAATGGAGGATAGCAAGGCGTTGTCGGCGCTCAAATATTCCATTGCGATGCTCAAGGAAATGGGCATGGAATTGATTGCAGAGGGCGTGGAGGAGCTTGAGCAGGCACAGCTTTTGGAGGAAATGGGATGTGACTTTTTCCAAGGCTATTACTATTCAAAGCCGGTGTGCGGTGCGGAATTTTTGGAAAAACTTGCGCAAATGGAACAGCAAAGCGCATTTTAAAATATAATTTATGGAGGTTTTAGGAGCATGAAAACAGGAAAGAACTACAAATTTTGGCTTGCAACGGGT
>CAJUJG010000065.1:0-3538 GCA_910586715.1 uncultured Lachnospiraceae bacterium
TTGAGCTTGCGCATCGCCATCAGCGCCAAATCCATCAGGCAGACATACTTGTCCTGTCTGCCAGCAAAAATTTCCTCACGCGCCGCCAAATACTGCTGATAAGTGGTCTTAACAGGCTCCGTATAATAGCCTTCCTCAAATGCAACATCCTTTAATTCCGTAGAAAACGTCGTGTGACGGCAGTGATCGGACCAATACGTATCAAGCACCCTGATTTCCGTAATTGTCGGATCCCTGTGTTCATCCTTCCTAAAATAATTCTGAATATGGAGAAAATCTTTAAAAGTCATCGCAAGCCCTAACGAATCATAAAGCTCCTCCAATTTGTCCTCCGCCATATCCGCGAAGCCCGCAAAGCTTGCCACATCCGCAGGCTCCTCAAATATTGTCACCAGCGTCTGCGGTTTTACCATATCCGTTTCCCTTGAATCCACGGGATTGATACAGTAATTTTTTATCTTGTCAAACTCACTGTCGGAAATCGTTCCGGTTAAAACATATGTCACCGCCGTCTTGATTATCGGCTGCTCGTCTTCCTTTAAAAACTGCACGCACTGCACCGCAGAGTCTGCCCTTTGGTCAAACTGCCCCGGCAGATACTCCACGGAAAAACAGCGCGCGTTCTTTGGCATTTCAATGTTTTCCATGTACAAGTCATCAACGGGCGGCTCCGAAAACACACTTTTGCATGCCTTCTCAAAAACAGCATCCGAAATATTTTCCACATCGTAACGGATAAAAATTCTTGCCTGTTCCAAACCGTTAATGCCTAAATAGCTTCTTAACTCTTCCTCAAGCTCTCTTGCCTTAACGGCAAAAGCCTCTTTTTTCTCAACATAGATACGCCTAACATTTCCCATTAAATGAGTCCTCCGTGTCTTTTTCAATTATTCTGTGCTTTCCTAAATTACAAATTTGGGCATTCGCACTGGGTACTTATTCATTATAGCGTATCCGACATATTTTTCAACCGTGTTTGCAAAGGTTTTTATGCCTGTTTTGTTTTTTTCGACGCTGCATTTTCATAAGACGCCTTCAGGATCGGACTAAGCGGCTTATAAAGCACAAACGTAAGCACCGACACGCCCGCGCCCTTTAAAAGATTGAGCGGCGCAACACAAAACGCAACAAACGTAAAAACATTCGTGACATTCGCATTAATCTCCGTTCCCATACCAATAATCGCCTCAAGCGGCATTCCAAACATTATCGCAAACGTCGGCAGAAGATAAACGGCATTAAACAGCGTGCCGAACACAGTCATCGTCATTGTACCGACCGCGCTTGCAAGAATCGCCGTCGTCTTTTTCTTTTTCATATGATAAATAATCGTTGCCGGCAATATCATCGCACAGCCGACACAGAAGTTTGCAAGCTCTCCCACAAACGCCGTGGAGGTCGGCTTAAAAAACAGCTTAATCACAATCTTTAAAAACTCCGTCAGCACACCTGCCACCGGACCGAACGCAAAACCGCACAAAAGCACGGGAAGCTCGCTCGCGTCAATTCCATAAAACGGCGGTGCAAACGGTACGGGAAGCTCAATCGTCATCAGAACGCCCGCAATTGCGGAAAACATGCCAATCATTGCAGTCTTTCTTGTCGTAAGGATTTTTCCTTCCGTGTTATTCTTCTTTGCAATCAGCTTTTCCGCAATAACCGCCACAATAACAAGCACCGCCACAAGCGCGATAAATTCCAGTACAAAGGTCAGGTTCTCCATGATGTTCGTAAAAAATTGGTTCATTGTTTTAATCTCCTTTTCTTTTCAAATGATATTTTCATTGATTTTTTAGGAAATTCTTCTTGAAATAAGCTGTCTTGGTATTTTTGACGCAAATGCTTTTGCTAAATCGAGTAGAAAAGAGCCATCTTCCCCTACTCGCCACGCGACCCGTGCGCCGCCTTAGCGGCATAATTCATCTGCACGGGGCTGTATAATCGAGTAGGGGAATGAACTTTTCCACTACTCGCCGCGCGACCCGTGCGCCGCCTTAGCGGCTTATTTCCACTGCACGGGGCTGTGCATAAAAACCCCCGAATACTCTATAATATTCGGGGGTTCAATACGTTCATAAAATATTGCACGCAAAACATCGCACAAAAATACCGTTCTTCTCTCATCCAGACTTTACTGTCGGTTATGGAATCACACCATATCAGCCGCCTTTCACACACCGTTTTATGTAAAAAGCAGGTCGCGGACTTTACCGCCGGTAGGGAATTTCACCCTGCCCCGAAGAATTTTCTATTTTGTTTCGTGTATTACTATATCATGGAAAAGCTTGAAAATCAAGGGGTTTGCGGGATTTTTTGAAATTTTTGGTGTTAGCCTATTTTACCTAAATCCCACGTAAATCTACGTATTTTCACATAAATTCTCGGCAAAATGGTGTAAATTTTGGTGTAAACTTTTTTGCTCCTGATCCCACTGTTTAAGCCTGTTCAGCTCACGTCTCACACGTTCCATATCGACATGATTGTACACCCGCATGGTGGTTTTAATATCGGTCTGTCCCATAAGGTACTGAAGCACTTTAATGTCACACCCTGATTCCGCATAACGGCAGCAGGCAGTATGTCTTAAAATGTGCGGGCTTATTTCCGGAAGCTTGATTTCCCGTTCACTATTCATATCTACAAGTGTCCGCATCATGCGCCTTACACTATTATGATTCATACATTTTCCAGTCATATGGGACACAAACACAAAGTTCTTATATCCATCTACTTCAAAATCGGGATCCTTCTTTGTATTCATCCACACTTTTTTCTGTTCCTTGAACAATTGATACACTTCATCTGTCATGGGAATTGTCCTTCTGCCTGCGCTTGTCTTTGTATCAGTTGCATATAGTTTTACTGTTCCGTCCTTTACTCGGTACTGTATTTGATGGTTAATACTGATCTCCCGATTGTCCATAGATATATCATTCCATGTCAAGCCAATGGCTTCGCTGATACGCAGTCCTGTCTTTAATATGATTGCATACATTGGATAGTAACGCTTCATTCTCGGACGCATTGTTATTCTTGTCAGAAATTCTTCCTCTTCGTCAAAGGTCAGTGCGAACTTCTTTTCAGGATTGTCTATATAATCTTTTGTACAACCGTCTGCCGGATTTTTGGAAATCACGTCATCATCACAGGCAAGCTGTAATGACGGGCGTATAATCTTATGGATAATCTTAACAGTTCCTACGCTTAATCCCTGTTCAGTCAGAGAGTTATAAAAGAGCAGAATGTCCGATTTTCTGATATCCGTTACCTTTGTTTTACCAATCCTGCTTTCCCTGATTATATGATTGAAATAATATTTGTAATTTTCCTTTGTGGAATTTGCAAGATTTACTTTTGTCCTCAGATACCGCTCAATCTGTTCATTCAATGTATGCGCCTTTCTGCATACTCCCAAAACCATGTCCCTGTTTATATCTTCTTCCAACTCCCTTAACTCATTTAATGTACGGGCATATACGCATTCTCGTTCACCGTCATTGTTTGACCACCGATACATGTACGTGCCGTCTTTTCTCTG
>CAJUJG010000065.1:3562-13858 GCA_910586715.1 uncultured Lachnospiraceae bacterium
AATACCTTTCCACTTTTATCTTTCCTTCTATCTGCCATATGTATCGCTCCTTTCAAATCAAAAGAGCCTTAATATGATTATCAATTGTATCATATCAAGCCCCTGTATGTCATTCGTTTTATATTGAAAACTGTTTTTCTACATATTCATCAAATTTTCTGCGCTTAATTAATCTCTTATTGCCAACCCATAGTACAAACGGGCAGTTATCCCCGCTTGACATCTCCCGAATCTTGTTTATCCCTATACCTGTGTATGCTGCGGCTTCTTCTACTGTCAAATTTGATTTCTCCCAAATCGGAACCTCTTTTACCATGTTGCCCAATAAAATCGTCCTCCAATTTATATAAAATTCTCAATATCAACTAATAAAAGACACCAGTGAGTATGCCAGTGCCTTCAAACAAAAATTCTGTATTCACTTTTCAATCAATAATAAAATAATATTCTGAAATAATAAAATCAAATAATCAATACCAAACACAATAACGGGACAGGGACAGCAATTAACCGCCCTGCCCACAAATAATAAATCAAACCATAAATCAACTGTTATATGGCTTATAATCTGCAAGTATCCATATCAAATCAATTCCTGTTTCCGCTCTCACCTTCCTTCATGTCCCTTAAGTCATTCCAGCATTTTGACGCAATTTTAATGGTATCTGTCAGACTGTTCGTATCCCTGTCGCACTGCTCTATCTCTTTGGCATATATTTCAACCAGTTCAAAATACTCCTTTTGTGCTTCTTCCATGCATTGTTTTGCACCTTCCATGATTATGTCTTTGGCATCATTTTTATCGGATGTGATTAACTGTCTGACTGTTTCTATTGCATAGATTGTTGCTTTTATATATGGTGTGCAATAAAGCACAGTCATGTCATGCGTTCGATCACATATTGCCTTCGCCTGCTCTTTACTATATCCATTTTCTATCAACACATCAAATGTTTTCCGTCCATCACTGCATGTTTCATCGTTTATATCATACGAAAATGGATTTTTACATATATCAGTAACATCCTTTAGCATGACCATTTCCCTTGACATGCTTGTCCTGCCTTTCCATGTATCAATATAAATGACCTGCTGTGGTTCTGAATCCGCATTTTCCTGATATGTACCAATCCAAGAAATTGTACCATTATAGGTATGTTCTCCCACATGACAGATTACTTTATCACCTTCATATAAATAATGTGTTCCTATTTCATCTGTATACTTTAAATTTATTCCTGTTTCTATATTTAATGACATTATTCTTCTCCTCTATTTTGTTCTTTTTTTATTTACCGCACCCATGTTTAAGGGTGCGGTGTAATACAAATCTTAACTGATGGTTGGTAATGTCGGTCTACGAACGAAGTTCACACCATTATGTTTTAAATCTTTAGCAAGCTGATTTACAACACCCTTGTAAATGTCTTTTGAATTCTCCTGGAATTCCCTACTAAAACTCTTATCAACACTGCCTTCTACGTTAATCATGTTGTCATAGTGTATTGTTATGTTTGGCTGCATTTCCCTGTTGATAATGCTTTGGGGAACATATGGTTTTGTATTGACCATTGTTTCATACTGTCTTGCCGTGACGTCTATTGGATTAAATTTAAAATTCTCCCATAACTTATCGGGACTTACCGGCACAATGCCATATTTCTCAAGCAGTTCAGCAGTTTTTGACGTGTTGTCGTTTATCTGCCCTAATATTTCCGTATTTTGTGAATCGGATACATCAATTACGCCGTTAAGTTTTTCCTGTAGATATTCTGATAGGTTTTCAGTAATGTCCGCAGTCCTGCCAACAGCATCCGTGGTCATGTTTATGGCATCGGCAACTTTACTGTCGCCTGCCACAGAAGTATTTACAGCGAGCACTTTCCCATCCGTAACACCTGTTCCATTTGGTGTCAAATCTAGTCCGTCAATGGATGTGCCCATTCCGCTATAGAATGCAATGAGCTTGTCAAGCGTGTCATTCACACTGTCCGTTGATGTCCTGTAAATATCAGTCGCATCATTTATTGCCTTCTGGTATTCCTCCATGATTTCCGCTACGGTCTGTGTTGAACTGTTGAGAGTATCCTCAAGTGACGCAACAAACTCGTCAAGCGCATCAATCTGTAAGTTATAGGTATGTTCGTCCTTTGTTTCCTGTAAAGCATCTTCCTTTTCTGCAAGGTCAGCTTTCAATTGTGCGAGTTTTGCCTTTGTTGCTGCATCGGTTGCATCGGATAATCCTTCAAGTGCTGCAATCTGTGCCTTTATATTGTCAATTTCCTTTTGGCTGTTTTTCAGGCTCTTATCGTAATCGTAGTATTCCTTCTTTTTCTGTAAAGCCTGTTTCCTCGCATCAATTATCTTCTTGAGGCTGTCGATTTCTTCCTGCGCACCACGTTTCATAAGTTCTACAATGCTGTTTTCAAGTGATGCAGTCTCGCCTAAAGTATTATAATAATTCTGTGTTGCATTGTTCAGGTCATCCATGTATGTCTTGTCAGATGCATAAGTGTCCTTATTATTCTGTATCTCATTAATTAGGTTGAGATACTCATTAGCTTTCTTCTGTGAATCCTCAAGCTGCGATACGAGTAATGCAGCCTTCGCACGTCCATATTCGGAAAGTTCCCCGTTGTTATAAAGCCAGTCGTCGTTAATCAGGTCAGCAATGGAAGAGAGTATCCCTTTCGCGGTGTCAAGTTCATTTATTGCATCAGTAATGTTGTCAAACCTTATCTGCCTTAAAGCGTCGTTTACTTCCTGAATTTCCGTCGCCGTACCGATAAGCTCCTGTTTTGCGGACGCGAATTCCTTTTCCCATTCCTCCACCCAGTTGTCGGCAAACTCGCCCCAGTTGTCAGCGTCAACGGCACGTTCGTTGAGTAAATCAAGTACCGACTGTAATTTGTCAGCCATGGCAGTGTCGCCGCTTGCTCTGTAGCTTTCCAGCGCCTTGTTGAACAAATCCATTGATGCCTCAAAATCATTCGTGTCCATCGCATCAAGGAGCTGGCTGTACTCGTTCATTTCCGAAAGGGTGGTGCTATATTTATCCTGTAATGTTTCAAGGTATTTTTCATAAACTTCAGCTTTATCTGCAAGCGCGTCCTCGTCCAAATCCGTGAGCAGTTTTGTAAGTTTATCACCGCTGAATGTATCATACAGTGACACAAGTTCCTTATAATAAGAAATGTATGCGTCAAGATAATCAAGCTGTGCCTGCAATGACGTGATGTTGTATTCCGCTATCTGCTTTGCAAGCGAGTAGAGGTTTGCATAGTAATCGTTGATTTCGGATTCTGCTTCTGAAACATTTTCAGTATATGTCTTCTGAAGCTGTTCAAGATCATCCTCCATCAGACTCAACAGGTCGTTTATCTGTGTCTGCTTTTCATTGTTCCATGCCTCAAGCTGTGATTTATAAGTGTCGTATTTTCTTGCTTCACTATCTGACAGTTTCTTGCCGTTATCAAGTTTTTGCTGAAGTTTATACCATGCTTCCCACGTCTTTACATAATCGGTGATGTTGTTTCCCGTCGCCCCCGCTTGTAAAGCTTCAAGTTCTGCATTGTATTTGTCAAGCGTTGCCTGTTCTGATTTTGAAAGTCCTTTCGTATCCTTCTTCTGTTCAAGTTTTTGTGCCTTTGCGAGTATATTTTGGTACTGCCTTGTGTTTTCTGCTTCACCTTTGATGCTGTCTATCTGATTTTGATAACTGTCGTAAATACCCTCTGCTGATTCTTCATATGTCTTTTCAATCTGTTCTAATTTATCGCTTGGATTGAGGGTTTCTTCAAGACTATCATTGAGCTTTGATATTGTATCAGCTTTTTCATCAGCATAACTTTCGAGCTGTTTTGTATAGTTATTATACTGTTTCCACTGGCTTTCTGATAAATTTTTACCACTGTCAAGCTTATCCTGTAGCTTCTTCCATGCAAGATATATCTTATTGTATTCCGCAATGTTGGAAGCAGTGGCATTCTCGTCAAGTGCCTGTTTCTGGTCGTAATAATCCTCAAGCTGTGTCCTTAATTTGTCGTAAGTCTTTTTCTGTCCGCCTGTCAGGTTCTCATATCCCTTTTCGTCAAGCGCGGCAATCTTATCCTTCGTGGTTTCAATTGCTTTTAACAGGTTCTTATAGGTTGCAGTATTTTCAAGATCTGACTGTATGCCGTTGATTTCGTCCTTTAATCTGTCTGACTCCGACTGGTTAGGAGCAGTCCCGTTAGCTTCTGCTAATTCGCCGTAAAGCTTATCAAGTGCCGTCTGTCCCTGTGTCTTCAAACCTTCAAGCTGTGCCTTATACGAATCAAACCGCTTTTGTTCAGATTTGGACAACTGCTTTCCGCTGTCAATCTTATTCTGTAATTTCTGTAATGCTGTATAGGTCTTTTCATAGTTGGCAATGGTGTCAGACGTTGCATTTTCGTCAAGAGCCTTCTGCAAATTGTAATAATCCTGTAATTTCTTCTGTAATTTCTCATACGATTTTGCTTTTGTCTTATCCCAGCCTTTATTCTGATACTTGTCAATCTGTGCCTGTGTCTTCGCAATGTTATTTAGAACCTTTGTATATGTGCCTGATTCCTTTACATCAAGGTTATCAATTTCAGATTTTATCGAATCTGCAAGCTCCTGTCTGTCACGGTTTACTGCATCAGAAACCTTCTTTGAGTCCCCAAGAGAACCCTCTGTAATGGTAACGCCTGCAACGTTCTTTGTGGTCGCGGTTTCAAGCTGGTCTGATATGATTGCGAACTGTTCAATAAGCTCCGTGAGTGAACTGCGTTTCCCCATTTCATCATTAAGGGAGATTATTGACTCTATTTTAGAAGTAATGGAAGAGAGGTAGCTGTCCATGCTGCTGTAATAGTCAAGTACGTTATCAAGTTTCTGCTTAATCAGGTCACGTTGCTTGTCGTATAAATCCTCAATCGTGTCAAGACATTCCTGCGCTTTATCAAACCATTCCTGATATTCGTCTATTTTATCAGCAAGTTTTTCATCGGTGATATCCTCAATGGAGAGAGTACCATTCTGTATCTTACGGACATAATTCAGTCCAAGCCCCACAGAGTTAGCCTTTTTCATGTAAGCCTGGTAAGCGCGTTCATTGGTGTTGATTTCCCTGTCGGTTGATTTGACAGCGCGGTTTATCATGCTGTTTTTCTTCTGCCAGTTGTAGAATTTATCTACCTTATCAACTAACTTAGATGTCTTGTCAGAAATCTTTTCAAGAAGCGTACCAATCCAGTCGAATGTTTTGAGGAATTCTTTTTCTTCCTTGTCGCTGTTATTGTCTCCTGTCAGTGAAGGAAGTGAAAAATCAGCCATATCGATGACTTTCTTTTGGTTTTGGTACACCTGCATCATCATGTCGGCTGCCTGTCCCTGTTTTTCACCACGGTTATGTGCTTCCGCAACTGCAACCTGTAGCATAGCCTCGACTGCGCCTAAGCTTGTATCCCTTAATTCGGCATATTTTCCCGTAAGAAGTTCAACTGCCTGCGCCTCATTTTCAAGACCGTTGATTGTGTTGAGTGCCTGATAAGCAAGGTCAACCTTCATTTCTTCCAGTTTTGCTTTTGCAAGTTTTGCATATGACTCCTCATTAAGCTGTAACTGCCCGTTCTCGTCAAGCAGCATTGCAAGGTACTGCGGTTCAAGGTCGATAAGCTTCTGCACGGTGTCAATGGAAAGGGACTGGTTTTCGGAATATTCCTTTACAGCATCCTTAACGGTCGCACATGCCGACTGCAAATCATCAATCTGTGTGTTAAGTTCACCGAACACGTCTTCCCACAGTTTCTTCTGTCCTTCCTGTATCTCGCGTGTAATTTCGTCGTATTCGTCCGCAAATTTGCCGTATGATGCGCCTGCTGTGTTGTAGTATTGTTCTGCAAGCTCTTTAAGTCGTTCATAATACTGCCACTGTACAAGAACGTTGTCTGACACGTTTTTCTCAAGTTCGGATTTTTCGTATTCAAGCGTCTTTACCCACTCGTCATGAAGCGTGTTTTCTGCGTCGGCTATCTCCTCTGCATATTTTGATAAGTGGGCGGGGGTATTCTTGAGGTATTCATTCATTAAAGCTTCACTTTGGTAGTAGAAGTCTTTTTGGGTAATAATCAATCTGTTACTTTCATCATTTCTGATTACTGACTATGTAATAACATAGCGGTATGTCATTTCTGGCATACTCTCGCATTTCATTTATTTGGGATTATTGTGCGAGTTCGGACTGGATCTTCATCCTCCCTGAACAGGGTAGGAGAGTAACGGAACCCTGTATGTTACCATACAAGATATTACAGTCTCTACGGATTCTGATTTTAGATTGTTTTTTGATATGAAAAAAGAGCAGTTCAATTGACTGCCCATAAAAGATAACTTTTTAGATGCATTTGTTTTTTAGAAAAATGGGACTATTCTATAATAATAGGTTCCTTTTGGGGAGTAAAAGTTGCTACAAAATTTTCTGCCTCTTTTATTTTTTCTTTATCATCTGTGTCCTCTAATTCAATTTCTAGTTCTTTAAACATTGCTTCCATTCTTTCGTAAAATAATTCAGGCATAATAATTTTGCGCCTCCTACATTTTATTTGTACATATTAAGTATAACATATATTTGCAAAATTGTACATTATTTCTTATTTAATCTGTTGACAAAATCACTTATTAAACTTTTTATTTCGTGTTCAAGATTGGTATATTTGTCCAAATCAGATGTTTGCACACTGAAAACTACTATATAATTCTGGTTAGAAATATTTGCATGAAAGCTCACGTAAGCTCGACCATTTTTTTTATGAGAGTTTCTTGTGTATTTAAACATAAAAGTATCTTCTAATAAAATACTACTTAATATACCCGTTCTTTTACCATTCAAAAGATAATATTCAATATCTCTTTTATCTTCACCTAATATTCTCTTATCAATAGTAGTTGTTGATAATCTTCGCGCTAATCTAATTAATAAGGTTAGTATTCGGTATTCTGTAAAATGTTTATTTTCAATACATGAAACATCTGATAAACTAGTTAAATCATTATAATATTTTTTAAATAATTCAGTAATTTCGTTAACAACATAATTAATTAATATATCTTTTTCTCTGTAATTTTCTATAGTATCCATAGATAATTTTTTCCATGTTTTTATTATATCGCAAAGTTTATTATAATCTAAATAGTCAAATTCATAATATGTTTGTGCTAAGTTATTAATATCTATGTCTTCATATACATAGCCAGAATCATAAACAACTTTAATAATAACATTATTGTTAATACGTTTAATGGAATATTGATATATTTGTGCACTTTCAACTAAAGTATTATTTTGCACAAATCCTAATAAAACATCATTGAATCTTAAGGACTTATTAAATTTTGCAAAATCGCCACTTCTATTTAAAATTATACCAGAAGTATGATTTAATTGAGCTTCTTTTTCTTTAATTATTTCTTGTTTATCTCTGATTTCTTTTTTTAAGATTTCTATTCTATTTATTAACTCTGTATATACAAGTGTAAATACAAGCCAAAATATGATAAACACCATAATAATAAATGGGTTTTCAATCATAAAATTTATAAAATATGGAAACTTTTCATTTGGTTGTGTTACCAATACTGTAAGTAACCAACCAACAATTAGTATAATAACTGGTGAAATAGGATTTAGTAATGTAAAAATAGCATTCTTTATAACTTTTCTCATATTGTCCTCTGTTAGTTAGTATAATATACCATTATATACCAACAATCGACAAAATACTATCAGAATATATTCTTTTTTTAATTTAATTATAAAATTACAATTCTATATTTCAATCTAAAATCAGTCTTTCCTCGGTCTTGGGCGTCCCATCGCCTTTTAACCGATATAGTTACTTTTATACATCCTGTATTACTACAGGAGAGGGCATTAGTTTACCCTCATTTAACTGCCGTTTTAATTCTTCAAGTTTTCTTTTGTATTCCTCTAACCAAAGGTCTTTTTCAGAAGATGAAGATGCTCTTCCGGATTTCTTGTTTGTTGTGTCTGCGCCTGTATACTGTAAATCAGCAGTAAAGCTTGCAAGTTTCTGTTGTTCAACGGACACAATCCTTCTGATAGCTTCCTTTGCTTCATTGATTTGGTCTACGTCGCCGCTTGCCTCAGCCTCCATAAGGAAAGCCCTAGCCTCTGCAAGATTATATAAAGCCTCCGCGCCGAAACCTGCCGTCTGTGCAAGGGAGAATATTGCATTGATGTCAGCAGAAGTATCTAGCGCATTTGCATTTGTTAGTTGTTTCTGCAATGTAATCTGTGCAATTATCTGTTCAAGTGCTTCGCCTGTCCCGATTTCCTCAAGCATAGCCTGTTTTTCTTCGTCGGTTGCATTTTTGTATGCATCTGTTGTGGTAATTAATTCAGCTTTCTTTCTAAGCAGTGCATCGTCAACAAGTTCCTGCGCATTTGAAACGCCCATAAGTTCAAGCATGGAAGCGGTAACTTTTGCATTTTCCTCATTGAGGTTGTCCAGTACGCCGCTTGCCATAAGATATTTACTTACAAGCTCATTAAAAGCCTGCTGGCACGCATTGATGTCATCGGGTGATTCTGAAACCTTTTCTATGAAGTTTTCATATTCCACGCCAAGTTCGCCGAATGCTTCCTGAAATTTCTTGGTATCAAGGTTCGCAAAGTCAAATACATCCTTGTCCTTCACGTCCGCATAAATCTTGTCTATGATGTCAAAGCCGTCTGAAAGGGCATTGATTGAGTCTATCATTGCGGATTTGGAGAATGATTCGGACATTTCCTTTGCACTGTCGGCGGCTTCTTTTTCCGCTTCTGCCAAAGCATATATCTCATTGCATAATGTTTCAAACAGTCCGCACCCTTCATCTGCAATAAGGTTGGAATTTAAAATTGCATCCGCTAATTTCTCATGACTTGCAATCACTGCGGGGGTAAGCGCTCCAGCCTGTGCCATTTCAATAAGCTGTTCTTTTGTCTTCTCGATGCCTTCTGTATTGAATATCCCGTCTGTTACTTCGCTGTTGAGCCTGTTGTTGCCAAGACCGTAATACAATGTCTGTATGGAAGCATTAATCTGCTGCATTGCATCATAACATTTTCGCGCGTCCGTTGACATGTCTTCATATGGGGTATCCTTTATCGTGTCGTAATAATCCTGCATGTTTGCTTTCTGTTCCATTAATGAAGAAAGCATGTCGTTGATTTCTGTCTTTAATTCTTCTGTAAATCCTTTATATGTTTCTATGTCATATTCAGCCATAGCAACATCTTCCCTGAAAATTTCATCATTATCGAAAAGCTCTGATTTCTTTGCGACAAGGTTTTCCAGTTCATTTGACATGGCTTTATATCTAGCGGCTAAATACTCGGCATCCGTAACATTGATGTCCGTGGCAGTCTCAAAGTTTTTATAATTTTCAGCCAAGATATCCGGTATCAGCTTGTCAACATCCTTTACATTGGAATCACCCAAGTTGTATTTCGTGTTGACATATGCAACCGTTTCCATAGCGGCGGCTTTTTGTTTATTTCCTGCCTGCCATTCTGTTATTTCCTTCTGCAATTCAAGCTGTTCCGTGATCTGCCTTAATTCCTCAAGCTGTCCTTTTTCAGCATAGGTAAGCTTTGGCTTTGCTTCAAGCTCGCTTATTTTCTTCTTGTTTTCATCAAGTTCGGAATTGATGCTGTCAAGTTCTGATTTCACGTCTTCATATGCTGAGAGCGCGTTGTCAAGTTTTTCCTGCTGTTCTTCAAGTGATACAGTTAAAGCATCATACGCCTTTACTGCGCCATAAATGGTAACACCAATGGCGGCAATCGCAGTTAAAATAGGATTGGATAATGCAAATGCTTTCATGGAAGCACCAAGACCTTTGACTGCATTTTTAAATCCGGCTGTTGCTGTTGTGGCAACTCCTTCTGAAGCAGCCAAAGCGTTTGTTGCTGTTGCCTGTGCCAGTTCTGCCGTTGTTGTTTCAAGAGACTGTCCTGCAAGTCCTTTCGATGACAGGATTGCTTTAATTTGCACGTCATTTAAGGTTGATTGTGCAATTGCTGACTTAATTGCTTCTGTTGAATATCCATTTAAAGCAAGTGCTAATGTATCAGCTCTTGCAACATTATCCATAAATGTATTGCCTAAATGAGATGTCGATTTTAAAACTTCATCTATTGTTTTTGTTACAGCTAAAGACTCTCCTACAGTTTTCTTGAGTTTCCGCAGTTCTATCCACAGAACCGTCAATCGTATGTACTAATTA
>CAJUJG010000066.1 GCA_910586715.1 uncultured Lachnospiraceae bacterium
GCATGTATTGGCAATCTATTATCAAGAAAATGCAGAAAATCAACAGATAAATTTATTTCAATCCTCCCGTTTCGGTGAAGCCCTGCGCATCGCACAGGAGAATCTTGATTCGCGCAACTTCTATGCTTTTAACCCTGAATTTGATAAATAACTTCTTTATTTTTTCAAATAAAAATGCTCCGACACCGTCGTAAAAATAAACAGGTGTACCGGAGCATTTTTCGTTTGGCAATCCCCACGAATAATTTATTCTTGTTTGGAAATACTGAACATCAAATGAGTTCACACCTGTATGCGCCGTTAAATACCGCATTGCAGGTATATCAAGAATGGGGGATTTCTATGTATCAGACATTTGAGGAAAATAAACAATATCTGAACGACATCCTGCATGTCAGCGAATGCTTTGATATTGTAAACCGTGATATTATAATCGGTGAAAAAAATGCAGCCTTCTATTTCATAGACGGTTTTTGCAAAGATGAAATGATGCAAAAAATTTTGCAGTTTCTTATGGGACTGAAAAGCGATGACATGCCGCAGAGCGCCAAGGATATGAATAAGCTTTTGCCGCACGTAGAGGTTGATTTGTCGAAAAATTTTGATGAAATCGCAAAAAATGTACTTTGCGGCGTATTTGCAGTAATCATTGAAGGCTTTGATGAATGTATTCTAATCGACTCTCGCACCTATCCCGCCCGCGGTGTGTCGGAACCCGAAAAAGACAAGGTTTTAAGAGGATCAAAGGACGGTTTTGTGGAAACCGTCGTATTCAACACGGCTCTGATACGCCGCCGTATCCGGAGTACCGATCTGCGGATGGAAATGCTCAGCGCAGGAAACGCTTCCAAGACGGACATTGTACTCTGCTATATGGACAGCCGCGTTGATAAGGAATTTCTAAAAAAAATCCGCAACCGGATTAACGATATTAAAGTCGATGCGCTTACTTTAAATCAAGAAAGTCTTGCGGAATGCCTTTATACCTCAAAGTGGTTTAACCCGTTCCCGAAATTTAAATACACGGAACGTCCCGATACTGCCGCCGCACAGGTTTTAGAGGGCAGTATCATTATATTGGTGGACAACTCACCCTCCGCCATGATTCTGCCAATCAGCATCCTTGATATGATACAGGAAGCGGACGACTTCTATTTTCCACCCGTAACGGGCTCGTATTTAAGATTTTCGCGTTTTTTAATCCTGATTCTTACCTACTTTGTCACACCCACATTTTTGCTGTTAATGCAAAACCCTGATTGGATACCGCCTGCTTTTGACTTTATTGTCGTCAAGGAAGATATTAATGTGCCGCTGATATGGCAGTTCTTAATCCTTGAACTCGCAATAGACGGACTGCGTCTTGCCGCCGTAAATACCCCAAACATGCTTTCAACGCCGCTCAGTGTCATGGCAGCGCTGATTCTTGGGGAATTCTCCGTAAAAAGCGGTTGGTTCAACGCGGAAGTCATGCTGTATATGGCATTTGTTGCAATCGCAAACTATACGCATCCCAGTTATGAACTCGGCTATGCAATTAAGTTTTTCAGAATTATCAATCTGATACTGACAGCAATCTTTCAGTTTTGGGGGTATATTGCAGGCATTGTTCTGTTTTTCTTCGCAATTGTATCAAACAAAATGGTATCCGGACAAAGCTATCTCTATCCGCTTATTCCGTTTAACTGGAAGAAAATCAGTCATGCGCTGTTTCGCTACAGACTGCCAAAATCACAGGAATAAACAGCAGCGCCTAAAAGTGGCACATTAAGAGAATGCACTGTATTAACTGCAGTGCATTCTCTCTAATCATCTTTTTAATTTTTCCCCGTAGACCCAAACCCTCCGCGGTTTGGTCCGGTAAGCTCACTGACCTCCTCAAATTCTATATCCGGCTGCTGCTCCATAATCCGAAACTGACAGATGCGGTCATTTAAATGAATCTCCGTGTCGCGCATTGCATACATCGGGACAAACCATGCGTCATCATTTCCACAGTATCCGCCCTCTCCCGTTTCCCTGTTTGGTCCGTCAATCACACCCTGATGGTTTACCTGTATCAATCCGAAATTTTTAAAAGTAGAACTCCTTGGCACGACATGCGCCTCATAACCCCTTGGCAGCTCCACTGCGATTCCTAAAGGTATCAGTTTAAACTCGCCCTTTTTCATCACGATGTTTTCTGCTGCCCGCAAATCAATCCAGTTCCCTTTTGCAATTTTTTCAAGTTTTTGTACCTTATCCGTAAAATACTTTATCTTAATTTTCACCCTGTACCTCTTTTTCCCTCCAATGACACTATGCTTTCCGAATTGAACAGCTTCCTCCCGCGCTAAACGGAATGATATTTGTCTCACGCCCCATCGGAATATCGTCATAATTTTCACAGTAAAGTACCGGCACCGACTTGTCATCCGCCTGCAGCGTCGCCTGCACATCGATAACGCGCTGGTTGCTGCTGCCCTTCCACATCAGTGTCGTATCCTTCTTTTCCTGCTCAAACTCACCGTCCACAAGCACGTCCACATACCTCATCAGTCCGTAATTCATCACATCTTCCCACACATCGCCCGTGTAAAGCCAAATTGTCTTATCAGGATATTTTTCCCGAATTTCCATTGCAAGCTGCTTGACGCCGCCGCGGTTCGCACAGTGAAGCGGATCGCCGCCCGAAAAAGTAATCCCTGCTATATAAGACTGGTCAAGCTGTTCAAAAATCTCATTTTTTGCGCTTTCATCAAACTCCAAACCACCGTTCGGATCCCACGTCACAGGATTTTGACACCCTTTGCAACAATGCTCGCAGCCCGCCACCCATAAAACAACCCGCAATCCGTCGCCGTTTAACATATCGTCCTTGGTAATATTGTGATACCTCATTCCGCTAACCTCTAATCGTTTTTAATTTTAATATAATATCAATAACATCCCGCCAATCAGAAGAACGCCACTCCCGCGTTCTTCCAAACACTTAGAAATTCTGTTACTTTTCACGGGTCAGGAATGCGCATTTACTGCGCGTTCCGTGAGAACATGATTCATATGTGAGGGGCGATTTTTGCGAAGCAAAATTTGCATATCGCCCCGAATCGTTGCTATAAGCGGCTCCCAAGCCGTGAATAGTAACGAAATTCTTAGCATATGTCTTTTATATGCCTAGAATTTCTTAATGTTTTACATACTTTTGCGTTCTGCAATTTCCGCCATCTTAGCATCATTAAGCCGCGTATCGCCATGCACGCGCGAGTAAGACAGGTATCCGTTCATGCGGTCAATCTTCGTCAGATTTTTGCTTCCGCACTTCGGACACACGTCCATTTCAAGCTCCTGATGCCCGCAGTCATCGCAGTATGCAAGCGACAAATTGACCCCTTCATAAAAGCCCATTTCCATCGCACGCCGCACCAGCGTTTTGATTGCTGGAATATTATAATCAATCGGATATTTTACATACTGTATCTTTCCGCCGTTTGAAAGCTCCCAAAAACGGTACTCCAAATTTTGCTTTTGAATCGGCGTAATATCTTCCGTCACATGGCAGTGAAAGCTGTTGCTGACATATTCTCTGTCAGAAACGCCCTCAACGATGCCGTACTTCGCGCGAAACTGCTTCACCTGAAGTCCGCAGAGATTTTCGGCAGGCGTACCGTAAATCGCATAAAGATTTCCGTCCTCCTCCTTAAAGCGGTTTACTTCTTTATTAATGTACTCCAAAACCTCCAGCGCAAACGAACCGTCCTCCACAAGCGACTTTCCGTTATAAAGCATCTGAAGCTCATTAAACGCCGTAATGCCAAACGAAGCCGTAGCCGACTTTAACAGCGGCTTAATCTTGTCCGAAAGCTTCAATTTCCCGCCTAAAAAACCGCCCTCGCAGTACGCAAGCGGATTGGTTGACGCACGCATGTTTCCAAGATACGCATACGTTCTGATATGAAGCTGCCGGATTAAATTCAGATAATAGTCCAGTACCTCATAAAAATCCCTGCTCTCCTGCCTTGCCTTCGCCAATATCATCGGCAGATGCAGCGACACGGCGCCGACATTAAACCGTCCGACAAACACCGGACTGTCCTTCTCGTCCGCCGGATGCATTCCGCCCCGTTCATACCACGGAGAAAGAAACGCACGGCAGCCCATAGGGGATATTGCCTTTTTGTACTGCTTATACATACTTGCAATGTACCCTTTCCCCGTAAGGCTCAGCCAGTCGGGATACATGGTTTTAGCTGAACACTTAATGCCCGCCTCAAACACGTCCTCGAGCTCCTTGCCCGGTCCGTGTAAATTTTCATCATATAAAAAGACAATCTTCGGAAACAGAACAGGTTTTTTACAGTCTTTCTTTCCTTGTCCTTTCCTTCTTACATTCAACATGTGAATCGTTGCCATTTTCGCAAAACGTTCTTTCCCGATACCGGCCGTCACCGTAATAAACGGATAATCTCCGCGGCTGCTTGCCACCGTGTTAAACTTATACTCCCATCCTTGAAATCCCTGGTCAAACTCGCGTTCCACGTCAGCTAACGCCACTTCCTGCGCTTTTTTTTCGTCAATCCCAAGAGAGGTATATTTTTCTAACGCCGCCTGATACGTTTTCTCGGCATAGGGCGCAAGAATCTTATCAACCTCAGGTACCGTAAATCCGCCATACTGCTGGCTTGCTGCACTCAAAACAATATCTCCGATGACATCAAACGCAACATCAAGCGACTTCGGCTCATTATACCAAATATTGCCCATCTCAAATCCGCCCGAAAGAACATTCTGCACGTCAAAAAGGCAACAGTTCATCGTATCACGGCGCGCCGACATATCATGCACATAAATATAGCCGTCCCTGCATGCCTGTATCTCCTCGGTGGTCATAAAAAATTTCTGATACAGTTCTTTATTAAACTGATTGAAAATCAGACTCCGCTTTGTGGAAACAAGCGCAGAATCCGTATTGGCATTCTCTTTGTCGCCTACATACATGATTGACTGGCTCTTTTTGTACACGTCATCCATCATGCGCACAAAGTCCTGCTTATAATTCCGATAATCGCGGTAACTCTTGGCTACGACCGGCTTTACCTCCTCCAGGGCGCTTTCTACAATATTGTGCATCACGGGAATCGGAACTTCATCCGTCTCCATCTCGTCCACTTTGTTAATCACATAGCTGCATATATGGCGCTTGTCATCGTCCGTAAATTTCGCAAGGGCGCGGTAAGCCGATTTTCCGACAGCCGTTATCACCTTCTGCACGTTAAATGCTTCCCTGCTTCCGTCTTTTTTGATAACATAAACTGTGTTTTTGGGCTTGTAAACCACACCATAATCTGTCTCTTCGCTCATTCTCATTCCTCCGTCGCATGTTTTGCACCATATTTTCAGAATATTCTGATATTTGTATAAAATACTACAAATTGTGTTTTTATAGGATATGTAATCTTATCTCTATACAATATATAGTGCCCGTTTATAAGTATAGAATAATTACCATACTATGTCAATTAAACAGATTCACAATAAAACCTAAAATTCTTTATAGAAAAACTACAATATTTATGAAATATCATATTTCCTCTTGACTGATTTTGGTTTTACATAACAAACTCCATAAACAGACCGTAAATTAGAGAACATCCATACGCCAAAACCACGTCAAAATACTGTATTAAAGGACAAAAAAATGTACCGAACTGCATCGGTACATTTTTATCCGTACACCTGATATTATTCCCTGACCTGCTCTGATTTCTCCTTTGGCTTCCAGCATTTCACACCGATAAATCCGCCAACGCCTGCTACGGCAACAATAACTGCAAAGGTCAATAGATACGATAAGGTCATCCGAATAAATTCTATTAAATTTGCCATGAAACATTACCTCTCAATCTGCTTATCTTCCAGTAAGCTATATTTATAATACCATTATCTACCGGACATCGTCAAGTCGGTAAATGTTGAAGTTTATAAATTTCAAACATCTTTTACTTCCTTTAGAATGTGCAATTTATGATTTTTATAAACAATTCCGCCATACTGTATAATTTTTCTTTTTTTTACCACACTATTTTTGAGGAGACAGCATTTGCTGCTCCCGTCATATTATCACAGCATGGAGGCAAAATATGGGCAATAAATTAATTGACGGCATCGCATTGACCATCGCCATCGTCGGCGCCGTAAACTGGGGATTAATCGGATTTTTCGATTTCAACTTAGTCGCATCCGTTTTCGGAAGCATGAGCTGGATTTCCCGAATCGTTTATGCCTTGGTAGGAATCTGCGGACTTTATCTCATATGCTTTTATATGCGTCTTGGCAGTTCGGCAGACGAGGCATAAAACATCTCACTAAAAACCTCATGCAGTCATACAAAACGCTGCGTGAGGTTTTTATATTATATCATTTTCTTAATAATTATAAAAAATCTGCGTAATCGGCGAATCCTTGTCCAAAATAATGGTCTTATCACCGCCCTGCACCGCATTCTGCAGAGCGTCAAGGCTTCTGATAAAACTGTAAAACTCTGCTTTCTGCGGACTGTCATAGGACTCCGCCATAATCTGCATATATTGCGCTTCACCCTCGGCTTTTAAGATTTCCGCCTTCTTTTGGGCTTCCGACACCAAAAGCGCCGTTTCTTTATCCGTCGTATTCCGAATCACCTGTGCCTCCGAATTTCCCTCTGCCGTATACGTAGCCGCCATATTCTCACGCTCCGAAATCATACGCTCAAATACAGCATCTTTATTGTCCTCGGGAAGGTCAAGCAATTTAATCTCTATGCTTGCAATCTCTATGCCGTATTGATTCATCCCCGTTACATTCTGCATAATATAGTCCGTAAGCTCACGCCCCCTTGCTGCAATAATATCTGATTGCGCCATGCTGCTTATGACGTTCTTTATGGCATTGTAAACGGCAACATTAATACGCGCCTCTGCGTTTGTCGCAGAAGTATTCAAGGTCTGTGCAAATGCTTTTGGATCCGTCACCCTCCAAAGCACAAAGCTGTCCACAATCATTGACTTTTTATCCTTCGTAATCACATCGGATTTTGCAATATCATACAGCAAAAGCTCTTTTGTAACCGTATCCTTCTCCTGTATAAACGGTGCCTTCAAGTACAATCCGGGCTCTGAAATCACCCGCTCAATCCTTCCGAATTCCCGCACAAGCCCATACTGGTTTTCCTTGATTACGAATACGGAATTAACCCCTGCAAATAACGCTGCCAGCACAATCACCAGTATCAGTATCTTTCTGAATGTTTTTTTCATATTGCCTAATCCTCCTGTTCCTGTGCCTGTGCGTCCTGTGTATTCTCCGGTCTTTGCGTAATATCCTCCAACTGCAGTTCATCGAGATAAAGTGTCTTATTTAAGTCTCCGCTGCCGTCGTCAATAATCAGTTTTACGCCGGGAAGAACGTTCTCCATTGCTTCATAAAACATGCGCTGCTTTGTGATGACAGGATTTTTTTCATATTCTGCATATATCTTTTCAAACCGCACCTGCTGAGCGGTCGCCTCATTTATACGCTCCTGCTTTTCCGCTTCCGCTTTCTGTATAATTTGGTCTGCCGATGCGTTTGCCTCGGGAATTTTTTGGTTCCTGTATTTATTGGCATTGTTAATCGCCGTCTCTTTTCCCTGCTTTGCCGTCTCCACTGCCTTAAATGCTTCTATAACCGTATCCGTGGGCGGCTCCGCATCCTGCATGGAAATATTAACCAGCATCAATCCAATGTCCTGCTCTTCAAGCTTTTCTATCATAATTTCTCTGATTGCAGCCTGTATCTCACTCTTTCCTGTCGTAATCACGTCATCCACCGCATAGTTGCTGATAATATTGCGGATGCTCGACTGCGCAATATTTTTGAGTATCTCCTGCGGTTCTTTGGAGTGATACAGATATTTTACAGGATCCGATACCTTGTATTCCACATAAAAATCGACATTGACAAAATTAAAATCCGAGGTTATCATCAGGGACTCTGCCGCAAGCTCCTCCATGTCTGCATTCTGTTCATCCAGCCGATACCCTATCGGAAAACCAAGTATTGTCGTGTTTACCTTTGTCACATCCTGCACAAAGGGTATTTTAACATGAAGCCCTGACGTTGTGACAGCCGTCGCTTTGCCAAAGGTCGTCACAACGCCCTGTTCCTGCTCTCCTACGGAATAAAGCGATTCCAGGGTCAAAATCCCGATTACAAGCACTGCAGCCGCAATCATCGCAATTTTGCGAAACGAACCGCTGATTTTATTCTTTTTCTTTTTTTTACTTTCATTTTGATGGTTATCTCCATGAAATTCTCTATAATTGTTTTCCATTTATTCTCCATTCTAAAGGGATTGTACCGTAACTTATTTCTGTTTTAAAATCTCCAGCAGATAATTCCACATCCGTGCCGTCGATGAAATGCTGAGCCGCTCCTGCGTCGTGTGAATATCAAAAATATCCGGTCCAAACGACACGCAGTCAAGTCCCGGTATTTTAGAAATCATAACACCGCATTCAAGCCCTGCATGAAGCGCTTCCACCTTAACCTCCTGACCAAACATTTCTTTGTATATCCTTACCATATCCGCTCTCAGCTTAGAATCCGGATTATACTGCCACCCCGGATAATCGCCGTGCGCTTGGGTATAACCGCCGAATACCTTGGTAAGCGTATCAAGCTGCAATTTCAGTTTCTCTTTTGCCGTCTCTATCGCGCTTCTGACTGCAAGGCTTACAACAACCTCCTTTTTTTCGCCGTACACGCATTTCATCACGCCTGCGTTGAGCGAGGTCTCTACAAGTCCTTCGATGTCCGCACTCATCGCCATCACACCGTTTGGCATTGTAGTTAAAAATCCCGCAATTCCAGCCGTGCTTTTATTATCAAACATTTGTTTGATGCATGTGTCACAAGGCGTAATACCAATACACAGATTTTTTTCCTTGGACTGAAACTCCTTTTTGGTTTCTTCCGCAATTCGCGCCACTTCTGCTTCAAGCATATTTTGTTTGTCTTTTTTAACACACACAACAGCATGTGCCGCGATTGGTATGGCGTTATCCTTCTCTCCTCCGGCAATATCAACAATATTCAATTCCAAGCGCCCCAAAAGCTGCTGCAATGTTACTCCCAAAAGCTTTATGGCGTTTCCGCGCTCCTTGTTAATTTCGGTGCCGGAATGCCCCCCCGTAAGCCCGCCTACATTCAAATTCAGGCAGACTGTATCGGCAGGTCTGTCCGTTAGCGTTACAGGAAGATGGCAGTCTGTCCGAAGCCCTCCCGCACAGCTTGTCAGAAGGATTCCTTCCTCTTCCGAATCAATATTCAGCATCCTTTTTGCCGTAAGCATGGACAAATCAATTGCCACGGCGCCGTCCATGCCAACTTCTTCATCCGTCGTAATTACTGCCTCAATGCGCGGGTGCGGTATTTCGCCGGAATCAAGCAATGCAAGTATATAGGCAACCGCAATGCCATCGTCCCCTCCAAGACTTGTCCCCTCAGCAGACACATAATCTTTGTCCACCGTTAACCGCAGTCCGTCCTGCTCAAGGTCAATCGCACAGTCCTTTTCCTTAACCGCCACCATGTCCATATGTCCCTGCAAAATAACCGGCTCTGTCTTTTCATACCCGGCAGTTGCTTCTTTTACAATAATGACATTATTTGCCTTATCCCTGATATGAAAAAGTCCCCTATCCTTTGCAAACTGTTCAAGATAACCGCTTATCCTGTCAAGATTTCCCGAGCCGTGCGGAATTTGGCATATCTCTTCAAAATAATAAAATACCTTCTTTGGTTCTAAATTTTCTAATACTCTCATGATTAACCTCCATTTGGCTGCTGCCTGCAAGTTTCCTTTCATATATTCCCGCGAAAACGTTCCTTTCTTTATGAATTATATCATACATTTTTGCTTTCATACGAAATTTGTTAATTTTTTTACAATTTTTTACAAACATTTCACGACTTTCCATACGATAAAAAAATTGAGCACATCAGCGCTCAATTTTTTACTCATTTCTCTTTTGTTGACAATCTTATGCAACACTGCTCTTTGCAAGCTCTGCAAGTGTCTTGAAGCCTTCTGCGTCATTGACTGCCATCTCTGCAAGCATTTTTCTGTTAATTTCAACACCGGCAGTCTTCAAACCGTACATCATCTTGCTGTAAGATAAACCGTTCATTCTTGCCGCAGCGTTGATACGTGCAATCCAAAGTCTTCTGAACTGACGCTTTCTCTCTTTTCTGCCTGCATATGAAGATGCGAGCGCTCTCATTACGGACTGCTTTGCCACTCTGTACTGCTTTGAGCGTGCCCCTCTGTAACCTTTTGCGAGCTTTAACACTCTGTTATGTCTTTTTTTTGCGTTTAAACCGCCTTTAATTCTTGCCATTTTCTTTTCCTCCTAACAAATTCACATTCCTTTACCGTTTCTGAAAACACAAATTATACGTACGGTAAAATCTTTTTCATATTCTTAACATTGGTTGCATCTGTGATAGCCGGTTTTCTGAGATTTCTTTTTCTCTTCGCTGACTTCTTTGTCAGGATATGGCTCTTGTAAGCTTTCGCTCTCTTTAATTTACCTGTTCCTGTTACCTTAAAGCGCTTTGCTGCTGACTTGCTTGTTTTCATTTTTGGCATATCTGTTTCCTCCTAAATCATACTGTTTTGTAACTGTCCAATACGGAACAGCTGCTCATTGTCTATATTTTAACTGACATAAACCGTTTTGTGGGAATAACAGCTTATCGTTTTTCAGCTAAAAACATTGTCATGCTTCTGCCCTCAACCTTCGGCTCCTTCTCGACAACGGCAATATCGCTTAAGCTCTCGCCGAAATCCACAAGAATATGCTTGCTGTTCTGCATATGAGCCATCTCGCGTCCGCGAAAACGCAATGTCACTTTAACCTTATCCCCCTTGGTTAAAAACTTGCGGGCAGCATTTATTTTTGTGTTCAGGTCATTCGTGTCAATATTTGGAGATAAGCGGATTTCTTTCACGTCGATAATCTTCTGCTTTTTCTTCGCTTCCTTCTCCTTCCTTGTCTGCTCATACTTGAATTTTCCATAATCAACAATCTTACATACAGGTGGTTTTGCCGTAGGGGCAATCTTTACCAAATCAACGCCGGCCTCCTCTGCAAGTTTCATTGCCTCCCTTGACGACATGATACCGAGCTGCTCGCCGTCCACGCCGATTACACGCACCTCTCTGTCTCTAATCTGTTCGTTAATCATTAAATCGCTAATAACCTTACACCTCCATAAAATAAATCATAAGAAAATAAATTGTGTGCCAGCGTACTCAATATGCAAAAAGCTTCGCTTTTTGTCTAAATATTGAACGCTGCTGCATTAATCGAGTAAGGAAAATCCATCTTTCCGTACTCGCGCCCCCCGTGCACCACTTCAATAGTATATTCCTCTGCACGGATCTGTGCATAAAAAAAGTGGATAATCACAGAATTATCCACTTCATTTTCTATCTTTATGTCATTACCTCATTCATTGTGCGCATCTATACTACACACGTAAAACATAACAGCATAAATTTCAAAAATATAAACACCTATAAGCCCGATTGCCATAGGGTGAGAGCGGATACTCTGCTTTGTTGTATCTGTCTGAATATCTCAAACAAAAATACCTTACCACATGTTCTCCGCTCTGTCAATGGCTTTTACTTATTTTTCCTTAAAAGTTGCACAAAGTGTCTCCATACTTGTTCCTGCGTTTCCGCCCTTGATGTCAACATGGTCCGCATGGCAGCGGTAATCGCTGTTGTAAACACATTTTACCGCCTCACAGTCGATGCTGATCGTTTTACTTGGGTGTGAAACGGCGCTTGTAAAGCTATCGCCGCTTCTCTTATGAAAACTCTCGCAGCAGGTATTGTCGCAGTCACAGGCATGCTTTCCGCCCACCATAATATCACCCTTACAGCAGCAGCAGTCTTTGTTATAGGTACAATTTGATACACCACAGGTTAATTCTGACATTGTTTTCCTCCATTCTGAAGCCCCATAAACTGTGCTTCCTGATCAATGTAATATTAACAGAGTCCATTGAACTATGAACCTGTGATTAGTATGCCATAATCTAACCTTCGTTATACTTTTTTAAATTATTTATTTTCTTCGTTTTGCATTTCCTTACGGATTTGCTTTGTCCGGATTTCCTCCGTAACATCCGCGATAAAGCTGTCAAGCGTTTTCACGCCCTCGTCACCCGCAAAGCGGCTGCGCACGGAAACAGTATTATCCGCCTCCTCCTGCTGCCCTACGACAAGCATGTACGGCAGCTTGTCAAGTCTTGCCTCACGGATTTTAAAACCGATTTTCTCCGAACGGCTGTCAACCGTCGCGTCAATGCCTGCTTTTTTCAGCGTTTTGCAAACCTTCTGTGCATAATCCTCATATTTATCCGAAATCGGGAGCACACGCACCTGCTCTGCGCACATCCATGTCGGGAACTTACCCGCATACTTTTCAATCAGCCATGCAAGCGTACGCTCATAGCAGCCCATTGACGTCCTGTGAATAATGTAAGGACGGACCTTCTCGCCGTTTTGGTCGATATAGTACATGTCAAACTGCTCCGCAAGCAGCGCATCCCACTGTACGGTAATCATCGTATCTTCCTTGCCGTAGACGTTCTTTGCGTTGATGTCTACCTTTGGTCCGTAGAACGCCGCCTCTCCGACATCCTCGACAAACGGGATTTCAAGCTCTGTCAGCACGTCTCTGATATGCTGTTGCGTCTCGTTCCAAACTTCCGGCTCGCCGATATATTTTTCCTTATTCTCAGGGTCCCATTTCGAAAGATGATACGTCACGTCATCATTCACGCCAAGCGTTTCCAAACAATATTTTGCAAGCGCGAGACAGTTTTTAAACTCCTCCACCATCTGATCCGGTCTGACAATCAAATGCCCTTCCGTAATCGTAAACTGGCGTACGCGTGTCAAGCCGTGCATCTCCCCTGAATCCTCGTTTCTAAAAATCGTAGAGGTTTCGCTGTATCTGCATGGCAGATCACGGTAAGATTTCTGCGAATTTTTATAAACATAATACTGGAACGGGCAGGTCATCGGACGAAGCGCATAGACTTCCTTATCCTTCTCCTCATCGCCGAACACAAACATGCCTTCTTTATAATGATCCCAATGTCCCGAAATTTTATACAAATCCGATTTTGCCATTAAAGGCGTTCTCGTGCGCATATAGCCCCACTCATTGTCCTCCAGGTCCTCTATCCAACGCTGGAGCTTCATAATCATTTTTGTTCCCTTTGGTGTAAATAACGGCAGTCCCTGACCGATTACGTCTACGGTCGTAAACAAATCCATCTCCCGTCCGAGACGGTTATGGTCACGCCGTTTTGCGTCCTCCATGCGCTCTAAGTGTGCCGCAAGCTCCTCTTTCTTATTATAAGCAGTTCCATAAATACGCTGTAAGCGCGCCTTGTTCGAATCACCTCTCCAGTACGCCATTGAAGATGAGGTCAGTTTAAATGCTTTAACGCCTTTCGTGCTCATCAAATGCGGTCCTGCACATAAATCCACGAAACC
>CAJUJG010000067.1:0-213 GCA_910586715.1 uncultured Lachnospiraceae bacterium
GCCATTATATAAAAATTTCTTCCATTATGCACGGTACGCACTTTTTACCGTTTACGCCGGAACTAACGTGCAGGACAGGTTGATTGCGTTACACCACCTCGATGTGCCTTGGCGTCCGTCTGAGGAGGAACGTGCCGGACGGTACATTGAAAAACAAGGGCATTTCGCTGTTCAGTGATGATAATCATAAATAATGCTGTAAAAAATATAATA
>CAJUJG010000067.1:223-13568 GCA_910586715.1 uncultured Lachnospiraceae bacterium
CTTTTTACCGTTTACTAATAATCTACATTATCACATAGTTTTTTAAATTTCGAACACGGAATGCGCGCTGCAAGACACACAACAAAATGGGGATGGTTTAAAACCATCCCCATTTCATTGAACGCTTTGCTCCCTTACTTCGTTGTCTCTTTCTTATCTTTTTCTATAAAGATATAGAAATCAGCATCTGAAGGTTTATCAAGGGTAAATTCTACAGTTACGTCTGTATCGGCGGTGAATGCAGGGTCTATCCGATATGTATTTTTTCCTTCGATAGGCTGCTTTACTCCGTCTTTGTCCTTATATGTTACTGTTTTTGTAACAGTTGCATTTTTAACATTTTTCTTGTCTACAATCGTCACTGTATAAGTTTCATCTTTCTTTGCCGTGAACTTTTCAGATTTATCAAGCCCCGATGTCTCTGTAAAGCTTACTTCCTTAAAATCTTCGACTTCATTCTCTGTCACCTCAAGCAGAAGCTCTGTGTCTTTTGCAAAGTCTTTCAGATCTACCCTGATCAGAATTGTATCGCCAGCCTTCATATACTCTGATGCAAGTGACTTTTCTGCTTTCTCATCTCGGATATCCTTGAATTTCTCAAGTTTATCAGCATAAGGCACTTTCTCCTCTTTATCCTTGCCATTAGTGAGCATAAAGTCGTACTTCGCATTCTTAGATGCTTTGAATGTGTACCACACTGCATTTACATCTACTGCTGACTTTTTAATAGATTCTGACTTTGTGATTTCCTTTTCAGGTTTCACTGTTGTAACCTTTAATGACACTTTTTCTGACTTATTCTCAGATGTACTTGGTACAGCAAGTTTAATCAGATTCTTCTCCCCATAGGTAGCAGCATCTTTTTTCAGCACCTTATCTCTCAGTTCTGTAGTTGTTACATTGTCATTACCTGTTGTAAGGCTGTATCTTGCAGACACTGTCGGTACGAACTGTACAAATACACATTCGCCCTTTGCAATATCCTTCGATACCTCTGCCTTATCTGCTTCAAGTACAATCGGTTCAACCTTTACTACCTTAACAGATACAGATGTATCTTTCTCAGTCTCACTAGTAGTTACTGTAAGCTCTACCCATTTGTCAGTCTTATTGATCTGCTGTACAATATAACGACCTTTTTCTGTTTCGTCATTATGTTTCTCAGTAGTAATACCATTACCTGAAACGCTCACATTCAGCTTCTCTCCTGTCACCTGGAAAGCATACATACCTACATTATCTACCTTGTATCCAAAAGTCACACCCTTTGCGGTTTCTTCCTTCTTGATCGTAGCAGATACATCCTTATCCAATACAAGAGGATTAATTGGAGTCTTTACGACTGTGTACTTGAACGATACATCATCTACATACGCTGTCAGTTTGATAAATACTTTATCGCCCTTATCTAATGTAATTTTTTCATCACCCAAATATCTGTTGGTCTTATCATCATATACACCATAAACTGATCCAACATTCTTGGTATTGCCATCATTGTCCTTTGCAGCCTCCATTGAATTGAAGTTATATCTAGCGTGTTCAGGAGCTGTAAACTCATAATATGCATACTTGTCTTTGGCAATAGTTACATCTACTCCCTTGTCTGCTTCGAGTGCTGTCGGCTTAATCTTCTCCATCTTAAGCGTAGCTGACTGTTCTTTTAACTCATCGTCACCTGTTGCTGTTGATACAACCACAAAGTATACGATATCACCCTTGTTAAGAATATTTCCTTCGGTAAAGTAAGCATGATTATTCTTATACACACCGATTCGACTTGTATAAGTAAAACCATCACCCTGCCGTTCTTCACTATCAAAGTCTACGTGATTATCCTTTTCAGGTATCAGTTCGAAATTGTATCTACCATACTCAGGAACGACATAGGAATAGAATGCATTGCTTCCCTTAATTACCTTTACCTTAGTTTCTCCTGTAAATGGAGTTGCTTCTTTAGGTGTCGTAGGCTGAATCTTGATTGTTCCGCTTGTTGCTGCCTTAGCAGTAAGTGTTATTGTGATTGTCTCACCTTTACGCAATTCAAACTTCTGCGCACCCGGAATATCAGTTACTGCCTTAGTACCACTTGCCTCGTCATTATTGTATTGATACTCAATCTCCGGTGTCGCCACATCTTTATCTAATGTAGTAATGATTGCATATTCTGTGCCATCTGCTCTATCCTCTGCGGTAAAAATGTACTTAATCGTCTTAACTGCACCGTCTTTTACTTCATCTTCCTTCGCTTCGAATTTCACAGCATCTGCACCACTCTTGAGCTCTGTTACAGATTCCTTCGCTACATTCAATGTACCCTTCGCCTTGTCGGTGGTTGCTTTAACAGTGATATCCACTACATTGCCAGCATTCAGTTTTGTTCCGCTCAATGAAATTGCCTTACCGTTAACCTCAGCACTAACTATTGCATCAACATCCTTGTCTGCCTTCCATGTAAAGATGTACGTATCTGTCTCCTCAACCTTATATCTGTAATAAGCTTCGCCGTTTACTTTAGCAATCTCTGCTATTGAGTTATCGCCCAGTTTAAGATCTGTCACTGGTCTGGCTACAGCAGAAACTGTTATCTTTGTTGTTTCCTTCTCGTCATAACCATCAAGTGATGCCACTGTCATCTTGATTACAGCAATTTCATTTGCTTTCATCTTTCTTGACTTTGCACTTCCAAATGTATTTTTGTCTACAACAAACAACTTGCTGCCAAGGAAGCCACTCGGATTATGTGAAGGCACATTATCTTTTTTCTCTTCTGCTGTAAGTTTAAAGTCATACACACCATCAGCTGGCGCCGTAAATGTAAACCAGAATTCATTATTAACATCATTGTTGCTTACTGTTACATCAACTGATTTTCCATCCTCAAGATTTGTTACCTTGAGCTCTGATATCTTAATCTTCTTCTCATTCTCTGTATCTGTATTTGTTGCCTCGATTAAGATTGTGTCGCCTGCCTTTAACGGGTTGATTACCTTGTCATCATTATTTACTGTCGTGATATCGCTTACCTTAGAATCTGCATCTACTGTAATGCTATTGCCAACAGTAAGTTCTCTGCCCTTAATGTCAAAGAATTTCAATGCTGCTCCGCCATTGCTGATTAAATACTTAGCATTTGCATTTGCCGGTATGACAAACTTGTAAGAAGCCACTGTAGCTACATTTGTATCCTTATCTGCCTTTGCTACTGTTGCTTCTGTATTCAGTTTTAATTCGTCAATATTCGGTGTCGTTACTGATACCTCTGCCTTGAGTGTGATGTAGCTGAACTTCTGCTTTCCATCATCGTCAAGCACCGGATTTCCATCCTTATCTTCCTCAAATTTCTTAAATGCCTTATCCTTGTCAGATGCATCCAGCGTTTCATTCGGCGCGAAGCTGAACATTACTGTTTCGCCCGCCTTCATATATACAGAAGCTGTCGCCTCGGGACGCTTTTCTTCTTCCTTGCCATCTGCATTTAATTGAGCAATACCAGATACCACTTTCTTGTCACCATCACTCAATGTCTGACCCGATTTGCCATCTGCTGCAATCAATTTAACAATAACATTCTTATCAAACGCTACCTTAAAATCATATCTTGCAGTCAGAGGAGCTGTAAACTTCACAAACGTCTGACGGCTGTCCTTGCTAAGTTCTACAGGTACTGTATTCTTCTTGCCAGAAGCATCAATCTCAAGTGTTGTCTTATCGTCTGTCTTTCTGTAGTCTACCCAAAGCTTTGACGCTTTATCTACATAGATAAATACCGTTTCACCTGCTTTAAGTCCAACTGCCCATGCTTTATAAGTCTTTGTATCTTTTCCATCTGTCACATCTACAGTTGCGCTCGTATCCACTCCTGTCGTCATTGCTTTATTGTCCTTGCGGATAGCTTTAATATTGCATGTAACAGTATCATCTGTTGCAAATGCATAGTAATTGTCCTCTGGTGCTGTAAATGCAATCCACTCATCAGCCTTCACTGCAATCGCATTCTCTAATGTGTTATTCTGTTCTGTCATTCTCGAGAATGAAGTAGAATTCGCTGTTAATGTAATAGCGCCGCCTTTTGTAGTTTCTACCTTTAAGTATACTTTCTGACCTGCCTCAAGGAATGGATTCATATTATTAATCACAGTTCCATTCTTAGCATCATAAACACCAACTACTGTACCGCTATCACTATTAAAGGTATACTGCCCAAATGTCGGTGCTGTAAATGATACCCATGCTCTGTCATATGCCTGCATTGAAAGAGTAAGCGGATTATTAACAGAAAGTACATCAAGTCTGCCTTCATAGAACGGATCCCACTGTGCAAGGAAGGTTCCAAAGAAAGCATCGTCTCCTGCCGGTTCATAGTTTCCGCCAAATCCATCACCGTTACCGATCGCCTTGACTCTTACTGTAAATCTTGAGATTACCTTCTTCGTAATCTTAGATGTCACTGTAATCGTCGTTTCGCCAGCCTTTAACGGTCTGAATGTGGCCGTATATTTGCCTGTATTTGCCTTAATTGTTGCGACTTTCGTATTGCTGCTCTTCCATGTCAGTGTATCTGTTACGCGGTGTTTTGCATCGTCGTTAACATCAAAAACACCATTTACGCTGCCTCCAGCCCTTAATGTATACACGTTACCTGCCTGGAAATATGGATTTACATACAGTGAAACCTCACCCTTCACAATGCTGCCATTATTAGTCTTTGGTGTGCCACCTACTGCATAAGTCAAATCCATTCCGGTATTACCATCACCCGGTACTGCTGCTACATTCGCATATCTTGCTGCTGGAATGTTTGTAGTCTTAACTTTTTTGCTGACTGTCTTAGGTCTCTGATTCTCATATACAGGCGTCACTGAGACTGTGTATGATGAAAGTCTGAGAATTTTCTCACTGCTGAATGTGTACGCAAAAGTTTTTGTCTTTTCAAAATATACAAGATCTCTTGCAAAATTCTCATATCCTCTACCAGCCAAGTCTGCTGCACCAGTATTCACTCGCCAGTTCTGATAATTCTGCAGATAGGAAGGTGCATCTTTCTTAACAACATCATACTCATCGCCGCCGATGTAACGCTTCTCGATGATATTCTTCCTTGCATCCATCAGTGCGATCTCATATCCGTCTGGTGTACCTGTATACTTAAAGTTAATTGTAATATTCTTATCGTCTACATAAGCTGTCTTTAAGTTCTTAACAGGCTGAATTGCTGCTGATGTAAGTGTAACTGGCTTCGTAACAGCAATCTCTGTTCCGTCTGGTGTCCTGTCTGTAAAGTTCAATGTAAACGCCTTTTTGTTTGGCGCTACTGCCGTAATATACCAATAATGACGGTCTGGATGCTCATTCCATCCCTGATCTAAATAAATGTCATGAGGAAGTCCATTGACAAGTGCATACCTCTCATATCCATCTTCAATCTTGTAACCTGCTGCTTCTGCTGCCTTGATGGTCTCTTCTGTTATAATGATACCGGTTGAATTATAGTTTGCCACTTTCTTCTTGCCATTCTTATACTGCAAAAAGTCTGCTAACGGCTTTGTCTGACCTACTGTCAGTTTCGCCTTCTTTCCTGCTACTGATGTTATTTCCGACTTAATCGTCAGTCTGACTGCCGTCGTCAAACCATTATCTGAAAGTACCTGAACATATACCATCTGACTACCATCAGCGCCTACTCCTTTAAGGGAGAGCTTACCCTTATTACTGATTGTCGCATATTTTGACTTCGTTCCTGTGAATACCCACTTGCCTTTCTCTAATGCGATACCACTCTCTTCATCAAAAACGCCATAAGTCAGCTTAGGATTCAAATAGATGGACTTCTTTGCTATAGGAAGCTCAAGCCGACGCATATCAGGAAGTTCTGCTGCGTCATTTCCGCCTTCCATATCCCAGAATAAACCATTTACAGAAAGCTGTGCTGTTTTTGCCGTAAGGTCTATCTGATAATCATTGCCGTTTACATTATAGATTTCCGTTCCATCTGCATTATATCCTGTTACAAGGTATTTTACTGCACTCTTTGCCACAGGTGTATTATCTTCATTTACCTTGAAATAAGGGTTCAGTTCCTGTAGCTGTGACTTTGTAGCAACAAAACTCTTTACTGCACCATTATACGTAAAATCAACTTTACTGCCGTCATCAAGTGTTCTCTCTGAGCTTACATTTCTTACATATACTACATAGGTCTTGCCTGGTGTAAGCTGCTCATTGATTGCCTCTGTACCTCTTCCATCCCGATCACCAATCTCTCTGATCATAAGCTTCGCTGTATCATCATAATCATTAGAACCATATGAGTATATTGGTGTAAGTGCAAATCCTGCATCTTTGTATCGTCCATTCTGGACACTGCTGATCATGGATTCAAAATCTGCTGCCTTAAACTTCTTTGCCGCGGACTTATCCTTCTCTACCACATAAAATTCTCTGCGGTATCCATTTCCAGGATCTTTATACCAGACATCCGCAGTTACATCCTTTGTCACAACCTTTTTAATAGAAGGAACTGCCACATTGGTAACTGTAATCTTTGTCTTAGCTGTCTTTACACCTTTACCTGTTATCGCTTTTGTCCGTCCATCGCTTGGATCAACATATACTGGATATGCTTCAATCTGTGTTGTGGCCTTCTTAGCGGTATGAAGCGCTGTCACAACGCCTGTATCCGGGTCAATGCTGATAAATTCATTCTTCGTCTGATTCTCTGTACCCGCAATCCTGTACTGGATCTTGATCACATCACTAAGTTGTGCTTTTGTTATCTTTACATTGAGCTGCTGCGTCTCACCTACTGCCATCTTTTTCTGTACAGTATTGAATGAAATCGACTTCGGTGCCACTGCCCTCTGGAGGTTTGCCTCAAGCTCAACGTTAACAAGTTTGAATGTATCTGTATATCCGTCTTCCCATGTGATGTCAAATGCTCTTTCTTTGTTATCTTCTGTCACTGGGAACAGAACCTCGATATAATGTCTGTTAACATTTTTATCTTCAGTCCAGTCTGCTACCAGCTCACCGCCTGCTTCTCTAATTGCCTTTTCATATATGAAGCTGGTAAAATTAAATCCTGCACCCTTTACATCACCCTCAAACTCATTTGGTGCGTAAATTCTGTATGCAATAAGGTTTCCTGTAAAATCAGTCCCATTTATATTAATATTGTCATATACATAAGGAACTGCTTCCAACGGTCTGATTGAATAGTTTTTGCCATCATACTCATACCGGAGTTCAACATTAACATCTACCTTATCATTCCACTGCTTATTAGCCTGATAGTTTGCTTTTGATACATGTCCCTGACCTCTGTTAAGGACATTTCTTGAAGCCGAAAGGAACGTCACTTCGTAGCTATCTGCCAACGGCGCTATCAGTTTTATGTTACTATTTGCAAAATTAACTGTATACTTTCTGTTAAATCTAAGATACTGTTCATTTGCATTAACAATCGCACTCTTGTCGTCAATCTGGAAGGTAAATCCGGGATAAGCATTAAACGCGGGATAACCACCGTCTTTGCCAATATTGTACTGTTCCTCGTCTAACGCATTGTATTCACGCCATTCATATACAGGAACAGCTACATCATTACCATTCTGATCTTTCTCAGTTCTAACAGTATGCGTGTCTGCATAAATATACGCATATTTCTCCAAAGCGCCCTTTTCAAGTTCTTTATATTCAAAATATGCTTTATCCTGCTCGAGAACATCCCCCCCAACAGTAAGCTGTTTCAGGAGAAGAGATTCTACAACATCACCAGCCTTGATATCAGACTCTGCTTTTAATTCTGGTGTAATGGTGAGCTTACGTCTCTTAATAGAAAACTTGTATTCATCATTACCGTCCGTTCCGTTATAAACATGCCACTCTTCATAGCTCTCGCCTGTATTCTCATTGCCTTCTATAGTAAGCGGTTTATACTTCTCATTACCTTTAAATCTGAGTACAAGTGTATAATCACCACCCCATACAACGTTTTCAGTTGTATATCTCTTATTGTTCTTCTGCCAATATACATTTACCTTCTCAGGATCATATTCCGAGGAAGTATTCAACATATCCGTAACAGGTTTTGTTTTCTCTTTATCAGAATAAAGAGTAACCAAACCTTCTATATCAGCCTGTGTAAGAGCTGTACCATCATAAAACTTTGTCAGCTTGTTGATCACATCCTTATTAATGCTCGGATAAAGCACCGCATTACCAAGGAATGTAATTTCTGTCGGCTGATCATGATATTTGGTAACACCACCTACGGAGTTAACCTTATCAATACTTGTATAATTAGAACCTTCATATCTTGCAGTCACACCATAGGTAAATGTAGTCTTATCATCTGCCTTATGATTAAATACATCATGTTTGGTATCTACATAGCTATCCTTAATATCTGCCCCTGCCGCATCCTTTTCCAAGTTCATAACACGGAAATAAATTCCTGGCAGATCATAACCTCCGACTGTATTTTGATTATTCGGATCAGGCTGTACAGGATCCCAGTCTTTATTCTCTCGAAGCACGATTTCTAAGCCTGACTTATCTGTCGTCGCATCAAATTCTTTCCTGTCATTATATGGCAGTTTATATACTTTGTAAAGCGACTTATCAAGCCCTGCATTGCCCGCTGTTCCGCCCAGCCAGTTCGCAATATTCTGACCATCCTGTGCGACCTGTGTGTTTGGAACAATCACAATCTGCTGTGCTTCTACTTTGAAATATACTTTCTTTTCTTCAGGACGATATGTACTAGTCTCATCTTCAAAATTAATCGTTAATTCATATAACTGATTGGCATCAACTGTATCAACGAAAACACCTTCATCATCTGTCGATCCCATTCCATTTCTCAATGGCGTTACATATCTGTCTGTAAATACAATGCTGTCTTTTTCATCCTGCGTTTTTTCAAGATAATCCTCATAATCCTTTAATGATGCTTTTCCCCATCTGTATGTCAGTTTACCTGATACTGATGCATTTGTGCCTTTTTCACTGACTGTTGCTTTCTTATAGGAAGCGCGGTCTGCAAACAAAGCATTCTCATCATAAATTTTGACAGCAGGATTCTCAAGAGAACCATCTCCTGTGTTCTCTGCCTTAACATTCGTTTTGCCATTAAACTCAGCCACGATTGCATCTGTATTAATCACGACCTCTTTTGCTGATGTAATACTTGCTATCTTCGCATTTTCATCAATTGTTTTTTCATCCACCTTAACAAGATGATTTCGATCTGCCGAATCCGTAGAAAGTTCTGTAATATCTACTGTATTAGAAGCTCCACCAAATTGATTGAATATCGTTTTCTTTCCAGTAAACACTACTCTATATTCATACTCGTGATCATCATCTTTCAGAATGAGTCTGCCTTTATCACCTGCATCAAAAAGAGCATTATTCGCATTAATAGCATTCTTCCACTCTCTATCCTTTTCTTCTACTGCAGTACCTTTCACTTTTGAAATACTACGCTGAAGTTTGAATACCGGTTTATAGTATGATGTCGCTGGCGACGCTGCATCCCCTGCGTATCCTGTACCGAAGAAGCTGTCTGTCTTGATATCGCTTGCAGCATCTACTACACCCTCCGCATTTACTGTGCTGACTTTATATTCTATCTGTGTCAGAACTTTTGCAATATCATCTGCATCCATTCCCTCATAGAACATTTTGCCAAGAGCTGCTTCGTCCTGCGCTATTGTGATAACTACAGGTGCCGGCTCTAATGTAAATGTTACAGGTTCACTTACTGACTGTTCGTAAGCATTCAGCTCATCACCTGCATATTTCCAGATCGCATAGTAATCTCCTGCATCAGTGGGGGCTGTGTCAAGTTTTATATATCTCCAATCCTTTTGACTTGCATACATTACCGCCGTATCAGTAATAACATCATTACCTGTCCATGCATTAGGATTCTGCTCACGCCTATACCAGCCTAACTCTGCGATTGGCATCGATGCATCTGTTGACGTAAGTTCCTTTATATCCTCACCTGTTGTCCCGTCAACAACAAACACTTTAGCGTCACCCTTGAATACTGCCGGATCCGCCGGATTGCCATCATATACCTTTGTGTATGACTTCTGATCGAGATTAACCTCCACCCTTGTTTCCTGGAGATTTCCAACTGTCACATTGTATGCATCGTCTACTGCCACACTATAGCAGGACTCATCTTTCATCTCAACAGTGATATGAACAATGTAATCCTTTCTAGCGCTAAGCACAGTTTCAGCCGGAAGAGGTGCATCCTCTCCTGCATTGGACTCATGTACATTTACCGTGAAAGATTTTACGGCATCCTTATTTACAACTAATGGTGTTTCACCTGCCGGATTATTGCTGTATCTCAGCTCATACTTACTTGTTATATCTTTTGTAAACTCTTCTACTGTCGTTCCTGGTTTGACAAAAATCTTACCGTTTTGAGTAACACCACTCAAGTCTAGCACAAGCGAAGCCTGCTCAATCTTTACGTATACCTTCGTTGTCGTTTCCTTGCAAAGTTTGTCAATTGCAGGAAGTTTAATAGTCAATTCGTAGTTACCTACTTTGGCAGGCGCTCCCGAAACACTTTCCGTATATGCGCCATCCTTTTCAGCCTTCCACTCAAACTCAAAACGTTCCGCGATAGATTTATCCAAGTTATCTTTGTCAACGCTTTCATTGTCTACAAATACTTTAATGTACGGTTTCAGCGCCTCAATAAAATTGCCACACTGACTTGGGTCTGTATACTCTGTACTGAATTTATGTGCTTCGCCTTCTCCTTCAAGTATGTGCGTAAATCCGTTAACTTTGTCAACCTTCACATCTTCGTTATTGGCATTTTTAAAAAGTCTGATTTCTGTCTCATACTTCTTGTTGACAGTTTCCTCAGCGTCCACTTCCTTCTGCTCGATCTCTTCTCGCTCATCCTCGTGTTCGCTTCCGCTTGACTCCTCGCTTGTTGACGGCGTTTCACTTTCGCTTCCTGACTCGCTCGACTCCTCGCTTGTTGACGGCGTTTCACTCCCGCTCGGCGTTGATGCTTCGCTTTCGCTTCCTGACTCGCTTCCGCTTGCCTCCTCGCTTGTTGGCGCTTCCTCGCTTTCGCTTCCTGACTCGCTTCCGCTTGCCTCCTCGCTCAACCTCTCCTCTGTTGATGCTGCTTCCGCCGACTCTTCGCTTCCGCTTCTTTCCTCTCCTCCTTCCTCGCTTTGTCTTTCTGTCTCCGTCATTTGTTCAGCTCCGCTGCTCTCCGTTGCCATCGCTGTCGCTGGCAGTGATTCAAACATCATCGCCACGCTCAGTATGAATGGCAGCGCTCGCTTAAACAATTTCCGTTTAAACATTTTTCATAGTCCCCCTTTTTCCTTTTTGGGCGTACAGAGTCTTTTCGCTCTGCACTTCTTCTTCCTGGTTCCTACTGCCTGGGCTTTTTCTGTCTCGGGTTCTTCTTGCCTTTCCCAGCGCCATAGAGTCATTATACTGTATTCTTTCTATTTTTGGAACCTTTTTCTCTCTTTTTTTTATTTTTATTTCCACAATTTTTTCTTCCATTCTTCCATTTTTATTGTCATCTTTTTGTCTGTTACTTCCTTTTGCTCTCTTTTTGTGCATTTTTTGTTTGCCTTCGGCTTTTTGTATGTTTTTTTCTGATATTTTTGTGCATCTTGTGCCCCGCTTTTCCTTCGGCTCGGAAAAGCTCCTCTTCCTTCCCTTCCCTTCCTTTCCTCTTTCCTTCTTCCTTCTTCTTCCTTCTTCTTCCTTCCCTCTCTCTTTTCTCTCTCTTCCTTCTTTTCCTCTTTTCCTTCCTTTCTTTTCCTTTCTTTTCCTTTTTCCTTCTCTCTCTCTTCCTCTTCTCTTCCTCTTCTCCTTCTCTTCTCCTTCTCTCCTAGCTCCTAGCTCCTAGCTCCTAGCTCCTAGCTCCTAGCTCTTTTTGCCTTTTCTTTCCTCTTTTGCCTCTTTAAATATCTTTAAGGTTTAAATTAAAAAATCCACGGAAATTATCCATGGACTTATTTTTGCTATTCCTTATACCGATATACTGCGCCTATGATATCATCTATCAACTCCTCCTCTACACTTGGATATTTTTCCTTTATAACTTCCTTCGCTATGGATATATCCTGATTAAATTTATTATAAATTTCCGCTATATTTTTTATCCCTTTCTTTTCTTCTTCTATTCTTGTCTCTTTTCTTGCCTCCATTCTTTCTTCTGCTACATACTGTTCGAACAATGTCGCCATAATCTTTACTCCTTTCCCTTCATATTTATAATAGTCTACTCTGTCACATAATTTTTTAAATTTGGGATGAACGCCCTCGCTCTTTTTGAAGTACTGCATCAGCTCCGCAATTGTTGTCTCATCGTCTACCTCTGTATTCGCATAGATCTCATGCACTCCGTTCTCGACAACATCCCCCGTCTCGCGTATCACCCTGTCTATATGGTAGATCGTTCTTCCTTTTCCAAATACATCAAACTTTGATATAAATACCATATATACATCCGGCAGCGCTTTATACTTTATTCCCTTCTCTGTAAACAGCGTATCTATGTTTGATTGATTAAAACGCACCCGCTTCTGATGATTGTCATCGTCTGCCTTTTGTACTTCTATATTTGCCGCCGATCCATCTTCCAATTCACACAGCGCGTCCAGTATCACGGAATGCGCGCCGTTATTTCGCAGAAATCGCTGTACCTGGCACTGTACTACTTTTAATTGCGGCATCTCCAATAGGATTCGCAGTATTTCTTCACATACTTCCGGATCCTCTGCAATCTTATGAAAAAAGATGTCATCTACTACATTGAGGCTCTGGATGAGCGCCGCTTGTTCTGCTGGTGTCTTCATAGTGTTTCTCCATCCTGTCTATATATTTAAGAATTTTATCATTTCGATATCAATGTATTATTAATGTATTTTCATTATACAGTTTCTCTATTATTTTCACAAGACAAAGTTGAATAAGATGTTATATATACTTATCACACAACAGCAACATGCCTTGATAATTGAATAAAGGCTTTACACTCTTCTGCAAAACCGCTATAATAATTGTAACAAATAACAACGGTATCAATTAAAAAGGCGGTGGAAGGATGGTAGCAGATATGGGAATGACAAATAAACAATTTCAAGGTTTTATCCGACTTGCTTTAGAACTCCTTGAAAAGGCATTACAAAAATCACCTGATAATGAAGATCTGAGAAAAGTAAGGGATATCTTTCAATCAATGTTAGAGGATGGTAATTAAGCAGCACGTACAACTAAATAGTAAACGGTAAAACGCGAGTACCTATACAAAACTGGAGCAAACCTGTATGATAGT
>CAJUJG010000068.1 GCA_910586715.1 uncultured Lachnospiraceae bacterium
TGCTAAAGCAACCGCGCTCCGGCGCGAGAGTCCGGCTCGCCGGACTCTTTTTTATTTTATAGGAGAGGATGCTGATGAAAAAAAGGGAACGCATAGTGCAAATTAAGCTCACAGACGCACAAAAAGAGAAGCTAAATGCCGAAATTAAGGCATTTTATCTCGACGAGCGGGGCGAGGAAATCGGAATGATTGAGCAGATGCAGCTTTTGGAGCTGTTCGAGAGCAGGCTTGCGCCGATTGTCTACAACAGGGCACTGGACGATGCCAAACGGTGGTTTGCGCAGATGATGGATAATTTGGATTCGGATTATTATACGTTGTATAAAAATGAAGCGTGATGTTGCTGGAACGCAAGTGAATAGTAACAGACGGATAGGACACCGGACAACACGGTGTCTTTTCATTTATATCAATTTAAAATTTAAAATCAATTTAAAATTACATAAATTGTTGCAAAAATTTGAAAAATAGTGTAAAATTATGTCATAAGGGTTAAAATGTCATCGTATTTGGATATACTGATATGGAGAGAGGGGGAGGACAGAATGAATGAAACGCATGTAATGATGAATAAAAGATATTATGAACCCACAGATATTATAAACGGATTTGAGGTAAGACCGGGAAAGTTTTTGAGAAACGGTGCGACCTGTGTGCAGGGGGGAATTAATTTTACGATTCACTCAAATGGCGCAACGTCATGTACATTATGTCTTTTTCACAGAAATGAGGAGGAACCGTACGCAGTGATACCGTTCCCCGAATCGTACTGTCTCGGGAACACATATTCAATGGTAGTGTTCGGGTTAGACCCGAAAGACCTTGAATACGCCTACCAGTTTGACGGTGAGTACGATGTTAAAAAGGGACTGTTGTTCGACAAGTCCAATTATATTTTGGACCCGTATGCAAAAGCGGTAGCAGGACAGGGCATATGGGGCGATAGAAAAGATGCAGATAAGCGCGTCTACAAAGCGCGTGTGGTTGACAGCGGATATGACTGGGGCAACTTCAAAAACACATGCCTTGAGCCCAAGGACATGATTATCTACGAAATGCACGTGCGTGGTTTTACGAACGACGAGTCGTCGGGTGTCAAACACAGAGGAACGTTTGAGGGTATACGGGAAAAAATTCCATACCTGCTTGAGCTTGGGGTCAACGCCGTGGAGCTGATGCCGATTTTTGAGTTTGACGAGCTGGAGGACGTGCGTGAAATTGACGGTGAGAAGCTCTTAAACTATTGGGGCTATAATACAGTCTGCTTTTTTGCGCCGAACACGGCATATGCGTCAAAGCATGAATATAATAAAGAGGGAAACGAGCTTCGGGAGTTGATTCATGAGCTGAACAGAAACGGCATCGAAGTAATCCTTGACGTAGTATTTAACCATACGGCGGAAGGAAATGAGATGGGACCCTGCTTCTCGTTTAAGGGAATTGACAATAATATTTACTATATGCTGACACCTGACGGGAAATATTATAACTTCAGCGGCTGCGGAAATGTTTTAAACTGTAATCACCCGATTGTGCAGCAGTTTATTATGGAATGCCTGCGTTACTGGGTGGTATCGTACAGGGTTGACGGGTTCCGTTTTGACCTTGCGTCCATTCTCGGGCGAAACGAGGACGGCTCGCCGATGAGCAAGCCGCCGCTTCTGCAGAGCCTTGCGTTTGATCCGGTGCTTGGAAAGGTGAAATTGATTGCGGAGGCATGGGATGCGGGCGGACTGTATCAGGTCGGCAGTTTTCCGTCGTGGAACCGCTGGGCTGAGTGGAACGGCAGATACCGCGATGACATGCGCTGCTTCTTAAAGGGCGATTACGGCATGGCACAGGCGGCAATCAACCGCATTACGGGTTCCCTTGATTTATACGGAAAGGAAAACCGCGGAGAGAACGCCACGGTAAATTTCATCAACTGTCATGACGGTTTCACGCTCTATGACATGTATGCATATAATAATAAACATAATGAGAAAAACGGCTGGAACAATACGGACGGTGCAAATGACAACAACAGTTGGAACTGCGGCGTGGAGGGAGAAACGAACAATCCCGAAGTGCTTGCGCTGCGCAACAGGCTGCGCAAAAACGCGTTTGCAATTTTGATGTGCAGCAGAGGCTCGGCAATGTTCCTTGCAGGCGACGAGTTCTGCAATACGCAGTTTGGCAATAATAATGCGTATTGTCAGGACAATATTATTTCTTGGCTTGACTGGAACCGAAAAGAAGAGTACGACGAAATGTTTGAATTCTGCAAATTTATGATTCATCTTCGCCGTGCGCATCCGATTTTGCGTGGAAGATCAGGTCCCAGCGGCTGCGGTTTCCCGGAAGTGTCCATTCATAATAAGACTGCATGGAACAGTAAGTGCGATCCCGACACGCGCACGATTGGCATTATGTTTGCCGGGCGTACCGAGGGAAACATTGAGGATGATATTATTTATATTGGTGTGAACGCGTTTTGGGAAAGCGAGGAGGTGCAGCTTCCGAAGCTTCCGTTAGGAAGAAAATGGCGTATTCTTGTAAACACGGAGTTTACACATACAAAGAATGTCGATTATCATGCGCTTACAAACTTTACGGCGGCGGATACGGTCAGGATGTGTCCGAGGTCGGTAATTGCGGCAATTGTTGTAAAGCGGTAAAAGGCAATTTGTGAATAAATATTACAAAAAAGCACGGGTTTTTTTGGGAAAAATTATCTGTTTTGACTAAAAAAGAAGAAACTGGAAAATTTTTCCTCAAAATGCCGTGCTTTTATGTTATATTTAAGAATAAAGATGGTTTCCAAAGATGCATAGAAACGCTGTATTATGATATTGGAAAGGATAAAGTCCATGAAAAGTAGAAATAAACTGAAACTGCTAAGCAAAAAAGTAAGAATTGCAATTCTCACTGCGGCGCTTTTACTGAATACTGCTACGTCAAATACGTTGCTTGCGCATGCTGCCGAAGATGATTCGCCGGATGCGCAGACAACGGCTGACTCAGATAAAAACGGCAGCGATGAGGACACCACCAAAGCAGACGATAATGACACAGAGGCAGACAGCGGGGAAGACACATCGGCTACACAGTCCGGACAGGAGGAAGGCACGCAGCAGGACGATGCAGGAAACGACGGTACTGAGACAGCAGGGACAGTTGTGGAGGAATTAGAAACGACGGGGACGGAATCGGCAGACGGTACCGGTACGGCAATGGAAACGACAGCAGACGATACGGATACCGTGGAAAGCATGGAAACCGCAGCAGCTTGGGAAACGCAGACGCTAATCGAAGAGGTCAGGGAAGAAACGACCGAAGCGCAGGCAATGGATGCGGATATGACGGAGGAAGAAACAACGCAAGAGACGCAGGAAGAGGAAGAAAATGCGCAGGAGCAGATTGCGCTTGTGTTTGGTGATGCGCAGAAAGCATCGGTAAACTCCTTTTTGAGATCAATCGATAGAGTAAAGTGTTTTGTTGTCTATGCAAAAGATTACACACCGTATACCCATATTGACGGAAATATTGCGGTGAAAAATTTAAACAGAGAGCTTGAAGCGCTCAAAACAGAGAATAATCAGGCAGGTTCGGGACATATTTCCTATATAGAGAATGTTGGTGCAAATGCGCGGATTGCCGTTAATTCGGGAGGAACAATTGTCCTTGGAAATACAAATGGGAGAACCGATATTTGTCCCAACAACAATAGCGGAAGGCTTGTAGATTTGTCCGGTATCGTTAAGACTGACGCGGCGGCCGTGAGGGCTGCGCTTGCGAGTGCGGGCATCAGCGAGAATTTTGCAAACAGAATGCAGATTGACGGAAATCTTGCCAGTATCACGACAGCGGCAAAATCCGTGTTACCTGCGCAAGGAGGCAGCGGAAAGGCGGCAGTGCAGGCGGTCTGTGAGCAATTGGAAAGTGGGGAATTAAAGGCGGGAGATGTTATCGCGATTGGGGCGGACCCAAGTGTTATCGGCGGTGATATTGAACGGCTTTACAATATAAATAAGAATAAAGGTGCGACAATTGTTTTCAACATGACAGGATTAGAAAGCGGGACTGTGTCTTTGTACAATCCGGTGAACAGTGCGCCGTATGCCAAAGAAACTTCCTATTTTATATGGAATTTTGGAGATTATTCGGGAAAAATAAACATTTATCAGAATTTTACGGGAATTATTGTTGCGCCGAATGCGTCGGTTGAAGGAAACGGTCCGATTAACGGTGCGGTGATTGCAAGCGCCGTAGCACATGGACAAGAGATTCATTTGCCGAACAACAGCAATAAGACAGAAGAGACGCCCGAGGAAACACCGGGCACAGAAGAAAGCTCCAGGATAGAAGAAAGCGAAAAAACCGAGGAAAGCACCGGGACGGAAGAAAGTTCAAAAGCAGAGGAAAGCACTGGGACGGAAGAAAGCAGTTCAAAAGAGGAAGATCGTTCGGAACCGGAAGAAGGCTCTAAAACAGAGGAGAGCACAAAACCGGAAGAAAGCTCTAAAACAGAAGAGGAGTCGAAAGCAGAAGAAAGCGCAAAAACCGAGGAAAGTTCTAAGATAGAAGAAAGTTCGAAATCAGAAGAAAGTTCGAAAACTGAGGAAAGCGCTAAGACGGAAGAAAGCAGTTCAAAAGAGGAAGATCGTTCGGAACCGGAAGAAGGCTCTAAAACAGAGGAGAGCACAAAACCGGAAGAAAGCTCTAAAACAGAAGAGGAGTCGAAAGCAGAAGAAAGCGCAAAAACCGAGGAAAGTTCTAAGATAGAAGAAAGTTCGAAATCAGAAGAAAGTTCGAAAACTGAGGAAAGCGCTGAGGAAGAGGAAGGCTCATCAACCGAGGAAAGCTACAGTGAGTCGGATTCGGAGCCATATAAACCTGAGGAAGAAAGTTCATCAACGGATGAATCCAGCGTGCCGAACGAGGATCCAAGTGAATCCAGCGAGAGCAAACCAGGCGGGCAGACACCAACCGGTTCAGATCCGGACCCCGATGATACCGACCCGTCCGATGAAGAAAATTCAAAAACTGAAGAGTCTTCGACACCAAACAGAAAACCTTCGAAACCCTCAAAGCCTTCGAAGCCCTCTAGACCGAGCCAACATGATAACGATACGCCAACTTCGGTAACACCGCCGACGCCGCAGATACTGGACTTACCGGTTGTCATACCCGATGAACCGATACCTCTTGCGGCGATGCCCGAGGAATTCATTACGTTGTTTGACGAGCCGACGCCGCTTGCGGCAATGCCGGATACCGTGACAATCCTCGATGAGGATGTACCGCTTGCAAGTATGCCGGATACCGGAGATCATACAAGAAGCGCCGCACCGTTTGCAGTGGCAGGCACACTTGCGCTTGCGGCAGCTTATGCGGCAAATAAGAAGAGACGGCAGGAGTTAGAGGAGTCATAAAAAAGATATGTATTTGGTAACAGCATGAAAAAATTTCGGTTTGATATTCTTTTTCTCACCGTGGCAGCAATCTGCTTCGGAGTATACGGCATCATAACCTGGCAGAATGCAGCGCTTGCAAAAAATGCGGATGAAGTGCGCGAGCGAATGCAGGCGGTATTATCCTCTGCAGAGGAAACCGCCGATACGCCTGCTTATGTCAGTCCGTATCAAAATGTTTTTGCGTCCAATGAGGACTGCATTGCGTGGCTGCAAGTTCCTGACACCGATATTGATTATCCTGTGATGCTGACGCCGGAGGATGAAGAATATTATCTGTACCGGAATTTTTTCGGTGAGGCGGACAAAAACGGCACGCTGTTTCTTGATACGGATTGCGACCTGACACGGGAGCGTGGTAATTTGATTATCCACGGGCATCATATGAAATCCGGCGCCATGTTTGGCACATTGGATCAGTATGCGGATGCGGATTATGCCAAGGAGCATTCCCAAATCTATCTGTACACACCGGATGAGGTGCGTGTGTACGAGGTGATTGCGGCATTTAATGCAAAAGTTTATAAAGGAAAAACGGATCAGTTTCGATATTATGCGTATTTTGGGTTTGATGAACCAAAGACATTTGACGTGTATTATGAAAACATTAAAAAAATATCGATGTATGATACCGGAGTGACGGCAGAATACGGAGACGCGTTTATCACTCTTTCTACATGTGCATATCACACAAAAAACGGAAGATTTGCTGTTGTGGGGAAGTTATTGTTCCGGCAGGACTTCGCATTAACGGATGAGTCTGTGAGAAAATGTGCCGCAGCCAAGTAAAATTCCCGAAATTTTCCATAAAATTTAAAAATAACGGTAGACAAACCGTTATTTTTATTGTACTATATAGAAAACGTTTTCTGAAAACGTTTTCCAAAGAGTGGCATAGAAGAAAAACAGAATAGAACAATAATACTGCAGGAGGCAGAGAATTACGTGGTTTCAATAAGAGATGTGGCAAAGGAGGCAGGCGTCGCTATTTCCACAGTATCAAAGGTCCTGAACAATTATCCGAATGTGCGGGACGAGACAAAAGCGCGGGTCAACAAGGCGATAGAACAACTGGGTTTTGTGCCCAATTCCATTGCGTCGGCGCTTTCTTCCAAGCGTTCGGGGCGTATAGCGCTGGTGCTGGATGTGGACAGAAATGCGCAGGCGGTAGATGAAATACCGATGCAGTATATGATCGGTGCAATCAGTCGTGCCAAGGAGCTTGGTTTGGATATTATCACGGTGTTTACCGCAATGCTTGGAGAGATGGACACTGGAGAGATGACGCGCTATTTTCAGTCGCAGAGTGTCGAGGGGCTGATTGTCTGTGGTTTTTCTGAACAGGATGAGGCGCTTTGGCGTCTGATTAAAAGCGGGAAATTTAAATCTGTTTTAATCAATGCGCCTGATGTTGATGAGAATACGTCAAGCATTCACATTGATAACCGGAGGGCACAGTACGAGGTCGCAAAAAAGTTTCTGGCGGAAAGCACTGCATTTTGCAGGGAAAAAAGGATATTATATATATCAGGTAAAAATGAGGGCTATGTGTCAAGTGAGCGCCTGAAAGGAATGCAGGAGCTTGCTAAGGAACTTTCCCTGATGCTTTTGGTGCGCACGGGACGTTTCAGTGAGCTTGAAGCAAGGAAGCTTACAATGCAGTATGCGGCATGTAAAGATGCAATCATCTGCGCATCGGATTTAATGGCGATTGGAGCAATGAAAGCATTGATTGATATGGACATTTATCGTCCGGTGTGCGGTTTTGACGGCATCAACCTGATGGGATACGCGGGCAAGCAGATGCATACGGTCGGGCAGGACTTCAAAAAAACCGCGGCGTGTGCTGTCGAGGAGGCTGCAAGACTGATTGGCGGAGAATTAGGACGCGAAATTGTACTTCCGCACAAACTGATGCGGATTAAATATTTGGATGTTATTTCATAGCATATAAAGAATGATAAAATTAAAACCAATTAAATTTCTTATAAAGAAAAGGAGTAAAACAATGAGCGTGAAAACAAATTTGGAAGCAATGACACAGAAAATGTACGGAAAGGCAATCAAAGAGATTAGTGATAAGGAGCTCTATTTTGCCATTCTGAACATGACCAAGGAAATGATGAATGGGAAGGGTATCATCAAAGGCACGAAAAAGGTTTACTACATTTCGGCGGAGTTCTTAATCGGAAAGTTGCTGTCAAACAACCTGATTAATCTTGGTATCTATGAGGAGCTTGCGGATGCGCTGAAGGAAGAAGGAAAAGACTTAAGCCTTATTGAGGAAATTGAACCGGAACCTTCGCTTGGAAACGGCGGACTCGGACGTTTGGCGGCATGCTTTTTAGACTCGATTGCAAGTTTGGGACTTCCGGGAGACGGTATCGGATTAAATTACCACTTCGGATTGTTTAAGCAGGTATTTCAGGACAGACAGCAGACGGCAGAAAAGAACGACTGGATTGAGAAGCAGTCATGGCTGACAAAGACAGACATTTCGTTCCCTGTTTACTTTGGTGACAAAAAGGTCGTGTCAAGGCTGTATGATATTGATGTAATCGGTTATGGGCAGGGCATGAACAAGCTGCATTTGTTTGATATTGAGACAGTTGATGAGAGCATTGTAAAAGAAGGCATTGACTTTGACAAAGAAGATATTGATAAGAATTTAACACTCTTCCTTTATCCCGATGACTCTGACGAGGCGGGGCAGCAGCTTCGTATTTACCAGCAGTATTTCATGGTATGTAACGGCGCACAGCTTATTTTAAAGGAAATGAAAGAGAACGGCTACGATCTTCACCAGCTAAATGAACATGCAGTGATTCAGATTAATGATACGCATCCCACAATGGTGATTCCAGAGTTAATCCGTATTCTTACGGAGAATGAGGGATTTAGCATGGATGAGGCGATTGAGGTGGTCAGCAAAACGTGCGCATACACCAATCACACAATTCTTGCAGAGGCGCTTGAGAAGTGGCCCGTGAAGTACCTTGAGAAGGTAGTTCCGCAGCTGATGCCGATTATCAGAGAGCTTGACAAGCGCGTTGCGGCGAAGTACACTGAAGAGAACGTGCAGATTATCGACAAGGACGACAGGGTGCACATGGCGCATATCGACATCCACTACGGATTTTCGGTAAACGGTGTTGCGGCAATCCATACAGAGATTTTGAAGGATACGGAGTTAAATCACTTCTACAAGATTTATCCGGAGAAGTTCAACAACAAGACAAACGGCATTACGTTCAGGAGATGGCTGCTTTCGTGCAATAAGGAGCTTGCGGCGTGCATTACAAAGACAATCGGGGATGACTATAAGAAAGATGCGGCGCAGCTGGAAAAGCTGTTGCAGCACAAGGACGATGAGACGCTTTTGACAGAAATAAAGTCCATTAAAAAAGAGAAAAAGGAAGAGCTTGCAGCCTATATTAAAGAGCATGAAGGAGTAGAAATTAATCCGAATTCTATTTTTGACATACAGATTAAAAGGCTGCATGAGTATAAGCGCCAGCAGATGAATGCGCTTTATATCATTCATAAATATCTTGAAATTAAGGGCGGCAGGAAGCCGGCGACGCCGATTACTTTTATTTTCGGCGCAAAAGCGGCTCCGGCGTATATAATCGCACAGGATATTATTCATCTGCTCTTATGTTTGCAGGAGCTTGTGAACAATGACCCCGACGTGAAAGATTACATGAAAGTGGTTATGGTGGAAAATTACAATGTAAGTTATGCGGAGCGGCTTATTCCGGCATGCGATATTTCAGAGCAGATTTCCCTTGCATCAAAGGAGGCAAGCGGTACCGGAAACATGAAGTTTATGTTAAACGGTGCGGTGACTCTTGGCACGAGCGACGGTGCGAATGTGGAAATCCATGAGCTGGTGGGTGATGACAATATCTATATCTTCGGAGAGAAGTCGGAGGAGGTCATTGCGCATTATGAAAAGGCGGACTATGTGGCGAAGGACTTCTATAAAAAGAGCAAGACAATTAGAGAGGCAGTGGACTTTATCACAAGTAAGGAAATACTGAAAGCGGGCAATAAGACGCGCCTTGTCAGACTGCAGAAGGAGCTGATGAACAAGGACTGGTTTATGACGCTGCTTGACCTTGAGGATTATATTGCCACAAAGGACAGAATGTTTGAGGATTATCAGAACGAGGAAAAATGGAAGCGCATGATGTTAGTCAATATCGCAAAGGCTGGTTTCTTCTCATCAGACAGAACCATAGCAGAGTACAACCGCGATATTTGGAAACTGTAAGAACTGTGAACAGAAATACGAAGGCGGCAAAATACGCCGCCTGAGTATTTTTAAATTTTATAGCCAATTATTGCGTAAACGTAATAATTGTGGGTGCGGAATGCGGAGTATGGTGTGCACGGAACACAGAAAGGACAATCAATTAAAATGAAAATTGCAGTAGCAGGAATCGGATATGTAGGGCTTTCGAATGCCATTCTTCTTGCGCAGCACAATGAGGTGACTGCGGTGGATGTATTTGCGGAGAAGGCAGATATGATTAACAACAGGAAATCACCGATTATCGACAAGGAAATCGAGGAGTATCTCGCCAACAAAGAGCTGCATTTAAAGGCGACCACAAACGGCGAGGAAGCATATCGGGACGCGGAATATATTATTATTGCAACGCCAACAAACTATGATCCGGATAAAAACTTTTTTGACACGAGCTCCATTGAAACGGTAATTGAACTGGTACAAAAAGTCAATCCGTCAGCGGTCATGGTTATTAAATCGACGGTTCCCGTAGGCTATACGGAAGAAACAAAAAAGCGCTACGGCATTGACAACCTGATTTTTTCACCGGAATTTTTGCGCGAGGGCAAGGCGCTTTACGACAATCTGTATCCGTCGCGGATTATTGTTGGTGAGTGTTCAAACCGCGCGGAAACGTTTGCGAATTTATTAAAAGAGGGCGCGATTAAACAGGATATTCCGACGCTTTTTACGGGGGCTACGGAGGCGGAATCCATTAAGCTGTTCTCCAACACGTACCTTGCGCTTCGCGTGGCGTACTTTAATGAGCTTGACACCTATGCGGAGGTGCGCGGGCTTAACACAAAGCAGATTATCGAAGGCGTAGGACTTGATCCGCGAATCGGCACGCACTACAACAATCCCTCCTTTGGCTACGGCGGTTACTGTCTGCCAAAGGATACAAAGCAGCTTCGCGCGAATTTTCACAATGTGCCCAATAACATTGTTTCCGCAATCGTTGATGCAAACAGGACGAGAAAGGATCATATTGCCGACATGATTTTGGCAAAACGCCCGCAGATTGTCGGGGTCTATCGTCTTACCATGAAGACAAACTCTGATAATTTCAGGCAGTCGTCCATCCAGGGTATTATGAAGCGCATCAAGGCAAAAGGCATTGAGGTTGTTGTTTATGAGCCGTCCTTAAAGGAGGAGCATTTCTTCCGTTCAAGGGTGATACGCGACTTGGAGGCGTTTAAGGAGATGTCGGATGTCATCATTGCAAACCGCATGACTGACGAGCTTGCGGATGTGGAAGATAAAATTTACACAAGGGATATTTACGGAAGAGACTGATTTGACAATTGGTGCAGTGCCTTATTGCAGTTGACGAATAAGGCACTGCATATCAAATTTGTCTCATTTATTTTGCACAAAAAGTAATGGAAATATTTGCCATAATTAACAAAAAATATCTTGTTGCGCGTTTTCTATTGCAATTTATTCGGCAAAATGCTATTATACAACTGTCACTTGGAAACGTTACCGATAACGTTACTGGAAACGATGCCGAAAACGTTTCGGAATAATATTTCCGCAAATCATTAATAATAAAAAACAGAAAAAAGAAAGAGGTATGTCATTATGAAAAAGAAATTAATCAGCGCGATTTTGAGCGCGACAATGGTAGCGACAATGCTTGCAGGCTGCGGCAGCAGCGATAGCGAAAACAATACGGATACACAGCAGCCTGCCCAGTCACAGGAACAGCAGCCTGCCCAGTCACAGGAACAGCAGCCTGCGGCAGATGATACACAGCAGTCTGCGGCAGACACACAGACACCTGCGTCCGGCGAGGGAAAGGTTTATTATCTGAACTTCAAGCCTGAGCAGGGAGCGGCTTGGGAAGCGCTTGCAGCAAAATATACAGAAGAAACCGGCGTTCCTGTTTCTGTACAGACAGCGGCTTCAGGAACATATGAGTCAACCTTGAAATCCGAGATTGCAAAGACAGAGGCTCCTACACTGTTTCAGGTAAACGGACCGGTTGGACTTGCAACATGGAAGGATTACTGTTATGACCTTTCCGGCTCTGATGTTTACGGACAGTTAAAGAGCGACGACTTTGCATTAAAAGAGGGCGATGAGGTTAAGGGTATCGCGTACGTTGTAGAGACATACGGACTGATTTACAATGCGGACATTTTAAATGATTATTTCACAAAGGATTATGCGGTTGTGACAAGCGTTGAGGAAATCAATTCGTTTGACCAGTTAAAGGCTGTTGCGGACAGCATCCAGGCAAACGCTGACGACCTTGGCGTAAAGGGTGCGTTCACGTCGGCAGGTATGGACTCAAGCTCTGACTGGAGATTTAAGACACACCTTGCAAACCTTCCGATTTACTATGAGTATGAGGCGGATGGTATCGGTTCTACGGATGCAATCAAAGGAACATACTTAGGGAAACGCTGATTTAATCAAGCAAATTCCCTTTATTTTTGATATAATTAGG
>CAJUJG010000069.1 GCA_910586715.1 uncultured Lachnospiraceae bacterium
TAATTGATTTATGTAACAGAGAGTTCATTCGAACAACATAGAAAAGATTTATTGATATGATTACAACAGCGCAGCTTATGCAGAAGATGAACTGCGGCTACCAAACTGCCGTTGCAATAGGTACGAAAGCACAGGCGCGGATATACATAGGTCGTCGTGTTTGGTATAACGTACAAAAAACGGTCTGATTTTACTTGACTTTAGGGTGATATGGCGTTACGCTTCCTATCACCCTAAAATTATAACAAGTATAGAGAGGTTTTATTATGGCAGTGAAAAAAATAAAGAAAGATAATTTGCCACGCGGCATCTCATGGCGAGAGGACAAAAAGAAATATCTTGGACGCTTTACATACCAAGGACAGTCGCATATATTGTATGACACAGAATGGAAGCGGCTGGAACAGAATATGAACATTACGCGTAAAGAGTTGAAAGAAGGAACTTACATCAAAGAGTGTACCCTAACTTTAAACGCGTGGTTTGATAAGTGGATGGAAACATACAAAAAGAAAACCGTTAAATACGGCACTTATCAAAATTACCTTAGGCATTACAACTGCTATGTACGTAATGGCATGGGAAAGAAAAAACGGAAAGACATCACAGTGGATGACATTCAGCTATTATATAATAGTTTATGTGACAGAGGATTTACGTTGGGTACAATTAAGCTGTTGGGGGCAACATTAAACGGATGCTTTAGAAAAGCGATCAATAACCGCATGATATCATTTAACCCTGTACCGCTTACAGAAATACCAAGATGCAGGGACAGAGAAGAAAAATATGTGTTTACAAAAGATGAACAGCGTCGGTTTATGGAATATATAAGAGAAAGCTATTTGTATAGATTCTTTTGTATCATAATTATGACAGGTATGAGAAACGGTGAAGCCAGAGCGTTACAGTGGAAATGTGTGGATTTTGACAAAAAGTTAATTCATGTTGACCATACATTGATAGCACTTGTAGGCGGTGGATATATGCTCGACACACCGAAAACAAAAACATCAAAAAGAATAATTCCCCTACTTCCACAGGCGGAGGAAATTCTAATAGAGATGAAAAATGAGGCAGTGCGTAAAGGTATCGGAAATGAAGATAATTTTGTGTTCTGTCTGCCCAACGGTTCAGAAATAAGCAGAGAACGGGTTACAACACAGCTCAATCAGATTGAGGAAAAGATGAAAAAGGATAATATTCCTGTTGGTCATATCACAGCCCATACCTTACGACACGCATCCGCAACAAGAGCGATAGAAAACGGAATGAAACCACAGGTGTTGAAAACGATTCTTGGACATTCGAATATAAGTATAACCATGGACTTATATGCTCATGTTTTAGGCGATGAAAAGGTACAAGAGATGATTTTATTAGAAAACCTTTTTTAATAGGGTTTTGGCTCAATTTTAGGCTCAACTCCGGTTCTGAATAGACGGAACCGGAGAAAAAGAGATAAAAGAAAAAGCCTTTACCCGTGGGAAAGATAAAGGCTGATAAAAGCTGTTAAAGATATAGTGCCAAATGTTTTGTTTTACGTGAGGAAGGTCTCGAACACACGGTTTAGTAAAGTATCTGCCCATTCGACCTTTGTGTGGACATTGCAACAGCGCAAGCTTATCTCACATCTGCGGAAAGGTCAATTATTTTTTCATAACGGCGACAGCTCATTAAAAGTCCAATAATTACGGCGTACATAATTGTGCCGCTGCCGCCTCTGCTAAGAAACGGGAATTGCAGGCTGCTCATCGGCAAAAGTCCGAAATTCATCAAAATGCCCGTGGTACAATTAAAAAATACCAGTAAAAAGCATGCTGCCGACAATATCATTCCAAGCTGGTTTTTCTGATGCCTCACGACATGCAGCACGCGGTATGCGAATGCTGCAAATGCAGTGATAATTGCTGCTCCCGCAATCAACCCGTACATCGCAACCACCTGCGCAAAAATCAAAAACGTATCCTGCTGTACAAACTGCTTTATAATTGTGCCCTGAGTGCTTTCGCCGAAAATTTGGGCGCCGTTTATGGCGCGCCGTGTCGCCAAAATCTGATAGTTTGCATCCATATATGCGTTCGGATTTAGAAATGCCATAAGACGCATTTTTTGATAATCTGCCGCAAAAACAGAAAAATATACTGCAAAAACAAGCAATACGAATATAAAAACAGATGCCGCAAGTACAGGCGCAGTTATTTGGTTTTTTCCGATTTTAAGTGTTCGGGTGGGAAACCAGCCTTTCATGATAGCATACAACAGTAAAAGTGTGCAGATTGCACCGATACTTAAATTGACATACAGGCTTGTCGCAAACCGCTGCGAAAGCAGTGCCGTCAACAGGAGAAATCCAAACAGTTTGATAATTCCAAAAATACCTTTTCCGCGGTATTTATATAAAAGTCCTGCATAAACGGGGGCATACAGGTACACAAGACTGCGCAATGCGGGCGCTCTTAACCCATTTACCTGTCTGCCCGTTTTCTGATAAATGTAAAAGGCAACGGTCATTATGATATAAATCTGCAGCGGATATTTTCCGATAAACGTGTAATCGACAAAGCAGATTAGGATAATAATGCCAATCCCAAGCGCAGTGAATGCGAACTGCCGCACAAGCTGGTCTTGTTCGCTGCCGAGCGCACCTGTGACGTACATGATAAAAATTCCTGCTACACTGAAAAAAACAGTTATGGCAAAGAGCCTCCAGTCAAACTGTGGGCGATGGATTCGGTCGAGCGCCGCACCCGCTTCAACCGGGTCGCCCATTTCGAGTACTGCCCTCTCAATAGCTTTATCGTGTGTCATGCCACTTTGCTCATACGCCTGCGCTTGGTCCGCTATGTGATTTCTGATTTCCTGCGCCACTTTTGGTATTACTTTTTTGCACCGTATCTGCTCCGTAAGTGTGGTGAGATATTCTTCAATATTCATTAATTTCTTCCCTCCTTTCGCTATGACATGCACAGCACATTCAGCACGGCTGTCTGATATTCGTTCCACTCTTCCTTCTTGGATTTCAGGTACTTTCTGCCGCTCTTTGTAATGCTGTAATATTTTCGCACTTTTCCGTTTACTTCACTCTCATATGCAGTGAGATAGGTTTTGTCCTCTAAAGAATGTAACAGCGGATAAAGCGTTCCTGCTTTCAACGTAAATACGTTGTTTGATTTCTGTTCCAGTGTTTCAATCATCTCGTAGCCATACATGTCCTTCTCTTCCAAAAGACGCAGGATCAGCATAGAAGTGCTGCCTGAAATTAAAGATTTGTCAATTGCCATTGTATTAACTCCTTTCGTTTTGTTATATATAGATTATCTATATATAGCATTATATATTGGTCATCTATATATGTCAAGAAAAAATACCGCCTCTGTCCAATCTTTAAAATAGATATGGCAAAAGCGGGTAGGGCTTCTCTTGTGTCAAAATCCGTCACTTCCTCACATGCCCAGTCGGGATTTCCGGGGTCGACATCAAAATCTCCCGTACCGACCAGCTCTAATGACCAGGTGTTACCGACATCCCCCTTTATTCTCCTGAGATTTTATCTGTTTCAGAAAAACGTATTAACGCTTCTACAGTTATCTGAAAAAGCCGTTCCCGTGCAGATTTGTTGGAAAACCAGTTCCTGTCGTCATAATCCTGCGTGCCGACAAGAATATCACCGCTATAGAGCAACTGCCCGAATATTTTGCCGCGGAATTGTGCGATTGCCGCCATTGTGGAACATTCCATTTCGACAGCTTGGCAGCCTTGCTTTATCCGGTGCGCTACCATGTCTTTTGTTTCCCGGTAAAAACAGTCGGTGCTCCATGTCGTACATTCCATATATGAAATCTTGCATTCTTCAAGCACGTCTTTGAATATTTGTATCGGCTGCTGATGCAGTTCAACGTATCTGCTCGGCGGTAAATATTGATATGACGCGCCTTCACCCCGTAACGCCCGTGTGGGAATAATAACGTCACCTGCCGGAATGTCCGCAAGAACACCGCAGCAGCCGCAGCATAGCAGAACCTCTACATCATTTGCAAACAGCCAGTCCGTCATCATCGCAATGGAACCGGAACCTACGACTGCCTGAATAATGCAGAGCTCCGTTTCCTTATATACCAGTTTGTACACTGGAAACTCGCGCATTTCCGATACGTATACGCCGATTTTTTCCCCGTGGTGTTCGTTTACAAAGGCATCAAATACTTCTCTAAAAAAGGTCATGATACAAAGACGCGGAAAAGGTTCCTTGCCTTTTTTAGGATTAATGACGGCATCGCGTTCTGTGCTGTACTCTAAAATTGGAAATTCGTTTTCAATAATCATGCGGTTTTCTCCTGTGTTTGCTTAATATGATGCTGTTTTTAAGTTACATTGATGCCCATCCGGACAAGTATGGTGTCTGGCAAATAAACAGATTCCCTTTGCTCTCTTGCGCTCATTATATCATAAATTTTCAATTTATGACCAACATTCGCCGTTCGCAATATGTATATAAGTATTGCGTTATCTCAATTTTCTTTTTTACGTCGGCAGAAACCGTAAATGATAGGAACAAAAAACGATGCATCCTTTATAAAAATGCACCGTTTTTGCTTATTTCAAATCAAACAAACCGATATATAATTACATGTCTCGCATAAAAATCGTTTCCCTGATAACTGCCTGTCAGATTGACGCAAGACTGCTCTTTGATGTCAGAAAAAGCTCCTTACTGTTTCTCAACATGCTCGTTGCCGTTAATAATGAAATTTTGTTTCTCATTGTTACGCCCTCTTTCTTATCATTTTTCAAAAGAATAGCACACAAGCTTCTAAATAATCTCTAAGCTAATATTTATTTTATATAGAACATATTTTCTCTATTTCAGAAAAAAATGCCTTTGTCCCCGTAAAATAAAACGTTAAATCCTCCTCTGATACAATACCAGGAACCGTGCCTTCATTTATAATATATTTTACGACATCCGAATTTTCATATGTTACGCAAGTAACAATTTTTTCATAACGTTCCGCGTCCTCTTCCTGTAACAGCGTGCGCGTTTTTTCCTGATACAAATAAATGGTATATTGCGGCGTCAGCGTCTCATCAGGCTGCTCTTCGATAACCCACATTTCATTGTCAAAAAAAGATTTGACATCAGAACTTGATTGATTTTCCAATACGGCAATACTTGCACCATCTGCATCGTAGATTTCAATACGGGAGAGCTTTTCGTTCTCCTTCTCACTTATTTTCAGCCCACAGCCCATAAAAGTACAAACTACAATAAACAAAACACATAAATATACACGCTTCATAATCAACCCTTCTCCTTCTTTTTATGATAGTGTTCATTCATAGTCAATATTCTGTATGCGTTCCACGTTCCCCATACATAGAGCACGAAAAACGCGCCAATTCCTGTAAGCACATCTCCTGCTGCATACCATAAATATTGCCGCTCCTCATAGATAAAATCGCCAAGCTCCTGAAACAGCATACATCCCGTAAGGCAGATACATACGCCGCCTATCAGCATAATCTGCAGTTTTTTCTTGCTTTCTACAAATTCAACACGCAATTGTTTCAATACTTCATCATCAAATACCAACGGCTCTGTCTTCAGCTTTTTATAGGGATTACCTGTTATCGCAATGATAAAAATCAGAATAATCGCCACCATAATCAGGAATGTGCTGAGGATGTCTCCTATCCCTTCGTATTCATAATAATATATGTCTATGTAAGAAAATGCACTTGACAAAAACACTAATAGAACACACATTCCTATTTTCATAAACTTTGTTCTTCGATACGATAAATAGCTTGCTGCCAGTTCACGGCTGACATACCACCCTGCTGCCGTGTTTTCCTCACCCGCATGTTCCTGCTCCTGACCGTTTCCAACCAAATAATCCAGGCTGACCTGATAAATTTGGCTCAACCGTATCATTTTCTCCATTTCGGGATAGCCGCTGTCATTTTCCCATTTGCTGACCGCCTGCCTTGAGACACCCAACTGTTCTGCCAGCTCCTCCTGCGATAAACCGCTTTCTTTTCTTGCCTTTTGTAACCTTTGACCTAACGTCATATGTATCTCCTCCTTTTGAATATCAGCATACGGAAATTCCCTCATGATGTCTATCAAAATACGGTTGCACCTTCGCAATTTGAAGTTGCAACCGCTATTTTCATGCCAAAATCGTGTCATCATTTTTCAAAATATATTTTCCATGAAACAACAAATTCTCATAGAATCTTTCCAAAAATCCAAACTCCGTATCAACGCCTTTTGCATAATCCGCATAATTGGCACGTACCATTGCGTCTCTGTAATATTTCGCGTGTTCCTGAAACATCTCATTATTAACACAAAATCCCCTGCTGTTTAAATATAACTCCATAAACACCGCGGTTGTCCTTGTATTTCCTTCGCCAATATCACATTCCATTGTTTTGGCGCCTTCGCTTTTTGAAGCGTCTTTATAGTATTCGTTCAGTTTTTCTTTCACCGTCTGAATCGGCAATATTCCGTTAACGTTTTGTTCCGATAATTCGTGCAGATATTCGGAAGGCTTTAGTCCGTCAACGTCCTGCAATCCAATTGCTGTATCCCAATATTCTTTTTGTTTTACAGCGTTATTCGTATATGTTTTTATTTTATATTCGTTCATAGTGCTCTTTCTTGCGAAATTGTTATGATAATAGGCTTTGTTGTGCAACGCTTTGTTTGAATACGCTTCATTTTTTATTTTAATCTTATCATGCCAGTAAAGTTCTTTCCATATTTAATTTCTTTTTAAAAAAAGCAAAAAAAGCAATTGAAAGAAACCTCCGTAACAGTTCAGCCTAGGACTTTGCACTTGCTGCAAATTATGGCTTACAAGCCACGTGAAACAGCGTAGTGGAAGAGATGCATCAAGTCACGGCACGTGGCTTTGACACCACGAAGTGGTTTTGCATGGCTTGATGCTCGTAACAGGAAGCCGAAGGCTGAACTGTTACAACCCTCCAGTAATTACCCAAAAACAAATTGTAGTATGGACAGCGTTCATGCTATAATGAAAAAAACCGCCGCTTTGAAAGGAGTCGTATTATGGAAGAATTTTCGACATCTGGTTGGGATTTAATTGCTGTTCCGGCGCAGCAGTGGTTAGACGGAAACTTTGATTAAGACAATTTATTTTAAGTAGACGGAGGAATTAACGGTGAAACGCTGCATTGTATTGACCGATATAGTCACGTATTAACAAACAAAACATGGAGGATTTAAGGTTGAAAGAAAATCTTTCAACCTTGATTTGAGGGTCAAATGAACATGCAAGCATGTTCGCTTGACCCATGGAGGCAAAAATGGCTATATCGGAGAACAAACGGTATCCCCGGACAGGAGATACGCAAACAGTTTATTTAAAACATGTAATAACGGGCACAGGTATTCAAGTCGGTGATTATACAATGTATAACGATTTTGTGCATGATCCGCAGGATTTTGAAAAAAATAATGTGCTCTATCATTATCCGATTAACGGCGATCAGCTCAAAATCGGTAAATTCTGCTCTATCGCCTGTGGGGCAAAGTTCCTGTTTACCAGCGCAAACCATACGATGCGTTCCCTTTCGACCTATCCGTTTCCGATTTTTTTTGAAGAGTGGGGACTTGATGTCAAAAACATTACGCGTGCATGGGATAACAAGGGCGATATTGTAGTCGGCAATGATGTTTGGATCGGCTTTGAGGCTGTTATTTTGTCCGGTGTTACCATTGGAGACGGGGCAATTATCGGTACGCATGCCGTGGTTACAAAAGATGTAGCGCCCTATACGGTAGTTGGGGGCGTTCCTGCAAAATTTATTCGAAAGCGGTTTTCAGACGAGGTGATTTTGGAACTATTGAAACTGCAATGGTGGAATTGGTCCGAAAGCAGAATAAAACAAAATATTGATGCAATTCAATCCGGCCGCATTGAAGACTTGAAATAGCTTGCAGTGTGGGGGAAATTTTTCTCCCACACTATTATTCAGAAACAACCCTGCATCGTTTTTTATAGCACGCAATGCCATACCGGTATATCGTTTTCATTCCGTCATCAAGCAGCCGTTCCTCATAATTTCTGTCCGCAATCTGATCCAATGCATTCTTGCATGCAGTATCAAACGCTGCATTTTCCGCATATTTCAGTTCTATCACAATACCGACTTCCGTATCCTGTGCCTCGACGAGAATGTCGCTGCCGCCGTCGATTAACAGTTCGATTTCGCTTTTGGTGATGGATTTCGTTTTGCTCTATTTTATTGATTTATTGGCTCTATCCTGTAATTATCCGAATACATCTGCCCGTTCAAAAAATGTGTAAAAAAGGGAGCAATACGCGAAAAATCGGCACTTATCAAATTCAATATATAATGGTATGATACAAGAAGGGTTTTTCGGATGGCGAACACAAAATTGCAAAGAAAAACCGCCGCGCAGGGACATAAAAACATATATAATTGATGAAAACAAAAAGACAGTTATCAGGAGGAACGTTAAATGGGAAATCAATTGGTATGGAATAACCGATACAACCTTGGTGTAGATATTATTGACAAGGAACATAAAAAGCTATTCAGCATTCTTAATAAGCTGTTCGATTTTGGGCAGCAGAACGATAAGAGTCAATGGGTTTGCCAAGAAGCAGTGAAATATTTTAAAGATCATGCGGTTCAGCATTTTATAGATGAAGAGGCGTATATGGCGTCCATTAATTATGCGGGAATCGATATGCATAGACGAATTCATAAAAACTTTCGGGAAACAACACTTCCGGCGCTTGAAAAGGAATTAAATGCGACCAACTATTCACAGAATGCGGTAAATCATTTCCTTGGTGTATGCGCAGGGTGGTTAATCGGGCATACGATGATAGAAGACTACGCGATTGTAAGCGGCGAAACCGTAAAGCAGTGGGAAAACCTTTTGCCGGATGAGGAACAGGCAGTGATGGGACAGGCAATCATCAGCAGACTTCATACGATGTTTCAACTGAATCCTAAGCTTATCAGTAATTGCTATGGCGGCGAAAAGTTTGGCAACGGCATTTATTACCGTTTAATTTACATCACGCGGGAAAAAAAGAGATGGGAATTTATGCTGATTTTTGAGGAGCAGTTGATTGTCAGCACAATTGGCAATGTAATTGAAATGAAATCCGAATCCGTAAACGTGATGATTATGAACGTAGCCCGGTATACGGCAAGGCAGCTTGTAGAGCATCTTAAAGAGCATTTTGCAGAATTGCACGACGCAAAAATAAAGGAAGAACAGCTGCTGACCTATGAACAGTTTCAAAAAGTATTTGAGAAACACAGCCCGCAGTTCAGCTTGTTGTTTGATACCGGAAAAGGATATTTTTCATACTGTATGACAACGTCCGATATGGTTCCGAGTGAGGACGGTATTACGATTATTACAGAGAATGCAATGACAGCGGTTGAGAATTATCTGAAACAAAATAAGGCGGAAAGCATTGCTGCAAGTCAAAAAAAGAAAGTACTTATTGTAGATGATTCAGATTTTATGCTGGCGATGATGCAGAAGCTGTTGGAGAATGATTATGAAGTGCTGACGGCTACGTCCGGATTGTCCGCAATCCGAAGTATTACGCTTAACCGTCCGGATTTGGTTCTGTTGGATTATGAGATGCCTGTCTGCAAAGGAAATCAGGTTTTGGAAATGATACGTTCCGAAGAAGATTTTGCAGATATTCCGATTATTTTTCTGACAAGCAAAGTAGATAGGGAAAGCGTAAAAAAGGTGATTGAGCTGAAACCAAACGGATATCTGTCGAAATCCCTTGCACCGGAATTGATAAAAAAAGAAGTGGATAATTTCTTTGAAAAGATAACAGTATAGCAGTTTTATGGAGAACTCCCGTGACAAAATTGAAGTCATGGAAGTTCTCTTTTTATGCACACGGGTACCCAAAGGAAATATGTCAGCATAGGCTGACGGGTGCCCGGCGCTACGAGTAAGGGAAGATAAATCTTCTCTACTCGATTTTTATTATAGCGTTTGCAAGGGTTCTGTGGTAAACTTTTCTTTAGAGGCGAACTTTTAAATCTATTATAAAGGAAGAATGGGCGTATAAAATGAATATCTATCAGTTTTGGAACGATGTTTTGGCGCAAAATGCAGATGCCATCAGAAACTATTTTCACGAGAATGCTTATATCAACTGGCATTGTACAAATGAGCATTTTACTGTGGAGGAATTTATTATTGCAAATTGTGAGTACCCGGGCGCTTGGGGCGGCGAAGTGGAACGGGTGGAAAAAATAAACGATTTGATTGTGACTGTAACACATGTATTCTCACAAAATCGGGAGATGTCGTTTCATGTGACTTCCTTTATCATAACGGTTGATGATAAAATTGCGGCTATTGATGAATATTGGGCGGACGACGGAATTGCGCCCCAATGGAGACTGGATAAACATATTGGAACGGCAATTCATGTGTAAACTGCGTAACTTTACAAAGGAATTTTTTTAGTCACGGAGCAGTCGGTAAATTTGTGCTTGCGCATTGTGAATGGAGTTCATGTTGCATTTGCAGACTTTGATAAGGATGGAGGGATAAATATGGAAACAATTGTTGTTGTATTAAATTCAAGTAAAATGGAAAATCCGGATTTGGATATCCGGTATGTGCTGCCGGATATGCTGCAAAAGTACACACAAAATGAGATTTGTGATAACGGTTATGATTATATCACAAATGAGGAGCTTGGCATATGGCTTTCGGCAAAATCGGCAAAGGAAAGCTATGGGAAGGTATTGGCGTTTTTGGAGGAGCACTTGGTATACTGTAATGATTTGACTGGAACGGTCAAAATTTACATATCTGATAAAGACGCGGCTGATTTGGAAGACTGTACGCTTGTATATGACGGCAGCGAAAATCCGTCGGACGAAAAAACGCGCATGACAAACAGGGCGAAAAAAGCAGGGAATGTTATTTTGAAAATTGCCGCCCTATTAACGGAAAACGACAACTCTGTGACAGATACGCTTGCGGCGGAGCTTTTTACGCTTTCGGATACGAACGCGCAATGGCAAAGCTGTGTCAGGCTGTTGACGGAGCGGCATTATTTGTGTTATTGCAATAGCAATTTTGAGTTAAATGATTTTGGAGACCTGTTTGCTGAGACAGTGGGTGTTAAAGCAAACGGACTTTGCGTAGACAAGGCGGCGTTTAATGTGGAAGGCGATTTCTATGACTGGTGCGACGCATTAGACGAGCAGTGGAAGAACACGGGATTTTGCATGGCGATTTTTGATGCGGAGGACGATGATAATAATTTGATTTTTGCTTATAGGGCGGAATTATTGGCGGACCTGACGGATTTGGCAAAGGAAATCGGTGTGCGTATTATGGCTGTTGCAGAATATTAATTTTTGAGGGCAGCTATTTGCAGGCAGTTTTTGTAGAAAATTCGTTGCTGATACTGTGTTAAAGTAACAGTTCAGCCTTATAGTATTCCGCGAGTAAAATCGCTCTGTGAGCGATTTTGCGAGTTGTGCAAGTGCCAAAATGCGACTTTGAAGCATTTTGTGTGCATCAGGCGTGACAGTGAAGCCGAAGGCTGAACTGTTACGTATTAAATGGTTATGCTTCGGGAAGATTGGACAGTTTTGATAAATTGAAAGGAACCAAAAGAATGCGTTTATTGAATAGTTCTAAAAACGAATTTGATGAAATGGAAGGAACTGCTTATTTTCCGTATTTTGACGAAAAAATTACTCCCTTTTCGGAATTGTGTACCCATTGAAAATCGGACTATAAATATGCATTTG
>CAJUJG010000070.1 GCA_910586715.1 uncultured Lachnospiraceae bacterium
ATTTTGTATGTTGAAGGTTTTAAGCCATATATAAGTTGTTGGGCTTTTTCGGCAGAAAGTTCTTCTATGGTATTTTTTTCATTACGGTCAGATGTTTGGATGGTGCCGTTGGTGGCGTAAATGTTTTTCCATTTTCTTGTAGAACTTCCAATATCTGCAGCTCCGTTTGATGTTGACGCAAAAACTCTATTTGCGCCAAAATCATATCCAATAGTATTAGCATGAATGGACACGTTTCCTCTTGAGTTTATTTGTAATGGATTGCCATCGTCTCTAAAAACTGAATAGGAGCTATATGTCATACGACAATCATCAATGTCGCGTCCAAAAGTTACTGATTCGCCATTTATAGATGCCGTGTATGTTACATCTTCATTTTGGTCCCATGTTATGAAAGTTAGTGCTGGTTCGCTCCATTTTATATGCGGAATATCCGTCCTTATTGTTAACGACAAAACATATCCATCCGAATCTTTAATCTTTTGATATAAAAACAAATCGCCATATGCATTGTTCAAAGTTCCCAAACAACATCTTCCGTTATCAGATGGAACAATCCCGTCCTTAGTAATGTTTACTATACCAGAAGAACCATCAGGTTTGACAACTTCAAAAGTGATAGTGCCTTTGCTACTTTCTATTATTCTGCTGGTATAATCGCTTGTGTCGCCGTTATAATGAAAATCAATAACTCCTCCATGGTTTGCGCCCGTTATTGGCATAAATTCAATCGCGGAGGATGCCATAGATGCAAATGGATTAGAGGGATTCCCCACCCATTGAAGGTGCGGTGTTATAGGAAACATTCCATTCTCAGTAAAAAACACTCCCGTCCCTTTTTCCGAGGGAATAATATCAATCGCCCCTCTGCTGCTTTTTATTCCGTTTGCATTAATATACCCGTTGCTGTCTTTTTCTGCCGCACCGATATTTTCCGCTGTCAGGTTTACATCGCCGGTTCGGTATGTGGATTCAGCGTTCCCTTTTATTCCTGTAACGCTCCCAATATTATCAGGAAGCTGCCCTTCGGGGATTTTTCCGTCGCCGTCAAGCGTGGCAACGCCTTCTGCGGCTCCTTTTTCCGTCTTTAAAACACATTCTTCCCGCAGTTCATCCGCACTTGCCTTTGCCTGTTTCGCATACTCTTTCGCATTGTCGGCATCTTCGCCTTCTCGAGTGCCTGTTCCGCCTACTGCATAACTTTGCGATAACACGGCAGAAGCGGCAGCGTCTCCTGCTTTTTGCAACGCAGTAGCTGCACTGTCTGCTGCATTGGAGGCTGCATTTGCCGCATTTGTCTCGGCTTCTTTTGCATTGTCGGCATAAGACTGTGCCTCATCAGTTATTCCGTCCACAATCTCATTGATTTCTGCATCAAAGCTGCTAATCTTCTGATTGGCAGTATCAATTACCAAACGGCAGTTCGTTATGACGGCGTTGGTTTCCCCTATTTTCTCTTCAAAAACGGTATTTCTGTTCGCTTCGTTTTCCTTTCGCTGCAGCTCATTTTCTTTCCGTTGCTCTTCGCTTGCAATCCGATCTTTTTCCATGTTTATCATGTTGTCAAGGACATCGTACGAATCGATGGAGGACATGTTGCTTCCGTCGTGAACGCGCGGTTCCACAACAATATGAAACGTCCATGTCGTGAGTGAAATGCCGTCAGAGTCCTCAAGGTGCAGTTCACATACGTTTGTTCCGGCAGCAGTCAGGATTTGACTGCCATTGCCTGTATTTGTTTTAATGATTACTTTAGAGCCTTCAATGGTGCAGCATTCGTGTCCCTGAAATTGTGTTCCGTCTGCTTTGGCGATTCTGAGATATGCGGTGCAGCCTGACAAATCGAATGGCGCATCGTTGTGCATAATGTGAAATACAAACATGCGTCCCGTGTCAAACTGCTTTGCGGTCAATGTTAAAATTCCTTGCTCATTATAAAAGCTCAGGTTACTTGTTTTTTCTATATTCATTTTTTATTTTCTCCTTTTGGGTAAATGATGAAAAAGAAGCATTACGAGAATGCTTCTTTCTCAGTGGTTTCAGTGTTGCTGTTATTGGCTTGCTGATATTCTTCAAGTTCTTTTTGTGTTTGCTGCCTTGCAGTAATGTTGGCAGCCATTAATATGGAATCCAAAATCACTGCTTTGGTTTGGATGTCGAGCGGGTGGTTTTGAACCAAGGTGAATAAATTTTGTCTAAAATCCTCTGTTAATAATCCGTGTGTAGGTATTGTATTATTCTGTTCCATCTGTTATATCCTCCTTTAACGTTTGCAATTGTTTTTTGATTGATTCGATTTCTGTGTGTTGTTCTTGGATAAGCTTTAGTGCGGCAGGGAACATATATCGGATATCCCAGCCATCAGGCAGATTATCTTTATCGAAAGTGGCGCCGTCTTTAAACTTTTCAGCAACATCTTCCGCAATAAAGCCAATGAAATATTTTCCGATGCCCTCGTCGTTTGGAGATGAAAAATAGTCATCGTTGTATTTATACTGTACAATATCGATGTCATATAACCTGTGAGGGTCGGATAGTTCGGTAAGGCTGGTTGAAATTGAGTTTTTAAAGCGCTTCGAAGAACCGGACCGTCCGATGGTTCCGTCTGAAGCGATATACAATGTTTTACCGGATACAGTTATATTGTCATATATATATTTTGACGAGAAACCTTTATCTGTCATATAGGTATTGTCAATTGAAAAACCTTTATCTGTCATATAGGTATTGTCAATTGAAAAACCTTTATTTGTCATATAGGTATTATCAATTTTAATTTTTTTGCTTGAGGAATCAAGAAGCATTCCATTAACAGAAGAGGGTACAGATATTTTAGCATGTGAGTTGTCACTGAAACAGGCACTGATAATTCCGAAGCAGTTACAGGCATCGGTGTCTTGTGATGACAAGCTTATAGAACGTATTATCCGATTTTTATTAGGATTTTCAATGTAATGAAGCTTTCTAACATTATCAGTCTTATATAAATCCATGATGTAATCATGAACGGTATTTCCATTGCTGAAATGTGAATTATCAAGGATGACATATCCTACAGTATTGGTTGGTATGTGTTCATCTAAGTTATTTGGTATACAGTCACTGGAAAAATCAGAGGAATCTAGGTTTTGAATTTCTGATTTACTGAAAGTGTACTTAGATGTTACGCTAATTGCAATATTGTGTATGATTGCCTCTCCCTCGTATTCATGTATTGTAATGGTATAATTACGCTCTTCGGTTATATTTAAACAAATATCATCATTATCAGCTAAATCTTGATATTCATATAAATAAACCTTGTTGATACCAACAACCTCTCCGACAGAAACACAACCAGTAGTATAACCTTCATCATAAGAAGCAGCAAAATTAGAAAACGGTATTGCCTTAGTAAACGTTAGCCTTTTATTGTTTTTAATAGCTTCATTATACGGAAAATCTTTTAATAAAATTCCATTCTTGCTCACCGAAAAAAAATCTCCCAACATAAGTCCACTGTTTCCAATATATTTTTTTCCGCTTATTCCTGTTTCGCTGTCATCAATATAAAGACCTTCCATTTTTTCTTCATCAAATTTCCAACTTCCAATATTCCCATTTTTTGCAGTTAATTTATTTGCATTAATTTCTCCATTGGTAAAAATGCTTTCTGCGATATTGCTGCCTTTGATTTCAGCATCAGTGGCAACAAGCTTTCCGCTGGCAGTTACATTTCCATTACTGTCTACATTAAATCTATCATTTACATTAATGCTGCCGGTAAAGTTACCGTCACAACCACTTAATGTACCGGTAAAGTTACCGTCGCATCCGTTTAATGTTCCAGTGAAGTTACCATCACATCCGCTTAATGTTCCCTCAAATGTCCCGCTGGACCCAGATATGTCTCCTTTAAAAGCTGCATTTCCGTTATCATCAATACAAAAATTACCCATGTTGACAACAATGTTATTTCCATCATTTTTTATATAATGTCCATTTTTTGAATAACTTTCAAAGGAACCTTTCGCAACATCAAAATAAGATCCTGTTTTAGCTGATGGTGAATAGTTATTTGATTTAATACTGCCCGTAGTGATACAGTCGCCGTTAATGGCAGTGGTGCCTTCTTCCAGTGAACCAAATATTCCGCTATGGGAAATTAAGGTATTAAAATTCCCGGTATTTGCTTTAATACTATCCAAAATCACATCATTCACCGCTGTTCCAAACGTCTCCGTGCGAAGCAGTGCATTCAGCATATTATTGCTTATCTGCACATTGGCGTCATTGTTTCCAAACGTCCCGTTGCCTGTGCCGGAACCAGCGCCCGAAGAGCCGCCCGAGGACGCTCCGCTTTCACTGCCCAGCAAAAACGCGAGATCATTGATTCCGTTTAACGCCTTTGTCATGGTAGAAAACTCCACCGACAGATTTTCGTCTGCCTGAAGCGGGTTATGGGATATGGAAATAATCCGCAGCTTTACAAACCGGTTGTCGCAAAGCTCCTCGTGGATTTCCAGTCCGACCCTGATAAAATTACCGATGTCAAACGGTTTCTGAAAAGCCTTAAAAGCATCAAGCGCATAGAGATTGTCAAGCTCCGTATGAAAGGAATATTGCGGCTGTGACAATTCGTGCAGCTTTGCCATAGCGGATTGATATAATGTTTCCTGCATGTCCACGGTGGTGATAACGTCGTCAAGGCTGGTTGTAATGATATTTTCATCGCTAAATTCCTGTTCCCGTATCATGCCGTTTATTACATTCATGTCTTTTTCATCAATTCCAAAGTTTTGGTCAAGCAGCACAGCATTTGCAAGCTCTTTTCTGTGCCTGTTATATGCGTCCTGCCTGTCCTCTGCCTGCCTGATTTGTGCCAACCGCTCTGCGATTGCCTCATCACATTTTCGGATAATTCCTTTGCACTGTGTTTTGGTGAGCGAATTATTCCTATTTTCATCAAACGCCATATAGTCAAGATATTGATTTAACTGCTTGATAAAAGCGCTTTTTGAAGTAAATGCTTTTTGTTGTTCAAGTAAGCTGTTCCATCCGTTATCATCTGCGGTACGATATTCGGTAGGATTATCCACTGTCCCGGAAGCAATAAAGCTTTCATGAAACAGCAGATTTGCGGCTTCGGACCACGCTTTCTTTTTCGCCTGCAATTCATCCAAGCCGTACAAAGACCACTCATACAGGTAAGAATCAATTTGCGTCTTTCCGCCGCTGCCTGTCTGCGCACACTGTTTCAGGGATTCCTCAATTTTGGGAATAATAACTTCTTTATAAGCGTAAAAATCATGCCAGTAGGGCGTATCTTTAATTTTGACGGCATTTTCTGGAACTGGAAGATAATCCGGTGCGTCCCCGATTTCCTGCACACCATATTCATTTTTGTAAAGTGTTTTCAGTGCGGCGAACGCGTTGTTATGGGCTGTCAGAGCTGCATCAAGTTCTTCCTTTGAATAAGTCGTATAATCAATAATGCATCCGTCGTTGGGGACGCGGTTTTTTAGTTCGCTGATGTCCAAAAGTGTCTGATTATACCGTCTTGTCAGCTCTGTATAAACTTCCCTGCGCGTGCCCTTTATATCTTCATTGTATTTTTTGTTTTCTTCGCTTTCTTCGAAACGGATAGAAACCGAAAATGGATCTTCCTCCCGAAACTGCTTCCATTTGCGGTAGCTGTCATGCAATTCGGAGGATACAAATTTGTAGTCTCCATACTCATTTCGCGTGTTCATAAAGTAGTCAAGATTGAGAAGATATTCTTTCCCGAAATTGACTGACTCAATACCAAGATTATTTGCGCCGGTTGGAATCAATTTTGTTACAATATTGTCATTGGACGTGCTTGTCACTTCAAAGCTGTTCATCAGATTGCGCATGGAAAGAAACACACCGGTATCTTCCCCGTAATCGGCTGCCTTTACCATCCCGACAACCTTGTGCTTCCTGTCAAATTCGAAAATAACGGAGGCAGCGGGGGACACGGTCTTCATTAAAAAGGAATAAACGCTGTCGGATGTTTCAAAGCTCTTTTTTATTTGACAAATATCCTCATTGATTCCATTCTTAACAGTCCATCCTGTTCCTTGTAATACAAGATGCAGAAGACTTAATTGTGGGTCGCTGTAATTAACGAGGGAAATGTATTTATAGGGAAGCGTAGTGTAAGCGTTGACATTGTAGTAAATTGTGTTTTGGTTTTGGTCTGTTTCACAGGCAAGATACTCCTGGCTGTCGGGCGTGCCGCAGTTTATCTTGAAATTTTTTAAATACATGTGACATAACTCGCATTCAACGGAGTGCGCCGTGACGGTTTTGGTTTCCTGATAGCCGTCGCCTTTGATTACGGGTTCGGAATCAATGACAAAAAAGACCTGTAAATCGGCACTGTCAAGATACAGGCGCATCATATCATCAACCGAGTCGTAATAGTCGCTTTGCACCAGCTTGCCGTTCACGTCGATATAGCGGTTTACGTCAAAAGTTAGTTCCCACAAATCCGTCGCATTTCGTTTCAGGTTACAGGTCTGCGTCTGTATTCCCGTGAGCGTTCCGAGGATGCTCGAATCGGCTTTGCAGAGATAAATTGTTGTATGTTTCATTATAAACAACCTGCCTTTCTTGGAAATTCATATTCAATTGTCAGGGTACAGGCTCCGGATACTTCAAATGTATTCATGCCTTGCAGCAGTCGAATCCAGTAGATGTAATCCAGTTTGTTTCCGGAACGCACAGCGCTTTCATAGTCCGTATCCCATCCTAAGTCGCCTGCCGGAATCAACCGACCGTCGTTGTCTGTTACCGTCATGTGTTCGGAATCGAGTGTCAGCACTTTATTTCCGTTCGCGTCTGCTTTGAGCTTTTGCGTGTGAAGGGTTACGGATTTTTGATCCGTCACATTTTCGATGACGACCGTATCTGATTTTGTTGAAATCGTAATAGCAGGGTAGTAGATGCCATTATCCGTGTCGGCGGAATTGTTCAGATAAAAACAATTGTCCGTTTCGGTTATGACAAACGTCTTTTTTTCCGGTCCGGAGAACGCGAAAGAAGAGTTTGTCTCGAATGTGAGTTCTTTGCCGACAAGTCGTCCGCCTGCCATAATGTCGTTGATTTGTGTGCATACCGCATAGTAGTGCAGCGGGTAGGCATCGCAGTCATTAAATTTGAGCGGCTGCGGAAAAGCGGATGACGTAAGCCAACGGTTGATTTTGATGGATTCCGGTCTTGTGAGTTCTTTGCCGTCCTCTTTTACGATGCTGAAATGGAATGATATTGGTTCCGCAGTTTCCGCTCCGTAGACGTTTGATTTTGTTTTGTTTGTACATGCGGTTTTTTTGAGTTCTCTGTTTAGCCCGTTTGCGGAAACATCCGCCTGAGAATCAATCCAACCGATTGTCACGCCGAAATCGGCGCTGTTTAAGCCGTTAAAAATAAATGAATGTGCTGTTATAAATGACATAAAATTCCTCCTTTTTATAGAAAAACCGCACCCTTATTTTGTGGGGTGCGGTTTTATACAGTGGTTATAATAATGTTTTTTAGCGGGTTTCATTGCGTCCGATTAAGTTACGAGTGTATTTATCGCATTTGCTGCATTTTTTCTGCTGCCGATTCTATGGATGTCGTTGTAAATTTGCGCCGTTGTGTATTTATAGCATTGCTGCAATTGTTCCGGCAGTAATTTCGCAACATGTTTATCAACATTTCCTTCGACATTAATCAGACTGTCATAATGGTTATTGATGACAACAGACTGTGCGTCCTCTTTGGTTTGGATAAATTCGTTAAGCCGGTCAATGCCCTCATTAAGCCGTGGCATAATTACGTTTTCCCACGGGAATGCAGCCGAAATCATTTCCGGTAAAAGTCCGTGTTCTTCGAGCAGTTTTGTAAACCTGTCAATTGTTTCCTGCCGGAACTGTTCGGTCGTGTCCGTTGTTTTGTTTATGGCGGAGACAAGCAGGTTTTCGTTGTTATCCGGATTAAGGTCAGGTATGGCTGTGCCAGTGTTCGGAGTGCCGCCGTTTGCTGTTTCCGTTGTGGGGGGTATCAGGTCGGTTCCGTCAATGGAAATTCCCATCCCGCTGTAAAATGACGTAAGCAGATCAATCGTCTTGTTTGTGCTTTCCGCGGATGTCTTGCTTAACTCCTTTGCGGATTCCACGATTTCCTTCTGTTCCTTCAGGATTTCCTCAACGGATTTTGCAGAGCTGTCAAGCGCGTCGGTAAGCGAATTCGAAAATTCATCCAGCGCGTCAATCTGTAAGTTGAAGGTATGTTCGTCCTTTGTTTCCTGTAAGGCGTCTTCCTTTTCCTCAAGCTCTGCCTTGAGCTGCGCAAGCTTTGCCTTTGTTGCGGCGTCGGTTGCATCTGACAGGTTTTCCAGCGCGTCAATCTGTGCCTTTAAGCTGTCGATTTCCTTCTGCGAGTTCTTTATGGATTTGTCGTAGTCGTAGTATTCCTTTTTTGACTGCAGCGCCTGCTTCCGCGCTTCAATGACGTCTTTTAGGCTGTTTATTTCCGCTTCCGCATTCTTTTTCATTAAGTCTGTAATGCTGTTTTCAAGCGATGCGGCGCTGTTCAGGGAATCGTAGTAATTCTGCAGTGCATCGTTTGAGGCTTCCCTGTATTCCTTATCGGATGCGTAGGTGTCTTTGCTGTTCTGTATTTCATTGTAAAGGTTTAAGTACGCGTCTGCCTGTGCCTGTGCGTCCTCAAGCTGCGATACCAGCAGTGCGGCTTTGGCGCGCCCGTATTCCGAAAGGCTGCCGTCCGGCTCGAAAAGCCAGTCGTCCTGTATCAGGCTTTCGATGGAGGAGAGCATTCCGGAAGCCCTGTCAAGCTCCGCGATGGCGTCCGTGATGTGTTCAAAGCGGATTTCGCGCAGTGCGTCGTTGATTTCCTGTATTTCCTCTGCGGTGCCGATAAGATCCTGTTTTACGGAGGATAGGGCTTCCTCCCATTCATTTTTCCATTCATCGGCATATTCGTCCCAGCCGTCCGCTCCAGAGGCGCGTTCATTGAGCAAATCAAGGACCGACTGCATTTTGTCCGCCATTTCGGTATTGCCTTCTGCCCTGTAGTCCTCCATTGCCTTACTGAAAATTCCCATGGACGATTCAAAGTCGCCGGTTTCAAGCGCTTTAAGAAGCTGGCTGTATTCGTTAATTTGCGACAGGGTGGTATCATACTTTTCCTGTAGCTTGTCAAGGTAGCCCGAATATAAGTCCTGGCGGCTGGATAGTTCATCCCCGGCACTGATTTCCCCCAAATCCGTCAGTATCTTTACAAGCTTGTCCCCGTCAAATGAGTCGTACAGCGATACAAGCTCTTTATAGTAGGATATGCAGCTTTCAAGATAGGTGAGCTGTGTCTGTAAGGATGAGACGTTGTATTCGGCTATCTGCTTTGCGAGGGAATAAAGGTTTGCATAGTAATCGTTGATTTCCGACTCCGCCTCTGATACATTTTCTGAATAGGTCATCTTAAGCTGTTCAAGGTCGTCCTCCATAAGGGAGAGAAGGTCGTTTATCTGTGTCTGCTTTTCATTGTTCCATGCGTCAAGCTTTGCCTTGTAACCGTCATATTTTTTTGCGTCACTGTCTGACAGCTTTCCGTTTTTATTCCGTTTCTGTTCCAGGGTGTACCAGGATTCCCATGTCTTCATGTAGTCCTTGATATTTGCGCCTGTTGCCCCTGTTTCAAGCGCGTTAAGTTCCGCGTTGTATTTATCCAGTTTTGCCTGTTCTGACGGTGAAAGCCCCTTGTCCTTTTTCTTCTGCTCCAGGTTCTGCGCTTTTGCCTTCAGGTTTTGGTACTGCTGTGAATTCTCCGCTTCGCCGTTTATGCCGTCAATCTGGCCCAGATAGCTGTCACGGATGCCTTTTGAGGATTCTTCAAAGGTTTTTTCAATCTGTTCCAGCCTGTCACTTGGATTCTGCGCCTCTTCCAGCGCGGCTTTTAGGCCGTCCAATGTGTCAGACTTTTCATTCCTAAAGTTTTCAAGCTGTTTTGTATAATTGTTATACTGTTTCCACTGGCTTTGGGTCAGGTTTTTCCCGCTGTCAAGCTTATCCTGAAGCTTTTTCCACTCAAGGTATGTTTTATTGTATTCCGCGATGTTGGAAGCGGTTGCGCCTTCGTCGAGGGCTTTTTTCTGTGCGTAATAGTCCCCAAGCTGTTTCTGCATCTTTTTATATTCTGATTTCTGCTTTTTGCTCAGCTTTTCAAAACCCTCTTCGTCAAGGTCCGCATATTTTTTGTCTGCAAAGGCTTTCTCTGTTTTCCTGATGTCGTCATCGAGTTTTCGGTATGTCGCTGTGCCTTCAAGGTCTGACCGGATGCCGTCAATTTCATCCTGTATTCTTTCCGCTTCGGACTGTTTTGGCGCTGTCCCCTCAGCCTTTGCCAGTTCGTTGTGAAGGCTGTCCAGTGCGGACTGCCCCCGTGCCTTTAAACCGTCAAGCTGTCCGGCGTAGCTGTCATAGCGTTTCTGTTCTGATTTGGAAAGCGTTTTGCCGCTGTCAAGCTTATTCTGCAGCTTCTGGTATTTTGTGTATATCTTTTCATAATTTGCAATGGTGTCGGAAGTGGCATTTTCGTCAAGGGCTTTCTGCAAATCGTAATAATCCTGCAGTTCCTTCTGTAATTTTTCATACGATTTTGCCTTTGATTTGTCCCAGCCGTTATTCCTGTACCTGTCAATCTCTGACTGGGTGTCTGCTATTTTGTCACGCAGCTTTTTATAATTTCCCGTTTTCTTTACATCAAGGTCATCAATTTCGGTCTGTATTGTGTCGGCAAGCTCTTTTCTGTCACGCTCATTGGCTTCAGCGACCTTCTTTGAGCCTCCGAATGAACCTTCCGTAACGGCGGTGTCTGTCATGCCTCCCAACGTGTTATTTTTTGTTTTGGCATTTTCAAGCCTGTCCGAAACGGCTGCAAACTGTTCCACAAGCTCCGTGAGGGAGGTGCGTTTTCCCATCCCGTCATTGAGCGAGATAACGGACTCAATTTTGGAAGTAATGGAAGAGAGGTAGCTGTCCATGCTGCTGTAGTACTCAAGCACGTTGTCGAGCTTCTGCCGGATTAAATCCCGCTGTCTGTCATACAGGTCTTCCACCGTATCAAGACATGCCTGCGCCTTGTCGTACCATTCCTGGTATTTCTCGATTTTATTGGCGGTGTTTTCGTCCGTGACATCCTCGACGGAGAGCGTGCCGTCCTGTACCTTACGCACATAATTCAGTCCAAGCCCTACGGAATTAGCCTTTTTCATGTAAGTCTGGTAAGCAAGTTCATTCTGGCTTATTTCCCTGCTGGCTGACTTAACCGCGCGGTTTATCATGCTGTTTTTCTTCTGCCAGTTGTAGAACCTGTCTGCTTTATCGATAAGCTTTGAGGTGCTGTCCGATATTTTTTTAAGGAGCGTCCCAATCCAGTCGAACGTTTTTAGAAAACGGTCTGCATCGCTGTCTTTTTGTTCCGCCGTAATGCTCAGGGATGACAGGTCTGTTGCATCAATCACTTTCTTTTGGTTAACGTATGCCTGCAGCACCATTTCGGCTGCCTTTCCCTGCTGTTCCCCGCGTCCGTATGCCTCTGCGACTGCGTCACGCAGCTGCTGTTCTATGGCGCCGGCGCCGGTGTCACGCAGTTCGGCGTATTTTCCGGTCAGCATTTCGACTGCCTGCGCCTCGCTTTGGAGGCTGT
>CAJUJG010000071.1 GCA_910586715.1 uncultured Lachnospiraceae bacterium
GAGGAAGTGAGTGCTTCTACAGAGGAACCAAAACAGGAAGAGACAAGTGCGCCTGTTGAGAACACGACGCAGGAGGAGACGAGTGCGCCTGTTGAGAGTACGATGCAGGAGGGGACGAGTGCGCCTGTTGAGACAACAACTGCTGAGGAAGAAGCTTCTACAGACGAACTATTACAAAAAGCAGAAGGTGAGACAGCAAAGCTTGAGACAGTCATTAAAATTTCTTTAGATGATTTAAATGGATTTACACGCAACCAGTCTGTCTCTGAAGGTTACGAATATACCACAACATATAAGGAACAGTCAGTTTTTAGCTCTGTGAAATCATCTGTAAAAAGTGCAGTGACTGTTCAGGTTGATGGTGAGAAGAAAGATGCTTTAAAAGAAGATCCATATCTCAAACTCCAGTATCAGTCTGAGAAAGACGGTTCTTATACAGATATGGACGGACTTCCTACAAATGCAGGAAAGTATCGTCTGAGAGTCTATGTCAATGCGGTACCAGAACTTTGTGGCGATGCAGAAGAATTTGTATATTTTGAGATTACAAAGGCAGAGTTAAAGCTCAATATAACAGGGCTGGTAACGGTACAGCCGGGAACTGCCATAAGTGACTTTAAGAAGGATGTCAGTGAAAATTATAAGTTGACTGGTGAATCATTTTCGCCTGACAAGATCAAAACACTGACTGCTTTAGATCCAGCGGACATCAAAGTATATGAATTTGCTGATGCTAAGAAAGCAGATACAGAGACTACAGACACAGAGTTTAGCACAGAGAAGACATATGTGGTTACAGTCGGTGTAAAGTTTAGAGATGAAGCAGCGACAGGAGCGAACTATACAATCACTGCTGAGGATTACTACATTATTGAAGTTGGTGATCTGACAGAGACAACGGTAAATGTGGAGCTCAAGAAACCTGTTGATGTTAGAAAATATGATCCGGCAAAAGAGCTGAACTGGGAAGAGATTGAGAAGGAATATATCAACACAGATAGCCTTACGGTGACAAAGACAGAAGGCAGGGGCGATTCCGAGAAAGAGGTTTCAATCTTTGCAGAGGGCACCAATGTAAGGGAGAAGTTAGGGGCTCCGGCATGGTATACAAGAGAGCAGACAGACAACATTGAGATGCCAGCCCTTGATGAAGAGACCCAGTTTGAGGCTGATGGATACAGATATACGAAGTTTGACGGAAATCCAAAGGATGTTGGCGAATATTATATCGTATATACATATCCCGGTGAAACAGGGAAATACAAAAAAGCATACAGCAATGCGGTACAGGTATCAATTGACCCTGCATCCCTTGCAATTGAGGCGGCAGATGTTGTATTAAAAGTCGGAATGAACAAGGACGACGTTGCCAAAGCGCTTATGAAAGCAGGGTATGTTCTTTACAACGTTAAGGATGGCAAAACCGATACGGTGTATGAGACAAAGAATCAGAAAGATTTCTTTGGTGTTTCTTATGACAATACAAATGCAACGCAGTATTTTGTACCTGAATTTACACTTGAGCAGCGTGAGGAACTGGATAAAGACCAGCAGACAGAAACAGAGAAGTGGGATGAATGGGGTCCTTATGATGAAAAGAACCTCACATTGGGAACGGCTGACAAGAAAGTAGAGTACCGTATTGTGCCTACAGGGTACAAGGTAGTCTATGATTCAGAAGGCAAGAAGCTTTTGGAGACAGAACTCACAGACAGAACCACAAATTCCGCTGAGAAGAATTATATTGTGGATATGCATGTGGAATCCGCTGTAACACTCGGTGAATTCAAGGAGACATCGATTGATACAAAAGCCATTGTAGAGGCATTTAAGGCAAAGGGCGGCAAAGTTGATAACGAAAACAGCGGAAGCAGCGTGGACAATCCACTGTCGACAATCTACAATCAGGATCTGCTGTTTGAGACACGTGCCGAATACAAGAAGGCAGTTGTCAACGGCGCCAATGTAAAGGATGCAGACCCAGGCATCACATATACATGGGAAAAGGCTGACAGGGATGCATATGAGAAATACATCACAACAGCTCCAGATAAGGATGAAGAGACTGCAAAGCAGGATGCAAAAGATGCATTGTTAGACAGCTTTGTTCCGCAGTCATACTGGACACATGAAAGCAGTTTCATATCACCAGTTGATGCAGCGCTCTACCGTCTGCATATTGAGTACAGGGATGTGGACGAAGAATATATGCCTTCAGAGGCATATATATATTTCCAGATTAAGCAGCGTGCGATCATTACAGCAGCAGTCAAACCGTATAGTCAGTATGCAGACTACGGCGATCTGATTCAGGGGATTACTCCGAACTATGGAATTATTGTTCTGAATGAGAATAATGATGAGACGACTCTGGATGGAGCAGAGGTGCTTCCTGTTGATCCGGTTCAGGAGGGAGTTACATACCGTGTAGCGGCAGAAAGAAAGGATAAAACCAGTGGGAACTGGGTAAAGGCTACAGAATCAGAATCAGTATTTATGGAAGGCGAATCCTATCGCGTGTCTTATACCCTTGATGATATGAGGGGCGAAATCGCAGATGGCAGCATAAAATGGGAGCTTTCGAACAAGGACGAACTTCCTCCTGAAATAACGGAAGTATGGGATCTGAAGGATCATGTCTTAAAGTGGGATAACTTTACGAACAGGAAGTCTTATAATTACGAAAAAGGCGAGTGGGAGTATTATTCAAACGTACCCGGCGAAGTAATCTTTGGAAGCAAAGACCTTGAACTTTCTGTAAATTCAGATATAACATCTTCCAAAGTATATGATGCAGAACCTGCATTTAAGGAAGTACCACAGGGCTTTGTCACAATCAAGGATAAGGTAACTGGTGAAGCAGTAGATTATCCAGTAAACGCAGATGCGGAAAATGCAGTAACCTTATATTGGAAGTGGAATACTCCGTATGGTAACGAGGAAGTAGCGTTTGATAAGGTGATATATGGTGGTACATATACCCTTTATGCATACTTTGCAGGAAATGACAGTTATAAGGCATTTGATCAGCCTGTAAAGAAGGCGGACGGCAGTAATTATACGTTCGAGATTACGAAGCGCGACATCAGTATTGCACCGTCACTGGAAGCTAAGCCGGCAGGCGAGCTGGCACAGGAGCTGGTGAATGCGTATGAGATTCGGTATGACAATGTACCGCAGGCTGACGAGTATGCATTCCAGTATGGCTTGGATGCAAGGTATGACTGGGATAATGATGAACCTGTTGTATACGAGGGATATGCTGCATTATCACCAAACTATACGGATGACGATGATGTTCAAATCTGTAAATTTGACAGTAAGATCTATGTGGACAACAAGCAAATCTATGGAGAATATTTAAGAACAAACAAGGAATATACTGTAAAGCTTGATGCAGCTCTGGTATTCCCATATAATGTTTCGTACAAAGTAACATGGAAGCCAGAAACAAAGAAGATTGTAGATCGTGGTATGGCAGGAATAAGCTATACAAATTTCCTTAAACATGAGTACGAAGATGGCAGCATCGATCCTATAGGCGTTGACGTTTATGGAGCGAATGACGCGGATGGTGCATATACCATTACACCGCGCGAGGGAATTCCCTTTGCTTATAAGGGATATTATCAACCGCTTGGGGACGCAGACAACAATCCGATTCCGATGGATAAGAACTATATCGCGTTCAGCGTCAGGGTACCGCGTGAGTTTTTGGGAAATACATCGGGAAGCAAGTTTACTGACAATGCAAAGCGTTTTGTGTTTGAGAACAGCGTTAAGGCAGCAAACGGTTATGTATTGAAAAATTCATATCCTAAAACAGATAATGGCGTAATAGATGGTTACATTGATGTACTTTTCCCAGTAGCATTAAACAGCGATAACAAGGCAGGAGTGCCTGATAGTGACGGCAAGGTTGAGACAGAACCGCAATTTACCATCACATGGGAAGAGGGTTACGCAGATACTTTCAAGCTGAACCTTGCAAATGCAAAGCTTGAGTCAAACCTCAGAAATGCAGTTTCACCGAAGTCGCTTGCATTCAACGGCGTGCAGGCAAAGATGGCAGTCGGCGAGGAGCAGCAGCTTGACGTCAAGATTAAGAAGGCGCAGCTTGGCGACATTGTAAGGATTAACTACAGACTTGCAGACGAAAAAGACAAAGATGTTCTCCATATTGACTCTGAGACTGGTCGTGTGACGGCGCTCAAGGCAAATAAGGGAGCAGTGACTGTCGAAGCGTATCCAGTACGTCTTGCAGAGGATGGAAAAACATTTGAGGAGATAAAAGCAGGAAAAGGTGTAGTAAAACCTGCAAAGACAAAGATTACAGTTACGGACGTGACAGCACCGGCAGTGAAGGGCGTCACGGTTCTTGATAATGCTTCAGCACGTGTATCCTATACGGTTCCTGATAACGGATACCGCAGGGAAATCTATGTCGTGGAGACAGACAAGGCTAGCGTAAAGTCGTGGACGGCACAGAAGTTTGACACAACGATTGACGAGATGAAGAACGGACAGTGGAAAGATGCCGGCTTTGCCATTAAGCCAGTCTATCTGTCAAACGAGAAATACTATGCAGCAGGTAATGGTTTTACGGTGGATAGTGAACGTTACTATGATACGGCGAAGAAGCTTTTTAGCATAAATCTTAGAGATATGGAGACTGCAAATGGCACTTATGTGGTATATGTAAGGAACGTTAGTGCAGAGCGTGTACTCGAAGATGGCGCGCAGGTTACATTCTCTAAGGCGGGAACAGTGAAGAACTTTGTCACAACACTTGCCAAGGTGCAGGATGTCATTCCAGCATTTAATGTAACTAGTGCAGATGACAGGAAAAATCCAGTAGGATATTATGGTTATGATGAGGAAGGTTATGTAGTTCAAAAATATGACAAGAAAGATATAGCGGATTATACACATAACATTCAGGTTTCTATACCGGATAATAATGTGCCTGTATATCTGGTTGACCTCTCAGCAAAATCAGCACAGGTCCTGGTAGACGGATGGTTTAACGAGAAAGCGTCAAATCCGGCAGCAGATGGAGGGGACTATATTAAGAAGACACTGCCATTAAAGAAAACAGATAAGACGCTGCTAACCTCCTATGTAGACCCGAAGGTGACATATGCAGTGACAGATACTAATACGGCACCCAGGCTTAAGAATGGTAAGTGGGAAGTGACGAATCCGTCGAAGTTTGCGGCAATCAGCAACAGCGGCAAGATTACCTTTAAGGGTGTTGACAGGAATGGTCTTGCACAAGTGTATGTGTGGGCTCTTACTGACAATGGAAAAGCAAATTATTGTCTGCTTTACATTGGAGCAGTACCTGATTCTATCACAGGCAAGACAGCAAAGATGAAGGTTGGTGACCAGCTCAGGCTTGCCACACTCCTTGAGTACAAGGAAGGTAAGGCAAAGGTTCCGGGCTATCGTTCAGGCAGTATTGAGATAACCAGCACACAAGAAGATATTGAGAAGGCAGGTTTTGAACTCCGCGAGGCACAAGATGGCGAAAAGATCAACGGTGAGGATTGTATAGCAGGTGAGTGGATTATCACGGCAAAGGCACCAACACCGACGAAAAACTTTGCGCTTCAGATTAAGGATCACAGCTTTGTAAGAGAACCGAGTGATGAGGCTAAGACCGCGACGGTAACCCTGACAGCATCACAGCTTGACCCTGTAAAGGGACTCAAAGCAGTTTACACAGATGACAAGCATATTACCTTGAACTTTGCACATGCCGGAAATCCTGAGGCATTTGATATCGAAGTAAAGGATGCAAGGGGAAGCATTGTCTATAAGAAGCTTACATGGAATGACGACAATAAATGGGTGATTCGTAAAGATGCCGCTGATTTTATGCAGAGATATCAAAAGAGTATTATCTGGAATAGTGAGCTGGCATATTTTGAAAAGACAAAGACCTATGCATTTACAATTGATACAGACAGGCTTGTCAGACTTTCTGCATATACAATATCAGTGACCCCTGTATATGAAGGACAGTATTTGGCAAAAGCAGTCACAGCAAAAGCAAAGACCACCAATATCCCGGCGTCTTATGAGGATGTGGATACATACGCAAGCGGAAAAGGCGGGCAAGTAATCTATTATAATGGTGACGGCATGGGTGACTATGACTGGGATAACCATGGTAATCAGATTGCATATTACCCATACTTTACATCAGGAAATACCTATACGCTTTCTATTGATACAGACGGAAATGCCAAGGATCGTGTAACAGATACTCTGACATGGAAGAGCAGCAACACTAAGGTAGCGTCTATCAAGGCAAATCCGGGCAGCTACACAGCTACATTCAAACCGGTACAGCAGGGTGTGACCACGATTTCGGTGACATCAAAGATTACAAAGAAAGTAATTGCTAGATGGGATGTCAAGGTAAAGGCTGTAGGAAACGGCAAAGGCTTTGGCGGAGACTATGAGTGGACAAACACTGATTCTTTCTACAAGGATATTCTCGCAAAGTGGGATCCGTTCTACGAAGGAAAACTTGAAGTTCTGACATTGACAACACCTGTTCAGGTGTCTGGTAACAAAGACAGGACATGGGTATCCTTTACGGCACCAGTATACGGCGAGTATACATTTGGCGGATGCCAATATACTGTATATGGCAGCAGAAACATGGATGCAGAAAGCAGCAGTACGAACCAGATATATAAACTTGAGGCAGGCCAGACAATTTACTTCCGTGTCACTGGCACAGGAACACTGAGCGTAACGAGCCATACAGATTTTACAAGACTTACAGTTGACAACGACAAAGAACATCCATTGAAAGTCCAGTTAACACAAGGCGCAAGCTGTGCATGGATTGCATTTACAGCACCTGAGGATAACTACTATACATTCGTTGGCAACGGTATTGGGCAGTATATGCAGGATAATAAGCAAAAACCCATGAGTAATAATAATTCAGTTGGCCTGAAAGCCGGAGAGACTATTTTTATCCAGGCAAATAAAGGCACACTGTATGTAACATACAAGAAAGCAGCAAAAATACTTGCTGACAAGGGTTCTGAAGAAGTAACGCTGACAGCAAAAGAGAAGACACAGTATATTCGGTTTACAGCGCCTGCATCACAGGATTATATATTCGAGATACCAAACGATGGCGTAGTAGATGTAAAATTCTATGAAGCAACAAACAATACGGCATTGACAGTTAATGATTACTTTGTGGCAGCAAAGAGACTGGCAGCGGATGGTGACGCAACAGAACCGACAGCACCTAAGACACAGAAAAAGACGCTGTATCTTGAAGCAGGCACAACGATCATTATCGAGGTTTCAGTGAATGCAATGCCGGCAAACAAGACAGAGGTTAAGGCAGCAGTCTCTGTTGCATCCTCAGCAGTTAAAGAGCTGAAGACAGATGCTCCGCAAACGGTAACCAAGGGTACGACAGCAACATTGTCATTTAAGGTACCAGAGGCATCAAATGCCAAGTACAGCTTCAGCAGCGTGAGCACTGCAGAGGGAGAAGCTAAGGTATATGGCGTTATGTCATATTACAATGATGAGTATAAGTCTGTTGATTTGTATGATGATTCATTGGAGATCAAAGACGGAAAAGCCTCAATTAATGACATTACGATTAAGACAGGCGATACCATTTACATTAAGGTCGATGCGTCAACTGAAGCAGCAGATGTTAAGGTAAGCGTATCAGTAAAGGGAAGTGTAGGCGAACTGACAGATTCTGTCAGCCTGACATTGACAGATGACTTTGAGGACAGCTGGTATACATTTGAGGCTAAGAGTGCAGGATGGTATGAGTTCAGCGCATCATCAGCAAAAGCTGGGGATAATGGGGCACATACAGTATATGTTCAGAGTGTGTCTGGTATTTACAGTGACGATTATGCTCGACCATATGTAAACTTAACCAGCAGTACTGATGGTACGCCGAGCACGCAGATTGTACAGCTTAAAGCAGGGGATAAAGTAGTATTAAAGGCATCAGTAGCTAGAACGGTAGGCAATAAGGATGCAAAGACGGATGCAGCACTTACTGTAAAGAAGGTGTCAGTAACACCAATTAACTTGGGTGAGACGAAGGTATCACTGAATGCCAAGGACAGTGTAAATTACTATTCATTTACGGCAGAGAAGAATGACAGGTATTCCGTTAAGTGGACACCGGATACAGATACTGGAGACGCAGAGGTAAAGTATGGTAGTGAATTGTCTGGTATGACCAGCTTACTTTCGTTTAACGAATATATTAACATTGGCAAAATATATTATTTCAGTGTGAAGCAGACTGGCGATAAAGCTGTCAGTGGTACCTTGAGTGTAAGCAATAGCTCATCCGGCAAAAAAGTACTGACAGTTGGAAAGAATGACTTTGAACTGAAAGAAAATGAGTCAGCAGAATATAAGTTTATAGTACCGGCAGATAATGCACTGGGCTATAAACTGACCGTGGCAAATACGACTACAGTAGGCGAAGGCGAGACGGCAGATGTATATGTTGACGGAAATTATGTGCCAGCGGGCGAAACCCTATGCATTCCTGAGCAATATTGGGTAAAGAAGGATAACTCATATGAAATATCTGTCTCAGGAAACGGAAAGGCTGTCAAAGGCTCTATTACGGTAGAGGCAATCGCGGCTGTAGACTTCCCGGCAGACGGCAATGCCAAGGTAACAAAGGCAGCGCCGGCATGGTATCAGTTCAGCTTGACAGAATCAGGCAGATATACTTTTACAAAAGAGGATAAAGATGGTACATATACAACTTTCTTTACTGTTGGAGACGATGGACGACACAACACAGTAAGCGATGGCAAATATGTTAAGATCGGCACTGTGATTTATGCACAGGTGACAACAACATCCAAGGATGAGAAGACAGCCGTTGTGAAGAAGCCGGAAAAGATTGCACCCAAGACATTAGCGCTTAACACGGAAGTAACGGTTGAGGCAGCAGAAGGAAAGACAGTAGGCTACTACGAATTTGAGGCAGACGGATATGCAGAGTATACCGTTGTCGGAGCAAGCAGTATCCGCTATTCTGTACCTGACGAGCAGGGCAACGATTATATAAGCGGAACAACAGTAGTGCTTAAGGATAAGGAAAAACTCTTTATCACGGCATCAAAGGACGCGAAGCTTAAAGTCACAAAGAATGACATCACCAAACTTGAACTTGGTGTTCAGTCTGGCGATGTGACATTGGAGAAGGGACAGAAAGCGATATTCTCCTACAACATTTATGAGGCAGACAGATATGCTTTCAAGACAACATCAGACAAGGTGACAATCAGCGGTATATCAGGCAATGATGTAGACAAGAATGCTTATAAGGCAGGATGGTTTAACAGCAGAACATATACAGTTACAATTGTGAACAACACTGAGGAGACTGTTACATTTAAAGCATCAATAGAAAAGGTTGTTCCAACAGAGCTGACAGTAGGTACACCGAGTTCAGTGACAAAGAGTGACAACAGCGATGAGTGCGTGTATTTCAGTTTCAAGGCAGATGAATCCGGCAGATATGTATTTACAAATGATGCCAAGGAGACTGTATACAGCAACCATAGCGACTTATGGACAAAAGCATGGTATATTGAGAAGTATACTGAAAGGAAAGAGAACGAGTTCTTATTGGTAGTAGGTGCAAAAGAGGGCTGCAACATCAGCGTAAACAAACTTAAACCGCAGACTGTCACTGTTTCCGAAACTGGAACAGACGTAGAAGTCAAGGCAGCAGATATTAACAGCAAATGGATTGCATTTACAGCTGAAAAGGAAGGCGAGTTTGAATTTACATTTACATCAGATGCAGCACTCACAATTAAGCGGTGGTATAGTCGGAAAGGAATAGAAGATTATAACTATGTATCATCTCCATATAGCTGTACCGTCGGCAAGGGCAGTACAGTATACTTTGAGGTTGAGACATCCGAAGATATCAAAGTCAATGTAAAAGTTGCAATGACAAGTGAGACTGCGGAGTACAAGACGGGACAAAACAGCTTTGATGCGTCCGAAAAGGAATCAGCAGCATATTTTGTTGCGGAAGAGCCGGGCATATACGCACTGGGACTGGCACTGGAAACAGGCGATCATGTATATGTGGATACAGAGTCTGGTGATAGATACGGGCTATATGAAACTTCAACACGGTCCTATGCACTTGGACAGGGAGAACGGTTAGATTTTACTCTGATTACTGGTGCAAAGGGAACATTGACAATCACAAAGGAATCATCTCTGGTTGAACTCAAGGAGGGTAAAGAGACCCGTATTCCAAAAGGAAAGACATATATTAGATTTGAAGCCAATGATTGTGAGTATCAGATTACGTTTTCAGATACTGTTAAGAGTTTTATAAGGTATTATGGGTCAGGAATAAATAGTAGCTTTACCACATATAGTTCTGTTAAAGAAATCATCAGTTACCTTGGTAATGAAGACAGCTCAGTAGTATACATGATGGTAGAGACAGATAAGCCTGTCACTCTCAAAGTGGAAGAACTACAATATGAAGAACAGGATCAGTGGGATTATGCATCATGGGAGCTGAATAAAGGAGAAGTACGTATTATCAAGCTTTACGATGGCAGTGATTATTATAGCGCCGATTATAATATCGTTGTGGAAAGCAATAAGTCAGTTAAAGCAGAATGTAACCGTGGCTCTGGCTGGTATGGCGGACAGGAGATTAGCAATACAACATATGGTGAATTTAGACCGGGATCAACATACATTAGACTTACAGGATTGGATGATGATACGACAGTTAACTTGTATGCTCAACGCACAGCTTATGTACTAAACATGACAACTGGTGAGGCAAATGAATATGAAATTTGGGGTACAAGCGAAACATTCAGGTTTACCCCATCTGTGTCAGGCACTTATAGGTTCCGCGTATATGGACCCGAACGTGCAGTTCTGAGAGACAGAGACGGCAACGAATTGACAGAAGCCACTGCTGAGTATGATGAAGAGGGAGAAATCATAACGATGTACCTCAATTGTGATATGAATGCATGGGAGGATGTAAAACTGACAGTTTATTATAATGATTACGCTGAGCAGGAACGTTATGCTTATGTATCTGTCAACAAGGAGACAACTGTGACTTTGAGTTCTTCTAATCCTGAATTTTCAGGCAATATCAGAACAGGTGAGCGTGTTACAGTCAACTTCGCTCCAGAAGAGTCAGGCACATATAACTGGCAGGTTCAGAATAAGACATCTGACAGTTCTCTATATGTGTATTCGTGGCTGAATGATGATGAATGCTATGATGCGGAGATACCATATTACTATGACGATTTTGAGATGGCATCATGGAGTAACAAAATCCAGAGTGGTGAGACTCAATCTGTATACTTAACTTGGGATAACTATGAAGAATACTCATCAACAGGTTATTTTACTATAAGAGTAACACAAGGAGAAGATGAACTGGCGAAACGCTGATTAAGTGAAACCAGCAATAACAAAATGAGGATGCCGCACGAATTGATTCGTGCGGCATTTTTATTTATTCTTCTCAAGGCTATTATTAGTTGCTATGTAAACGGTGGATAGCATGTACCTAGACCAAACCTGACAAATATGAGACAAT
>CAJUJG010000072.1 GCA_910586715.1 uncultured Lachnospiraceae bacterium
TATGACAACGAGAACAGCTACACATCTCAGATGGTAAGAACAATTAAGTATTTCTCTGAATTAGCGTAAGGCATTGAATTGTTCTCGAACAATTAAGTACTTCTCAGAGTTGGCATAAGGCATTGGATTGTTCTCGAACAATTAAGTACTTCTCAGAGTTGGCGTAACGATTTATTAAAAGACCTATCAAAGGTCCGGTCTTATGGACCGGACCTTTTTAGTGCACACGGGTATTTAAATGAAAGATGTCAGCAGATGACGAACGCCTGGTGCCGCGGGTAGAGGATAAGGGCATTATCCTGTCCGATTATAAAACTTATATCATATATGGAGGAATAAAAAATGGGATTAAACAAAAAATCAGTTGACGACATCAACGTAAAAGGAAAAAGAGTTTTGGTAAGATGTGACTTTAACGTACCTTTAAAGAACGGCGAGATTACGGACGAGACACGTATCGTAGCAGCGCTTCCCACAATCAATAAGTTAATCAAGGACGGCGGTAAAGTCATTCTCTGCTCACACTTGGGAAAAGTGAAAAACGGACCGAACGAAGGCGAGTCATTGGCGCCTGTTGCAAAGAGACTTTCTGAGAAGCTTGGCAAGGAAGTAAATTTTGTTTCTGATTATAACGTAACAGGCGAGGCAGCAACGGCAGCAGTAGCCGCTATGAACGAAGGTGATGTCGTATTATTGCAGAACACACGTTTCCGCGGCGCAGACGAGACAAAGAACGGAGCGGAGTTCAGCAAAGAGCTTGCAGATTTGGCAGATTTATATGTATGCGACGCATTCGGTTCTTCCCACAGGGCACACGCTTCTGTTGAGGGCGTAACAAAGTGCATTACGAAAAAGGGCGGCGAGAATGCAGTTGGTTACTTAATGCAGAAGGAAATCGAATTCTTGGGAAATGCAGTTGAAAATCCGGTAAGACCGTTTGTTGCCATTCTCGGCGGCGCAAAGGTTGCGGATAAGTTAAATGTTATCAACAATCTGCTCGAGAAGTGCGATACACTGATTATCGGCGGCGGTATGGCATTTACCTTCTTAAAGGCAAAGGGATATGAAATCGGTAATTCATTGGTAGACGAAGAAAAGCTTGACTACTGTAAGGAAATGATGGCAAAGGCTGAGAAGCTTGGCAAGAAACTTCTTCTCCCGGTTGATACGACAATCGCAGACGGTTTCCCGAATCCGATTGACGCGGAAATCGAAGTATCTGTAGTGGATGCTGACAAGATTCCTGCCGATAAGGAAGGTCTTGACATCGGCACAAAGACACAGGAGCTTTTTGCAGATGCAGTGAAGTCTGCAAAGACCGTTGTATGGAACGGACCTATGGGTGTTTTTGAGAACCCAATTCTTGCAAAGGGAACGATTGCAGTTGCAAAAGCATTGGCAGAGACGCAGGCAACGACGATTATCGGCGGCGGTGATTCCGCAGCGGCAGTTAATCAGCTTGGATTTGCAGATAAGATGAGCCATATTTCAACAGGCGGCGGTGCATCTTTGGAATTCTTAGAAGGCAAGGAGCTTCCGGGTGTTGTTGCGGCAGATGATAAATAGGCAGCAGGTGACCCGATATGAGTAATGGGAGGACAATCGGCGGAATTATCATGATTGTACTAGGATCGATTCTGACGATGTTAGGGCTCTTGTTTGCGGCATTCTTCTTTTTCTCGGGATATGTGGTAAGTGACGAGGAATTGGTAGGTGAAGAGATACAGGAAAAAATGGATCTTTTTAAGCGCAATGCGTTGGAAACGACAGGGGAAATTACGGAAATTGATTACGATGAAGGTACGACTACGATAGGCTTTCGATCGGATATAGACAATGTTTATTATGAAAAGAAGATCTATACTGTTCTTGGCAAGTATTCGTTGGGGGATCCCATTGAGGTATATTATAATATTGATGATCCTTCTGACATTATGATTCAGGAGATTTACGACTTGGCAGTAGACACGGTAGGAAGAAGCTTTTTTGTAATCGGAACAGTGGCAGCCTGTGTCGGATTAGTGGGAGTGATTCTTTTGATTGTCGGAATTGTATTGGTAATCAAGGGAAAGAAGAACAACCAAAGAAACGATATGCCTGCCGTAAATTATCAAAGCGGTCAATTTTAAGAAAAGCAGAAGAAAGGACATGGTTAAAAATGGCAAGAAGAAAAATAGTGGCCGGCAACTGGAAAATGAATATGACGCCGAGTGAGGCTGTCAAGTTGGTTGCCGAATTAAAGGATTTGGTAAAGTCTGATGATGTGGACGTAGTTTACTGCGTACCTGCGATTGATATTGTACCTGTAGTAGAGGCGGTAAAAGGCACAAACGTAGAAGTTGGTGCGGAAAATATGTACATTGAGGAGAAAGGCGCTTACACAGGCGAAATTGCTCCAAACATGCTGGTTGACGCTGGGGCAAAGTATGTCATCATCGGACATTCCGAGCGCCGTGAGTATTTCAAGGAAGATGATGCGTTCTTAAATAAAAAAGTGGCAAAGGCATTTGAACATGGTTTGACTCCGATTCTTTGCTGCGGCGAGTCTCTTGAGCAGAGAGAGATGGGTGTTACAATGGATTGGATCAGACTTCAGATTAAGTCGGATCTCGTAGGAATTACAGCAGATCAGGTGAAAAAGCTTGTGATTGCATACGAGCCGATTTGGGCTATCGGAACAGGAAAGACAGCTACAACAGAGCAGGCGCAGGAAGTTTGTAAAGGCATTCGCGACTGCATCGCAGAAATGTACGACGAGGCAACAGCAGAAGCAGTGCGCATTCAGTACGGCGGTTCCGTAAATGCAGGCAATGCTGCAGAGCTGTTTGCACAGCCCGACATTGACGGCGGGCTTGTAGGCGGCGCAAGCCTTAAGGCTGATTTTGGCAAGATCGTGAATTACCAATAATTGTAAAAAAGCAAAAACCGAATAACTCATAAATACGTAAAATAAGGGGTATTGAAGGACTTTATTTCTTCAATACCTCTTTTGACGCTTTCAAAGCCGACATGATATTATCCTGAAAATTCTCCTATAAACTACAAATAACAAATATAACCGACAGCTTTCTTATGCCTAATCCCTTATGATAAGATAAGAAAGGTATGCTACATGGTCTGTAATAGTACTAGAAGGCGGGAATTTGGCACAGCAGCGAGAGAAGCAGGAAATTCCCCAATGAGGATATGGCAAAACGGCTGCTGATTGCGCTGTGCAAAAACTGTGCAGTCACATCAAAGAAACAGTCCAACTCGCCCAAGCCTCGTTTTTGCCTTTTCGGCAAGCAGTATCAAAAGTAAAATAACGATTCCTTCCGCAAATAAAAGCAAAGCGTTATTGCGGATTTTATGAAATACGTCAAGCGTCTCAATGGTTCCTAACATACGAATATAATACAGGGACATATAAAATCCGATAATTCCAAAGCTACTGCTTATAATAGAAAAATGTGCATTCCGGATATGAAGAACAAGCTCCCTGAGCCATATGATAATCTCCACTACCATCACCATCATCAACTGGTTATGAAGAAACGGACCTAAGTCTTCATAATCAATAAAAAACGGGGCACTTAGGTTATTTAACCAGTTATACGTTGAGAGCTGTAAAATCAGCATAACATACACCGTCAAAAGAATGCTAAGCCCATTGGCAGCGACCGCCTTTATTTTTTTGCCTGTCTGCTTTTGTACATTATCAAAAAACAGAAGATAATTGCACAACAGCATGACGGCAACAAGGATAAAAAACGGTCTCGTCCGATGTAAATCCCTTGTATATTCCAAAAAGAAAATCCCAGTCACCAAAAGGAACAAAAAACATATGGCAGATTTTAAATCCGCAAGCCTGCGTATTTTTTTCATATAATCCAAGCTGTCCGCCTCATGCATAACGTGGAAATCCGGTTTTTCCAACCGGCACTTGAAATCCCTGCATTCCGCACATTCTGCAAGATGCTCTTCAGTCAGCCTTACCGAGTCTTGCGAAGCAATTCCGTCGATGCAGGAAGGCAGCAGGTCGCGTATCACATTGCATGAAATATTACTCATTTTTTATCAATCCTTTCATTATTTTTTCTTTTCCCCGAAAATAAGTTACTCTTGCCCAGTTTTCGCTCTTTCCCAAAATCTCACCGATTTCCCGGAACGTAAGCTCGCTCGACATTTTGATGTAGAGGACTTCCCGCATCTGCTCCGGCAGACCATGAAGCTCTTTTAAAACCTGAATAAGCTCGTACTTTGCAAAAATTTGCGTTTCCGTATCCATACAAAGCGCAACGTCTTCATCCGGACTGTTTGGCTCTTCATGCTTATGCTTCTCTAAATATTGATACCACAAATGTTTTGCAATCTGACAAAGCCATACGGACAGTTTACATGTCCCGTCAAAACGCTCCATTGACTGATAGGCACGAAGGAAGGTTTCCTGTGTCAGATCTTCTGCGATATGCGGGTTATGGCAGAGTGACAGCAGAAAATAATAAATTGTCTTGGCATGTTCATCATATATTTTTTCATCCATGCAAATCCTCATGACCTCCTTTCGTGAATATATCGGTTTCAGTGCAGTTTCGTTACAGAAAAAATAAAAAATGGAAAAACACCTCAGCCACAAACGAATATTCGACCAAAACTTTGATCAAAACATCCTTTTAGACCGAGGTGTTCCATTATAGGACTACCATTCTTTTGTAAGGTCTATATTCCAATTCACCGAGTAAGGTCCGTTTGCCTGTGCCTCCATATCACTCACCAGCTTGACACGTTCGCCTGCGCTGCTATCTGCGTCGTCCAGCGATTCCTCCGCCCAGTAGGAATAACCATAGAGGTAACTTTTGTTAAAGTCCTCCCATGAGTCATAAAGCTCCTGCGCTTTTGTGGCTGATTCCAGCATTTTGTCCATTGCCTCCTCATAGGTGCAGTAGCCGGACGCATAGCCAAATCCCAAAATAGTTCCGACACGGCTCAAATCCCATGCGGCAATAGCGCTGTCTCCATAAGCCTCCCATGCGTCATAAGCTGCCAACAGGCTGATATAGGTCCCGCCATCAAGGTTCTGCTCTTTGAGCGCGGCGTCAAATGCATCGCGCTGCATATCTTCATTTACATCAAATTCCGCAAGGAAATCCAAGGCGTCCTGATTATGCCCTTCCGCCATCAGCCAGTCCGCCATTTCCATCAGGTCGTCCGCATTTTCCACACCCCAGCTTTCCGACAGGCTGCTGCGCGCCTGTGAAGCGATTACCTCAAGCTGATCCTTTGTAGCGCCAGAGTCCTCCATCGCCTTAAAAGTTTCCATAACACTTGCGCCGTTCACGGAATCCAAAACCGCTGTCATACCGCTGATAAAGTCCTTTGTTCCCGCCGCCACAGATGCTCCCTCTAAAAGCTCCAGTGCAAGAATTTGTCTCGCTTCCTCAATGTCATCATCATTTCCGACAAGAACCACCATATAGTAACTGTCTGCCGTTTCCGCAAAATAGCCGTATGCCTGTCCGCTGCTTATACCGCTTATTGCCACGCCTTCCCACGCAAGGCAACGTTCAGCGCCTTCAAGGGAAGGCGCGTCTGTATCTTCCCAGCTCACCGTTACACCGGAACCCTTTAAGGTCATGTCCGTTATATATTCCGCAAAATCATCCAGGCTTTCAATATCGTCCGGATTTCCCGGAATACTGGATTTGCCGCTTCTTAGGGAAACGCCGGAAAAACCTTTGCGCTCAGAGCCGCCGTCCAATCCCATCATGGCGCCGCCTGCTGGAAGCTGCATGTCTGTCTGCGTAAGCGCCTCAAGCAAAATGACCTTGTAGGTGCCGTCCGAGGAAACATATTCCTGAGAAGCCGGAAGATTTTCGGGCTCCTGTGCCTGCTCCTGAACGCTTTCCTTTTCTGTAGACGTTCCGGTTGTCGTGTTATCAGAGGTAACTCCCGCCGTTTCTTTGGAAGTTCCGCAGGCTGTGAGCGTAAGCCCGATAGCCGCCGTTAATAACAAAATGTGCCGCTTTTTCATTGATTTCATTCTCCTTTTTTTAACATTTCATATCATCTGCCAAGCCATACTTCAAACTGTCATCTGTCGGTTTATAATTATAGCACCTTGTTGCTTGCATTTCCATAACAATTTCAAATCTAAAGTTTTAAATAAAAAAATGAAATGACCAAGCGAAAAAAATGAAATATCGAAAGAAGGAACTAGCATTATCAGACATATATGTGCTATAATCTAAAAAGACAGAAAATTTGCAGGTGCAGTAAGAATGGAGGTTGATCATGGACTTAAAAATTAATGACGCGGAAAACATCACAATGACACATACAGGACTGCTTCCGGGAAAAAACGGAAAAGTGATACACGTATGCTTTGAACGAAAAACAAAGAAGGGAAACGATTACGCGGAAATCATACTCCCAAGCAGAAAGGTCGTAAATTCCAAAGGCTTTGACGAAGGAGAGCTTGCGCAGCTAAGCCTCTACCTCAAAGGACAGGAAAAAAGCATTATCAAAAAAGCAAAGCAAATTGATCATGACTTAATCTTTAATCTATAAAACCGGAGGAGACAAATGTTCCAAACACTTGACAGCACAGCCATGCAGGCGTGCGGCTTATGCCCGAGAAACTGCAGCGCGGACAGAAACAACGGTATTAGAGGATACTGTAAGGAAACTGCCTTGGTAAGGGTCGCAAGGGCTTCCCTCCATATGTGGGAGGAGCCTTGTATCAGTGGGACAAAAGGTTCCGGTACGATTTTTTTCTCTGGCTGCCCGCTTCGCTGCATCTATTGTCAAAATCAGGACATAGCGCTGGGAAATAAAGGAGAACCGCTCACAACCGACGAGCTTTGCAGGATATTTTTGCTGTTGCAGGAAAAAGATGCCGAAAATATTAACCTGGTGACACCGACGCATTTTGTGCCGCAGATTGCGTCTGCGCTAGAGCGCGCAAAGGAAAGAGGGCTTGTGCTGCCGATTGTTTATAATACCGCAAGCTATGAGCACGTAGAAACAATCAGGCGGCTCGACGGACTGGTAAACATTTATCTGCCCGATTTCAAATATTGGTCAGACACTGTATCACGGCGCTATTCCAATACGCCGGACTATGTTTCCTATGCAAAAAAAGCGATAGCGGAAATGGTAAGACAGACAAAAAGCCCTATTTTTGAAAACGGAATGATGAAGCGTGGCACAATTGTAAGGCATATGGTTCTTCCAGGGCACACGAAGGAGTCCCAAAATATCATACACTATTTATATGAAACCTATCAGGATGACATTTATATCAGTATCATGAACCAGTATACACCGCCAAAATCAATTGCAGCGTCAGGCTTTCCCGAGCTTTCAAGAAGGGTGACAAAACGGGAATATGGGAAAGTCATTAATTATGCAATCAGTCTTGGCGTGACAAATGCTTTTATTCAGGAAGGCGAAACGGCAAAGGAGAGTTTCATCCCTGATTTTGACGATTTCGGGTTTTTGAATGAAATATAAACGAAACGGAGTTGACATAGAATGCTTACAAGAGATGATTTCCTATCATTAAATTTTATCGAAAAGGAAGACTTTACCGGAAGCCATAAAGGAATGCGCTTCATGCTTCATAAAGAAGTCGTGGAAGACGAAAAAAAGCTAAAGGCATATGTATGGAGCGAACCGTTTGGATTTACGTCCACACCTGACGAGCAAAAGCTTTCGGAGCTGTTTGCATTTAACGAAGAAGGGCTAGAACAGGCAATCAACTGGATGAACGAACGCTATGAGCTTGTGCGTTGTCGGGAAGAATATTTGATTTAGGATTGATTTAAAAGAAAAAAACAACCTACATGACGGTATAGGTTGTTTTCTTTTTATAATAATATATTAAAAAATTAAGCCATTTGATTGACTGCCTTAGATAAACGGGAAACTTTTCTTGAAGCATAATTCTTATGATATACGCCCTTTGTTGTAGCCTTATCAATAACGCTTGTAGCGTTCAATAAAGCAGCAGCAGCAGCTTCCTTATCCTTGGCATCGATAGCCGCATAAACTTTTTTAATCGCAGTCTTAACACCGGACTTAATCGCTTTATTTCTGTCAGCCTTTGTTCTGTTTACTAAAATTCTCTTTTTAGCGGATTTGATGTTTGCCATGCCTTGACACCTCCCATTTTCTCATAATTTGTTAAAATAATACGTTTTATTAAAGCCGGACACGGACGTTTTAATTAAACATACTCACATATTGTAATTTATGGAACTAAATCTGTCAATACATATTCTAAAAAAAAAAAGAAAAAATAACTGTTACAACGATATTATCCGACGAGGAGGCGCAGGTATGCAACAGTTTCAGGTAAGAACAGATTTGGCATTGGAGGCAACAGAAAGCGTACGCAAAAGTGTTGCAGGAGATTTAAGGGGGATTGCAATTGAGGAATATGATGCGATGGAAGATGTGCATATTTCAAAAGTAGTAATATTGAGCAAAAATGCGGCAAAAAGCATGGGGAAGCCAATGGGGACTTATATTACGCTTGAGGCAGCCGATTTGCAGGAAAGCGATGAGGATTATCACAGGGAAATTTCGAAGGAGCTTGCAAAACAGTTAAGAGGAGTGCTGCCCGACATCCATGAGGAGAAATCTATTCTTGTAGTGGGGCTAGGCAACAGAGACGTGACAGCCGATTCTTTAGGACCGTGTACGGTTGATAATCTGTTTATTACACGGCATATTATCAAAGAATACGGAAAGCAGGCATACCGAGTGCCTAAAATCCATCAAATCAGCGCACTGGTCCCCGGTGTTATGGCAAAGACCGGAATGGAAACAGCGGAAATCATAAAGGGTGTCATAAAGGAAACAAATCCTGACATAGTTATAGTAATAGATGCGCTTGCCGCAAGAAGCACAAAGCGTCTCAACCGTACCGTGCAGATTACGGATACGGGAATTCATCCCGGTTCCGGTGTGGGCAATCATAGAAACGCTCTGACAAAAGAGAGCCTGGGTGTGCCTGTTATCGCAATCGGAATACCGATGGTAGTGGATGCCGGAACCATTGTGTCGGATGCGCTTGAAAAGCTGTCTCATGAATATGTGGGGGGAAAGGCATCGTTGGACTATTTTAGGAATAGTACAGACAATCAGCTTCATAATATGTATGTAACAGCTAAAAATATAGACGAAACCTCAAAAAGACTAAGCTTTACCTTGTCCGAGGCAATTAATATTGCCCTTGACATGGGGCAGGAGGAGTAATCCGTGAAAAAAAGACTGATATTGGCAGCAGCATTTGCTATTCTTGTGTTTAACCTTGTTGTTAGAGTGAGGGCTGATTTTCTAACTTCCGATTTAGGAATTTCACAGCGGCTTTTTCGGGCATCTGTTGATCAATGGCTTGTACTGTGCAATTCCTTTTTGGCTTTTTCAGACAGTAACTGGGAAAAAAGAAGCCTTGGGGAGAAAGTATGGAATGCGACATGGGAAATGCTGCCCGTGGTAACGTTTGCAGAGAGCGATCTTAGAGAAGAGGCATATCTGTCCGAATATCTTCAGCAAAAGGAATCAAAGATAACACCGCTTGAAGCTGCGGTGCTCGCCGAAAACGAGGCGGTAAATAAAACGGCAAACGAAACGCTAAACGGTCCTGAGACGGATATGACGAATCATATGACAGATTTTATTCCGGCAGCAGCGCCGCAGGCGGTTTACTCTAGACAGCAGCTTCAGGATGAGGGATTTGTCAAGGGGACGTTCTACTCGGAGGATCCCACCACGATGATACGGGCAGGACAACTTGACTTTAATACCTTAATGGGATTTGACGCGACTTTAAAACAAGACAACACCATGCCTCAGATTTTGATTTATCATACGCATTCTCAAGAAACATACATAGATTCCGTGCCAAATGACGAGAATACCTCCATTATGGGTGTCGGAGAACATTTGAGCAATATTCTGCGGACAAAATACGGTTACAACGTCATACACCATATGGGAAAATATGATGTTGAAGGCAGAGATTATGCGTATTCCAATGCGATGGCGGATATTGAAAATGTGCTTGTACAGAATCCGTCCGTGGAGGTTATTATTGATCTTCACAGGGATGAGACAAATGCAGACACAAGGCTGGTGACCAATATTCAGAACAAAACGATGGCAAGATTCATGTTTTTTAACGGGCTCAGCTATACAAGGGAGCTTGGAGAACTTACAAGCCTGCCCAATCCGTATGTACAGGATAATCTTTCCTTTGCATTTCAGATGCAGCTGTTTGCCGAGGAATATTATCCGGGGCTTACACGGCGAATATATCTGAAAGGCTATCGGTATAATATGCATTACAGACCAAAAACACTGCTGATTGAACTGGGGTCGCAAACCAATACCGTGGAGGAGGCAATGAACTCCTGCGAACCGCTTGCGCATATTATTTCGGAAGTGTTAAATGGCACAAATAAACAGTAATCGACTGTTTTTTAGCGTCGTATAGAAAATATTGCCCAAAAAGGAGAGGGAAAAGCTAGGACAAAATCACGAAAATAAGGCTTTCTGCGGGTTTTTCTTACAAAACTGCATTTATGGTGGTATACTATATATGTAGTGTTTTTGTTTTGGGATTCAGGAAAGGCGTGAGCATCAGTATGTTTGAAATTGGTGATTTTGTGATTAAGGCAAATAACGGTATCTGCAGAGTGGATGACATCGGTCATCTTGATATATCCACCGTAAATAAGGAAAGACTTTATTTTTTCCTGACGCCGTTAAATGAGACAGGCACAAAGCTGTATGTACCTGCAGATAAGGCGGACAATGGTCTGCGAAGAGTGATTACGGAGGATGAAGCATGGCAGTTTATTGATAAAATACCAAAGATTGCCGAGGCATGGATAACGGATGATAAACAGAGAGAACAAAAATATAAAGAAGCGATCCAAAGCTGTGATCCGGAAAAACTGATGAGTATCATTAAAAATATGTATGCCAGAATGCAGAAAAGAACAGCGCAGGGGAAAAAGAGCACTTCTGTCGACGAACATTTTTTCAAAATTGCAGAAAATAACCTGTATACTGAGCTTGCGTTTGCAATTGGAAAAAACAAGGAGGACATGCAGCATATTATTACGGAAAAAATTGCGGAGAAGGCATGAGGAAAAAAGAGAACACAATTCAAACAATTTGCTGCCGTGGATGGTTTCCGGCAGCAAATTAAAGCTAAAAAAAGCCTTTTAAAGAATGAATTAAAAAAAGTTGAAAATTTATACAATTTGTTGTTGACAGATAAGATTTGAAGTGATAAGATAATTTCTGTCGTCAAACAAGAGCAAGTAAATTTCTGCTTATCATTGTTTGAAAGATAAATAAAAATATGCAAAAAAGTGCTTGACAAAATATGACAGTCTATGGTAACCTAAATAAGCTCTCATAAATGAGGGCGGGCATATAACAGCCTATAAGGCTGAGAACCTTGACAAATAAACAGTAATGCAACCCTGAAAATTCTAAAAAAGAA
>CAJUJG010000073.1 GCA_910586715.1 uncultured Lachnospiraceae bacterium
TTATTTTCCACAATTTATTGAGGAATCGTTGTTTGTTCCAAATGCAGATAACACCTATTTTATTCAAAATGATAGCTTCCATTATGAAATTTATATCAATGGGATATATACTGAAACAGTCGATTCAATAGAACGTTATCCCAATGGGATAAAAATATATAATAAAAAAGGAGAATTGATTCATGAAAACTAAAAAATTTATTTCCGTTGCATCATTTGCATTAGCTCTATCTGTTTGTTCCCTGCAACCCACAGTCACCGCAACCGCTTCGAATCAAGTTTGTTCCGTGGAACAAACTATAAATGGAGATACAGTCGCTCCTAGAGCTCATATCAAAGAATGGGTATACAAAACTGAAAACGGAAAATTATATAAGCGGCTTTACAATGCCTCCACAGCTTCTTGGGAAACTGACTGGATATATGTTTGTGAATACCCTGGAGAGTTATAAACCACATGATAAAGTAAATACATTTACTGACAAAGTATCAATGAAAACATGATAGTTATTATACGGTAAGTACATTCATACAAGTTGAAATACCGCAGGGAAGCCATTTCCTGCGGTATTTCAATCAAAATGAGATAAGTCTAATCTCGCTATAGGTGTAACGTATAGCAACGCAACACGTTCATCTCCCTACTTTTCTTTACAAATCCAACCGCATATAAATCGACGTATCCATGGGGCTGTCATTATAGCTTGGAATTTCATAAAATCCATATTGTCTATACATATGAATAGCGCTCTGCAAAAACGGCAGTGTATCCAACAGCATATGCGCGTAGCCGATTTCCCTTGCATCGTCAATAACCTTCTGAACAAGCTGATTTCCTATCCGTTTCCCGCGAAATTCCGGTCTTACATAAAGGCGTTTCATTTCACAGTTGTCGTCATCAATTTTTCTTAACCCGATACAACCTGCTAATGTGTCATCACAGTATGCTATGTATAGCCTTCCAAAGGGTTGTCCGTATTTTGTTTCTAAATGCTCCAATTCTGCATCATAATTTTGAATCTCCAAATATTTTTGGAAAGACGCATCGCCTTCGATTAACATATTCGTGTATTCGGAAAACAATGCGGCTACCTCTTTGGGAAAACGATATGCAGGTAATATTTTTGTACTCATTTTTGCCTCCATGGGTCAAGCGAACATGCTTGCATGTTCATTTGACCCTCAAATCAAGGTTGAAAGATTTTCTTTCAACCTTATCCTCCATGCTGTGACAGTTCTTTAAAATATGCTACTCTTAATACCCTATTTCCAGCCTTCTGTGTTGCTGCCTGTTTCATAGCTCAATGGTGCAATGTGCGGGTAATCGCCTTCTGATTTTTTATGTTTTTTTGCCCACGCTCTTTGCGGGATGTACAAAAGAGCTTCAAATTCCATTGTCCAAAGTTCACTCTTTTTTCCGGCTTTCGCCTTTTCATAATACGCAGGACCGTTTATCAGCGCAACGCATCTTGAATACAGAAAAGAGTCGTCACTCATGTATGGTTCTGCCTTTTCGCATTGGTCCGCAAGTTCTTTGGTATCAAGATGATATAGCAGTTCGGACATTAAATCGTCAAATTCAAAGATTGCGGTATCGTCCTGATTTGATAAATATTTAACAACGGGCGCAAGTACCTTATCATCGTCGCCTTCTTTTGACCAATCGCATTGCTCCATTGTGTTCCAAAAAAAATCGTATTTACTCATTAAAAATCTACACCTCTGTTTTACTGAAATGTACTCTCGAAGTCTTTTCGTGACTGATTTTGTGAGATGATTTTTTGTCAGATGTGCATAAATTTATGAGGCGTACGTGGAACGTACGTTGATGAAATTTATGTGCATATGGCGGAAAATCAGCCACAAAGGCAGGTGCAAGAGAGATTCCGGGAGTAGATTGAAAGATAATCCCTCGGGGAACTGCGGTTCTTGCATCACCTGCTTTGTCATTTTCCAAGCATCATTTCACAACTGCGCAATGCACTCCACCGCGCACTGTCAATCGACGGTTCCGTAACAAGGCACTGCGGGTTCGGCGCAAGCACGTGCCGCACAACCTTAAAAATCCGTTTCGCATCACATAGCAGACACGCAGCGTCTCCAAATGTGACCTCACGTGCCGCCTTGCAGTCGAGAAGTGCCTGATTGAGCTTTACAAAATCCTCCGAGATGTGCGGCTGCTGCGGATTATAATGCTTTCGCATATAGACCGTTTTCCCACCGCCATCCGGCATAACAATCTCAAGTTTCATCGGCATATCCGCCAGTCTGTTCGGCACATTCAGGACCTCTTCCACGCTATGGATAAACGTATTGCGCGCATGTCCCACGCCAATCAGCAAAATCTTGCCGTTGCAATCCCTTAGCCTGTCATAGCACCCGCCCGGCGTACAGGGTGTATTGCAGTTTTCCTCTCCCTCCAAATACTTTGCCGCATTCTCCCCGATGCCTGCAAGACTGTGCGTCGGGTGCAGCGACCGCACAACACCGTTTCGTTTTAAGAACAAATTAGACAGCAGCCCTACGCAGGAAGGTTCTTTTGCCGGATGATACACCGGATTTTGCTCGTTTATTGTGCTCCACGTATGAGTCGGAAACAGCAGAAGCCCGTCCTTAAAATATGCTGTCAATACGTCCAAAACGGTTTCCGCGCCGCCCTCCACGGCGCCGATTGCTTTCATGGAGGAATGGATTAAAATAGTTTCCGTACCGTTCAACCCCATCGTTGCAATCTGTTCCTTTAATTCTTTTGCAGTATACATAATGTCTCCTATCCAAAACAACCCAAACTATTCTTTTTCATATCGTCTGCGGTAATAATCCATCGTCCTATATGCCAAAATGTCACTCATATGATTCCGAAAAGCACTGCTTTTTATGACAGGCTTCAAATCTTCCCTTATTGCCAAAGCAAATCCCTCTTTCTCAATAAAAAAACCTTTTCCCGATGCCTTTAAAAATTTTATCGGCATTGTCTTTGCTTTTGCCAAATGCCGTTTATCTGTCATGCATTTGTATTCGTCAAATGTAATGCCTTCGGAAAAATCCCGCCAATTCTTATTTCTGTCAAAAAAATCTTTCCAACATGCAAGAACCTGATCCTCCGTAACCTCTAACAAAACATTCCCTTGATTATAAAATGTATACAAAATAGGCATTTTATAAATTTTCGTCATATCCGTGGTTTCGATTAACGCCAAAAACTCTTTGCCAATCCCTTCATATAGCGCTTCTTCCTCTTCGGATAATTCTTTGATACCATGCAAATACTCCATATAATGTCTGAACGGATTCTCCTTCGTATGCTTTATACAGTACTCATATACCTCATGTTCCATATAAGTAAACAATTCCATTCTAGTTGGAACTTTCTCATCCAGCAGCTCTTTTACACGATAATATTCCTGATGAATCCGTTCTTTGACCGTCAGCGACTTTTTATCCAGTTCTTGAAACAAATCAATTAGCCGCACATCAAAATCAACAATACAGTCATCAGGATATTCCACATTAATATATCCGCCGTCTCTTTTTCCGCTAAATGATTGTTCTGCACCTAGCAAAAACGGCGTTTTTCCTGCTTTTTCATAATTTCCGATAAAATCCAAAACATTCAGATACGCTTTTCCTTTATATGTACGAAGTCCCCGTCCTAATTGCTGTTGAAACACAACAGGCGACTCCGTAGGTCTAAGAAACATCACCAAATCAATTGAAGCAATATCCAATCCTTCGTTAAACATATCCACGGAAAATATCACTTTCACTTCCTGATTTTTTAACTTTTCAATCGCTTTTTCCCTATCCTCTGAAAATGTACCGGCAGCATTACTATACACAGCCACTGACGCAACTCCTCTTTTGCAAAATTCCTGCGCCATTTCTTTTGCATGTTGCCTCGAACAGCAAAAGCCTAACGCTCTTTTAGAACGGCATTTCATATAATGTTTATAAATCAACTCATATCTCCTGCTGTTGTTCCTATAAATCTCCGTCAGTTCCCTTTCATCATATCTGCCTTTTACCAAATGCAGCTTGGAGTAATCTGTATCATCGTACACACCATAGTAATGGAATGGCACGAGCATGCCTTTGTTAATTGCTTCCTTTAATGAAATTTGATACGGCACATTGTAATCGCAGATTTCGTAAATATTTTTTCCGTCCAAACGCTCAGGAGTTGCAGTAAGCCCAAGCATAAATTTCGGTGTAAAATAGTTTACAATTCTAGTATACTGTTCATTTACCGCATGATGAAACTCATCAATGACAATATAGTCAAAATAGTCCTTGGGGAAATATTCTTTCTTTAAATATTCTGCCCTCCCCAATGTCGCAACAGATGCAAAAATAACCGCCTTATCCGTATCCTTCTGTTTCCCGTAAAAAAAACCGTAATCATCAGATTGCCGCACATTTTGAAAGGAAACTGCCGCCTGCTTTAATATTTCCTCTCTGTGTGCCACAAACAGCACTCTTCTATACTTTGCAGAGTCAAAAGCCGCAAGATACGTTTTTCCAACTCCGGTAGCTGCCTGAACAAGCCCTTTTACCGCACCCTCGGCTCTGCTGTCTTCCAAGGCACATAATGCCTCTATCTGCGCGCCTCTTGGCTGAAACAACGTTTCAACTTTTGTCTCAATATCTTCCTCAACATTATCATATTTCGCTAAATCTTTCGATACTGCCGGTTTATGCCAGTTCTTTGAATATCTACGTAATTCATCGTTATCAATAATAATAGAGTGATGAAAAAACAAATCTTCAAATGTACGGTAAAACAATTGGTAATTTTTATTATCCGCAATACTGCTAAAACGATAATTCCATTCAATTCCTGATGTTAATGCGCTTCTTGAAATATTCGAAGAGCCTATGTAGATTTCACTTGCATTTTCATAATGAAAAATATAAGCCTTTGGGTGAAACGACCGTTCTTTATCATTGTAAAATCGTAAATCTATGCGATTGCCAAATTCTTTCTTTATCAGATAAAGTGCGGACGGCTGCGTAATTCCCAAATAATTTCCTGTCAGAATCCTCACGCGGACACCTCTGTCTAAAGCGCTGCGAATGTCATTCAGAATTAATCTGATGCCGGACTCCATAAGAAAAGACACGATGATGTCTATTCCTCTCGCTTTTACCATACTCATCTTAAGCTGATAATATAAAAACCGACTTCGGTCTCTGTCTCCAGTCATTACATCAGTTGACGCAATCATTGGTTCATCATTACTGTTTACTTTTTCCGCAGAATTAAATTGAGCCATTTTTCTTCCTCACGCTTTGGTCTTACATCTGTTGAAATCCATTGTTCTTCTGTTGTTACATTTTCTATCTGTTTTATGAAATCCGCAAACGAATCTTCGGTCATATCCGTGAAGTAGCGTCCGTTTCTTTCACCTGCAAAAGTTCCATATTTGAAAGAAGTATAAATAATCCCCTTGTCTTTCAATGCAATGACCATTTTACGCATAACGTCCGCAAGCTCATTTACAGGCAGATGCAGTATGGAAGAACACGCCCAAATGCCGTCATATTTTTTGACTTGTTCCAACTCGTTAAAAAACATGTTTTTTACTTCAATTCCTGTATATTCGCTTGCCAGCCTGCAAAGTTCAATGGAACCGTCTATCGCTTCTACCTGGTATCCTTTTGAAATAAAATATTTTGTATCACGTCCCGAACCGCAGCCAAAATCAAGAATTACCGAATTCTTCGATAATCTGTCCGTAAACTTCTTTTGCGTATATTCAAAATCTATTGCTACGGTTCCAAGTACAAATTCCTTTGCATTTGAGTTGTAATAGTAAATTGTCTTATCTTCTTGCATACATTTCATTCCTTTACGTATATCGTTTTAACTATCAGCCATTATAACAATCTGATATGGTATTTTCAGTGAATGGTCAAATATTTATTATAATCACACCATACAGAGATTTTTCGGTTATACACATCGTTTGCGATAGCTCAAAAAGTTCTATATTAAATATATCATTTCAACGAAAAACAATCCACATTTATATTTTATCTTTGAGAAAAAGGCGGAGCACACCATAGACTTGGTATACTCCACCCGTAATTGCACTCATATTACTGTTAAAATATGCAGTTGTTTCACACTAACTGCACACTGCCCAATATCCCGTTCTCACGCTTTTCTTTTACTCCCTTTTGGGAAAAATATTCCCGATATGGACAAAATAAACTTTTTAACTACAATGCGCTATCTTCCCGTTTTTTCAATCCACACCACCATGCACTTAATCCGCAAACAACGGTGTTGACAAATACCGGTCACCCGAATCCGGCAGCAATGCGACAATCGTTTTGCCCTTATTCTCCGCTCTCTGTGCAAGAATTGCCGCCGCCTTCAGCGCCGCGCCCGATGATATGCCGACCAGGATACCCTCGCTTACCGCAAACGCCTTGCCCTCCGCAAACGCGTCCTCGTTTTCAATGGTGAGAATTTCATCATACACCTCCGTGTTCAATATTTTTGGCACAAAGCCCGCGCCAATTCCCTGAATTTTGTGCGCGCCGGAGGTTCCCTTTGAGAGAACCGGGCTGGTCGCCGGCTCTACCGCCACAATTTTGATATTTGGATTTTGTTCCTTTAAATATTCGCCGATGCCCGTGATAGTGCCACCTGTACCAACGCCCGCGACAAAGATGTCAACCTTGCCGTCAGTCTGCTCCCAAATTTCCGGTCCCGTCGTCGCCCTGTGCGCCGCAGGATTGGCGGGATTGTCAAACTGCCCCAAAATGACAGCGCCCTCGATTTCATTTTGTAATGCCTCCGCTTTCTCAATCGCACCCTTCATGCCCTTTGCACCCTCTGTCAGCACAAGCTCGGCGCCATATGCCTTGAGCAGGGTTCTGCGTTCTACGCTCATGGTTTCGGGAAGTGTCAAAATGGTGCGGTATCCCTTTGCCGCCGCAACTGCCGCAAGCCCGATACCCGTGTTACCGCTTGTCGGCTCGATGATTGTCGCGCCTTCCTTTAAAATGCCTTTTTCCTCGGCATCCTCAATCATCGCCCGTGCAACGCGGTCCTTGACAGAGCCTGCCGGATTTAAATATTCCAGTTTTGCAAGAATGACCGCGTCTGTGACGCCTGCCTTTTTCGCATATCCGTTCAGCTTCAAAATCGGCGTTCCTCCAATCAACTCCAGTGCACTTTCTTTTACTTTGCTCATCGTCATTTCCTCCATAATCATTTTTTATTTGTTAAATTTGCCATATTTGATGTATCTACAATTTTTTGCACAAGCGCAATATGTCTTTTTCCTTATATTTTCCGCACTGCTGCAGTTTTATAAAAAGAAAACTCCCTTTTCAGAAAAGCATTCTCCGTACAACTGCCATTCCTAATCCTGTCGTTCTACATAATTTCTTTTTATCGTATTTTGCTTTTTCTTCTTTTGATGCTGTATTATACCCAGAAATAAACCAGCTTCCATGACCAAAAAGTAACATTATGGAAATCACCAAAAAAATTGCGAACACAACCCATATTATCCAATCTGCCCCACTTGATACGTCTGCCAATTTCATTATATTATTTCCTCCGCCAAATCCCAATTTCTATATTTAATCATAAAGTCTTTACTGCCATTTACAATGGATACACAATTCCGAAAAGGGAGAAAGAAAAAAACAGCTGTCCACTGCATAAGACAACCGCCGAAAAACATACTGACTATCCGGTGCGCTATGCATATGAAAAGAAAACCATATTCCTGTTGAATATCGTCGCCCATACAGTTTGACAGAAGCACATCATTTCGTTGCCATTTATGTTTCCTGTTACGACATGATTTCCGTTCATTGCATTTGCTCCTTTCCGATAACGGGATTTGTAATTCCTAGTTAGCTGATATGTTTTATAGGTTTTGCTCCATGTCACTGATTATACGTGACGTCGTTTCCCCTGTCAAGGGGTTTTTGGAATTTATTTCAATTTAAGTTTTATTTCAATTTTCCAGCAAATCGTAGCCTCCCCTAGGCAATTTGCGCATAATATGTTATGCTTTATGATGTAACTGTCCTTTCATTATGCGATTGTATCCTTAAAATTTGAAGGAGGTTGAAGCATGAAAAATATATTCGAGCTTGGAAATCAATATGCAAAAAGGAGTAGCTGGAAAGATTTTGCCCTATTAAAACTCTGTCTGTGTGCAATGGGCATTGTAATCGGAACGAACGTCCCGTCAAAATACCAAAAAACCGTAACCCGTATATCCGCCGCAGTATTCATTGCAACCTATATTCCTCTCATGGCGAAGGTTTTTAAAATAATGCTGCATGACAGTGCTGAAATAACCGTATCAACAGAGCATTAAATTTTTAACGAGCAGCTATCTGCAATCGATAACTGCTCGTTCGTTATTTGGCATTTAGGGCTATCGATTTTGTTTCTTTTGTCTAACTTATCTCCTATTCCCTCTTTCTGTACTTTTGGCAATTATTATTTTATCCCATATGTTTCAAGTGTTTTCGGAGTGTTAAACAGTTTTACAGATGCGTCGAGCATCTCCTCTATGTAGTCGCCGTCACCCATTGTCGAAAAGAAAAGAGTATCCTCCCGCTGAAAACCGTTTTTCTGAAAAATTTCGTCGGGAATTTGTTTGATGCTTTTGTCCAATACACAAAGCACCGCTTTCGCAAACTCCCATTTTTCATCGGACGGGTTACAGAAATCAATCTCTTTGCAATCCTCCACAATATCAACAAGCGGCTGGTACAGGAACTCAGGCTCCAGTCCATTTTCCCAGTTGAAATATTCCTCTATCTTTTTAGTATAGTCCCATGACAAATAGCAGCCATAAAAATCATCTGTCGTTATAAAGCCAATCGCACAAACGCTTTTTCCGTTTGCGGCATGTAAGATTTTGTCGATTTCATTTGGTAATTCCTTGGTGCAAATCTGACCGAAGGATTCGAATTTTGTGATGTCCATTGATTGTTGTGCTCCTTTTTAGGGTTATAGAATCATGTTTTCTCAGTATATCGCTTGGGGGAATACAATTTTTCAATCTTACTTCTTTACCCCCATTCACATATTTCTAAAAATCATCATATTGATTTCATCGAAATTTGTCAATAAAATCCCCAAAATATTGCCTCAAAACCGAAACCATAAAAAAAGTCAAACGCACCAACCTCTAAAAAAGGTAAGATATATCATTGCCCGCCTATCAGGTATGTGCTACAATTCGGGTAAAAATACGCTGTGAAAGGATGCGTGCCATGAATACGGATATGGAATATGTAAGACAAGCCAAAAAAAGCTTTAACCGCATTTTGGACAATCAAAAATACGCCAAAATTATAAAAGATGAGAGCCATTTGTCTCTTCTGTTGGATTTGGTAAGCGGCAGCGAATACCGCACCATTTTAGACATTGGCACGGGGACGGGGTACTTGGCATTTCCGCTGGCTGAAAAATTTCCAAATGCCTGTGTCTGCGGTATTGATATTGCGGAAGGAATTGTAGAAAAAAATAACGCCGCTGTCAGGGAAAAAGGAATTTCCAATTTGTCCTTTCAGGTTTTTGACGGATTAAATATTCCGTTTTCTGTGGAAAGTGTTGATTTGATTGTCACACGGTATGCGTTCCACCATTTTCCGAATGCCGAAAATGCAGTTATTTTTCATTAAAACAGAGTACGCAAAAAACTTAATAAGGCTTTACACCCTTTACACAATTTGGTATGATGAAACTGTAACAAATAACAATGACACGAATCAAAAAGGCGGTGAAAGGGTGGTAGCAGATTTGACAGCAAAAGAAGCCACTAATATTATCCTTAAATTGACACAAGAAGGATGGGACGCAAATAAAATAAACGAGTTCATAGTATTCATTGAAACGCATAGACCATCTGAAGATGAAGCAATGAATATTCTCAAAAATAAAAACTGAAGAATGACAAAAAAACATATTAAAAAATAAGAATTAAGTCATACAAATTGGAACCTGCTGGTTTTATCCTGTAGGTTCCGTCAATTTTACCGACATACTTCCTTTTGCGCAACAATAGAAATCCATGCAGGCAACGCTGCCATTGGATTGTGTTCCCACGTTGACTGCCTGCAGTTCCGCCATTTCCTTTATGCACAGTTTTGCACCTGTCATCGCATTGACCAAATCCTGCACACGCCAATGACAGTGCGGCATGATTTCTTTATATGGCTTCCTGATTTTAGGCTCTTTCCAAGGTTCTCCCGTAAAAGGACGATTAAACGGGTGAATATCAAACATCACCGAAAATCCTGACGGTTTTAATACCCAAACTGCTTCTTTAACGGATTGATTTCGCTGTTAAACGTCGCGTTTAGTACCTTCTTTGGGAAATGTTCCCGTTGTCCAAACAGCTTCATTTTGTCAAAACCGTATAAACCTTCTCTTTTGGCAGCAGCGGGCTGATGTCCTCTCCAAGTCTTTTTTTCGCGTTCAGTTCGTTTACATAATCCGTAATATCCGTAATCGTCACAATCCAATCCTTGACATATTTTTTGACGGCTTCCCCTCTAAGTCCAAGCTGGATTGATCGATAGTGTAACGGATTGCCGTACACGTCCCGTTCGGGGTCCCACTGGCACCGGATTACGGATTGTTTTATCTGCTCTTTCCATTCCGAAAAGCTGATTCCCATATCTTCCCTGTACGACGATATTACGGCATTTTGGACAAGGTAGTCAAAAGCATCGCGCCTGATGTCAATGGCAAGCACACGCTCCTGATTCTCTTTTGTCCCCCAGCCGCACCGGTACATCATCCACAAAAAAGAAGGCTTTATCCAAGTCATTCTGTCCATTTTGAAAGAATTGCCGAAGGTGCCTTTTTTCACCGCCTCATCTGCAATCGCTTCATGATATGCCTAATAAACCCGAATCGTTTCTTCCGTGTAAAATGCCCGTATCTCTTTTTCCATAATCGAATCCCCCGTTCTGTTGTCAGTTTCACAAATTCAAGACTTATGAAGTTCAACTCTGCCTTTTAATGTACAATTGTTATATTCTCATACACACTTATTTGTTCTGATTTATCCTTCTTTTTCACATGAACCGTCCTCAACCTTTTAAATAAGTATCAATATCCTTCCGCAATTGTGACCGTTTTCCAGTTCCGGTAATAAGTTTTTTTAAAGGCTCAATAATGAGAATTCCACCATTTACCGTCTCATAAGAAAGCCTGATATGAAAATAATTAATTTGTTCTATTACCGCCATAAAATACAGTAAAATTCCAACAATGATTCTAGATAAAGCTTCTTTTTCAAGAAGCGCAATAATCGTGATTGGCAGATAGGCTGCTAATAAAATCACATTGATCCATCTTAATTTACTGTAAATCCTTCCAATTTCGAAACTACTGAACGCCGTTTTTCTTCTTACCATTCTCAACTTATTACGCCAATAGAAGCTGCCCTCTATTACTATGACAGAAAATACCAACAATGGATAAAACGAAATCC
>CAJUJG010000074.1 GCA_910586715.1 uncultured Lachnospiraceae bacterium
TGTGCCTGTCTCCGTCAACAAGCATTAAGTCAAATCCGCTCTCCCTGGCATCTTCCTCCGCTTTTTGCATCAGTTTTGTCATGTAACCTTTTCCTCTAAACCTTGGATGAACCGCAACCGTACCAATATATGCCGCTTTTATACTTATTTTGGTTCCGTTCAACTGTAAAGAAACCGGATAAACATCTAAAAGCGCCCTGATTTTTCCCTCTTCTTCTATTATATGATGAATAGGAATATGGCAGCATTCCCTTGAATAAGCCTTTGGATAAAGCTCTTCAAAGTCAATACTGCCATATTCCATACTGAACACCATATTTGCAAAATCAAGAATATCTTGGTTTTCCATTCTCGTATCAGCCTTCCTTACCATTTACTTTACTTCTTTTTTGCAACTGCCTTTGGTTTTCCTGACTGCTTAGGCTTTTCTGTTTCTTCCTCAGCTTCCGCATCTGTCTTTATTTCCGTTTCCGGAAAAATATCATTCATATTTAACTCTGCATAACAAAGAGAGCACTTCCCATTAATGGCTGCACCATTGCTTACCTGTATTGCTTTTGCCCGAATATCACTGTCTACAATGGCCCTTTCTCCAACCGTTACACAGCCCTTCACGTCAAGTTTTCCCTGAATCGCGCCGTCAATCACAAGACTATCTGCACAAATGTCTCCCAATATCACTGTATTATCACGCACAACGGCCCCTTGTATACACTCAATTTTCCCTTCAATAAAAGAATCCTTCGTATAGAGGTCATTCGCTTTGATATCACCTGTCACAGCCCCACATATATTTACGCGGTCATTTGAGTTAATATTTCCATTAATCTCACCATACATCTCAAGCTTTCCAGTAATATCAATATTTCCGTTTATAACGGTTCCTTTTGGAATAATTGCTATTTCCGATCCACCAGCTTCACTTAAATTGTTCATTAATTTTATACCCCTTCCTTTATAAAATAATATTCTAATTATATTAAATCCCATTTGAAGTAAGAAATCAATAGCTTAATTAAACTTTTTATTTGATTTTACTGCATCTTTGATTACTTCTTACACATTTTCCATTGTAAATACCTTCATACTATTGTCAAGGTTTTCTGATGTCTTAATAATTTTATCAACCCCCATTGCACATTCTGTCACAATATTGCCAATCTCCTGCATTGCTGCAGAAGTCTCCTGTGTGCTTGCAGCATTTTGTTCCGCAATTGCGGCAAGGCTCTGAACAGAAACCAACACATTTTCCTTGAGGTCATTCAAGGTCCCCATCTCCGTCTTAATATTGTCAACAGCCTTTCTCACTTCTCCAATTTCCAAATTAAGGCTGCCAAATACACCCTTTGTATTATTCAGCTCATCATTTTGCCTATCAATCACTTCTGTGACATTTTTCATTGTCTCAACAGTAGTATTAGAATTCTTAATGAGCATTTCAATGATTTCCGTAATCTGACTTGCTGACTGTGCAGATTGTTCCGCAAGTTTTCCGATTTCATCTGCAACTACTGCAAATCCTTTTCCATGTTCACCCGCCCTTGCCGCTTCTATACTCGCATTCAGAGACAAAAGATTTGTCTGATCTGCAATGTCCGTAATTACGTCAGCTGCGGACTGAATATCCTGCGCTGACTTATTGGTCATATTTGTCTGTTCATATACAACGCCAAATGCATTCTTCGTATCGTCACTGATCTTAATCAGCTCCATAAGCGTCGCATCAACGCTTACATTATATTCTTTCATCTTGTCCGCATTCCCTACAAGCCTGTCAACATTTTGCGCCGTAACATCTATAGCATCCCCCATTCTCTGCACTTCACTGCCTACGCTGGAAGTATTTTGTGCCTGGTCTGTGGAGCTTTTTGCCATTTCTTCAACTGCACGGTCAACATTTTTAATGTTGTCTGTCATTTCTGTAAAAGAATCTGAAAAGTTCGCTGATATAGTATCGAATTCCCCCGTCGCTCCCTTAATATCAGACACAATATCCGTAAGGTTCGTTACCAGTTTGTCAACACCAATCGCAATATCCCCAACTTCATCAGCACGCGCCATAAGTTTCTTTTTGACTTGTACATTTAATTCTCCGTCTGCCACACGGTTCAACATGAAAGCGACTTCTTTTATACCGTTAGAAATCAGCTTTGCAATTACAATAACAGCTAAGATGCCTATCACAAAAATAACGCTCAGAAAAGCCAGGCTTCTTACCATCCTTTCAATATATATGTTGTTTATTATATCCTTCTTTAATCCCACAAAAGTCATACCTATTATTTTGTCACTATTATACTGATATAGCGGGCAATACATTCCATAATATAATTCACCTTCAAAGTTCATATCCTCAGCATAATAATCCTGCCCTTGCTGTACAACCAATTCATAAATATCCGGATCTGCCTCCATGCCTATTAAATGATTTCCGTCCCGATCCATAAGACTTGTAGCCACACGCGTTTTATCATAGTAAACAGAAACCTGAAGATCTACCTCCTGGCTGAAATTGTCGAAAAATTGCGTATCATCTCCTACATTCTTTCTGCCTTTATAAAATTTTCCATTCGTATACATATATGTACCTACTGCCATGTTTTCTACCGACACCTCAAATGCATATTGTGCCGCACCCAGTTCATGACGCACCATTGTCTCAGTAATGCCTCCACATGCATCCTTAATGCCAGATATTGCAACAGTAAACATGAATAACATCGGTATTGCCGCCATAATTAAAAGAACCGGCATTAATTTTAGACCTTTTCGTTTCATAAGAATCCTCCATCCAGTAAGCAATTGTAAATAAGTAGTCGCTTCTATATTAACATATTTTGTAAAATATTACAACAATTTATGCCATACACTTTAAATCTTTGTCTATTTTATCATAATTTGCAGTTTTACTTATCAGTTTGAAAAGTCCATTAAAAACCCTAGTACTTTATTTACAAACAGTTGCTACTTTCTTACGCTTATGATAAAATAAAGTTAATATTCAGAATTTATATTAAATTGTACACTATACTAAGGAGGATGCTATGTTTAATAAAAAAAATATTACACCAACAGACAATGATAAACAGCTTATGATTCAGGCTATGGACAATATTATCAATGGCAGCTTTACCCCCATCGACACGTCCTCCTTTACTGATAAATCATATGCCGAAAAACTTAATCAGCTTATTTATACCTTTTTAAATGCGAACAACAATTTTGTTATGCGCTTAAATGAATCCATGCTGTCTATCGGCGACAGCACTACCATTAAGAAAATGCTTGACCAGGTAAATGCACAAAATGTATCAATTCAAAATATGAATGATTCAAGCCGTAATCTTCAGGAGTCTTTGAGTAAGATTTCTGATGAGGCAAACCATATCAGAGAAACAACCTTAAACGCTGTCAAAGTTTCCCAGACAAGCATTGAGCATGTAACAGAAACCATAAACGCAGTTGCCGATTCTGCAGCGGAAGTCAACAGTATCAACGATAAAGCGCAGTTTTTTCATGACAAAATTACAGAAATCAGCAGCATTATCGGTATGATCAAAAAAATTTCAAGCCAAAGCAGTATGCTTGCCTTAAACGCTTCCATAGAAGCAGCAAGAGCAGGAGAGTCCGGAAAGGGTTTTGCTGTTGTTGCAAACCAAATGACAGAACTTTCCAAAAATACCTCGCAGTCTGCAGAAACGATTGTAAAATATGTTGACGAGCTGCGCGCAAGTATTGAGGAATTGATTAAGCTTGTAAACAACACGACTTCCCACCTCAATGAAAACAATGAAATGATGCAGCGTTCCGTAAATGATTTTAACACCATGACTTCACAAATGGACTTAATCAACGACAGCATCAACAGTATCTACAATTCTGTAAATACACAATCAGAAGTTACGGATTTGTTTGTAAAATCAATGGAAGATATCGCGGACAGCTATATGACGCTCGGTGAAGATTGTCTTAATACAGGAAAACACATGTATAAAATAAGCCGTTTTATCGATACGGCACGAAGTGATATGGCCAGGGGCTTTTCTAACCTGTCAACACAAGACTGGCTTCACATTTTTAAAGTAGACCATTTAATCTTTACATGGCGTCTATACAATAACCTTGCCCATTTTGAACACCTGAAAATCACGCAGCTCAATAATCCAAAAGGATGTAAATTTGGCAAATGGGCAGCCGCGCAGACTGATTCACGCATTAAAGACAGTCAAATATTTAAGGATTTGGTAACATATCACGATAATATTCATCAATACGGCTGTGACTCATGGTATGCGGCTGAGGACGATAATAATGCACTTGCACTTGAGAACTTTGCAAAAGCACTGGAAAGTTATAATAAATTTTCTGATACAATGGAGAAGTTTAAGAAACATATGCATGGCATAGGATATACCGATACGACAAAAATAGTCGTATTTAATCCTTAATTTTTTCATAATCTTAGAATCGAGTAGGGAAGAGCCATCTTCCCCTGCTCGCCTTTCCGCGTCCGTGTGCATAAAAACGCTGCGAAATCAGAGCATTCCTCCTTTCGCAGCGTTCTTGATTTTCCTTAAATTTTTCTCTTAATAGTTTTCAGCATGCACCTCAAAATAAGCCTGTGGATGATTACAAACAGGACATACATCCGGTGCCTTTGTCCCTACCACTATATGTCCGCAGTTGCGGCATTCCCATACCTTTACTTCACTCTTTTCAAATACAGCTGCTGCCTCAACATTCTTTAAAAGCGCACGGTACCTCTCCTCATGATGTTTCTCAATCTCTCCTACTGCCCTAAACTTTTCAGCAAGTTCTTTAAATCCTTCTGCCTCTGCTGTCTTTGCAAACTCTTCATACATATCAGTCCATTCAAAATTCTCTCCATCAGCTGCAGCAGCTAAATTATCTATTGTACTGCCAATACCCGCAAGCTCTTTGAACCACATTTTCGCATGTTCCTTCTCATTATCAGCCGTCTTTAGGAATATGGAAGATATTTGCTCATATCCTTCCTTCTTTGCCACAGACGCAAAATATGTATATTTGTTACGCGCCTGTGATTCACCCGCAAAAGCCGCCTCCAAATTTTTTTCCGTCTGTGTTCCTGCATACTTGTTTGCCATAATCGCTTCTCCTTTTATTTATTGTATCACTTTTTAAATAATTGCTTTTAGCCAAGCACTTCGTCCAACATCTCCATCAGTGTTTTCATGTCAATCGGCTTTGCGATGTGCCCGTTCATCCCGCTTCTTAGCGCTTCCTTCTTATCCTCCTCAAAAGCATTTGCCGTCATCGCCAAAACAGGAATCGACGCTAACGCCTTATTCTCCAATTTTCGAATCGTCCGTGTTGCCTCGTATCCGTTCATCTCCGGCATTTGAACATCCATCAGCACAACCTGATAGTATCCCGGCTCGGATGCGTTAAGTTTATCCACAGCAATCCTGCCGTTGGAAGCGACCTCTACGGAAAATCCCGCTTCCTCCAAAATTGCAACCGCAATTTCCTGATTCAACTCATTGTCCTCCGCAAGCAAAATACGGCCGGTACGCAACGGTGCTTTGGTTTTCTCTTCCTTTTCTTCTTTTGCATCTGACTTTATAATCGAGTACAGACATCCGTGCAGCTCAGAGAAAAACAGCGGTTTACTGCAGAATGCGGTTACGCCTGCCTCACGCGCTTCATCCTCAATATCGGACCAGTCATACGCGGTCAAAATAATAATCGGTACATCTTTTCCCGTTTCCTGACGAATCCTTCTTGCCACCTCAACACCATTCATATCAGGCAAAAGCCAGTCAATAATATATATGAAATACTGATCATCACGCATTACCGCCTGACGTGTCCGCAGGACAGCCTCTTTTCCCGACAGCGTCCATTCTGCGCGCAGACCAATCTGCTCAAGCATGCAGGATACACTGTCACAAGTATTGAAATCATCATCCACCACAAGCGCACGGAACCCATTCAGCTCAGGAATCGTCTGCGGCTCTTTCTTTCCGCCGTTAACACGCAAGGGCACTGAAACAATGCACTCTGTCCCGAACTCCTGTTTGCTCTTCACTTCAATTGTACCATTCATCATATCCACAATATTCTTGGTAATCGCCATTCCGAGTCCGGTTCCCTGAATCCCACTGATTGTCGAATTGCGTTCCCGCTCAAAAGGCTCAAAAATATGTGCCACAAACTCTTCACTCATACCGATGCCGGTATCCTTAATATGGAACTCGTAATTCGCATACCCTGCTGCCGCACCGCCCTTTTCAACCACCTTCAGGCTGACCATTCCGCCTGCCCCCGTGTATTTCACGGCATTGCTCAACAAGTTTAAGAGCACCTGATTCAAACGCAGTCTGTCGCAACAGATTTCTTCATTATGAATATCAACAGCATCCATATATAAATCCAACTGCTTTGCATGAATATCCGCCTGAATAATATTGCGCAGTTCATGCATAATATCCGGAAGGCTGCACGGCTCCTCCTCCAAACGGATTTTGCCGCTCTCAATATGGCTCATATCCAGCACATCATTAATCAGACTCAGCAAATGGTTTCCGGATGTCATAATCTTTTTCAGATATTCCTCCACCTGCTCCTTGCGGTCAATATGCGTAATTGCCAGCGCAGTAAAACCGATAATGGCATTCATCGGCGTACGGATATCGTGCGACATATTCGAGAGGAATATGCTCTTTGCTTTGCTCGCCCGATTTGCCTGCAAAAGCGCATTCTCCAGAAGCTCGTTTCTCTCGCGCTCACTCCGCGTCTCCTCATCCACACTGCGTAAGCCTAAAACGACATTTCGGTTTTTAGACCAATCTCCGACACGCACAACCTTCATTTGGAAATACCGCATCTCACCGCAACAGGTAATACGATAATTCACGGTAAATATCGGCTTTTTCGAAAGCTCTAACTCAAGCTGCTTTCGGGAAACGGCGCAGCGCATTGTCCCTTTATCTTCGTCAAAAATACCCGTTTCTATGTAACGCTCCATGCATTCTTCCCAAGACAGATCTCCGGCAAAAACAGAATCCAAAATCTTATTTTTGCATTCGCCAATGCGAAGCGCCTTTCCTGTTCCGTTTTCCAAATCAAAGAAGCAGATCAGGTTATAATCAATGCTCAGCGCCTGAATAAGCTCCATCTGCTTGCGCTTATCCCGCATCCGCTCTTCTTCCTCCTGAAGCTTTTGCGCCGTACGATCCAACAGAAAACGCTGACAGCAGATTTCACCGTCCTCCTCTACAAGCTTAAAGCTGCCAAGCACATAAACAATCGCTCCGTCCAAATGACGGACACGGTACTCCAAATTGACGCTGTCTCCTACATTTTTCAACGATTGTATACTGCGCTCCACCTTACTTCTGTCTTCCTCAAGCACAGAAGACGCAACCAAATTAAATCCAGCTCGTGATAACTCTGCCCGCGACTCATACCCCAAAATATTCAAAGCCGCCCGATTAATGCTGATAATACGTGAACCATCCATGGTATGACACATTACGCCGCAGTCCATCGTTGTGAAAAGCATCTCCAAAGTCTGATTCTTCTTAATCAGCTCCTGTGCATACGCACGCTCTTTTGTCACGTCAATCGCCACGCCCACAGTACCCATAACGCTTCCGTCCCAATCATATAGCGGGGATTTATATGTCGTAAGCACTCTCGTTCCCTCTCCGGTTTGAATGATTTCCTCGGAAACAAGCGTCTCTTCCTTTTCCATAACAATACGTTCCGATTCAATACATGCAGGATCATCCTGCTCCACATCCCAAATATAAGCATGCCCGCGTCCCTGAACCTGCTCCTTGGACTTATTCACCGTTGTGCAGAAGCTGTCATTCACTTTTTCATGGATGCCGTTTTTGTCCTTGTACCAAATCAGATTTGGAACACTGTTGATTGTGCTCTCCAAATACTGACTGGTCTGCCAAAAATCCCGCTGTGTCTTACAAGACTGCTGCCATCTAAGGAACCGAAACCGGAACTCATCATCCGTCATCGGCACTATCCAAATATCCGTAACATTCTCGAGAGTGTCTGTCAAACCCGTAAACTGTCCCTGCTCTGCCAGCAATATCAAATCTGCCTCCGGTTTTTTCCAACCGATTATGGTTTGCACAGTTTTTGCCGCGTCCAGCCCCTGCAAATCAACAAGAAGTACGTCGGCTTTTGCCGCGAGCTCCTTTTCAGGACACGCGCTTTCTATGAATTCATGAACAAAAGGGTTAAACGGGGGCATTCCTCTAACGATTTCAAACAACTGGCTTTGATTACCGATAAAATAAAAACACACATGACAATGATACATAAATATCCTCCTCACACACCGCATCACCCTGAAACGGCGTTCCCGTATTTTTCTTACACCCAATTACTTTGATAGTCAAAGGGAATGTATTTATCTATTTTATATTTTACCAATTGTGGGCATCTATGTCAATGTCCCGAAGCATTCCCGTGATGCCCTCTGTGACTGTTTTTATTTCCCCCTGTATGATTTAGTCTGCACCTGTCAATCCGGTTCTGAATCTCTCCCATTGTCATACCGTGACAGTCCTCAACCGTAACGTTTGGATCATATTCCGAAAGCTCTAAATAAGCGCGGTACTTTCCAAACGACATCTCATGCAAATGTGCTTCCTTCATGCAGACCGTATCGCTGATGTATGTCTGTGTCCCGTATTTTTGCAGAAATTCATCTGTATTTCAATGCTGCCTGTACTTTCGCAATCATCTCTAATGACACCCATTTACTGCGTGAAAGATAGCGCAGCCAGTCTGTGCATGCATTGATTGCCACCCTTACAAACCACGCTTTTTCGTGCTCACTGTCTGCAAAATCGCTTTCATAAAGCATTTATCTGCTGTCTTTACGCTGCATTGTTACAATGGCTTCGGTATGATTCGTAAATGCAAACATATCAACACCCTCTGCTTTCACCGCCCGATACCCCGCTTTTCGGAACCACTCCAAATCACGTCCTAACGTTTCAGGATTGCAGGATATGTATACAATCCTTTTTGGTGCAATGGATGCTGCCGCCTTGACAAATGATTCTGTGCTTCCGCTTCTAGGCGGGTCAAGAACAAGCACATCCGCATGCTCCGCATTTTCTGACATACTTGTCATATATTCTGTGGCATCCCCCACAACAAAACGGATATTGTCAATATTATTGCGCTTTGCATTTTCCTTTGCATCCCTCACGGCATCGTTGTTTAACTCAATTCCGGTAACGCGCTTAGCCTTTGTTGCCATTATCATTCCGATTGTTCCGATTCCACAGTAAGCATCTATCACTGTCTCTGTTCCTGTAAGCGCAGCAGCCTGTATTGCTTTTTTATACAATACCTGCGCCTGCGCGGAGTTAATCTGATAAAACGATGAAGGAGAAATCCGAAACCGCAGTCCACACAGCACGTCTTCAATATAACCGTTTCCGTAAAGCGCTTTATTCTTTTCACCAAGCACCATCGTAGTATTTTGGTCATTGATGTTCTGCACAATTGTTGTAATCTCCGGATGAATCTCCCGAAGCTTTGCAACAAAGTTCTTTTTATGCGGAAACTCCGGTCCTGCCGTCACAAGCACTACCATAATCTGCTTTGTGGACATTCCCTTTCTAATCAGAATATGGCGCATCAGCCCACGGCAGGTATCCTCATTGTATACCCAAATCTTAAAGGATTTTATCAAATCCGTCACGGTCTCAATGATTTTGGATGCCTGCACATCCTCAATCAGACAGCTTTTTATTGGAATAATGCGGTGCGTTCCCTCTTCATAAGTACCTGCCACCACTTCATCCTTAATTCTGCCAAACACAGCATGTACCTTGTTTCGGTAATGATAGGGATAGTACATTCCCGCCATGTCCGCGACTGGACAGTATTTTTTTACATATGCTTCCACCTGCTGTTTCTTTTGGGCAAGCTCCTCCTCATAGGTTCTCTCCCCGATATGACATGCCCCACACTCCTTTACATAAGGACAACTTTTGTTTATTTCCGCATTACCCATTTTCTGTTTTCCTCCTGCCAAGCAATCCCTGTTACTCCGTTTATTCAAATCGTATATAAAAAAGCATAAAAAATCGGGATAAACCGCTTACACATGTTCAGCCCGATTTGTTTTAATTTGTTTAGATAAAACGTTCCATCACTCTGTCCACTTCCTGCGGATCATTAAAAAGCTTTAAAATCCAACTCGCAATGTGGACACAAGTACGATGAAAATAAATAAACATAAATATGAGCGCAAACCCAAATAATATACCCGTCCATAATCTTCGCATATTATTGCTTTCATATGCTGTCAACCGTTGGGTAAACCCATCTACAATCAGCGGAAGCATCAGTAAACATGTAACCCAAAAGTCCAAACATCCAAAACAAACAGCAACGAAAATACCAATCAGCATGCCGACCAGCTCTCCAGTACAGCGTGCGCAAATCGGAAACTGTCTGCCGCGAAAAAAGAAAGAACGGTCCGGTCTCGCATGACATCCAAAAAGGATCTGCAGAAACCTGCCAATCCGCTTAGCCAAGCGCCATTGCTCCTGCTCCTATTATGACAAACATAACAATATAATATATAACGGCTAAAACAACCGATACAAGCGCACCGATTCCAGCAGCCTTAGCAGTCTTTGGCTTTGTATCTTTCCATACAAGGAATAAAATTAAACCAACGATAGGGATACAGCATCCAAGTAATCCCCATAAAAAACCACCATTATCAACTACATTTTTATTGTCATCCATTTTTACTATTCTCCTTCCTCATTTTATCTTCTTTCTAAAATATTCATAAAAATCCTTTCTTAGAATATTTAAAGAAAATAAAGTCTATTAAATTTTCATAAAATTTAGCGCGTTAAACTTTTCTTTATAGTATCAAATATTCTCCTTTGTGTCAACATATTTTTACAATAGGTAACAAATTCCGTAACAGTTCAGCCTTCGGCTTCCTGTTACGGGCATCAAGCC
>CAJUJG010000075.1 GCA_910586715.1 uncultured Lachnospiraceae bacterium
GCGGTACAAAGACCGTGAAGTTTAAGATTACACAAAAGACAATGAAAAAAGGAAGTTTAGCGAATTAAGTTATAAGCAGGAGCTGCCACATGACAGCTCCTGTTTTGACGTTAAAATAATGCTGTAGGACGGATTGCTCTGCTAAAGGGCGAATTTAAACGTATTTTAAAGAAAATTAATTGAAACAACAAAAAGGAGAGATTATAATGAAAACAATATCACTTAAATACGGCTTTTGCATCAGGGAAATCATAACTGTCTCAATGGTATGGTTTGTTTAACGCAAAAACGCAGGAAGAGGAAGGTAAGTATGACACTGATAAATTTTAACGGATATGAGCAGAATCAGAGAATGTATGGAGGAACAGCCGGACGAAAAATGGGTATCTCTTATCAGGGAAAAGAGTATATATTGAAATTTCCGGGGAATTTAAAAGAACAAGGAATGAAAAATATTAATCTCAGCTATTCCAACAGTCCGGTATGTGAGTACATCGGCTCAAAAATATATGAACTACTTGGTTTTTCGGTACATGAGACTATATTGGGTGAACGGAACGGAAAAACCGTTGTTGCCTGTGGAGATTTTTTGGAAGGCGGGGAACGACTGTATGAGTTTGATAAAATTAAGGTGACATTTGAACCGCACTTTCTTGATTCTAATGGAAACGAGACGAACGGAGTTGGTGTTGACTTGTATGAAGTTCTGATGACAATTCAGGAACACCCATTTTTAAAAGATATTTTGGGAATCCAAGAACATTTTTGGAATATGTTTGTGGTGGATGCTTTACTCGGAAATCCTGACAGAAATAATAGCAATTGGGGAATTATTTTAGGAGCAGATGGCGGTAAGCGCATTGCGCCTGTTTATGATAATGGAAACTGCCTGAATTGCAAATGGGATGACAAAAAGCTTGCAGAGGTTTTGTCAGACGAAAGAAAGTTGGAAACAGAAAGCTATAAAGGGCGCAGGTGCATTTTTGAATTGAAAGGAAAAAAGATAAACCCATATCATGTTATGGATAGCATGGAATATATAGGGTGTAATGAGGCTGTGGAACGGATTGTTCCGGTAATGGGCGACTCCTTTTTCAAAATTCGCAGGATGATAGAGGAAATACCTGTTTTGTCAGAGGTGCAGAAAACATTTTATCTTACAATAATGGAGAACAGATATAATAAAGTGTTTTTGCCGCTTTATCGGGACATCATTTCTGGCAGAAAAAAACATGAAGCCAAAGTGGCACAGGAGAAAACAGAAAGGGGAAGAGAAAATGTATAATGATAGCACGATTATCTTACCATCTGATCTTCCGGAAGGATTGCAGAGGGACTTTAAGGAACTGCAGGAGTATTATGACGCGGGAGATTGGTTTCAGTTTGACCTGTTCTTTGAAGCAGTGGAGGCAAGCGTAAAGGCTTATTACCTGGCAGGGAAGATTAGCAGGGAGGAGCTGAACCTTATTTTTAGAAAATATGGAATAGCATAAAACAGTCAGAGTTTAAAGAGTATATCAATGCACTATAGTCTTTTGGCAATTCTGTCACACCCTCATCAGCCTCAAAACACGTCAAACCTCAGAATTTATATGAAAACAACAAAATAACCCATTAAAAAAACACCTTATTGTACAGATTTCACAGTACAGGCGGGTGTTTTTTGTAACAATATTTGTTAAATATGATTTGACTATGACGCAATGTCATACTTTATAATAAAAATATAGCATTAGAGTGTAAATGGGGATTTTGCGCTCTAAATATAAAAATAAAAAGGAGGAGCGGGTATGCTTAACATGAAGAACAAACTGGCAAAGCGGATTATGGCGTTTGTGCTGTCGGGAGCAATGGTAATCTCCGGACTGGCGCCAACGGGAATGACCGCGTATGCTGCAGAGGCCTCAACGGAAATTTCGACAGAAGCTGTGGAAGAGTCCTTTGAGGAGACGGAACAGAACGAATCAGAGGTTGTTTCAGACAAGGCAGATGAAGAAACACCTGGCGAAGACTCCGGAGCAGATGTGAAGGAGGAAGAGACGACCGAGACTGCGGACGAAGAAGAGACAGCAAAGAATGCTGCTCCGACGAGTACGGCTGCAGAGGAAGTTGCTGAGAGCATCGTGGAGAAAGACGATGTGGAAGAGACAGTAGTAGAAGAAGAAAATAAGGTTGCGAGCTTTGGATTTAAGGCGGAGGAACTTTCCGGGAATGTTGAAGCAGGTACTGCAGTGACGGAAGGTGGTTGCACTATAAAAGCTCCAAACAATAAAAGTATTAATTTGGAAAACTGTAATGCTACAATTAATGGAAAAACGTTTACAAAAAAATTAAAGTTTGGTGGAGCAGCTACTAGTGGGGGACAAATCATTTATTTTACCACAGAGGGCGCAGGGACATTAAAAGTATATGGACAATATGGAAAAGTACCTGCCGAGACTGATAAAGACAGGAAAATAGGATTATATCCATATGAAAATAGTACGTTAGGAAGTTTAATAGGAGAAGGGCAGTTAATGCCGCGTGATAATACGGATGTAGAACTCTCTTTTCAAATAACACAAGCAGGTACATATTGTGTAGGCGGTTTACCTAGTATAGGTGGGGGTTCACATATTTATGGTGTTTACTTCGAAGGAGAAGGCGGCACTCCAGACCCTTCCGTTCCAGAAGAGTCATCATCTACCGAAGAATCATCTGATGAAGGACCGTCTATTCCCGATGATGAAAAACATACGGTATGGGTAGTCGGTGATTCGACGGTATCGGCATATGATACCTTGCAAGGATATTATGCAAAGTATGGCTATGGAACACAGCTTCAAACATATTTTGATGAATATTATGTAGTCGATAATATAGCAGCTTCAGGAAGAAGTTCAAAAAGTTATTTGACAGAAAGCAAAGCTGCGTATGAGAAATTAACAACTCAAATAAAAAGTGGTGATGTTCTTATCATTGGATTTGGACATAATGATGAAAAGCATGAAGTGCCTAGGTATACCAGCCCTGTTGGAGATTATAATACAGAGGGTTCTTTTGCAAAATCACTTTATGACAATTATGTAAAGATTGCACTTATTAAGGGGGCACAGCCTATTCTTTGTACGCCTATTGTCAGAAGAAGCAAGACGGATACGCTTAGTGATAAGGACTGTCATATTGTAGCGGGAGAAACAATAACCTCAGGTGACAATGCAGGCACTTATGAAGGCGGAAACTATGCACAGGCAATAATTGATCTTGGTGCTGCAGTGAATGTACCTGTTATAGATTTGACTGCTCTTACAAAAGCTCTTTATGAGGAGATTGGGGCAGAGGGAACGCTTTATATGCACCAGTGGACAGGTAAGACTTCTAATACGGTAGATAATACACATTTAAATATTTATGGTGCTAAGAAAGTTGCTCATATGCTTGCGACAGAGATAGATAAGTGGAAAGCAGAAACAAGCGAGTGGAAAGGCATAGATATAGCACAGCATGTTAAGAATTTGGATAAAATACCTACCAAAGAGAATGATTTGGTTGAAAATCCTGGCTTTACGCTGAGTGATCCCGGTTATAAGCCGCCAACAACAGGCAGTACACTTTGGGAAAATTATGGAATCTTTAAAGGTACTGCATTTGGAGCATTAGGTGGAACGCCTAATAAAACTAATTATACGTTTGGAAAAGATGATAATAATAATATGCGTATAATGGTTAGTAATAACAAAGGTAAACTGTCAAATGATCAGAACGGTATAGCAATGTATTATTATCAAATACCTGCTGACAGTATATTTGAACTTTCTGCTAAGGCTACAGTTAAAGCCATTGATAATGGTGGTCAAGTAGGATTTGGTCTTATGGCACGTGACAATATCTATATTGATAAAAATGATTCGTCACTTGTAGGAGATTATGTAGTGGCAGGTACGCTCGGAAGTGGTAAAGCAAATTGTTTTTACAATTTAGGAAGTGTTTTAACAAAAGGTTCCAATTCTAATGATGTTGCAGCTCCGGCAGTAGGTGATACATATGAGTTAAGCATTGTGAGCAATCAGGAGGGACGCTCATGTAAATTTGGAAATAATGAAGCAGTATCGGGCGGGTTTGATTTTCAACTTACTGCTATTGATGCGGAATACCAGTATATTGGAATGTTTGTAGCAAGAAATGCAGATATAGTATTTTCTGATATTAAACTTAAAGTAGACGGTGAAGAAGTAGACATCATGGGAGAAGTTACACCTCCAGAACCTGAAGGTCCAAGCGGTGACGACGACCTTTCTGTAGAAGGCGATGGCGGAAAAGTCAGTGTTGCAGACGGACTTTTGAAAGGCAAGAAGTACGGATATAAGGATGTGGCTACATTTACGGTACTTCAGGATATGACCTTCAAAACGGGCGTTATCAATAGTCAACAAGAGTGGGATTCATATGCAATTAGTGTTGATGGCGAAGACTATCCGGGCTGCGTACAGGGTGACAATGGTCCGGGTGCGTCACATGCTGTTCAGACTGAGGAGAAGGCAGTAATTGAAATAAAGGCAATCCAAAACAGTAAGATTACATTTACCTTGAGACAAAACGATAAACCGTTGTATTTTGTTGATACAGCAGATGCTGCATATACAGCGCAGGATATTGCTTTGTCAGGCAACACGCCTGGGAAACGTACGTTCTATATGAAGGGCGGTCATACGTATCAGTTCTATGCTGGCGGTTCGAAGGTAATGGTAGCAGATATTGCTATTGCAAAGAGCGGTGCAGACGATCAAGGATGGCCGTTTAACGATGAGAGCAAACCCGAGGGTCCAGGTGATGAAGGTTCAAGCCAGCCGGGTTCAGGCGAGGAAAATTCGAGTCAGTCAGGCTCAGGTGAGGAGAGCTCAAGCCAGCCGGGTTCAGGCGAGGAAAATTCGAGTCAGACAGGCTCAGGTGATGAAGGTTCAAGTGAGCAGAATCCAAGTACACCAGGAACAGGTGAGGAAGAGCCGGATACACCACCTACAAAAATACCGGCAGACGATAAGATTAAGACAATCTCTATCAGCGGAAGCAGAATTAAGATTGAGGCAGCGAACCTCGTAGCAAATCCTAAGAAGGCACAGTATAATGTAACAGTTACTTATACATATACTGATAAGGATGGCGTTCGTTATCAGCAGCAGCTTACGGAAGGCTTGCATTATGAAGTAAGCTTTGTTGGAACATCTGATGGAAAAACTGTAGGAGAGCAGAAAATCAACATCACAGGTACAGGCACAAGTAAAAATGCAGTTACAGATTTAGGTAAATTTGTCAATAAAAAGACGGTTTCTTACCAGCTGGTAGATAAGAAAGCAGCAGTTAAAACAAATGATATTTCAAAGGTAAGAACGATTGCCCTTGATAAGAATGCGGTAAAGAATTTATCGTACACAGGTAATTATATTACACCGGTGCCGGCTATTACAGGCATTGAGGAAAAGAATGCGGACGGAAAAGCAAATTACCAATATGTATACAAGAACAATGTAAACGCAGGAAAGGCAAGCGTTACAGTAATCGGACAAGGCGATTACTACGGCGCGAAGGTACTTTCTTATACCATTAAGCCGACAGACCTTTCTAAGCCGACAGAAGAGCTGAAGCTTTCTGCATCAAATGTAAAAGAGTTTGCCGGAAGCGGAAAGGCTTACAGTGTCGAGGAAGCATTTGAGTATAAGGGAACTCCTGTAGTATTACACAATCTTACATTGACATATGCAGGTAAGAAACTGAGACCGCAGGAAGATTACACAATTGTTTATAAAGTAAATACGCAGAAGGGCACGGGAACAGCAACCATTAAGGGTATCAATAACTTTAAGGGTTCTATCAAGATTGATTACAAGATGGCAATCAATCAGGATGTTGCAACAATCCTTGGAACTTTGAACACTCCTGAAAATGCAGTTCCGGCAGAGTACTCTTCTAAGGGAGCAAGACTTACAGAAATTAAGTTATCTAACGGTGTAACGCTAAAAGAGAATGCGGACTACAAAGTAAAATATGGTAAAGAGTGTAAAACTGTTACAGTGGGTCAGAAAGATCTTACAGTAACAATAACAGGAGCAGGCGCATACAAGAATGCAATTGCGAAGGATACACCGATTGCGATTGAAGTAATAAAAGGTAAATACCACATTAAGGATGGCACAGTTGTAGATGCGAAAAAGGCTGCGGATGATGCAAAACTTATCAGTGCAGCAAAGATAACAGACGCATCAGGTGCAAAAGTTAAAAACGTAACGCTTGCTGAACGCAAGGCAGACGAGCCGATTACATCTATTACGGTAATACCGGGTGACACAGAGAATTATGAAGAGACAACGCTTTCTTGCCGTGTGGCAGCAAAACTTGGCAGTGTGAAGCAGGTTGTAAATATTCCGAATCAGGCATTTGACGGTGTCAATTCCGTAACGGTTACAAAGCAGAATATTGCAGACGCTCTTGGTATTGATGCGAAGAATTTCCGCATTGTTTCATATAAGAATAATCATAAGCTTGGATCAGCTACAGTAACGGTTGAAGGTACAGGTTTGTATTATGGAACAAAGAACCTCAAGTTTAAGATTGTTCCGGATAAGATTAACCCTGATGATATTGCAGGCGGTGACACAGAAGAGACCAGCGTAATCGAAGATCCTTCTGTTGAGGAAAGCGAGGGCACAACAGAGAGCGGAAGCACACCGGAGAGCGGCGGCACGGACGAAAGTTCAACGGAAGAAAGCTCTGACACGGAAGGCAGCTCTGGCGAAGATCCGGATAAGCCGACGCCAAGTGATAAGCGTATTGACGTATGGGATTTTGGTGCAAAGCAGGAAGAGGATACCACAAAGTATACAAACTATATTGCGGTAAAAGACTGGGATGATTGCGCAGATGCATCGGACGGCACATTCCCAGAGACATCTGTGACTGTTACCTTTGGAGATTTAACAATTAAGACAGAAAAGACTGATAGACTTTTTGCGCCTGGTTCAAAAAACACGTATCCTGGAAGCACACCTAAAGTAGGAACGGCTGATTATGGTGATGGATACACAGCAGTAGGTGGTTGGTATGCCAACGGTGCGAGAAGTGCGACAAAAGGATATATTGAACTCTCTAATGTTTCAATTGGTGATAGAATTGATGTTTATGCAGGACCGCATAATGGCACGGAAACACCATTTGCTTTTGAAGGCGGAGACCCAGTGACCAAGGGAGAATTGGGTTCGACTTCTGGAGCTGCAAAAATGTCATTTGTTGCAGAAAGTAATGGAAAGTATAAGATATATTCGAACGGAGGCGGTAAGCCGTTTTGGTGTCGCATACAGAGAATTCCGGCAGCTGAAGTAAGCGGTACGATTGATTTTGGACCTCTTACGGCAACGGAAGGCGTTACATTGAAGTTTGTCAATGGCACAACAAAGGCTCAAACAGCAGCAGTTCTTGAAGGAACGAATTTTAAGGCAAACCTTGCAGCTGGCTATACGTATACGGCAGTCCTTTCAGGGGCAACGGGATACGGTTTTACAAATGAAACAAAGAAGGTAACAATAACAAATGATGACGCCTTGGTGGGTAAAGGTTCTGTGAACCTTGCGGTAGAGACGAAGGAAACTTATGTATATTCAGGTAATATTACAGGATTTGCAGATGGCTATGATACTTCTAAACTTGTAATTACCTTGAAAGCAGATCCGGATTCACAAAGTGAAGATGCTATTGTTACAATTAATGAGGACCGTAGCTTTACGGCGACTTTAGACCCGGATGTAACATACACACTTGTTATGGAAGGCGTTAATGATTACGAGATAACGAGTGAAACAACAATTAACAAAAATGCAGCATATACTGCAGACATTACAGTGGCATTAAAGAGCATGTATACAGCTTCCGGAAAATTTGTTGACTTTGACGGAAAGGCGATTGATGGACTTAACGTTACAAAGCTTGTGCTCAAAAATGTAGAAGATGAGTATGAGTATGAGGCAGCAATTGCAGACGGTGGATACACTGTAAATCTTAGAGATGGTGCATACAGTGCGGTTGCCACAGTGGAAGGTTATACGACCAGTACGCATGTTGTAGTGGAAGGCAAGAATGCGGAAAAGAATTTACTTTTTGTATCGTCAGCAGAAGAAGGTGATTTGACAAGAGAAGCAGACCTCTATGTAGATAAGAATGACAGCAGTAAATATCAGACAGTAAACGAGGCTGTTAAGGCAGCAAAACGTATGAAGCCGACAAGTGAGGAACAGCGTATCACAATTCATATTGCGCCTGGCACTTACAGAGAGCAGATTATTGTTGAAGCTCCTTATGTAACATTTGTAAATGATGATCCTTCACAAGGTCAAGTATTGCTTACATGGTACTATGGTATCGGCTATAAGTATTACAGTGTATTAGGTAATAATAATGGCACAGATTACCGCGGATATTATGATGCACAGAAAGCATATGACAAGTATGAGAAGAAAGAAGCTGACAGATGGGGCTGTGCTGTAAGAGTAAAAGGCGATTACTTTAAGGCTGAGAACATTGTATTTGAGAATTCATTTAACAGATACGTTACGGATGAAGAGATAGAGGATGGTGTAGAGCCTTTAGATCAGGGCAAGGAAACAAAACCTGTAAGAAATTATTCTTTAGATGTAACTAGTAAAGCAGCAACAGAGAGAGCTGCAGCGATCTCCGTAGATGCTGATTTTGCAGAGTTTTATAATTGTTCATTCTACAGCAGTCAGGATACAATCCAAACAGGGGGGGCAAACGTTCACTCATATTGGAAGAACTGTTTTATTGAAGGCAATACGGACTATATCTTTGGCGGCGGCGCTTGTGTATTTGATAACTGTGAGCTTAGCTTCGCAGGCTACAGCGGAGAAGGTGCGGGTGGCTATATTACAGCTCAAAGACCGGAGAAGACGGAAAACGGTTATCTTTTCTGGAACTGTACGGTAACAGGTAATAGTAAACTGACGGTAGCTCCGGGATATTATGGAAGAACTTGGGGCGCTGATGCGAAGGTAACATTTGTCAATACAAAGCTTGAAAAAGCAGATATTATTATTCCTGCGGGCTGGGGCAACATGAACGGTGCGCCGGAAGAGGCAAGATATGCAGAGTATAATACGACATCGCTTGACGGAAAGAACGTTGATACAAGTCAAAGAACACCGGGTACTGTGAAGACAGAAAATCCAGTTCCAAATGTGGAAGCGTTTAAGGCATACTTTGGTAATTGGACACCGAAGTACTATACGGCGGAGGATGCAGATGTTGCGTTTACTAGAGATCCGTATTTGGAGAATAATGCAGATTTAAACAGTCCGCATCCAGGAAATACGCTTTCCGTAAAGTACTCGCTGGGTGAAAATAACGATAAGAACGATGCTTCTATCATTAAGTGGTATCGTGTCAATGATGCAGGTAATGAAACACTTGTAAAAGTTTCAACGGCAATTGCAGGTAAGAGCTATAAAGTACAGACAGCAGATGAAGGCAGCTTTATTAAGGTAGAAGTAACGCCTACAGTAGCAAGCGGAAATGCAGGTACGGCAAAGTCTATCCAAACTGATCAGAAGATTCAGCCAGGATGGGAAGAACCTGGTGTTGGTGATGCAGTGCTCGGCGAGGGTGTAAATGTGTTCCTTGCAGGGGACTCTACAGTTAAGGATTACTCGGCGCAGGGTATGTATAACAGTGGAAATGCCCGTGATGAAGGTTCGTGGGGTGAATATCTCCAAAGTTTCTTCAATAAGGAAAAGGTTACAATTGTAAATTATGCAAATGGCGGAAGAAGTACAAGAAACTATATTAATGAGGGCACGCTTGACAAGATTAAAGAAAATATGAAATCGGGCGATTATCTGTTTATCCAGTTTGGACACAATGACTGTTCGGCAGATCACGCCGACAGATTTGTGCCGGTCGGTGAGCCTGATGTGAATGGAAAGTACCCTGTAACTGCAGGAACAAAAACTACGGTGGACGGCAAAGAGCAGTACGCACATAATTGTGGCGGAACATTTAAATGGTTTCTGAAGCAGTATGTAGATGCTGCAAAAGAAAAAGGAGCAATTCCAGTATTAGTTACGCCTGTATCAAGAATGTATTATGATAAGGGTGGTGCCGGTACAATTAGACCACATCATGATTGTGATATTTCAGAAGTAACCGATAATAAATACAAATCAAGCAACAATGCGTATGTAGAGGCTGTGAAGCAGCTTGCAGAGGAAGAAGATGTGCTTTTGGTTGATGCATTTGAATTCACAAAGGGTATGTATGAGATGGCTTGGACAGATAGTACGGATAAAGCAGGGGAAATGTGCAATTATGGCTCACAGTTGATGGCTGTTAAAGATGGTACATCAGTTGATGCAACGCACTGCAACAAGCTTGGCGGATTTATCGAAGCAGCATACATGACAATGGCAATCAAGAATTTGAAGGATGCTGAGGGTAATAATCTCAATATTACTTCTGCAATAACTGCACCAAAAGCGATTAGCGGTGAAATGGCACCCAAAAAGGTTGATGGTGTTACGGTACCTGGAAAAACAGTATTTACTGTAAATAATTCAGGAAAGTTTACAGCATACGACAAGCTGACAGATTATAGTTCAGAGGCTGAGTACTGGACACAGAAAGGTACAGAATTGATTACCGGACTTTTCCTTCAGGGAAACTAATAAACGCTTTTTAAATTTACTCATATACACTATATAAATTACGCCATGACCTTTACGAAAGTAAGGTCATGGCGTAATTCCTTTTTAGTCACCTTTTTTTATCAAGCGATGCAGAGGCTTTAATGAAGCATACCTAATGCTTCTTCACGGCTAAGTCCGCATTTTACCATTAGCTCTGT
>CAJUJG010000076.1 GCA_910586715.1 uncultured Lachnospiraceae bacterium
CCATCAACATATTTATCATCTCCTTTGATACCTCCATCATATAATAAAGTGTACACAATGTCAATAGCGTACACTTTATTATATGATTTGCATCTGATACTTATGTTATAAACAACCTCCATTTTATCAATATAATTTTTATAGCGGTCATGCAATCATAATGCAAAAAGAATTGAGTAAAAAAATCGTGCGTTTTTTATGTTGTTTTGTTATACTATTCACAGGAATACGATTTGTCAGAGAAATTCATTATGAAACGGAGTCTGCTTATGCGTTTTTATCATAAAACCCTTCTTTTTTCAATTTTGATATTAGTTTTATGCTGTATTTTATTTTTAGGAGCCTGTGCAAAAAATACCGAATCCCAGCCTGTTTCCAAGACAGGTTTTGCATTTGATACCGTTGTTACGATTACCGTATATGACAAAGAAAAAAGCACGGTTTTGGATGCGTGTTTTGATATGTGCGAAACGTATGAAAAACTTTTCAGCGCAACGCGCGAAGACTCGGAAGTTTGGAAAATCAACCATAGCGGCGGCGCGCCTGTTGCGGTTTCTTTTGAAACGGCATCGCTTATTCAGGCGGCGCTTTTTTGGTGCAGTCAATCAGACGGAGCTTTGGATTTGACGATGCTTCCTGTTGCCAAGGAATGGCATATCAAGGAACAAATGACACAAGTGTCAGAAAATCCGGATTATGAATATTATATTCCGGATGCGTCTACGCTCGACGAACTTCTTGCACATGTCAATTATAAAAGTGTGGTAATTTATGATGAAAAAGGGACAGTCGTCGCGTATGATGAAACACTTTCCAAGGAAACTTCGTACCGCGTACAGCTTTTAGACAGCAACGCCGCCATTGACTTAGGCTTTCTTGCAAAAGGATATATTGCAGACAGGCTGAAAGAATTTATGATTTCTGAAGGGATTGAAAGCGGCGTAATCAGCCTTGGCGGGAATATTCTTTTAATCGGAGAAAAACCGGACGGTTCAGCATATCAGATTGGCATACAAAAGCCTTTCGGTAATGCGGGGGAAATTATTGACACGGTAAAAGAAACTGACACGAGTGTCGTTTCTTCGGGATGTTATGAGCGGTATTTTCGGGAGCCTGAAAGCGGACGGATTTATCATCATATTTTTGATACACATACCGGAACTCCTGTACAAAATAATCTCCTTGGAGTGACGATTATTTGCGATTCGTCGCTGCAAGGAGATGCATTAAGCACGTACTGTTATATTTTAGGACTTGAGGAAGGAATGAAACTGGTACAGTCGCTCGACGGAGTTCAGGCGGTGTTTGTGACGAAGGATTATGAAGTAATATGCCGAACACCTCATGTGTTTTCACAAAATCATTAATCCTTCGGGTCCGTACCCGTCAAAATACAGCACACGCCGCTGTCCTTTGCATCCGCAATCACCTGCTTTGGCTCCTGAAACTGTTTACAAAACAGATTTAACCCAATATCATAATATCTTACCTTCATGTCACTTCAACACTCCTAAAAACGCCATACCTCGTGGACGTTTGGCACCGTCTTACGCAGACGGCACTTCCACAATAATTTTCTTCGGACACTTCTCTTTGCACGCACCGCACCCGATGCACTTTGACTGGTCAATATGCGCGTGGAAATCCGTCACGGTCACCGCCTCTGACGGGCAGGCTTTTACACATAAACCGCACCCGATACAACCCGTTTTGCACGCTTTCATGGTAACAGGTCCCTTGTCCTTAGAACTGCATGCCACCACGACCTTAGAATCATACGGAATCAGCTCAATCAGCCCTTTTGGACACGCCGCGACACACTTTCCGCACGCCTTACATTTTTCCCGGTCAACCTTTGCAATTCCGTCTACAATGTGTACCGCGTCAAACGGACATGCCTTAACACAGTTTCCGTATCCAAGACAGCCATAATTGCATGACTTTGCGCCGCCATCAGGCACGTATTTCACCATGCCGCAATCCTCAACGCCTGTATATTCATAATTCTTCTGTGTCTTCTCACAATCGCCCACACATTTTACAAACGCGGTCATTCTCACGGTTTCCCCCGCCTCAACGCCCATAATCTGCGCAATCACGTTTCCGACCGTCTCACCGCCAACCGGACAGGCATTCACCGCCGCCTCGCCCTTTGCAATTGCCGCAGCAAGTCCCGAGCATCCCGGAAATCCACATCCGCCGCAATTATTGCCGGGCAGCGCGCCAAGCACCGCCTCCTCACGCTCGTCAACGTCCACCTTAAACACAATACTTGCCACACCAAGAAACACACCCAAAATCAGACCCACCGCACCGACCACCACCAATGCAGTCAATATTGCTGAAATATTCATACCTATTACCCTACTCCTTTCAAAGTCTGCAAGTTTTTGCCGAAAGCGCAAACCTGCCGCTTGAAAATTTTAATTTTCAAATTTTCACACTTATAACAGTCCCGAAAAACCGCAGAACGCAATCGCCATAAGTCCCGCCGTAATCAGCACAATCGGCATTCCCTGAAACGACTCAGGTACATCGTTATATTCTATCTTTTCCCGTATTCCCGCAAGAATCACAATCGCAATCAAAAATCCGACCGCCGTAAACAATCCGCTTGCAATGCTAAAGCCGATACCGTAGCTTTTCTGCACATTGGTCAGCGCAATGCCAAGCACCGCACAGTTTGTCGTAATCAGCGGCAGATACACGCCAAGCGCCTGATACAGAGCAGGAACATATTTTTTCAAAAACATCTCCACAAACTGCACCAGCGCCGCAATCACAAGGATAAACACGATCGTCTGCAAATACGTAATATCAAACGCTACTAAAATAAACCGGTAAATCACCGCCGTCACACCCGATGCAATCGTTATGACAAAAATCACCGCGCCGCCCATGCCGACCGCCGTATTGACTTTCTTTGAAACGCCAAGAAACGGACACAAGCCTAAAAACTGGCTCAACACGACATTGCTTACCAAAGAGGAGCTTACAAGCAGCACCAATAAATCCTTTACCACATCCAGCATTTCTATATCCTTACTCCTTTCTACGTAAACCTTCCTGTTTTCCTAAAGAACGCTGCCTAAAACGAACTTGTTCGTTTTGCGTTCTTTTCATGTGAAACTTAGTAGTTCTTGGCGTTTCGTCCTATGGCGAAACGTCTTTAGAACTACTTTTCACATTGGCAACCGAACCCGACGGTGCATTTACGTCCACAAACCGGTGCGCACAGCCGCTGTCCTCACACGATGCACAGTCAAAGCTGCAGCCCGACTGAATCTTGTCGGCATTGTGCCCCTTCGCCTGCATTTCCCGTTTCACTCTGTTTTGCAGTGCCGTAAGCGCCGCAAGCACAAAAAACGCGCCTGGCGCCAAAACAAAAATGCTGACCGGAACATATTCAACCGGCTCGCTTTTTCCAACCGCCGAAGAAATCAATTTAAGTACATTGTTGATAACAGGAACGCCAAACAGCTCCCCTGCCCCAAGCAGCTCCCTTACAATTCCGATTGCCGTAAGCGCCACCGTAAAGCCAAGACCCATGCCAAGCCCGTCAAAAAATGACGGCAGCACGCCGTTTTTCGAGGCAAACGCTTCCGCACGTCCTAAGATAATACAATTTACTACAATCAATGGAATATAGATTCCAAGCGCCGCATAAAGACTCGGAATAAAGCCCTCCAACAGCAATTCCGCCATTGTCACAAACGATGCCACAATCACAATAAATGCAGGGATTCGCACCCTGTTCGGTATGATATTGCGCAAAAGCGCGATAATGACATTGCTCAGCACAAGCACCGCCGTCGTCGTCAGTCCCATTCCAAGTCCGTTGATTGCAGATGTGGTAACCGCAAGCGTCGGACACATTCCAAGCATCAGAACAAACGTCGGATTTTCTTTCACAAGCCCGTTCCAAAATACCGTTGCATTTTTTTCTCTCATTTACCACACCCCCTATCAGAAACTGTCAGCGGTAAGCAGCACATCACGGAAATACAGAAGTCCCGCATTGACACCGTTCACTATCGCATTTGTCGTAATTGTCGCGCCGCTGATTGCGTCAATCTCATTCTCGTTTGCCGCGCCTTGCTTTGTATAAGAAAACTGTTCTGCTTTTTTGTTTTCAAACTGCGGCACAAGCACGTCGCCCGCTTTCATTCCAAGACCTGCCGTCTCGGAAATACTCAAGATTGAAATACCGTTTAACGTACCGTCAAGCGTCACACCCATTGAAAACTGAATATCGCCGCCGTACCCCTCATGGTCCGTCACGGTAATCACATACCCCGCAAGGTTTCCGTCACCATCCATCGCATACATCACTTCATCAATATCCACACCATTGACCGCATCGCTCATAGCCGCACCCTGCGCGTCCGTCACGGTTTCAAACGCCGCTGCCGCCGCAAACACATCCGCACAAGCCTCCTGCTTTGCCTTTTCCTTCTGCTGCGCAATCGGCTCCTTTGTCACATCATAAACCACACCCAAAAGCAGACCTGCCACAACCGTAATAGCAAAAAGGATTAGCGCGTCTTTTATCATTGCCGATTTTTCATTCATTTTTTGACGTCTCCTTTCTGATCTTTTTCTTTCCAAACGCCGCAGGCTTTGTGAAATTCTCAATCAAAGGCACAAGCAGATTTCCCAAAATAATCGCATAGGAAACGCCTTCCGCCGAAGGACCGAACAGTCGGAAAATTCCAGTCATAATGCCCAAAAACACGCCAAACACATACTGTCCCTTTGCCGTAATCGGTCGGGTTACATAATCCGTTGCCATAAAAAACGCACCCAGCATCAGACCGCCGCCCGCAAGCTGTGACACAAGATATTCCGCATCCAAACCACGCCCGCTAAAAAGCAGGATAAAAAGAATAAAGCTAATCAGATAAGACGCCGGCACGCGCAAATCAATCACTTTCATCACAAGTAAAAACGCCGCGCCAACCAAAATCGCAATCATGCTCGTTTCCCCAATCGTTCCTGCCGTACGCCCGATGACCATATCCAACACATTTACGCCCTCTCCCGCTTTGATTGCGGCAAGCGGCGTCGCGCCCGTATAGGCATCGCAGTCAAAATTTGTCATAATTGACGTAAACGAAATCAGCAGAAAACAACGCGCCCCAAGCGCAGGGTTCATAAAATTCTGCCCCAATCCGCCAAACAGCATTTTTACGACAATAATTGCAAACGCTCCGCCGATTACGCCAATCCAAAGCGGTGCATCCGGCGGCAGGTTCAACGCCAGCAAAAGCCCCGTCACCACTGCGGAAAAATCCATAACCGTAATATTCTTTTTCATGCACCTGCCATATATGTACTCAGCAAAAACCGTCGTTAACACTGTGACAATCACCAGCAAAAGCGCATGAAACCCAAAGTTAAATACGCCAAACACCGTTGCAGGCAAAAGTGCAATCACAACATACAGCATAATGCGCGATGTCGTGTCTTTCGCCCGCACATGCGGATTTGACGACACCTGAAACATTGTATCCAAACCGTTCTCCACTCTCTATCATTCCTCCGTTTCTTTATCTATAAGATACCTTATGCCTTTTTCTTTTTGCCAAGCACATTCTTGCGCATTGACTTAATCGACTGCGTCAAATGCCGTTTCGCCGGACACACATAGCTGCAGCACCCGCACTCCACACACTCCATACCGTCATTTGCCACAAAGCTCTCCTCATCATGATGTTCTGAAAGCACTGCAAGTTTTGTAGGCACAAGACGGCTTGGACATGCCTCTACACATCTTCCGCAATTAATACACGGCGTCGGCGCAAGCGCAGATACCTCGTCCTTTGTCAGACACAGCAGCGCAGATGCCGTCTTCGTCGTCGGCACGTTCAAATCAAAGAGCGCAAAACCCATCATCGGACCGCCCGAAACAATCTTTTCAGGCGTACACTTTAATCCGCCCGCCTCGTCAATCAAATCCTTATAATTCATCCCGATTCTGACATAGAAATTCCTGGGATCATTCACCGCATCTCCTGTCACGGTAACAATCCGGTTCATCAGCGGTTTCCCTTCTTTGACAGCATGATAAACTGCAACAATCGTATCCACATTGTTAACAACGCATCCCGCATCGGCAGGAAGCATGGACGAATTAATCTCACGCCCCGTCGCCGCATAGATAATCTGCCGTTCTGCTCCTTGCGGATACTTTGTCTTTAATGCCACCACGCTGATTTTCGGCTCATTGCGCGTCAAATCCGTTAAAATTTTCACACAGTCAGGCTTATTGTCTTCCACCGCAAGAATCCCCTGCGCATTGTCAAACAGCCGCAGAATAATCTTCAACCCCTCCACAAGCTTTTCGGGCTCCTCAATCATCCGCCTGTAATCGGAGGTTAAATACGGCTCACACTCCGCACAGTTTGCAATCACATATTCAATTTTCTCCGGTTCTTTCGGCGAAAGCTTCACGTGCGTGGGAAAGCCTGCGCCGCCCATACCTACAATGCCCGCCTCCTGAATCAGCTTTATAATCTCCTTCTTATCCAGCTTGTCAGGTTCATGCGGCGTATATGTTACCTCCTCCAAAAGCCCGTCATTGTCCACAATAATGGAATTGACCATATCGCCCGTAACAACCCGTCTTTGTTCTATATTTTTTACCGTACCCGACACTGTCGCATAAACCGGCGCCGACACAAAACCGCCTGCATCAGCAATCTTCTGCCCTGCAAGCACTCTGTCGCCTTTTTTGACAATCGGAACGGCAGGCGCTCCGATATGCTGGCTCAAAGGATAAACCATCTCGCCTGTCGGAATAATCGTTTTCATTGGCTTGTCTTTTGACAGTTCTTTTCCGTCATACGGATGAACTCCGCCGCCAAATGTAAGTTTTGCCATGCTTAGCCTCCATGCTGCGACTGTTTTTTAGGAGCAGCCAATGGCTCAAGTTTTTGCGCAGCACAAAACTTGCAGGTTGAAAATCTGATTTTCAACTTTATTTACTCCTTTTTCAGATATTTACTGCTATCTATACTATACTATTTTTTCAACACATTTTCATCTGTTTTTTGTAAAAATAAACAAAATTTTTCTGACAATGTGTTCCATTTTCACAGGAATGCAAAAAAAGGATACTGTATTTACTTTGACAGGACCCGACACATATGGTAATTTATTTATAGAATGAATTGCAAAGATACTACGAAAGGAAAAATCACATGAAATGCATACAGAAAAGCCTGGGGATTTTATCGCCATGCTACCAAATAGAAAATTTCTGTGTTCCAATGCAGACATTGTTTATTGATATTGAAACCACCGGATTGTACGCGAAAAGTTCAAACCTATATCTGATTGGATGCGCCTATCTCAACAATACCGACGGACCTGCGCACTGGTGCTCAATCCAGTGGTTCGCCGCCAATTATGATGACGAAAAAAACGTGCTTGATGCCTTTGTCCAATTTGCGGCAAACTACCGGTTTCTTATTCATTTTAACGGCAACAGCTTTGATATCCCCTATCTGCAAAGCAAAATCGAACATTATCAGCTTGACCTTGATTTAAACCGATTTGAGGGCATCGATATATACCGGCGCGTGGCACCGTATAAGACCTTTTTAAAACTGCCTAACTGTAAGCAAAAAACACTTGAGGGCTTTTTGCACACCACACAGCGAGAGGATCAATACACGGGCGGCGAACTAATCGAGATTTATCATGACTATGTACTCACGCACAAGGAAAGCAGCGAACAGCTTTTGCTGCTCCACAACGAGGAAGACATAAAAGGAATGCTCGAAATCGTTTCGACGCTTGCCATTCCGGACCTGTTTTATCAGCCCGTAAAGGTTACAAAAGTACAGGCAAACCACTACAAAGATATCAACAACAGACCGTGTTCCGAAATCATCATGAGCCTGAAGCTTCAGTCCTCACTGCCTGCCGATATTTCATACGGTATCAATGACTGTTATTTCAGCGGTCATAAGGAAGACGGAAAACTGAGAGTTCCGCTTTATGAAGAAGAAATGAAATATTTTTATTCCAACTACAAAGACTACTACTATCTGCCCAAGGAAGACATTGCCGTACACAAATCCGTTGCCTCCTTTGTCGACAAAGAATACCGCGAACAGGCGACAGCGCATAACTGTTATACACGCAAAATCTCCTCCTATCTTCCGCAGTGGGATGCCGTTTTTGCTCCGTTTTTCAAGCGCAATTATGACGACAAAGCATTGTTTTTTGAACTGACAGATGAACTCAAAACCCAGCGGGAAGCATTTAACCAATATGCACACCATGTTCTGCAAATGATGGGCGTAAGCAGACAGAATACCGCTAAAACAAAAGAAACTATATCCAAATAAAGCACAAATGAGATAAACTTTGTAACACACAAAGTCTATCTCATTTTATATGTTTCCGTTTCTCTACCTGTTTCTCATATAGAAGAACGAATTCTTGCGCTCATATCCGATTTCCTTATAATTCATAATCTGCTCCGTGCTTCCTATGAACAGAATACCGCCAGTCTTTAAACAGCTGTTATATTTCCTGAAAATCTCATCCTTCGCTTCTTCCGTAAAATATATCAATACGTTTCTGCAGACAATCAAATCACACTTATCAGGATAAGGATCTTTCAAAAGATTATGCTGCTGAAACTGTACCCTTGCTTTAATTTCATCCGAAATCTTGTACGAAGGACCAATCTTGGTAAAATATTTCTTTTTGAAATCGTCCGGCACCGCCGCAATACTCTTATCATTATAAAGTCCAAGCTTTGCCTTCTCAATCACCTGCTTATCAATATCCGTTGCCGTGATGGTAATCTGATTGAGCGGAAGATGTCTTGAAAATGCCATAACAAGCGAATATGGCTCATCTCCTGTTGAACATGCTGCACTCCAAATCTTCAGTCTCGTTCCAAATTTACTAATAAGCTCCGGTATAATCTGCTGGTCCATCAGCTTCCACTGTTCCGGATTACGGTAAAATTCCGATACATTGATTGTCAGATAGTTCACAAAATCATCAAACACCGTCTTATCATCGCGCAGCTTCATCACAAACTTATCATATCCGGTTACCTTATGTTTTGCAATCAGCGTATCAATACGACGCTTCATCTGTTTTTCCTTGTATGCATTCAAGTCAATCTTGGTAAGTGAAAAAACTTCTTTTTTGAAATATTCATAATCATACGTCATGAGTATTTCCCCCTTTGCCTTTTTCTTAAACAAATCTTGTTTTGCAGGTTTTGTTAAAGTATTCACATATAAAGAATATAAATCTGCTCTTCTGAATACTCGAAGAGCCCTTGTTCTTAGAATGAAACTGTCTATACTTTAAATATATAAATAGCCCCGGGAGCTTATGCTCCCAGAGCAATCCCTTTCAATTGTAGTGTGCAAAATTTTACTCAGCAGTCTCTTCCGCTTCCTGCTTTGCAATCACTGCATCAATATCTACGGAAACAACATCTGCATCATCCTCAGACACCGTCTCCTGGGCAGGTTCTTCCTTTACTTCCGGAGCAAGCAATGCCTTAATGCTGAGGCTGATTTTCTTACCCTCTTCATTAAAGTCAACAACCTTTGCCGTAACTTCCTGACCTACAGATAATACATCGGCAGGCTTCTCGATATGCTCCTTGGCAATCTGTGAAACATGAAGCAATGCGTCAATACCCGGTTCAAGCTCTACAAAAGCGCCGAAATCCGTCATTCTTGCTACCTTTCCTGTTACCTCATTTCCTACTGCATACTTTGTAGATGCATTCTTCCAAGGATTAGAATCATCAAACTTGAGCGACAATGCAACCTTTGTACCGTCAATATCCTTAATCAGAACCTTGAGAACCTCACCAACCTTAAATACCTTCTTCGGATTCTCAACACGTCCCCAGGACATCTCCGAAATGTGAAGCAATCCGTCTACTCCGCCTAAATCAATAAACGCACCGAAATCCGTTACATTCTTAACCGTACCTTCAATCACATCACCCGGCTTAATCTTTGCAAAGAGCTCTTTTTGCATCTCCGCCTTCTTTGCAACGATTAACTGCTTGCGGTCACCGATATAACGTCTTCTCTTCGGATTGTACTCGCTGATTACAAACTCGATTTCCTGTCCCGCATACTTGTTCAAATCTTTCTCATAGACATCTGATACAAGACTTGCAGGAATAAAAATCCTTACTTCCTCAACGACAACGCTCAAACCGCCGTCCAATACCTGGGAAACTTTTGCCGTAAGAACTTCCTTACTGTTGAAAGCCTCCTCAATGCGCTTGTTGCCTCTGTCGGCAGCAAGTCTCTTGTATGTGAGAAGAACCTGTCCCTCACCGTCATTTACTTTAAGAACCTTAACCTCCATCTTATCACCAGCTTTAATAACCGCGGTAAGATCAACATTCGGCTCATTGGTGTATTCGTTACGTGTAAGAATACCGTCTGACTTATAGCCGATGTTAAGGATTACTTCATCGGGCTTCACATCGATGACTGTACCTTCGATTACCTCTCCTGTATGAATAGTTTTTAATGATTCTTCTAACATTTGTTCAAAAG
>CAJUJG010000077.1 GCA_910586715.1 uncultured Lachnospiraceae bacterium
TGAGATGATTTTTTGTCAGATGTGCATAAATTTATGAGGCGTACGTGGAACGTACATTGATGAAATTTATGTGATATGGCGGAAAATTAGCCACAAAGGCAGGTGCAAGAGCGATTCCGAGAGTACATTTTATAAAAAAGGAGGCGTTTAAAATTGAATAGTACAAAAACAAGCAGCCTGAGCTTTTACAACGAGCAAGGTATTTTAACCCTGACTGCAAAACAGTTTGACACAGGACGCATGTTCGCATTTCATATTATGGATCATGATGTGCCTTTTGATTTGTCGGGCTGTACCGCATATCTTAGAATTGCCAAAGCAGACGGAACACAGTTTCAGGGACATGAATGCTGCACAGTTGAAGGCTCTCAGATTATTATCAGCACGTCTGCCGGAAACGGAAATCAAATCCTTGCTGCCGCCGGAACAAATGTATGTGAACTGCATTTGAAGGACGCAAACGATATTGGACTTACTACATGGACGTTTCATATCGTTGTGGAACCGCGTGTTCACGACGGAAGTCATATGTCTTCCATCGATTCTTATGATGTTCTTGACAACATGATTAATATGGAAAAGGAACGGATTGCAAACGAGGAACAGCGGAAAGAAAACGAAGCGAACAGAAATACCGTTTTTGAACAGAAAATAGAGGAAACCAACGCTGTCATTACCGACTGCCGGCTGGTAATTGACGCTGCCAATCAGAAGATTAGCAGCTTTGATGCAGAAATCAATGAAATTGTGGACGGAATAACTGATGAGGCACAGTCTTATGCCGACAATGCAAAGACTTCCGAAACAAATGCGGCAAATGCTGCTTCCAGTGCAGCAGACAGTGCAGCTACTGCGTCGCAGAAAGCAGGCGACGCTGCCGCTTCTGCCGTTTTATCGCAAAGTTATGCAGTCGGCGGAACGCAAAGCCGTGCAGGAGAAGATGTAGATAATGCGAAATATTACAGCGAGAAGTCACAGGAAACATTACAAAAGCTTCAGGAGACTACGGTTACGAGCATTAAAGGAAACGCTGAAAGTGCATATCGTACAGGGGATGTTAATATAACACCTGATAATATCGGGCTTGGAAACGTAAACAATACATCTGATGAAAATAAACCTGTGTCCAACGCCCAGCGGACAGCCATCGATGCAAAGGTAAGCAAATCCGGCGATACAATGACAGGACCTTTAAACTTTGCCAATGCTACATGGAATGTAGTTGGAGATGATGTTGCTATAGGTGATATGAATGTAGCGGGCACTCTTTGTTTAAAGGGGCTAAATGGATATCCTGGGATAAGGCTAATGGACTCAGCGGACAACGTGGTTGGTGAAGTCGTGCATACAGGAACGTATACTTCATTAAAGAAGTATACTATAGACCTATCGGGACAACCATCATCGAACTTTTATTTTATTGAGTTTGCGGGTGTCCCCAACATGCGTATAGCTATAGATTGTGAAATTAGGTCAGACTCACGTATGTCAGGTGAGCCGTTTAACTGCAATTATGTGAAGTTCCAATATGTAAGCGGCGGTTGGTCAGATGTACCATCACACCTCGAAATACTCAATCACTCCACGCATGATAGTAGTGAGATATGCATTATGAGTATCGTGCGCGGTTATAAGTCAGGGCACGCAGGAATATACGTTCGAGGAAGCAATCGATACAATATTCTATGCAACTATCAACCTGTGCTGCATACATCTGGAGTAACATTGATTGATGAATATTTTCCTAGCGGAAATACAACATGTTACTATACAGGGTTTGATAGTGCCGGGGTCGATGTTAATTTTAATGAAAACCGAGCTAATTTCAGTTTATTGAATACTGAAATCCGTGCTCCTTTATTCAATGGTCCAGCGTCATCAATCCGTGACTGTGGGGATGGCAGAACTTTGACATTTAATTATAGTGCAGATGGTTTGGATGATCCAACATGGTTGGCAGCCTGGAATGGAAATGAGCTTAGGGGGGTAGCAGCAAGTAAATATAAAGGTGGGGGGAGCGATATATATGCGAAAACATCGTATCATACCTTCGTTTGCAACACCTCAGGCGAATATGATTGGAATGATAATACTGTGAACTATGACTGCATTCAATATAATAATGGTGTCATGATATTGCTACTCAATATAGCTGCATTTAGCGCGCATGGCACTGTATATGTTAATTTTCCAATTGCATTCATAGACAGCCATTACTCGGTAAGTTCAGACGATATTCCGTTACTTCGGTTTTATGTGAAAGATTTCAATCATAGATACATAAATGAACGGCATACCAATTATGGAATAAGTGATGTCGCAGGGATAAGGATAGGCAAAGAGAAGACTCGGTTGGTGCTGTATCGATTCGGGAGTTATTATGACGCGTATACAGAATGGGGAACTAGCTCACTAGATATACTAATAATAGGGAGGTGGAAATATTGATGATGGACGATCGGTATATTATCTTTGATAAAAACTCGGGAGAGATCATTGGGATATATAATGATAAATCGGTTGCGCTATCGGTTTTGCAAAATGCTGACCATAGTGACTATTGCAAGAGCTCGAAATCAGCAATTGACGAAATTTTAAATATACATGTTACGATAGATGTATCAGTCGCATCAGGAGAATATATAGATGCTGACAGATTCATACATGTCGTAGAAGACACGTATGATCTCGAAAAATTGAATAATTATAAGTCTGTATTACTTTCGGATATATCTAATATGTCGAATAGGTATAGTAGCCGCGGAATGGATATATTGATAGATGGTAACTACGTGCGATTCGAATTTAGTTATGGCGAACAACAGCGCATGAAAGAACTCATTGACAATTATGGAGATAGAAGTACTGTCTATTATGCGCCAAATGGTGGACACGAAACCGAATTCGCATATTCAGATATCAAACGAGCATATGCTGAACTATTTAATAATAAGAATCTGGTTTATATCTATACTGACATACTTAATAAATGGATCGAAGACAATCTTACGTTAGAAGCATATGAGTCGAAGGAGGAAATGTACACATTCGGATATGTTAACGATGTTATTTTAAAGGAGGTAAACGAACGATATGAAAAGGTTAAATTATGTTAATAAACAGAGTAATCGCCTCTATATTCTCCACTTTCCTGGACACGGCTTAGGCGATTTTCTCAACATTATAGATGATAACATGGATAGGCATATTACTATCTCTAGTGATATATCTATTATATCCACGATGAATCGGCATTGCTGGGATAATTCTCCAATACGAGACCAGTGCGCACGCAATAACATTCCAATATGTAATACGGCACTCGAAGAAAAAGACTGGTCAAACCCGTTAAAAATAAAGCATTCACTGATATGCCTTGAACAGGCAACAACCGAATATGCATTGCTAGTTGATGGCAGGGATGTTGTCATTGTACAGGATCTTGATGATGAATTTATTGAGAAATTCAAGAAGTTCAATAAACCCATCCTTTACAACGGAACACCTGCGGCGTACCCAAAAGTTCCGATAGAACCATTGGAGGAACTTTTCCAAATCAGGGGAAAACAGAAATTCCTCAATGCCGGTGTATGTTTTGGAGAGGTGGAAGCATTAAAAACATTTTACACAAGATGTGCGGAAATATCAGCAACACTTCCTGACAATAAATCCGAACAGCTTATCGTCAGAATGGCTAGGCAGGAAATGAAAGATCTTGTTGCAATCGATCATAATAATGAACTATTCAGAATCTGTCATCCGTATGACACTGTAATCAAAGAAGAAGCTGATAAAATCATATTAATTTAGCCTACATAGTTCCAGTACAATAAATACCGCAAATACATCCTTATTCAAAAACAAAATTTATATAAAAATATCACACTCAGGAGAAACTCATATGAAAAAAGGAATCGACCTCGCAAAATGGAACAAAGTAGCTGACTACCAATCCGTCAAAAACGCAGGCGTCCAATTTGCAATTATAAAAGTAATCAACTCCCAAAACAAACCCGACAGCCGCTTTCATGAACATGTCAGCGGCATGCTCGGCGCAGGAATCCCAATCATCGGCGGCTACACCTACTCTTACGCCAACACGGCGGACAAGGCAAGGAGAGCCGCCGATGCCTTTGTAAAAACAGCAGGACCGCAAAACATCACTGCCCTATGGCTTGATTTGGAGGACAACGCTGTCAAAGGTCTTGGCAGCAACATTTTAAACATCATAAGCATTTACCAAAGCAGCGCACAGGATGCCGGTATGCATTTCGGCATCTACACAGGCGCGGCGTACTACAATCCGTACCTGAAACCCTACGCAACGGAAATCGCAGATATTCCCATTTGGTGGGCGCGATACCCTTATACAAAGGAGCACACAATTACGGCAGACGGAATTGTCGGAAAAATGACACGATTCATGTGGAAAAAGATCTGTTAGAAAGGGACATCTGCCCCTTTCTAATCATTCACCGCAAAACAAATCAAAATCCTTTCGCATATGCAGATAGTTCTTCCTTTGGTCCGCAAAATATGTCTTATTTTTCTTCGCATACACCTTCATCCATTCATCCAAATCCCTGTCTTCCTTGTAAGAGAATGCCACCATTGCCAACAGCGATAACCGGTTTTGCTCGTCGCGCAGCTTAGAGCCTGTCCGGATTGCCGCATTTTCCAAATCGTCCAGCGTCTCGCGATAAAGTCCCATATCCGTTTCTAACGTATCCGCATCAATACCGACCATTTCCGATAAAAAGGCGCACTCATACATCTGTGTACCCGTGCTCTCCTGTTCCCGTAAAAATTCCTGCATCAGATTTTCCAGCATATCCAGTTTCGCAGCGATAACCGGTTTGTCCTTTGTACATTTTTTCCTGTCAATCTCATCAAACAACAGCCCACTGCCATTCACCCTTGTATGCCTGTAAACACCCTGAAATGCTCTCAAAAACGCCGCAAACTCCTTATCCCCACGTCCAAAGCCTGTAAAGCGGTCAAACAGGGTCAAAAAAATAAAAGAGTCCTTTTTATTAAAAATACTTTTTATATCGTCCGTAACAATTTTTTCCAGCCTTCGAAGATTATCCGCAAGACGCCCAAACTCCTCTTTTGCCGCATGGCTGTTCAGATATTTGCACAGCTCTTTCGGTTGTTTTTTCCACTTGTCAAAGTGATTGGTGCACATAACCGTTTCGATAATAGCTCTCTCTACAACACCCTTTGTTTTATCCTGCTCCGAATAATCGCTGCAGTCACGAAAAAAACTGCTGCCCGAAATCTCACGGATATAACCGGCAAAATTATCAATAAAGGTAAATGCCTTCTGATCCGTGTTCATCGGCGTATGGTTGTTGTATCTTTTAATATATTTTGAAATCTTGTGATTATCGCAGTCCTCATGGATAATCGTTTCTATTTGGTATTCATTAAACTTCTTTTGCAGTTCTTCCGGAAGTTTTTCGTACGTTTTATTCCGAATATCAAACACGGCGTCCTCCCATGTTATGTTCCCCTTTCTGTCTTTGATTTTTTTCTTATACGTTATCATCGAATCGGCAACAGCTGCCGTAATCTTATAGTTTCCGTATCGAAACCGATGCAGGGCGGCGCTTCTCTGCCCGCCGTCTGCAATATGGAGCTGCGAATTGTTTTCCTCGCCAAGTATAATCGGTGGAATATACTCGTCCATCAGCACCGTCACTACCAACTCGTTAATCTGTTCATTGCTCCACACAAAATGCCTTTGTACATCTGCATTGTTGCAAATATCCTTTTCTTCAACCTTATCCAAGTACATCTCCAATGTATACGTCTGTCTGCGTGGTCTTGCCATATGTATCCGCCTCCTTTACCAATTCTTCCTTTTATTAAAACAAAATTGAAACATTCCTATAGGAATGGATTGCCGCATTGCAGTCGGCATACTGCTTCTCACTGATTTTCAGCGTTTCTTTAATTTCATCGGAAGCATAGCCATCCGCCGCAAGCTGCAAAACTTCCCTTTGAAGCTTTGAAAGCTTACGCAAATACAGCATTGTCCGCATCCCGTATCCTTGTCCCATCTTTTCAAAAACCGCATTTTCCATATCAAACCGGTCTGCTATCAAATCACCGACGGTAAGTCCGGTATCATCACCGGCGGGCGCATCAATCGAAACAGACATTCTGTCTGCCTTGCGCTTTTCGCAGTTTATTTTTGACATTTCCGTTTTTATTTTGTTTGATAAACATGCATATAAAAATACGTCAAACGCCTCAATATCCTCACACCGCCTCATGGCATCCACAAACACTTCATTTGCAAGCGAATAAAAGTCGTCCCTGTCCTTATCCGACAAACCGCCGAATTTTGACAGGATTTTATCGACCAAACCACGAAGCTTTTTGGCATTATCCGCATAATATGCTTTCAATAATTCTTCCATAATAAAATTCCTTTCCTGTCCAAATATAACATCATTCCAAACAAATCAGCCGGCTTTTCGTTTTTCCTGAATATTGTCTTTTTGTTTTATAAGTAAATTTAGTATAGAAAACATGTTCGCATTTGTCAATCCCTTTTTCTCGAACTTTCGTTTGTAATTTTTTTAGTAATTTCGAATTACAAAAACAGAACTATATATTAGACACACACAACCGTACAGACAATCGAAAATGGAGGAAATACAATTGAGCAGATACAAAGCAGCACAACGATATGTTTTCAAAATACACTCTTCCCGTCTCAGAAGAGCCAAATGGCATTTGACGCTGACCGTAAATCAGGCACGGGAAAACAAGGAGCTGATTACCGTAAACGAAAGCCAGCTCATGCGTTTTATCGATGAATTGAACGGCGTTGAAAACACAGCATCATATGTTTCCGATTTAAAATCCCAAATCCAAATATTAAAGACGGAAACAAACCTCGCGGTTTCACGCCCCAAAATCAAGAAACTATATGAAGAACTGGACAAATACCAATTCCAAAAAGACTACGTCTGTGTCGTGCTTGACAACAGCAATGACTATCGCAGGCTCTATCAAAACGGATTTCAAATCAACGGCATCCGCTACAGGCGTCTGCTTGGCACAACTGGCGGCATTAAAAGCAATACGATTGTATTTGTCAATGAACTGCTTCTGCCCGAATTAAAACGCAGACTTAACAATGGACGCAATTTGACGAAACCGTTCACGCCCGCAAAGCTTGAAGCATACAACGCCCTGATTTGCAGCTCATCCGTTCCGGTATCCATGCCAAACGGAGTCGTCGTTGTGCCGGACTGCATCACACACTTTCAAGCACAGGTTATTGAACTCAACGATACCGGACCGGATGAGCCAATCATGAAGCACCTTCCGAATAAAGAAATCACACTGATTGACAGTGACGGATACGGTCTTGCAATGCCGCAATTAATGAAACGGTGGGGAGACGAAATCGGGGAACATTTTCTGCTTCCTGCGTGTGTTATCCGAAATTCGTTCTGTAAAGGAACTGTCTTTCCTGTTGATTTTCAAATGTTTGCACAGGAACACAGCGTTACTGAAATCACGGACGTATGGGGAAATACCCACGATATTCGCCGTATTGAGCTCGTGCTGACAGCATCCATGCTCAAGCTTTGGGATTCCTACGCTTCTATGGACGATTACCTGTACAATTGTGAAATAAATCACTATACCTTTGCCATTACAAAAGCATCGGAACAGGCACTGGAAAACACGCGGACAATGAATTACCAGTTTCTGCAAAGCTATGACTTTACAGACGAACAGCTGGATGCGCTTATCGCGCCGACCGTCACGGAAATCAACGATATTTTGTCTGATGATTACAGAAAAACAATCCTTTATACAAAGGGAACCCGCCTAAACGACGATAATGTCCGTTATTTAGACAACTCTTTTTCGACTGCTCTTATGATTGAGCCGGAAATGAAAAATGATCCCTACGTGAAAAACCAGCTGTATACGATGATTCAAAAACGCATCAACGATGCAAAAGTCGGTGTTTTAAAAGTACCCGCAAACTACTCCTTTGTTTCCGGCGACCCCTATTCCCTCTGCCAGTCCATGTTTGGTCTGAACGTGACCGGACTGCTGAAGGCAGGACAGGTTTACTCCAAATACTGGGCGGAACAAGGCGTTGACAAAATCGTGAGCTTTCGCGCGCCGATGACCTCCCACAATAATATCCGGCTGCTGAATGTCGTACATAACGCCGAAATGGACGCATTTTATCAGTACATGACCACACCCACGATTTTCAACAGCTGGGATACGTGCGCAGATGCGATGAACGGATTTGACAAGGACGGCGACTGTGTCATTAACACTGCCCTTCCTTTACTTGTGAACAATACAAAAACACTCCCTGCAATCGTCTGTGTACAGCGCAAGGCGCCAAAATGCGTACCGTCGGAAGACGACATCGTGCAGTCCAACATCGACAGCTTTGGCAACGCTATCGGCGCCGTCACAAATAAAATTACGTCCATGTTTGAGGTTCAGGCAAGATACCCAAAGGACAGCCGCGAATACCGGATCTTGGATTACCGTATTAAATGCGGTCAGCTTTATCAACAAAATGCCATCGACAAAGCCAAAGGCATTGAAGCAAAACCAATGCCTGCCAAATGGTACAGCCAAAACGCAGTCAAAAGCGCCCATAACAGCCGCTCTTGGCAAAACAGACAGCTTTTGGCTGACAAAAAGCCCTATTTTATGCAGTATATCTATCCGGCTGAAAAAACAAAAATGATGGAATATTGCAAAAAAAGTAATGAAAAATGCCTAATGCGTTTTCGCATGACCCTTGGCGAACTACAGAATAAAAAAGAAAAAACGCCGCAAGAGAGCGCATTCCTTGACTGCTTCCGCCAAAAAATGCCGCTTGGCGCCGCTCCCTGTACGGTCAATAAAATTTGCTGGAAAATAGAAAAAGCCTTCGACAATTTAAAGATATTTCAGCAGGAACCGTTTGATTATTCCATATTAAAAAGCAATGCGGATTATTCCAAACAAATGTACGCAAAAATAAAGAAGGTCTATGACCGTTATCAGCGCGAAACTTCCGCCTATATGCAGTATGCCAAATCGGAACGTATCAGCTCAGAGGAACGCCAAATGCAGAAATATCATTTAAAGGAGCAGTTCAAGCGCCAATGCCTAGAGCAGTGTCCAAATGAGCAGGCGCTTTGCAATATTGTACTGGATTTGTGTTATCCCAAATCACAGCACAGTAAACAGTTTGCATGGGATATTTGCGGAGACGTTTTTATTCAGAACCTCTTAAAAAGAAAAAATTACAAAATTACCTATCCGGCGCTTGACGAGAATGGAGAAATCGAGTTTAACGGACAGCATTTCAGCATGAAAACTGTGCAGCTCAAACCAAACAATACGATAGAAACGGAGGAAATGAAATGACCGTGATTTTAAATGAAGCAAAACAGGCGGCAAATGTCATAGAAAAAGGGGAACTTGGCAGCAAGCCGGCTGCCACGCTCTTTCTTCTTGGAAAATATTACAGACAAAAAGAGCGCTTGGGAAAACAGCCTACAACGGAAAAACTGCACGCGTTTATGCAGCAAAATAGCAAAAACTATAACCCTGCTTTATGGGAAAAACTGATTGAGGACATTTCCGCTAAAGCGGCAAAGTATCCTTTGCGGGAAATTGACAGTATCAGTATTACGCAAAACGAATTGGACCATATTGCAGCATTGCAACACCAAAAATACCAAACACTGCTGTTCACCATGCTGTGCTATGCCAAGCTGTACAATACCGTTTCCGAACACAACAACGGGTGGGTAAATGCTTCCATTCCCGAGTTGTATCGGATTTCAAGAGTAACGGTGAAATATCGAAATGATAAATTTTTGTATTTAAATGAGATTGAGAAAAACGGACTGATTTCATTTTCCGGTCAGAACGACAATCTGAATTTAAAAGTGAATTTTGTTGATATGCATGGTGCAGCCGTTCTTCAAATCAGCGATTTCAGGGAGCTTGGATACGAATATTTGCAACATACAGGCAACGGAAAATTCATCCGTTGTTCGCAATGCGCCCGTTTAATCAGGCAAACCGGAAAAAATACACATTATTGCGCTGAATGCGGGCAAAAGAGGCGGCTGGAAACGAAAAGGACTTGGTGGGAACAGAACGCACAGCATACCGCTAGACTTTTTTAAATCCCCCGCAACGCCTTATATTTCAAGGCTTCCAGCAGTTCCATCCCGTTTTCCTTACTGTGAATAACAGAAACACATATCTGCTATTCGGTTACATTTTAATATTTTATTCTAATGTACTCTCGGAGTCTCTTTGTGA
>CAJUJG010000078.1 GCA_910586715.1 uncultured Lachnospiraceae bacterium
TTATACTGTCGAAAATAAAATGCTTTTTCCGTCTACTACAAAGTGCCGCGTTACACTTTAGCAGTAAGATAAATTTTTCGCATTCCAGCCGATGTTTTGGCGTGTGGAGTTATCATATAACCATCTCTTTTCAGGCCGCCATCTGCAGTTTTGCTTTGCTTTTCTGTCACCATCTGGTTGATATGAAGGTAGTTTCCCTTTATGTCGCAGTTACGCAAGGCACACAATTCTCCGACCCTCATGCCAGTAAGGAACAGGATGCAGATTCCAAGAGGCAGTGCAGAATCATTTTCCATGCTGTCCTTTTCCGCTTCTTCCATAACCAATTGCTGTTCTTTTTCGGTGAAGACCTCTTCATTTTCCTCTTTAGGCGTGACAGGTCGGAAAAGATTGGCGTTGAATTTGATGTCTTTTAGCCTGTTCGCCTCTATGATTTCTTCATCTACAGCGTAATCCAGCATAGAATTCAAGGTTCTTTTAATATTGGAAAAGTACTTTTTTTTCATGCTGTGGTCTTTGATTATCCGGCATCCCCATGCTTTTAGTTTTGTCCTTCCAAGCTGGCTTAACGGAATATCTGCAATGCTGTCTTCTATATAGTCTTTCCAGTAGGCCAAATCGTCAGCAAGTGTATTCATCCCAACTTCGCACTCTCTTAATTCCAGCCATTGGGGGTATATAGTTTTCAAGGTGCAGGTGTTCAATAGCTTTGGCGGTTCTGCCATCGCATATGTTTCCTTTGATGGCAGTAGCCCCAATTGCATGAATTGCTGTTTTACTTCCGGCAGATTGGCGTAGTATGAGACAATTATCTCTTCCAAATCTGTTCTGCTGGTTTTAACTACCTGTTTCCCATTTGGTAGTCGGGTGTACCACCGCCTGTTTGTTTTGTTCTGTGTAATCGGAATCGTGTGGCACTCCATGATGAACTTATGTATTGCAATCATATTATATAACTGCGCCAGTTCCCTCACCGACAGATTATTCGCATCAGCGAAATCAGTCAAGTTCTTTTGCAGTTCAGGGGTTAATTTTTCTAAGTTCGCTGTCATCATTAGTTCTGCCCCCTTCCATTCCCGTAAGGCTGTGCGCCAGAGAAATCAAAAGAGGTTATGATTCTTTCAATAGCAGTAATAGAATTATCCTTCAGGAGCGGCACATCTATGTAGTAATGCCCATACCCCCAATAAAGGTCGTCAATGCGCCCTTCCATGTGACGGTCATGCTTATCTTTGTCTGGCTTAGAATCGAATTTATGCGGTGCTGTAATGCGGCAGAAATAAATGAAGTCATTGCCGTATTCTTGGTGTGTCTTACGCAGTAGCTTTGCCAGTTCCACATGCTTCGCATAATCGAAAATTTTCTGTTCCTTACCTGCTGTGACAGCAGTCTTGCTGTACACATCAGTGTCAAGGTATGGAGGGTCTATAATAAAGATGGCACCGCTATCTTCCATATGCTTGCGAATGAGCTTAAATGCATCATCTCCGCAGATTTCAGTATCTTTCAGACGCTTACAGAGCAAGGCTATGTTATCCAGCTTCTTTCTGTATGATTTGTATGTTCCTTTGAAGGTACTGCCACTGCTCCAAACCGATAACAGATTTGAAAACAGAAAGCTGGCGGCGGCTTCAAGGTTGACTTTTGAATTGCTTAAATTGTATTTTGCTTTTAGTTGTTCTTGATTATCTATAAATGTCTGCTCATCAACTGGCTTGCACAGCATTTTCAAGAGAAGCACATCCATGTAAGCCTGGATTGCCCGATAGAGATTGACTTTTTGTAAATCCATATCGTTTATTATTTCGTTAAAAGCAAATCTGAAATTGGTAAAAATACCTAATGCACCTACAAAAGGTTCGATGCTGGAACACCAGATTTTTTCTGAAGTTTGGAGAATATGATTGATTGCAGACTGCATCTTTTTATTCCATTTGCTTCCTAAGAGTGTTAGAAGCTTCGTGGATATATCAGCCTTCGCGTTGTTCTGCTCAGACAAAAAGTTTGTCTTTGCGGGCATAGTTAATGAGGGTGCAGAATTTGAATAATACAAATAGTTAGCCAGCATAATCACAACAACGTTAAAGATTGTATCAGTTGTTGTTTGAATGTTGATCATCTGCTCCAGTTCCTTTGTAATACGGACGGAATATTTTTTTATAGTTGTGCGTTCTTCAACAGTAAGAAGCTGATGAAGTGCAAAGTCGTCCATACGTTTGCCATAAGAAGTATTAGACAGAAAGCCTATTAACCCCTTGTAGACTGCTTCAGAAATGTTTTCTGTGTTGAAGCAATTGCACAGCAGTTTAATGATTTTAGGTTGTAATGAAAAAGTTTTAATTTTGCTTTTTATCATTTTGATATCATCCTTTCTGTCTTCAAAAAATTTTTGAAAATGAAGACATTAGGAATAGCCGATATCAGGTAGCAACTCAGACAGGATACAAAATAATGGTGGAACCACCCATCTCGCTAAAAAATCTGCCATATTGTCTTCCCATAAGGCCAACTCATACCTTTTTCTGACAAACTGACTGCCGCCGGGAGTCAACTCAGTACCTTAAGGAAGCCGACTGAGTTTCCAGATGTGCCAACTGAAGTTGCTTTCCAATCCAACTCATGCTCATAAAAACCAACTAGGGTGTGTTCTTTTCAAGATGAAAAAAATGAACCGTGCAGTCCGGTGGCGGCAGTCTCCGGGCGGGATGTAATATGTGGTTTGAAATGTAATCTGGCACAGTCCAAAAGAAGCCTGAAATGTAATCTGGTATAGCCAAAGAAAAGTCTGAATTGTAATCTAGCCAGTGTGGGGCATGAGTAGAAATGTAATCTAGCGGGTATGTAGAATAAATGGAGATGTAATATCAGATAGGTCAGTTTTTCACCAACATTGCAGCATAACTGACAAATATATATATTGTTTTCCCAGATATTTTTGTGTGGTTTAGAGTGTAGAAATGAGTGGAATAACTTCCCCTACAGAGGTATAGTAGACACACCAAAAGAGAACAGGTGTACTGACAAGGAGGAAACTATATGAGAACACAGCAGTTTGGGATTGAGATGGAAATGACGGGGATTACAAGGGAGCGTGCGGCACAGGTGATTGCGGGGCATTTCGGAACGACTTCGCATTTTAGAGGCGGCGTATACGATGCATATGAAGCCACTGACCGTCAAGGGCGTGTGTGGAAGGCTGTTTCGGACGCATCCATCACCTGCCAGAAGAAGACCGTCAGTGGGGACAAGGTCATCGCAGGGCGCAGTTATTCCTGCGAGGTGGTGAGCCCAATCCTCACCTATGCGGATATTACAAATTTGCAGGAGGTAGTGAGACAGCTTAGGCATGCAGGGGCATTCGTGAATAAGTCCTGTGGTATCCATATCCATGTGGATGCTTCCAAGCATACGCCCGCCACACTGACGAATCTGGTGAATCTGATGGCTCAGAAGGAGGATATCCTGTACCGTGCCCTGCAGATTGCGCCAGACCGTCTTCAGTATTGCAAAAAAGTGAATGAGAATCTGCTTGAGGTAATCAATCGGCGTAAGCCCCAGACTCTCCCGGAACTAGCGGACATGTGGTATGCAGGATGTTATGATTCGCGGGATGCACATTACAACCGTAGTAGATATCGTGGTCTTAATCTACACGCCACCTTTACCAAAGGAACAATCGAGTTTAGGCTGTTCAACGCCACTACCCATGCGGGGGAGATTAAATCCTATATTCAGTTTTGTCTGGCACTCAGTCAGCAGGCACTCAGCCAGAAAAAAGCCAGTTGCCGAAGGAGCGTGACTGATAACGAGAAATATTGCATGAGATGCTGGCTGTTGAGGCTCGGACTAAACGGCGATGAGTTCAAGACCTGCCGCCACCATATGACCAAAAACCTTACGGGGGATTCGGCGTGGAGGCATGGGAGATGCGCGTAAGCGCATCCCCCTGTTGGGGGTATTTCGCGGACGCATTCATTAATAAGAAGGAGGAGACCAGATATGGCGAAAAACACACTTTATATTGCATACGGCAGTAACTTGAATTTAGGGCAGATGGCGCACCGCTGTCCCGATGCGGAGGCGGTCGGTACAGGAGTGATTCGGGATTACAGGCTTGCGTTCAAGGCATTAGGCGCAAATGCCTTTGCCACCATCGAAGCCTGTGAAGGGGAGTCTGTTCCCGTGGCTGTCTGGCGGATTAGCCACAGGGATGAGGCGGCACTTGACCGATACGAAGGATGCCCTGCTCATTATAAGAGGGAGTGGATGGACGTGCAGATGGATGGGGACGAGGGGGAGACCGTCACAGGGTTGGTCTATGTGATGAATCTCCGCGCGGTGCCCGGTCTGCCGTCACAGGGGTACTACGATGCGGTGCGGTCTGGATACCGATATTTCCAGCTGGATGAGGAGAAACTTAGAGAGGCATGGCAGAGGGCGGCGGAGGCGGATGCAGTCCGGCACAATCCGCTGAAGTTTTATCGCAGGGAGAAGGGGCTGACACAGGCACAGCTTGCGGATGCGGCTGATGTTCCGGTCAAGACCCTGCAAAAGTATGAAAGCGGCGAGAGGTGCATCCAGAGAGCGCGTAATAGCACAGTCTTAAGGCTGGCACAGGTGCTGGATATTTCCCCGTATCTGCTGTCAAGGTAGCGGTACACAGCCCTTTATGCCGCGTAAAATCTGCATAGTGTGTGAAATGCCGACAGTCATGTTGTAAAGCACAGCAGATGACTGTCGCCATTTTCTTACAACAGAGTGCTGTAGACGTAAGATACCGTTTTTATAGACATTCCTGTTCCAGTTATTGTGGGGTATCCATATTTTTTACGATTTTTTCATGTAGGAGAAACCTTTCATTTCCCTCTTAATATTCGTAAGTTGTATTGCCTGAGAAGCCATCAAAGTGCCGAGACAGGACGTTTTCCGCGCAGGCTGTGCAAAAATAGTCAGGTTATTTCCCATCTGCGGATTTCTTTTGGCGGTATGGAAAACGGTTCTTTTTCGGCATGGGAGTGTTCATCCTGTCTTCTGCCCTTGTTAGTTTCTCAGACCAGCTCAGGTATGATGCGCCGTCTCTATTCATTCTGTTTTGGTGTGACTGGCAGTTCATGTTGAATTGATATTTTCCGGCATAAGGGAATTGAAAGCTATTCTTTTTAGAAAAATTTAAAGGAGGCAGAAAAATGACGGGAACAGATGGGGAAAGCAGAAAGAACCGTAATACCAGTCAGAAATTTGGCATAATCAGCAGGCCGGAGGAGGCTCATATTGTGCGGAAGATGGGAGTGACGGGTGGACGCATCGTAGGCATTCAGGGGCTGAAGCCGCTTCTTGCACACATGAGCGCAGGGGATGCCTTATGCATCCCGACAGTTAGCTCCTTTGCGTCTGGGGCGTATGATTTATTTTGCAAGATGCAGTATTTGTCAGGCCGAGGGATTGAGTTTCAGTCCGGCAATGAGCGTTATTTGAACTTTTCATCCGTCCGCCCTTTGTCCGCAGTGGAAGTGGAAACGTTAAAGTTCTTTGCGTCAAGGGAGGCGGAGTTTTCAAGGTGGGTGCAATGCAGTAAACTGCCGGATGTTGCAAAGGCTTCTCTGGTTAAGCGCATTCAGGCAGAATACCTTGCTAATGTTGTGGCAGTGTTTTACAATAGCGGCATAAAGAAAAGAGGGAACTGAGCCAGCCGGGCACGCTCCCGTTCATGCATCCGTATCGTTCTCATATGCGGCTTTTGCGCCGTGTGAGGCTGTACGGGTGCTTTTTCATGTTTCGGCGTATATCAGGGGATGTATGTGGTATATGCTGTTCTTTGGGGTATCCTTTAACGGCATGGATTCCGGCCGCTGTGTTCCTGTGCCATTAGGGTGGCTTTCCGTTTTGTGGGATGTGCCAGAGGAAAACCGAGGCCTATTGGCACAGTCCTAATGCCGCATTATATCCTGTGTAGCGTTTTGTGTTTTCCTGCGGATGTGATTCCGCGGAGTCAGGAGGCAGTATGAAAGTAGGATATATCAGAGTCAGTACAGAAGAACAGAACACCGAAAGGCAGGAAGCCCTCATGCGTGAGTTGGGCGCAGAGAAGGTGTTCATGGAGAAGGCAACGGGCAAGACCCGGAAAGACAGGGCACAGTTGGAAGCCATGCTCCAGTACGTCCGGGAAGGGGATGTGGTGGTGGCAGAGTCCATCTCCCGCATCGCCCGCAATACAAAAGACCTGCTTGATATCGTGGAAAGGCTGGAATATAAGGGCGTGGACTTCCTATCGAAAAAAGAGGCGATTGACACCAAGACACCGTCAGGGAAATTCATGCTGACAGTCTTTGGCGCAATCGCACAGTTGGAGCGGGAGTATATCTTAGACCGCCAGAGAGAGGGGATTGAGATTGCCAGACAGAAGGGGAAGTATAAAGGACGTAAGCCGCTCGCCATTGACGAAGACAGATTTACGGAGGTATACGGCAGATGGAAATCCGGCAGGATCAAGGGGGTAGAGGCGATGCGCGAGTTAGGACTGAAGCCATCCACTTTTTACAGGCGTGTCAGATTATATGAGGGAAGAACCAATGAACAATACTGACATGGAAGTTTCGCAAGAGAGAAAAAAGAAGCCGCAGAAAGCCGCCCCATTTGATGCTTGTAAAGAATAACCGTGTATGCTAAAATGTGAGTTGAGAAATTCAAGGACAATACGGTGTACCACCCCGGAGAGCGCCAACTCTCCGGGGCAAGGGATGGTATCTCTACTACCACACAATACAGACGAAGTCTGCGATACACGCAAGAATTATTATAAGATAATTGGGCATAAAAAACAATGCCTTTTGCGTGTTGTCAGGCTTTGTCTGTGCCTCATGATATAGAAAACGGGGTGTAGAGTGTGGACGCATGCTTGCACCTCGTTCTTGATTTCTCACTGGAGTGCGTTGGCGTCGGGCGGTTTGCCGCCGGGGTACTCCCCAGTGAGGAGTCGGAGTCTGGAAGGACTGCGATTAGTTGTTGTATCATCGCGGTTCTTTTTTTATGCTTCGGGAAAATAGGAGAGGAGATTATCTGATGAAGAGGAAAATGTTAATGAGTGTGCTTGCGGCGGCTTTATCTGCGTCCCTGCTTGCGGGGTGCGGCAGTACCGCAAAGCCAGCTGACAGCGGCAGTGTGGTTACAGCAGGAGAAGAAGATGGGACAGATGCGGCTGAGGAGGCGGATGTGGAAGAAGAACCCGGTTCAGAAGAATCAGAGGAAGCTGATGTAGAAGAACCCGGTGCAGGGAATGAGCCGGAGGAAGCAGATGCCGGGCAGGAACCAGAAGAGAGTGCAGTGCCGGAAGAAGAGCCGGAGCAGGAACCTGTTAGCTGGCTGGAGGAACAGGGGGTAACTATTACACCGCAGGGGGATTCTTCGGTAAGGTTTTATAGTTATGACAGCTATCCTGAAGACTATGTGGATGATTTCATGGCAGATGTAAATGTTGCCATTTCAGAGACAACAGAAGGGGCAGAAGAAGGGTTCAAGAAAGTGGTTGTAGAGTGTACATATGATGTGAGCAATAATCCAGACGCATGTACTAACTGGATGTATAGTTATGGTATATTTGACAGAGATACGGGTGTCTATTTTAGGAGTGATGCTAAAACAAAAGATGCAGTCGAGATAGAGGGCGAATACTTTGATGTACGGACTAAATGGAATAAGGTTGAACAATATCCGGTATACCATGCAACATACACCTTAGACTGCCCGGCTGACTATGATGGCGCAGTGTTCCTGTTTGGCTATCATACATCGGAAATGAAGGAGATATTTAATCAAATTGACTTTACCGCAGGATTGTATACGCTGGATGAACTGCCATATGATATGGAAAGCCTACGGTACTGGACCCTGACAGATGAGTAATATAACGCAAAATTAATAATCCTGCAACAAACAGCCAAGAAAGACCTGCCCTGACGGACAGGCCTTTCTTGGGTTATAGATATAAAAAAACATGTTTCATATACATTGTTCATTCAGATACATGTAGAGTTCTTTTATTGACAGTATAATAAGTAACCCCGGGCTTAAGGAACATTGGGGAAAAGAAAGAAAGTTACAGATATTCCCCGAATAGCTGAATAAAGACGGCTGGTATCTCTCAGGGGTGGCGGGCGGGTTCAGACCAGTATGGGGTGTGAGACGACGCGGCCAGCGTCATGTAGCGCGTCTCAGGTAGTCCTTCAGCTCAGTTGGTTATGATGGGTTGCTCTGGGGTACTAAGTTTTGCCAGTTGCTTTGTGCCAGCCTCTGGGGTACTGAGTTTTACTGAATGCTTCCACATGTGAAAAAACCTCCATGTGCTTCCAAAGGCCATCCAGTCTCTTTGGCTCATCCGCCGGATGAATGCCAATGTCCATGAGTCTCTGGTGAGATGGCAGTAAAACAGGTAGGCAGTTCCCACATCTTCAAGGACTATCCGTTTCTGCTCCGGGGGTAGCATTTTGTCTGGAGAAATGCGCCATATGGGATATGACGGGAGGCGGCCTCCCTTGTCATGACTTCCCCTGCGTTGTATTGAGTGGCACTTATGTGACGTAAGGTCTTCCGGGGTAGCACACTGAGTTGATTACCGTTTTTTTGGCAAGAAAGAATTGATTAAAAATTTGATTACCGTTTGCCCCTAAAAGTAATCTTATTTTTTAATCAAATGTAGGAAAGCGCGTATTTGCGCCATTTTCTTCCGGGGGTACGGGAAAAGGAAAAGCCGCCCGTTGATTAATAATTTTTGATGGCGGGGGTATTCCTGAAAACTGAGGTGGTAGCGGCCTGTGTTCAGTTGGCGTTGTTGCTCAGTACGTTGTTTTGTTCAGAGAAGTTTTATTTGCTAACAAGTTTTTATCGGGGTATAATATAAATATAATAATTTGTGAAACGGTAAGGCAGGCGATGGTATGCTGGCAAAGTATGAAGGCCTTAGTTTGCGGGAGCAGAAGAAAGCAGTGTGGGAGGTCATGATTTGAGGATTTATCTTGATATGTGTTGCTATAACAGGCCATACGATGACCAGTCACAGCTAAAAGTTGCTATGGAAACCCAGTCTAAATTGTATATTCAATCTTTGATAAAAGATAAAAAATTGGAGTTAATTGTATCATATATGCTCAGGTATGAGTGCAGTAAAAATCCGTTTGAAATGCGGCGTAATACAATTTTTGACTTTATGAGGGAGAATGCCTTTGGATATGTAGGTGATGAACGAAAAGAAGCAGTGGAGGCAAAAGCCGCTGAGATTATGAAAACAGGGGTTAAATTTAAAGATGCCTGTCATGTGGCTTCGGCAATTTATGCGAGATGTGAATATTTTATAACTACTGATGTACGACTATTAAAGTATCGTACAGAAGAGATAAAAATGGTGACACCGATAGAGTTTATTACAGATATGGAAGGGGATGAATAAATGGCGATAAGTACTGTTGAGATTTTGAACCGGGGAATGAGATGTTTAACGGAACAGATGGGTATTGTTGAAGCGGAGCATTTTATTTCTGCAATTATTCGAGAAAAATTTGATTATACAAAATGGCAGAGGGATTATTTTGATGCTAAGACACCAGAAGAAATCAGTGCGGAGGCATCTCATTTTGAGGCGGCACAGCCTTTTGCCGGTAAAGCAGTAAGGCTTTAATATGTGAAAGTGCCGCCTTTCAATCAGTTACACCTTTGTTACACTCATCGAGGGAAGATGGCGCAACCTCCTTGTATAATGTATTTAGGTTGTTCAAGGGATACCTATAAACCCTCAGACCTGCTTCTTTACATCTCCTGTCTGATAGGAGATAATCGTTTTATTAGATTGAGAGGATGATCGTCACCTCCTTGAGCGGTTCTGCTCGTACTTGAAAGACTGATCCCTCTCTCTAATAAGCTTTCCGCGTATGAG
>CAJUJG010000079.1 GCA_910586715.1 uncultured Lachnospiraceae bacterium
TGCTACTTTTCCAATCGCTGTTTTCAAAGTGGAAATAAACTTTTCACTTCAGCCAATACATTTTTTTTTAATAACACAAATTAATTAATGCTTTACACCTTTTACAGTATCTGCTATGATTAAGATGTAACAATCAGTATCGGTTATCAATGAAAGTAGGCGATTGTATGACAGGAAAAGAAATAGTAAACCTCATTCGTAAATTACGCGAAAAAGGCATAGACAGCGAAGAGATTTTAAAAATCATCGAATATATTGAAACACATGAACCACGTGAAGACAGCGAAATATGATGGCAATTTAATATCAGTCTCAAAAAGGTGTAAGTTTTTACACCTTTTTCATTTGTAAGCGCTTTTCACTGCTGACAGGAAATCAAACGTATGTTATATTAGAATACACGATTATAGCGAACGTTCGATTGGGAACTTTAAGAATAATTGATATAATGAAGGAGAACAATACACGTGTCGGAAACAAAAATAAACAGGAAATATAAGGACAGACTATTCTGTCTCCGCTTTGTCGCAACACTTGTAATCAACCTGTTTTGCGTATATAGTTGAAATAAATAATTCTAAGAAAGGGCAATGACAAATGAAACACATTCTGCTAATCGAAGACGACCTAAGCCTAATCAACGGGTTATCTTTCGCAATCCAGAAACAAGGCTACGAAATAACTGTCATCCGCACCGCCGCGGAAGCCGGCGCCGTATGGACAAACAAACGCTTCGACATGGTAATCCTGGACGTCTCCCTTCCCGACGGTTCCGGCTATGACATCTGTAAAAAAATACGCCAGGTCTCAAATGTCCCGATTATTTTTTTGACTGCCGCAGACGAGGAAACCGACATTATCATGGGACTTGACATCGGCGGTGACGACTACATCACAAAATCCTTCAAACTTGCCGTACTAATGTCGCGTATCAACGCCCTGCTGCGCCGAAGCAGTAATTTTTGCGAAGCAGACACACAGCTTATTTCCGGCGGGATACGGGTAGAGCGTTTAAAAGGAAAAGTATACAAAAACGACACAGAGCTTGAACTGACGGCAGGTGAATACAAGCTTTTATGCCTTTTTATGGAAAATCCCGGCGTCGTTCTGTCTTCCGGGCAGATTTTAGGCAGACTGTGGGACAGCAGCGGCAATTTTGTGGACAACAACACACTCACCGTATATATTCGCAGACTGCGAACTAAAATAGAGGACGAACCAAGTGCCCCCAAACGGATTATCACCGTCCGGCGCATGGGCTACAAATGGAATGTATCAGATTAAAGATTAAGGAGATTGAGGAAATAGAAATGAAAATATTGACAAACAAAGACATAAAAACCCTCTTTAAAACGATCTTGCTGTGCGTACTGATGTTCTTGTTCGTGTCGATAACCATTTTGAGCATTGCAAAAGAACACGCCGCAGTCTGCATTCTGATAAACGCCCTCATTATGGCAGCCGTAGTTCTTACAGTGTGCTGCCATTATTTCATAAAACAGGACAAATTGTTTGAATCTGCCGCCGCGCAGATAGCAGACTACATTTCAGGAAACCGGAACGCCCGCATTGCCTGCAACGAAGAAGGCGCGCTATACCGGCTGTTCCACGAAATTAACTCCCTCGCCTCTATATTGGGCGCACATGCAGAAAACGAAGCAAAATCCAAGACTTTTTTGCAAAACACTATATCGGACATTTCCCATCAACTAAAAACCCCTCTTGCCGCGCTCAATATCTATAACGGCATTATACAGGAAGAAGCCGAAAACCACCCGACAGTCCATGACTTCGCCATGCGAAGCGAACAGGAGCTGGACAGAGTGGAAGCACTCGTGCAAAGCCTCTTAAAAATCGCCAAATTCGACGCAGGCGCCATTGTAATGAACAAACAGCAGGAAAATGTATCCGAATTAATGGAAGCCGTGCAGGCGCATTTTTCTTTCCGCGCCTCACAGGAGAAAAAAGAAATCCTCTTATCAGGCGATGAAAATACAACACTTCTATGCGACCGAAGCTGGCTTTTGGAAGCCATTGACAACCTCGTAAAAAATGCCCTCGACCACACCAAAGCAGGCGACAGCGTTCAAATCCAATGGAACTGCCTTCCGACCGTCCTCCAAATTACTGTCAAAGACAACGGAAGCGGTATTCACCCCGAGGACCAATATCACATTTTCAAACGCTTCTACCGCAGCCGCTTCTCCAAAGAAACCCAAGGCATCGGGCTCGGACTCCCGCTTGCCAAAACAATCATTGAAGCCCACGGCGGCACAATCGAAGCAGACAGCGATTTGGGAATGGGGACGGCGTTTGTGGTAAATATTCTGACAGCAGAACATAATAATGTGTAAGAAGACTGACGAATTATAATCAATACTTTTTTGCCTTTTTGCAGCAAATAAAAGCGTAAGTGGAAAAGTTCCCTCAATTATGTTATACTATATTTTAATTGTCCTAAACACATCAAAAACACCGCAGACTGGAGGTAAAAAATGTCATACACCGCACTATACCGCAAATTCCGTCCCGACATCTTTGAGGACGTCAAAGGGCAGGACCATATCGTAACCACGCTGCGCAACCAAATCAAAGCAGACAGAATCGGGCACGCCTACCTGTTCACCGGCACAAGAGGCACCGGTAAAACCACCATCGCAAAACTTTTTGCCAAGTCCGTAAACTGCGAAAACCCCGTTGACGGAAGCCCCTGCGGAACCTGCAGAAGCTGTCAGACCATCGCGTCCGGCGCAAGCGTCAACGTCATCGAAATTGACGCCGCTTCCAACAACGGTGTTGATAACATTCGTGAAATTATTGACGAAGTATCCTACTCCCCCGTGGAAGGAAAATACAAAGTCTACATCATAGACGAGGTGCACATGCTCTCAATCGGCGCATTCAACGCCCTGTTAAAAACCTTGGAAGAGCCGCCCTCCTATGTGATTTTCATATTGGCGACAACCGAAGTGCATAAAATTCCCGTGACCATTCTCTCGCGCTGCCAACGCTATGATTTCAAACGCATCACCATTGAAACCATAGCCGACAGACTGCGCGAACTCATGGAAAAAGAACAGGTCAACGTAGAAGAAAAAGCTCTCCGCTATATTGCTAAAACCGCCGACGGCTCCATGCGCGACGCACTCAGCCTGCTTGACCAGTGCATCGCATTCCACTTCGGCGAAGAACTGACCTACGACAAAGTGCTCGATGTGTTAGGTGCAGTGGACACTGAGGTATTCGCACAGCTTTTGGACTTTATCCGCGCACATGACGTCACCGGCTGTATCGCCCTTTTAGAGAACGTCGTCATGCAGGGGCGCGAGCTTACCCAGTTTGTCGCCGATGTCACATGGTATTTGCGTAATCTTCTGCTCGTAAAAACGTCAGATACCGAAATCGAAGACATTGTAGACGTATCCAGCGATAATCTTGTGCGTTTAAAAGAAGAAGCAGACGCGGTGGAAGCAGAAGAAATCATGCGCCAAATCCGTATCTTTTCCGAGCTTTCCGGTCAGATGAAATACGCCACGCAAAAGCGCATTTTAATTGAAATGACCTTGATTAAACTGTGCAAGCCTGCAATGGAAACAACAAACGATGCCGTTGTAGCGCGCGTAAAAGATTTGGAAGAAAAAATAGAAAAAGGGATTGTGCAGACAGCCCCACTTGCGATACAATCAACACAGACGGCACAGCCCACGCCGCAAAAGCCCGCACTGCCCAAAGCAATTCCGGAGGACATAGACCGGATTGTGAAAAACTGGCATGCAATCGTAGCGCAGGCACAGCAGCCGTTAAAAACACACCTCAAAAAAGCACGCTTAAGCTTAGGCGGTGACAACCGGCTGATGATTGTAATCGGCGACGGCGTCGCGTTCGACTACCTGAATAATGCCGAAAACCAAAAGCACTTGGAAAACATGATTGCAAACGTGATTCAAAAAGCGGTTTCGGTTCAGATTCAAAGCATGGAACAAGGAAGCCGTTTTGAGGATAACTATGTTGATTTGCAACAAATCATCAACAGGGAAATCAACATGGATATTGAAATTGAAGACGAGGACGATTTATAAGAAAGGAGTATTGTTAAAAATATGGCAAAAAGAGGAGGATTTCCGGGAGGCATGGGTATGCCCGGAAACATGAATAATCTGATGAAGCAGGCACAGCGTATGCAGCGCCAAATGGAAGAAGGACAAAAAGAACTTGAAACAAAAGAATTCAGCGCAAAATCAGGCGGAGGCGCCGTAGAAGTTGTTGTTTCCGGAAAAAAAGAAGTGCTCAAGGTAACCATCTCAGAGGAAGCAGTGGACCCTGAAGATATTGAAACCTTACAGGATATGATTGTTGCAGCAACAAATGAAGCGCTTCGTCAGGCAGAAGAGGCAAACAACGAACTGATGGGCAAAATGGCAGGCGGTCTCGGAGGACTTGGAGGACTGCCCTTCTAATGGAACTCTACAGCAAATATATCAACAAACTGATTGAGCAGTTTTCCAAGCTTCCCGGTGTGGGAAGCAAATCTGCCCAACGACTGGCATTACATATCATCAATATGCCCGAAGAGCATGTGGAACGCTTTGCACAGGTCATGCTCGACGCAAAGAAAAATATTCATTACTGCAATACCTGTTATACGCTCACGGACGCGGAAATCTGCCCGATTTGCGCTAATCAGGGGCGCGACCATGCCACAATCATGGTGGTCGAAAACATACGCGATTTGGCGGCGTACGAACGGACCGGAAAATTCGACGGCGTGTATCATGTACTTCACGGAGCCATTTCTCCCATGCTCGGCGTCGGACCAAACGATATTAAACTCAAAGAACTTATCAAACGATTGGAAGGTGACGTAAAAGAAGTCATCATCGCCACAAACTCCAGTTTGGAAGGCGAAACCACCGCAATGTACATCTCAAAGCTGATAAAACCAACCGGCATCAAAGTCACCCGTATTGCAAGCGGCGTGCCCGTCGGAGGAGACTTGGAGTGTATCGATGAAATGACGCTTTTACGCGCGCTGGAAGGAAGAACAGAACTTTAGATGCACACGGATTTGCAAAAGAAATTGCTGCTTTGGAGCGCAAATTCAAAATATGACACATGTGTCACAAAGGAAGCACCATAAATAAAAAGAAAGAAGGATAACAAAATGGCAGTAACAAGCAAAACATTCGGCAATACGCCGGACGGCACAGAGGTAAGCCTCTACACCATCAAAAACAGCAACGGCTTTACCGCGGAAGTGACCAATTTCGGCGCGATTCTCGTAAACCTGCTCGTACCGGACAAAAATGGAACAATGGCGGACGTCGTTCTTGGCTTTGACAAGGTAGACGGGTACTTTAAAAACGGGTCATTTTTTGGCTCAACCATCGGACCTAGCGCAAACCGCATTGACAATGCAAGCATGGAAATTGGCGGTGTGAAGTACCAGCTCAAAGTCAATGACGGCACAAACAACCTTCACAGTGACGAAGCGCTCGGCTATCACAAGCGCGTATGGAACGCTGCGCCAAAAGACAACTGCGTGGTATTTACACTCGAAGACAACGCGACAATGGGCTTCCCCGGCAACAAAAAAGTGCAGGTAACCTACACCGTAACTGACGAAAACGAGCTCAAAATCGAGTACGATGTGACAAGCGACAAGCCGACCCTGATTAATATGACAAACCATACATATTTTAATCTTTCCGGTCATGACGCAGGAAGCATTGAGAATCATAAGCTTTTTATTGATGCATTCCACTACACACCCGTATACGAGCGCCTGATACCGACCGGCGATTTAGTCCCTGTGGAAGGCACACCGTTTGACTTTAGGACAATGAAAACAATCGGCGACGACATTGACGCGGACGACACGCAGCTTACATACGGACAAGGCTACGACCACAACTACGCAATCGACAATTACGACGGAACCGTCAGAAAAGCAGCGGAAGTCCAAGACCCGGTATCCGGCAGAAAAATGATTGTCTACACAGACCAGCCGGGTATCCAGTTCTACGCCGGCAACTGCATACAGCCTGAAATCGGAAAAGGCGGCGCGGAATATAAAAAGAGAAGTGGTCTCTGTTTAGAAACACAGACCTTTCCCGACGCAATTAACCAGCCGCAGTTCCAAGACGTTGTATACGGTCCCGAAAGACCTTATAAAACGACAACGGTCTACAAGTTCTACAACTAATCAGAACAGGATTTACAGGTCCCACAGATAGTACCGATAATCTGTGGGACCTTGCTGACTTGTTTTGACAAAATCCTCACTCAAAGCGTGCTATGATAGGCGTTATAGGCAGAAACCGGAATACAATCTCAAACGCTTTGGAATGGAGGAAAAAAGATGGACATGCAGACAACAAATATCCCTGTAAATACCCGAACAGTAGGCGATGCAAGAAACATTTCCGAGGGCATCTATGTACTTTATTTGGAGGATTATGTACATACATTTATTAAAAAGCTGATTTTTGAACAGGAGCCCGACACCATTGCAGGTACGTCCGTTAACCTGTACGGCGCTGGATTTGAGCAGTCGTCGCAAAGCATCATGGTTATTTCGGGAGCAACGACATCAGAACATGCGGGGAAGAACTGTTTTTCAGCTGCCACACCGCTTTGTACCGCACTTGTGAGTCTCAACAAGGACAGAGGCATTCGCTTTGAAATCAGCACTAAAGGAACAAAAGTCATTCTCGACGACTTCTATATCTACTATGACCAAAACGAGGAAATGCAGAATTATCTAATCGAATGGAACAGCGAACGCCGCGAACGGCAGCTGCGCAGGACCTCTGCGAAATCGGGCAGCCGTGTTTCTGCGGACAACGCCGTAAGACTTGGCAGGCTGACGCAGGCATACAATCGGGAGGCAGCAAAAGTCAGTTTGGTGTGGGGGGCAATGAATGTGCTGAGTTTAAGCCTTGTCGTATGTGTCATTGCCTATGGTATCATTTCCTTAAACAGCTACGGAAAAATGAAAAACATGCAGGAAAGCATAGACTACTGTATGACATTTGTGTCAGAAAATATGGAAAGCAATATGCCGCAGACCTTTGAAAAATATATTGCGCCAGTCAATCAGACACAGGAGCAAGCTGCCGGGGAATATACGGAAATATCAATTGATACACCTGCAGAAACGGATGAACCGTCTGCCGAAATGCCGGCAGAATTGCCTTCCATGGAGCAGCAACCCACACCGCAGCAGCCGGCACAGCCCGTTACGGCGCCTGTTCCGCAATATTATGTGGTGCAGCGCGGCGATACGCTCAGAAGTATTTGCATTAAGGCTTACGGCGACTATTCACGAATGGAAGAAATCTGTGAATTAAACGGTTTGGACAATCCTGACAGCATTCTTTCCGGTCAAAAGCTTTTACTTCCGTAAAAATAATGTTATACTATATTAGAAAACGCACAATGCGCTGAAACGGAGCACAAAAATTTATGGCAGAGATAAAAGAATTTAACAAATACCAGTTCTCGAACAAGAAGGAAAAAGACAAACAGGCGGACGATAAAAAACAGCAGTCAATGGATCGCATGTTGGCAAGACACCGTCATAAAAAGATATATACGATTCTTATTGCGGTGATTATTTTGGCAGTTCTGACGCTTGTCCTTTACCTGAACTGGAAAAGTAAGATATACGTTGATTATGAAGTTGTGCAACAGACTGAATGGACAAAATCGGCAGATTCAAAATGTATGAATTTGGCAGGAAGTCTCTTTACTTACAGCAACGATGGAATGAGCTGTATCGACACAAAAGGAAAAGTTATTTGGAATCAAACATATGAAATGCAAAATCCCATAATACGCACCTGTAAAAAAACAGTTGCAGTGGGTGATTATAATGGCAGAAATATTTATATTGCTAATACACAAGGCATTTTAGGAACAATAGAAACGACTATGCCAATAAGGGATTTCTGCGTTTCTGAAAATGGCATTGTGGCTGTAGTTCTTGATGATTCAACAATTACGGCAATATATCTGTATAGCGCTATGGGCGAAACGGGCAATCCGTTAGCTTCTTTTAAGACAACTATGAGTCAGTCAGGCTATCCGGTTGCTATTGATATTTCAAATGACGGTATGCAGGTGGCTGTTTCGTATATTAAAGCAGATAATGGTCAATTATCATCAAGTGTCGGATTTTATAATTTTTCCGCAGTGGGACAGAATTATACGGATAATTTGGTTGGCGGATACGGCTATGCAGATGCAGTAGTGCCAATGATTCATTTTATGGAGAATGATACTGTTTTTGCAGTGGCAGACAACCGCCTGATGTTTTTTAAAGGCAGGCAAAAACCGGAAAGTATATCGGACACATTGATTTCCGAAGAAATACAGAGCGTTTTTTATAATGAAAATTATGTAGGATTGGTGTTTTTTAATGCTACTGGTGAAACTTCTTACCGCATGGAAATCTATGATACAAATGCAAAGAAAGTAAACGAGATTGCTTTTAGCATGGAATATACGGATATTTTATTTGATACAGCCTCTTTTATTATATACAATGATAACGAATGCCTCATCTATGATTGGGATAACAGGCTCAAATTTGAAGGAACATTTATGGAAAGAATGCTTTGTATTCTTCCAATGGGAAACATTTCCCGCTATACGGTAGTTACAGACAATGCAATACAGCTGATAGAGCTGCAGTAAAGGCTTTGCTGACAGGTTTGATAAAACAGGGAGGTTGGGAGTTGGGTATTAATATATTATTTATCATAGTAGCAATATCAATTATTACGGGTGCAGTATGGGGATGGAGGCGAGGGCTTCTCGAAGGTCTTATCAGAATAATTTCATGCATTTTGGGAATATTTGTACTGATAGTAGCCGTAAAAGGAATAGGCAGTTTTTTGCAAGGGAGTATTATGAGTGTTATTATAGCAATCCTCTTGCTTATTGTAATAAGGCTGATACATAAGCTGGTAAAATTTCTAATTGATACATTTAAACTTGTTCGTGCTATTCCGATAGGAAGATTTGCGGATAAACTTACCGGTGCTGCTCTTGGGACTATAGAGGCGGTATTTGTTATTTGGCTTGCGTATCTGCTGATTGGAAGCTTTGATTTGTTTGGTCTGCATCAATGGGTTCTTGAGCAGACGGCGCAAAATAAATTCCTGACAATGATATATTCTTCTAATTATCTAGTGGTTCTTTTAAAACAAATACTGTAGTTAAAGGGCATAAACTTAGATTGTAAAAAAATAAATAAAAAATTTTGAAAAAGTACTTGACAGACAATGGCAACATGTGGTAAAGTGATTAAGCTGTCACGGACGAGGACAAGCAAACAACAGCATACAAAGCTGAGAACCTTGACAAATAAACAGTAATGCAACCCTGAAAATTCTAAAAAAGAATTGTTCAGAGAACATGTTCGAAAAGAACAGACAAACCTTTAATAGTAAATCGGAATCATGCGATGCCTGCATTAATGGCAGGGCGCATGATAATAAACACTATGAAAACCGAAGGTTTTTATAGTATCTGTGATGGAAATTGCAGAAAGATTAGCCAGTTTAACTGGTGCCAAATCAAATTTCAACATGAGAGTTTGATCCTGGCTCAGGATGAACGCTGGCGGCGTGCCTAA
>CAJUJG010000080.1:0-1099 GCA_910586715.1 uncultured Lachnospiraceae bacterium
AAACTCAAACCACCGGCTAAGCCGGTGGTACTGATTGATGTGTACAGTCTTAATGATTGCAGGGGCAGTATTGGGATTATAGGACAATTGAAAAAGCCTGCGGTTTCAAGCGTTCTATAAACCGCAGGCCTTTTCAATCGTTATTATGCTAAAATCTCCTCAATCGCGTCCCGCTCTTCCTGACAAAAATGCGTATTTTCGAGCATTCTGACATTATCCAATATCTGTACCGCGCTTGATGCACCGATTAAAACACTCGTAATATCCCCGTCCCGCAAAATCCATGCAAGCGCCATCTGCGCAAGGCTTTGCCCGCGCCCCTTTGCAAGTGCATTCAGCGCGCGTACCTTGCTTAATGTCTCCTGCGTTATCGCTGTCTCCTTTAAGAACCGCCCGTCCGTCCGAACGCGGCTGTTTTCGGGAATACCGTTCAGGTAACGGTCTGATAAAAGCCCCTGCGCCAAAGGGCTGAACGTAATAATACCAATCCCATTCCATGCCGCATAGTCCTTCAGCCCGTCTTTCTCAATGTCACGGACAAACATCGAATACTTTCTCTGATTAATAATAAACGGTGTCCCCATTTCCTGAAAAAGACTTGCAATCGCGATTGTCTGTTCCTTATTATAATTCGAAATCCCGATATACAACGCCTTCCCACTTCTGACAATTCCGTCTAACGCCCTTGCCGTTTCCGCTAACGGCGTATTCGGGTCCGGTCTGTGATGATAAAAAATATCCACATATTCCAGTCCTATCCGCCGAAGACTTTGGTCAAGACTTGCCACTAAATACTTTTTGCTGCCCCAGTTTCCGTAAGGTCCCGGCCACATATCATATCCTGCTTTCGTGGAAACAATCAGTTCATCCCTGTAAATCCCAAGGCTTTTTTCCAAAATGCGTCCAAAGTTCTCCTCTGCGGAACCTGCAACGGGACCATAATTATTTGCCAGGTCAAAATGCGTAATCCCATTGTCAAATGCCGTTTCGCACATTTGAACCATGTTATCGAAATTGCCGTTAGAGCCGAAATTATGCCACAGCCCCAACGATACCGCCGGAAGCAGCAGTCCGCTTGCGCCGCAGCGGTGATACTTCA
>CAJUJG010000080.1:1122-9622 GCA_910586715.1 uncultured Lachnospiraceae bacterium
TTTGCTATATACATTGTAATCCTCCGTTTCTGACAGTGTAAAATGGAATCGTATAGATAAGTGTGATTAAAAATGACACATGTGTCATTTTTGGGATTTATGCACACGGGCGCCCAAAGGAAAGATGTCATCAAACCGATAAATCGGTTCGCTGACGGGTGCCCGGCGCGGCGAGTAGGGGAAGTTGAATCTTCTTTACTCGATTGATTTGCCAGTTTTAGCACTGCACTTAATTAAAACTTGTTTTGCCCTGCCGATATTGTTTTATTGTCGGTAACCTTATTCGGAAGAGAGTGTGAAATGAAGCTTTCTTTGCATTCTGCCTTCTCATAAGAAAATAGGAACCATGACAATGAAAACAAAATAATATACAGCATTATAACACAAAAAATATTAGAAGCGAATGGAAATTTTTTATAAAATAAAGGTTTTTGAAGCATATCAAATATGTTAGACTAAAATAGAACAGGACAGCACCCTCCCAAAGAATGGAGGATTATGATGTCTTATCATTGGACTAAAGCGCAAGATTACACAATGGATACTATTCTTACAAAGGAGATTTATACGCATGAATTATAAAATCATACGGCTGACAGACAATCCCGCATTAAAGGAGCAAGCCGCGCAGTGGTTTCACGAAAAGTGGGACATTCCCCTAGCCGCATACATGGAAAGTATAGAAGCGTGTCTGACCTATAAAACCCCCGTGCCGCAATGGTACCTTGCAATTGAAAATGACCGTATCATCGGCGGCTTAGGCGTTATTGAAAATGACTTTCACAATAGAAAAGACCTTGCGCCAAATGTCTGCGCTGTCTACGTCGAACAAGATAAACGCTGCAACGGCATAGCCGGAGCGCTGCTCAATTATGTATGCACGGATATGAAAGCATGCGGCATTGACACCTTGTATCTTGTAACGGACCACACCTCATTCTATGAACGCTACGGGTGGGAGTTTTTGTGCACGGTACAGGGTGACGGCGAACCGGAACTGTCAAGAATGTATATTCACAGAGGCTAACACCTTGTAACAATTCTTATGTACAACGATGTACAAACTGCGTTGAAAGAACGGTATAAAGCCAAACGCATTTGCAAGTTACAATGCATTTTTAGGGCACGCTTTCACACACTCATAACATAAAATACATTCCGTCCCGTTTTTGCGTGTTCTCGCATTATCCGTCACATCGACATTCATCGGGCAGACCTGTTTGCACCTGCCGCATGAAACGCATTTGCTTTTGTCACACCGGATACGCAGCAAAGAAAAATACGACATTGGCTTTAAAAACACTGTAATCGGACAGACATATTTGCAAAACGCACGGTTGTCCCTGAGCATAAACGCCAACAGAATTCCGGCGGCATAATACAAAATGTTTCCGAACAAAAATGCCCAAAACATGATACATTCCATGTCGTTTATCTGCGCAAGAAACAAGGCACTGACAAAAATAAAAGACAATACAAACATGACATATCGAAACCAACCCCATTTTTTGCGCGGCTGCTGCGGTACTTTATAAGGAAGTAAATCCAATATCATTGCCGTCCAACAGGCGAAGCCGCACCATCCCCGCCCGAAAATCAGCGGACCGAAGATTTTTGCCACCGCGTAATGAATGGTTGCCGCCTCAAAAACACCGGTAAACAGATAATACCAAAACCCTTCAATCTGCATATTTTCGTTCGAAAGCAATCCGAGATAAACAAGCATATATGTCCCGACCAAAAACTGCGCAACCCTGCGCGCATGCCGATAGTGCAGTTGAAATAATAAAAAGCCGACTGCGAGCGCCGTTCCGATATAGCTGAAGTTAAACAGGTAAAAAACATTCTGTTTGGTAAGCCAAAGTGTGACGCCAATCGTCTCGAAAATCAGCCACATCATGACAGGCAAAATGAATTTTTTTGTTTTTCCCAAACTGCTCATTTCATGCCCTCCAGTTTCTCAACGCATCGCTGTGCCCATTCGATACAGGTTTTGATAAAGCAAAAGCCGAAATCTGCCGTAAACTGCCAGTAAACCGTTTGGTAATCGTCTTTATCAGAACCGTAGGTTTCGATACTTGCGGGCACGGATTGCATACGGTTTAAATATGTCTCACAATCTGCCTGAAATTGCCGCAACTTCTCAATGCTTTGCGCAGGCGGTATATTTCCGCTAAAAAAGACCTTCATAAGAAACACACTTTTAAACTGTATTGCACTTTCGCCCTCACCTTCGGCAAGCCAGTCCAAAAACGCCTTTCTGCCCGCGTCCGTAATTGAAAAAACCGTTTTATTCGGTCGCTCCGACTGAATAACGGTTTCACCGCAGATAAACCCGTTCTTTTCCAGTTTTTTCAATTCCAAATAAATATGACTGTTTTGTGCGTGCCAAAAAAACGCCAAAGAAGATTCAAATGCTTTCACCAAATCATATCCGCTCATCGGCGTATAATTTAAAAACCCTAAAATTCCAAACCCTAATGACATTGCAGTTTCTCCTGTTTTTTGTTCCCGTAAGCAATGAGCCAAATACCGTGCTTAAAATCAGTCAAATTTTGGTTTTCATATATTGGCGATTGCTGTGAGGGATTTCACTTTAAGAATAGTATAATATTATACTAATAAAATATTATACTATTGTCAATAACGAAACAATGCCCTTTTTGAAATTGTTGTCTGATTGAAAATGAGCCTTTAGAGGAAATCATCATTCCATCTGCTTCCCACGTACAAACCGCACTGAAAAAACCGTCGCTCTGACAATCCAGTCCACGAAAATCCCAATCCATACCGCCATCAGCCCGAAATGAAATACCCGCACAAGCAAAACGCAAATCCCCACGCGGCAAAACCACATGGAACAGACCGAAACGACCATCGGAACACGCACATCGCCCGCCGCCCGAAATCCATAAGGCAGTCCAAATGCTCCCACCCAAACAAGCGGTTTCACAATCGTCATTGCCGTAACCATTTTCACACATAAGTCTGCCGCCGCAGGTTCCATGCCGCTAATCCATGTTACGGGTTTTGTGAATGCGAGCACCAAAAGGCATGACACCAGCACTCCAATCCATGCAACGCGCATCAGCTTTACAATATAATACCGGGCCTCCTGCGACCTATGCGCACCGATACACTGACCGACCACCGTCATCAGCCCGATGCCGACACTGTTGCTGAAAATGCCGTTCACAAGCTCCATAATATCCGTCATTGCCTGCGCGGAAATAGCCACCGTTCCCATCGTCGAAACCGTTGATGCAATCGCAAGCTTTCCAAATTGAAACATTCCGTTCTCGATTCCTGTCGGAATGCCGATTGCCATAATTTTAACAATCAAAGGCATATCAGGGCGGATTTTGAGATAATCCCGCACGACTATCGTCTGCCCTGGTTTTCGCAGGCAGTAAAAAACCACGACCGTACTGAAAATCCTTGCCAAAAGCGTTGCAAATGCCGCGCCCGCCACACCCTGGTGAAAGCCGTAAAGAAACAACGCGTTTCCCGTAACATTGATTACATTTGAAAGTACAGATACCTTTGTCGGAAATTTGGCATTGCCTGACGCTCTGTAGAACGCCGCGCCCGCGCTGAACAAGGCAAGAAACGGATAGGAGAGCGCCGTTATCAAAAAATAAGACCGTGCATTGCGCATAACAGCGTCCTCAACGCTTCCGAATATCAACAGCAAGAGACGTTCGCCGCCCAAAAGACAGACCGCAGAAACCGAAACCGCAATTACAAACACCGTAAGCACAACCTGTCTTGCAGTTTGGCTGCTTCCCTCATTGTCTCCGCTGCCGATAAACTGCGAGCAGATAATTGCCGCGCCTGCTGCCATCGCTGAAAAAATCTGAATTACAAGATTGTTAATCGAATCCACAAGCGCGACCGCCGAGATTGCCGCGCTTCCGACTGTCGAAACCATCATCGTATCCACCATTCCCATCAGGGAATTTAATAGCTGTTCAATTACAATCGGCAAAATCAGCCAAAAAAGCTGTTTCTTATCAAACAGTAAGTTGTTCCAATCAATTTTTGTCTTATCATATAATTTCATTCACAATCAGCTCCATATATAGAATTATATTGGAAACGGGGGAAAAAGAAAATCAACTTATAATAGAATGGGTTGTGTATCTGTTCCAAGAACAAGTTATTGTCAATCATTATAAATTGATTTAAAATAGAACGAAAATAGAAACAATTATTTCATTTATAAGGGGGTATTGTCAACATGGACATTGAATTTCGAAAAATAACGGAATTTCCGCGGGGAACACTGACGGAGCTTTTGCGAGACGGCTATTCCTTTCAGCCGGAATTTCAACGCGACTGGGACAAGCAATGGCAGGAGTTTGACGCGTTTTTTTACGATAATCCTCACATCGCCGATTATAGTGGATTTATGACAGTTCTCAAAGAAACGCCTATCGGGTTTGTTTCATGGAACCCGACAAAGCTGCCTGCGTTCACGGAAGTCGGGCACAACTGTATTTTGTCAAAATATAAGGGAAACGGCTATGGAAAACGGCAGATGCGTGAGGCAGTCCGGCGTATTATTGCACAGGGCGCAGAAAAAATTATTGTCTGTACAAACGAGATTTGTGTATCCGCGCAGCATACTTATGAAAGCGCAGGATTTCAGTTTAAAAGAACGGGCGAAGAACCATTTTGTTCCGAATATGCCGGGCAAAGAATGTACTATGAGATTATCGTGAAATAATTACCTTTTCAAAATCGTATACATATTAAAAAATACGGATGAACTTGCCACTTCGCCATAACCTATATAATTGCAAATAAGAATATTACGGACAGAACGGAATTTAGATACAATAACGCAACCGGAAGAAACAAAGCATAGGGAGGTATTCTGAATGAAAAAACTGCTGCTGATTACAGGCGATATTGCCGCCGGAAAATCGACGTTTTCCAAAATATTATCCGCAAGGTATAGCGCCGCAGTGTTCCAAAAAGATACGGTAAAAGAAATTTTGGGTGAATGGATTGGATTTCAAAACCGCAAAGAAAACAAGGCGCTTTCAAATGCGGCGATAGATGTGATGTGTCACATATTTTCTCAGATTTCGCCAACAAAAGCCGACCTGATTCTTGAGGCGAATTTCCATGAAAAAGAATTGCAAAAGCTGCACCAGATTGCCAAAGAACGTCAATACGACGTGCTGACACTGGTATTGCGGGGGGATGCGAATGTTCTGTATGAGAGATACATGCACCGCATCACTGCGGAAAACAGGCATCCCGTTCATTTGTCGACGACGCTGGACGTAAGAGAGGATTTTATGAAAATTGCAGAATTTATTCGCAAGGAGACGATTTTAGGAGAAACGCTGACTGTTGAGGCTACGGATTTCGCGTATCAGAGCGATCCGGTAATTTTGCATCGGATTGATGATTTTATGAAGAAATAATTTTTACGAGAAGTAAGATTTTTAAAGCAGGTTGCGCAAAGCGGCATTGGCGGTTATAATGTTTTTTATATTGCAAGAAATTTGTCAAATTGCCCCTTGACCATACAGTTACTGTACGGTTTATGATACAGATAGAACAGAAAACACATAAAAGAAGGTGTACAAAAACTGTATCAGAAAGGGAGGATTTGTATGAGAAAATGGAAATGGTTCGGGATTGCGTTGGGTGTTGTGCTTGTGACGGCGGCGGTAGCAGGCGTGTTGTATGGAAAGCAGATGAAAATGCTTGTGGTTTCGCTCAAAAGTTTCCGAAACGAAAATTTGGCGCACACGTTTCAGCACACCCCCGAAATTCAGCCGACGAAAAAAATCAGTAGGGGAGAGGACACGTTTTCGTTCCAAAAGGAGGACAATTGTCCGTTGGCAAAGCAGTTTGTTTTTGCGGATTGTTCCTATGAAACAGAAGCGTTCCTTGCGAATACCAGAACCTCGGCGCTGTTGGTGGTGAAAGACGATGTCATCAAGTATGAGCAATACTTTTTGGGAGGCGGCGAAGATACGCTGTTTTCTTCCAATTCGATGGGAAAGTCGTTTGTGTCGGCGCTTTTGGGCATTGCCGTCTCGGAAGGGGATGTGGAGGACATTGAGGACCCGATTGGAAAATATGTTCCGGAATTTGTGGGAACAGATTTGGAGACTATTCCAATCAGGGCATGTTTGCAAATGGCGTCAGGCATTGACTTTGACGAGGATACGGACATGAGCGGTTTTTCCATGCGGACGCTGTTGGGAAGTCCCGCGATGAAGGTGATTGCCAAATACGGCGTGCAGGAGGCGCCGTACACATACCGCAGATATTTGAGCATTAACACGGAAATTCTAGGCGCGGTAATTACCAATGCCACGGGCAGAAGTCTTGCCGAATATATGGAGGAAAAGCTGTGGAAGCGTATTGGCACGGCGCATGACGCGTACTGGACTTTATGCAATGGAACGGAGCTTGCAATGGGCGGTTTGAGTGTTTCACTCAGGGATTATGCGCGCTTTGCAAGGCTATACTTAAACGGCGGCAGCTATAACGGAACGCAGATTTTGCCTGCGGACTGGGTGCAGGACAGCTTTGACGTCAGCAAGGCGTATTCCAAGCCGGGTGCAAACCATGATGCCTATAATGCGATTGGATATGGGTATCAGTGGTGGGTGCCGGAGGGGGACGAGGGCGAGTTTATGGCAATCGGCGTCTACGGGCAGTGGATTTATGTAAACCCAACAAGTCAGGTGATTATTGTAAAAACAAGTGCGGACCCGGATTTTATGGAAAAAGACTACGAGCTAAAGCATGTGGAATTTTTCCGGGCAGTTGCACACGAAATTGGGAAAGAGTGATGAGGAATGCAGGCAGATTATAAAGAAAAGGGGCTTTTGCTTCTAAAAAAAGGACAAAAAGGAATGATTCATGCGATTTTCAGCAGATTTGGGCTGATGCTGCTGTTAATGATTGCGCAGGTTTTGATTCTTTTTGGCATTTTCCGCTGGTTTGAGGAATTTTTACCGCATATTTGGGGCGGAACCGTACTGTTTACGTTTATTATGGTAATCTGTCTTCTCAACAGCAGAATGAATCCGACGGCGAAAATCACATGGCTGATTGTGATTATGCTTGTGCCGGTGTTCGGTGTGCTTTTGTTTGCATACACGCAAAGCGACATCGGGCACCGCGCCTTAAAGCAGCGCATGAACCAGATTATCACGGAGACGAAGGAGAAGATTCCCCAATCCAAGGATACGATAGAGCGGCTGACAAAGCAGGACCCGGGGGTGGCGCGGCTGGCGCACTATATGCACAGGAGCGGCTGTCATCCGGTATTTGAAAACACGGCGGTTACTTATTTTCCGCTGGGGGAGGATAAGTTTGCCCAAATGCTGAAACAGCTTGAGGCGGCGCAGCATTTTATTTTTATGGAATACTTTATTGTGGACGAGGGCACGATGTGGGGAAAGATCCTTGAAATCCTTGCAAGGAAGGCAAAAGAAGGCGTGGACGTGCGCGTGATGTATGACGGCGCGTGTGAGTTTGCACTGTTGCCGCACGATTATCCGAAGCGTCTTAGGGCGCTTGGTATTCGGTGTAAGATGTTTGCGCCGGTGTCGCCGTTTGTTTCTACGCATTATAATTACCGCGACCACAGGAAAATTTTGGTGATTGACGGGCATACGGCGTTTAACGGCGGCGTGAATCTTGCAGATGAGTATATTAATCAGAAGAAAAAGTTCGGGCATTGGAAGGATACTGCCGTGATGATAAAGGGTGAGGCAGTAAAAAGCTTTACCTTGATGTTTTTGCAGATGTGGCATGTTGACGAAGCAAAGGATGAGTCGTCGCGGTTTCTTGCGTATCCGTCGTTTCCGGTCGAGGAGGCTAAGGGATTTGTCGTTCCGTATGGGGACTGTCCGCTTGATGATGATAAACTGGGTGAGCGGGTGTATATGGATATTTTGAACCGTTCGCTGTCGTATGTACATATCATGACGCCGTATCTGATTTTGGATGGGGAAATGGAGACGGCGTTAAAGTTTGCGGCGGAACGGGGCGTGGATGTTGTTTTGATTTTGCCGGGGATTCCCGATAAGGCAGTGCCGTATGCGCTGGCAAAGACACATTATGCGTCGCTGCTGTCGTCGGGGGTGAAGATTTACGAGTATACGCCGGGCTTTGTGCATGCGAAGGTGTTTGTGAGCGACAACGATGAGGCGGTTGTGGGGACGATAAATTTGGACTACCGCAGTCTGTATCATCATTTTGAGTGTGCGACATATCTGTATCAGGCGGACTGTATTCCGGCGATTGAGGCGGATTTCCAGGAAACGCTCGCAAAGTGCAAAGAGGTTACGATGTACACCGTGCAACATGAGAAGTGGCGTGTGAAACTTACGGGGAGGTTGATGAAGGCGGTGGCGCCATTGATGTAGGCGGCGGTTTTTGGCGCGCCAAAAATTTGACAAAGTTTTTGCTGAAGTGAAAAGTTTATTTCCACTTTGAAAACAGCGATTGGAAAAGTAGC
>CAJUJG010000081.1 GCA_910586715.1 uncultured Lachnospiraceae bacterium
AACCTCCGGGGGATGCGCACTCCGCGCTAAGGAATATGGTTGCTAAAGCAACCGCACTCCGGCGCGAGAGTCCGGCTCGCCGGACTCTTTTTTATCAATATCGCTATTCTTTCGTTTTAAACTCCAAGCCTTTTATAAATCTCAAATTCATTAAACGTTGCAAAGTAATCCTTGGGCGTTTCCGCGCGGCGGATTAACTGCACGCTTCCATCCTCTTTGAGCAGCAATTCTGCCGACTTTAGCTTTCCGTTATAATTATACCCCATCGCAAAACCGTGTGCCCCCGTATCATGAATGACAAGATAATCCCCGATTGCAATCTTCGGCAACATTCTGTCCACCGCAAATTTGTCATTATTTTCACAAAGCGAACCCGTCACGTCATACTTATAATCACACGGCTCGTTTTCTTTCCCAAGCACCGTAATATGATGGTATGCCCCGTACATCGCCGGACGCATTAAATTCACGGCACACGCGTCCACGCCGATATATTCCTTATGCGTATGCTTCTCATGAATTGCCTGAACCACGAGATGTCCGTAAGGTCCCATCATAAAACGCCCAAGCTCCGTATAAATCGCCACGTCGCCCAGTCCGGCAGGCACAAGCACTTCCTCGTAAACTTTTCTCACGCCCTCTCCGATGGCACGAATGTCGTTTGGCTCCTGATCGGGTCTGTACGGAATGCCGATACCGCCTGAAAGATTGATAAATTTAACGCTTACCCCGACTTCTTCCTTCAGCTTCACCGCCGTTTCAAACAGCGTTTTTGCCAGCGTCGGATAATATTCATTTGTCACCGTATTACTTGCAAGGAACGAGTGAATACCAAAATTCTTTACGCCCTTTTCCTTTAAAATCCGAAAGCCCTCAAAAAGCTGCTCTGCCGTAAAGCCGTACTTCGCGTCGCCCGGATTATCCATAATGTCCGTGCTGATTTTGAACACGCCGCCCGGATTATAACGGCAGGAAAGCGTTTCGGGCAGCCTGCCGATTGTCTTCTCCAAAAATGCAATGTGCGTAATATCGTCCAAATTAATCGTTGCGCCAAGCTTTGCGGCATATGTGAATTCCTCCGCAGGCGTGTCGTTTGACGAAAACATAATGTCCTCTCCCGATACGCCCATCGCGTCGCTCAACATCAGTTCCGTAAGCGACGAGCAGTCGCAGCCGCAGCCGTAGTCGCGCAGAATATTGATTAAAAACGGGTTCGGCGTCGCCTTGACCGCAAAATATTCCTTAAAACCCTTGTTCCATGAAAACGCTTCCTTTAACGCCTTCACATTCTCCCGAATACCTTTTTCGTCATAAATATGAAACGGCGTCGGATACGTCTTTACAATCTCCTCTATCTGCTCCTTTGTGACAAATGCGTCTTTTTTCATTGCTCTCTTTTTTCTCCTTTTGTCAGTTCTATCAGTTTGATTTCATTTCTAAGGGATTCCTTAAAAACATTCACAAAATTTTTCTGTCCGCAATACAGACAACTGTCCGTGTCCGAGCCTGTCATTTCACCCGTAAGCACATACGCCGAATCCACAATCAGTCTTAGCTGCGTATCCTGTTTCCCCGTCACGTACAAAATACTCCCCGAAAGCGCAGGCTCTATCGGCCCGGCAAGCAGCAGCACAACCTTTTTGCCCTGCGAAATCAGCCGTTTTAAGCATGTTCTTATGCTCTCCAAATACTGCATCGGCATTGCGAGATAAACGCGGTACTCCACATGCTCGAGCATATTGTAAATCTTATCCATGATGTGTTTATGACTGCTGATTGTGATATACCCCTGCGTATTGGGTTCCATCTGCGGCACCTGCGCCACAAGCTCTTCTCCTAACCGCTCAAGTTCCCGTACCCTGTTTTTGCAAAAATCCGAAATGCAGACCGCCGTGTATTTGTTGGTCTCGCCCTCCAAAAGATACGCCGCGCCCTCCTCGACAAGCCCCGCCAAAGCGCTGTACACATTCGAGCGCGAAATTCCTGTAAGCTTCGACACTTCGTATCCTGACAGCTCCTTGTTTCGCAAAAGGCAGAGATAAATCGACGCCTCCTGCCTTGTCAGTCCGAACTTTAACAATTTTTCCGTAAGAACTCCCAAAACGGTATTATCCACAATTCCACCATCCTTTTTATAGTAGTTCTTTTCAGAAACACTATACTATACATACCCGAAAATGTCAAGCGAAAAAAGGACCTTCTCACTCATGCATTAGCACACAGCCCGTTTTGCCATATTGGAGAACATACGAAAAAAACTGCGCGCTCCTCATACCACGAAAACTACCAAAAATACGATTGCAATTGTCGGCATTGTCACATTCCTCCTTAAATTCCGTTATTCCGCCAATCGAACCTCAAACCGTCCAATAAAACAGCCTGCCCTCAATTCCACCCGGCGTTTTCCGGAATACTGTCCAGCAAATAAGCATATTTTTCCGGTTCGTTCATATTGTGATAAAGATATAACAAAACATCTGATGACACTTGCTCCGGATAGATTATCGATTCCTTCTCCTCATCACGCCAAATATCCATTGTTTCCGGCGATGCCTCAAGCAAAGTACCGATACACCACACCCAAGAAACTGTCCGGTCTTTGCCTCATACAAATCCACAAGCGTCCTTGAGGTAACCCATTGTATTGGCGTCTCCCTTCCAAAGACACTTTGATACGTTCCTCTTCCGCAAAAACAGTTTCATCATCACATATGGCAATTTTAAACATCTGTTTGGCACCTTTCCATCATTAATCCTCCGCTGTCGCCAACACGATTCCAAATAAATACTATTCCAAATTCCACCCGTCATACGCAAGCAGATATACATCGTCCGGCGTCACCCTGCCTTCCGGCGTAAAGATAATCCAGTCCGTAATCTGCCCGTACGGGAACGTCATCACCGCTCCCTCATGCAAGTCCTTCACATAATACGGCTCCTGTGTCAGCTCCGCCGTAAACGTATCCTGATGCTTTTCCTTTAATTCAAACCAAATATGCTCAAAGCTGTTGCCATCTTCCTTAAACTCCTCGTCAACCTCAAGCCCTACCTTCACAAGAATTGTAATCTTCTCCCTGCCAAACATTTTCAGCATAAAATCCAATCGCTCTGCCGCAAGACGCCGCATTCTGTCCGTCTCCTGATTGGTCAGCATGTAAATCGGATTCCCATTCAGGTATTCGTCGAATACACTCACCTCATAATACTGCTTTTTGTCCATCGATTCCGGCGTCGGATAGCAGAAAATCACGTCCGTATTCTGATTATGCCCCTCTTTGCGGTCTCCCGCACCGCCTAAAACACCCGACGGATATTTCTTTAACGCCTCTTTCCAATTGACTACCGTCGCCATCAGCGGGATTTCGTTTGTCACCATCGCAAGGTACATCGGTTCTTTCTCCTGCGGCGGCTCTCCTTTTTCAAGCATTCGTTTTGCCATTGTCTCAATGATATTGTAATGGTCATTGTATGTATCCTTTGTGGAATTTAAAATTTCAAGCTCCGGCAGTCCGCAACGGTTCATTCCGTGACTGTGCAGCCACACTTCCTCACTGTCGCCCGATACTGCCTGCACCGTAAAGATATAACGCGGCGACGGCGGAACATTCGACTTTGCGGCAAGTGCAACCCATTTTCCTGAAAGCACTTTTTCGGAGCTTCCGTCAAGCACTGCGAGGCAATCCGGCAGCAGTTCATGAATAAGCTTTAACTGTGTGTGGTATGAATCCAAAATATGCTCGTCAAACAGCATTTCCACAACCAGCCCTTTTTTCTGCTGTTGAATTGCCTCAATATCAATGTCGCGGAAAAAATGCTGAATGCGGAACATTTCCGGAATCTCAACTTCCATTGTGTCAATCCGCACGCCGTATTCATACTCCCCCGAACCGATTTTTAACCATAACATATCATTAATTTTGCTGTCCTTTAGCGTAAGAACGCTAGAAGATTTCAGCTGCTCCGCCAAATGTTCAAAATCCGCAATGTCCTCTTCGTTTTTGGGAATCGCAACCATAAACGATAGTTCTTTCTCCCATGCTTCCTTCTCTTTAGCCGCCTTATTTTCCTTACGCCCTCCGAACAAATTGCCAAACAATGCCATCTGTGATTTCCTCCTTTTGTATTTTATTATCTATTATTGTATCTTTCTGTCAGAGTTTTGGCAAGTTATTTAGGCGTCGGCAGTCTGTCTCGAACACGGCTTTGATGTACTCATTTTTCATCGCAAAAATTTTTTGTATATTTTTAGCAAAAAAAATAGTTACAAATGGACTTTTTTCGTTTATAATAGATATATACTTGCTGTATCAAAACGTGCGGCAACTAATGATGTATCCCAAAATGCCGCAGTATAAGGAGGTAGAAAATGAACGAATTGTCAAAATTTGCCAAAGATTTTATTTCTCTTTCCGAAAATGCAATGTTTTACTACAATTGCGAGACAAACGAATTCAGATTATTTTGGATAAATTATGACCGGATGGTTGACATTGCAAATATGGATTTTGACGAATGGGAAGACGAAGCCCTGTCAGAAAACAAGATTGCAGATGAAGATATTTCCGTATTTAAAATCTTCTGCAATTCTGTAAAAAGCTGTATTGCAAAAGGAACTTACTCGTTCCACAGCAGTCTTATTTCTCCTGACGATGCTATGGTCTCCTGTAAAGTCAGCTTTGTTCCCAAACGATATGAGGACGCCCAATATGTTCTCGGCGAATGGCGCATCATGAGTGATTATACCGGAGAAACCATTGAGCATTATACCGAAGGACGTTATGCTGATCCATTGACCGGGCTGTTCAACCAAAAATCCATTGTAGACTATGCAAAAAAAAGATTGGAAAATACAAATTTTGGTCAGTCAGCGTTAATATTACTGAATTTAGATAATTTCAGCCGTATTAACAGCATCTATGGTCATAAATTCGGGGATCAGGTTTTACAGTCTGTTGCAGAGATTATTCGCGGTGTGATCGGCGCAAACGGCGTCGAAGGCAGAATGGCAGGCGATGAATTTATGATTGTCTTAAATGACGCTGGCGATGAATTGATTATTCGGAACTACCTTAGGGCAATAAAAACGGGTATCCGGACATTATATCCAGATACGCTCGGTGATGACAGAATTACCTGTTCAATGGGCATCTCAAGAAGCCGGTTAAACTCCAACATTTATGATGAACTCTACAAAATTGCAGAGCGTGTTCTTTACATAGCAAAACAAAAAGGAAAAAATCGTTATATTATCTATAAGCCTGAGATGCATGGTCAAATCCTTTCAGACAGCTTTGAAGCCGACTATAATTCAGGCGCGGAAAAAGTTTACTCTGATATTGATTTATACAAAACCGCAAAGCTTTTGGCGAATATTGTATCAGACGGTGTTAAGGCGCTCCCACAACTGTTGGAACAGTTCTCTCGTACGCTTATGGTAGATAGAATTACTATCTTTTGGGGTGAAGATTATAGCATTTTTGCCACAAGCAGCCCTGATACCGATGACATGATTACATATCCTAAAATCATGAATAATAACCGGTATCTGAATCAGTTTAGTGACGATATGTTTTTAATCGGAAATATCAATTTAATCAAAGGCAATCTGCCCGAGATATACAATTTCTTACAGGAACTTGGCATCGCAAGCACAATGCAGCATCTGCTAAGAGACAGAGACGGGAATATCTGCGGTCTTGTTATCACGGACGAATGTCAGGCAACCCGTGCGTTTCCCCAAATAGCAGTACAGACATTTTCATTTGTCTGCAAAATTGTCAACAGCATCCTTTTAAACTTGGAAATGTAATTAAACTTAATTTATACCAAAACAGCAGGGGCTTGAATTTCCCTGCTGTTTTATGGATCGGCTATAATCAAAATATTACATTAACTACAGCCTTTTATAAAGGCGTTTTTATGCCATACCATTTGCCGTCTTATATTTGTACAGCATCTCCGCATGATTCTGCTCCTCAATTTGAATATCCGCTAACAGCTTACGCAGCGCAGCGTCCGCAAATTTAAATACATTTGTATTGTACTCAGAGGAAACATACTTTTCTGTCCCGATGCAATCCGTAGCCAAAAAGTTGTCGGACTGTTTATCCGCGTTTTGTGCCATTCCTTCATATGTTACCTGCGGCTTATAATTCTTACCGTCCGAATCATTGCAGTCACACGAAGGAACCTGCCCGCTTAACACCTGTCCCAACGTATCGTAATGCTTCTGCTCCTCCTGTTCTAATCTGCCAAAAAGCGTTTTTAATTCCGGGTCTTTTGCCTGCTCCTTGTATCTGCGGTATTTTTCCACACAAATCTTCTCCTGAGTCTGCAATTCCGTGATAGCATCTTTTTCTTTTTGTTTTAATATCATAATATCAATCCTCCTTATCCGCAAACAGCTTCTTTCGCACTATCTGCCTATCAAAAGGATTGCCTGAATTTTGAAAACTATACATATTTTGGAACAAATTTCCTAAACGCATTACACGTCACAGCCCAAACATTTCATTAGATTCTGCATCTGAATAATCCCGCGTTCCTGTGAACTAATAATTGTATTCAGTATCGACACAAGCTGCGGGCATATCGCAAATTGAAGCGTTGTCTTGGACATCTCCACCGCCCCCTCATGATGCGGGATCATTTCCCGCATAAAGTTACAATTTATTTGATTGGTTGCACATGCATGACTCATCTTATGAAACATACGATTCATTACGGCATTTACTTTACTTAAATAGATACAAAGCTCATCCTGCGAATTTTCATATCCGTAGCAGAAATCCAGTATATTTTCCATTTCCGCAATCCCTTTCGTCTGCTCCGTGACAATGCCCGCCGCAATCTCCTGCAAAGACTGATTGGAAGTATACCGCAGGATATTTTGTGACATTTCAATCGCCGCCCTGTGATGCGGGATCATCTGTACAATAAAATTATGGGAAATGCTGCAATTTAGTCCAGCGCCTGTCATTCCCCGCATCATGTCATCAAAAATACAGTAGAATTTATTAAGATATGCTGCAACGCACGGTTCCAAACATTGTCTGTTCATAAGGACTCCATTCTGAACAACCAAAATCATTCTGTTTTACTCTATTATATGACGTTTTTTAATTCTGTTGCCTGTCCAAAGCAATATCCCTTTCTAATTCTGCAAAAATCCGAGTGCCGACAAACCGATTATGCCTACAATTACGCCGGTAGGAATCAGTACAAGATAAATTGTATTACAAAAACGGTCAAATAAATACCCATAAGCCATCTGCCCTAACGGCTGAACGCACAGCGTAACGACAGATGTATACGCCATCACTTTTCCGATGAGCTGATTTGGTGTTTTGCGTTGAATAAGGGAAACACCAAAAATAGAAAAAACGTTTATTGCCGCCTGCATACAGCAATATCGCCACTGACAAAATTCCGGCGAAAACTGCTGCCTGACCTGTCATCTCCAACACATACATGGATAACGCAAGTTTTAAAATAAAATTTCCAATTTTGTAATATCAGCAAGAATCGTCTGCATGAAAGCCGCAGTCTCATCGTCCAGTAACGGCAGCCCCCTTTTTTCCAAAACCTCCATAATAAAACAAAATTTATGTTGAATCATATCCGCAGTTGCCGGAAAAACCGATGACATCAGCCAAAAGTTAATTAACGGCAATAATTCGGAAAGCTCTTTTGTATAGTCCGTCTTTATGGAGCCGTCTAGCCTGCCCTCCTCCAACTGTTCATACCACAGCGGCGTCAGAATCTTTCGGTTAGCTTCTACTGCTGCCGTCAGGTTGTCTGCAAAAAACATTCGGTCTCCCAACGCATGCAGAACCTCATCTTTGCTTTCAAAAAAACGGTAAAATCTCAGTTTCCCACTGTTTTGGCGTCTTTTTCACAGGTCTTGCCAATGCTGCCGCCTCCTTTGATACAATACTTACATATCGGTAACAAATCACATGTTATGACATAATATGGTATTAAATATAAAAAATCGAGGAGTGTAGACATTATGCAGGAATGGAAACCTCAGATACCTTATATGGAACAGTTCCCGGCAGCAATGGCATATGTGCCGTGGCAGAGAAACTGTAACATGTATGAAAACCTTGATGAAGCCTATAAAACAGGCACCATCTTTCCGGAACTGAATAAACCGTTTACGGGAAGGAGGGTTCAATGATGAATACAGGCTACAAAACATGCAATGTTGATACGTGCGCGGAACGCAGGCGCCTTTTGCAGGAAATTGGAAAAGTGGATTTCGTGCTTAAGGAGCTTAACCTTTATTTGGATACCCACCCCTACGATCAGCAGGCGATGGACGCATTTAAACACTATAATATGGCAAAAAATAAAATGGTTACGGAATATACACAAAAGTACGGACCTTTGGTGCTGAGTATCGTTGATACGGATTGCGGAGAATGGAAATGGGCCACGCAAGACTGGCCGTGGGAAGGGGGTTATCATTAAATGTGGAATTATGAAAAAAGATTGCAGTTTCCTGTAAAAATCACCCAAACCAACCCCAAAATCGCGCAGGTTATTATCTCCCAGTACGGCGGACCGGACGGAGAGCTTGCCGCGTCCATGCGTTACCTTGCGCAGCGCTATACAATGCCCTACAACACTGTGGCAGGGCTTTTGACAGACATTGGTACAGAAGAGCTTGCACATTTTGAAATGATTTGCGCAATTGTGTACCAGCTTACGAGAAATCTTACGCCGGAAGAAATTGAAAAATCTGGATTTGATAAATATTATGTTGATCATACGCTTGCACTTTGGCCGCAGGCGGCAGGCGGAATTCCGTTTAACGCGTGTGAGTTCCAGTCAAAGGGTGACGTGATTACGGATTTGACGGAAGACCTTGCAGCAGAGCAAAAGGCAAGGACGACTTACGATAATATTCTCCGCCTTGTAAAAGACCCCGAAGTCTGCGAACCCATACGATTCCTGCGTGCAAGAGAAATCGTGCATTTTCAGCGTTTCGGTGAAGCAAACCGGGAAGATTGTAGTAAATGAAACTACAAAAAATACAATCACTAAGACGCATACCCACACGCCCCTTAAAGCTGCGGACTTTGGCTTTTGCACACAAAGAAAGGACAAGCCTATTATGCCAGTATTCAGAGTAGAAAAAGTCAAAGATTATGCGATTATGCCAAACACCCGCTTACGCAGCCGCCTATTATCCCTACGTGCAAAAGGATTGCTCTGTCAAATGCTCTCATTGCCCCCGGAATGGAATTTTACCCTGCAAGGGTTAGTTTAAGGTTTAGACGCTATTACAACGATTATACACGAACTGGAGCAGGCAGGATATATTACCCTCAATAGAATACGCGATGAAAAGGGATTGCTTCGGGAAATGGAATATACAGTCTATTCTTCCCCAAAGCTGAATGACAGCTATGGCAATAATCTAATATTGGATTTTCCGTTGCAAGGTTTACCACGATTATCTAGTAGTAAATAGTATAAGGCTCAAATTCGATTTTAGCTTGAGTTTCCGCAAAATGTAAACCCAAAATGAATACATCTTCCCAAAGTGCC
>CAJUJG010000082.1 GCA_910586715.1 uncultured Lachnospiraceae bacterium
CGTATTTATGCTGGGTGTGAGGTTTTTACCTTTTTTCAACTGTCAAAAATGGGATCATACCATATATTTAAAAAAAGTCAAACATATATTCCGAAAAAAAGTTCGGAAAATTTTAGGGGAACATATTGACAAACAAACAATCGTTCTTTATAATACTGTTAAACAGCTGTTCGGAAATTATGTTTGGAATATTTGTTCTGATATAAAGGAGGTTATTATTTATGAGGAGAGAGTATTCTATCAATACGATAAACCGATACAGGCGTAAGCTCCAGGTACAAAGAAATATTAGTATGCTCATTGTGTCAATCATAACGGCAGTAGTGCTCTGCGTATTTGCAATCTCTATCTCTACGCAGGCAAGCGGATTGGAACGATCAGTACAGTATAAATACTATAAAAGCATTGAAGTATCCAAAGGCGACACGCTTTGGTCCATCGCGGCAGAAAATTTTGATATGAAGCATTACCAAAATATACAGGAATATGTAAAGGAAATCAAAGAAATGAACGCAATCAAATCCGATCATATTGTGTCAGGGAGCTGTCTGATTATTCCTTATTATGCCCCTAATGACCTTGTACATTCAACACATTAAACCCGTTTTAGTCAGTGTTTTTCACGGAGCGTCACTGCCTTTGCAGCCATGCGGCGTTTGTCTTCCTCTAATGCCGCATAATGCTTTCTCGTAGTGTTTACATCCTTGTGTCCAAGAACGTCCGCTACAAGGTAAATATCGTTTGTCTCACGATAGAGCGTTGTACCATATGTACTTCTGAGCTTATGCGGAGTTATTTTCTTTAAATTTGTCACGGGAAGTGCATATTTTTTTACAAGATTTTCAACAGCGCGCACTGTAATACGTTTATTTTGCATAGACAAAAACAAAGCATTTTCGTGTCCCTCCACGGGCTGCATTGTTTCACGTTTTTCCAAATAATCCGTAAGCGCAGTAAGGACTTCATCCCCGAAGTAAACAACAGCCTCATAACCGCCCTTGCGGCGTATTTTTACGGCATTATTTTTAAAATCGATGTCCTGTAAATCGATTCCTACACATTCCGAAACACGGATTCCCGTCCCGAGAAGGAGTGTGAGCAGTGCAACATCCCGAAGCTTATTCTTTTCATGATACTGCATTTGTTTTTTGGTTAATTTTTCGCCTGTCTCCACGGTATCTAACAGGATTGCAACCTCATCAGGATCAAGCCGCACAATTTCCTTTTCGTGCAGCTTTGGCATTTTTACAAGTGCCGCAGGGTTTTTTTCAATCATTTCATTTCGGAAAAAGTAATTGTAAAAACTTCTAAGCGATGCAAGTTTTCTCGCTTTTCCACGCTCGTCGTTCATATATTCTTTTCCGTCCTTAATGTAATAAGAGCAGTGGTCCAAATATTCTTCAATATCAAGTCTTGTAATTTGGTCAAGGATTTCAAGCGGATATTCTTTTATTGGAGTTTTATGAAATACGGGATTGCTCTCATGAAGATACTCAAAAAATACCCGTATATCATATGCGTACGCAATTCTAGTCCTGCTTGACGTATAATCCTGCATTCCTCTGAAATACTGGGCACAGAAAGGCGGAAGCGTGTCAAGCAGTTCTCTCAGATGTAAAATATTCTTTTTGTTGAGTTCGTCATGATAATTGGTATTTTTATTTTTTTCCATTTTTTGCGCCTCACTTAAATTATTGTGTCATTATTTGAAATAATGTGATATAATTATTCTATATTATTTTACAAAGAATTCCAATCATTTTTAAGTAAGGAGTGCATTATATTTAGTATGAAAAATAACAAGGAATACATCAAATGGGGACTCACTGCCTTTTTTGTCGTTTTAGGGGGGATTATCAGCTATTATATTATATTTCATTTAGATAATCTGACAGCGCGGATTACAAAACTCTTTGTTATCCTAATGCCGATTATTGATGGCATTATACTCGGATACTTAATGACGCCTATTGTAAATGCAATCGAACGGCGCATTGTAAAACCAGTTTTTAAGAAGCTGAATATCAACCATAAAAAATCGCAGAGAAGAACGATTTCGATTGTGATAACATTATTTTTAGTAATTTCGGCATTATATTCTTTTTTCTCCGTCGTAATTCCGCAGATTGGAAACAGTATCAATACCATTATAGATCAGTTCCCGAGTTATGTAGATACGCTTACCGTATGGATTTCGCAGGTGCTTGAGGATAATCCCGTAATCGAAAAGCAAGTGACAGACCTTGTAAATACGTACTTTGCGGATATTGAAGTGTTTATTAATTCAAAGCTGATGCCACAGCTCAACAGCCTGATTATGACAATTTCCATGAGCGTTGTTTCCATATTAAAAGAATTTTGGAATTTAATTATTGGATTTATTATTTCTGTATATATTTTATCCAGCAAAGAAATCTTTGCGGCACAGGCAAAAAAAATTGCATACGCCTTTTTATCAACAGAAACGGCAAACCGGCTGATTAGCAATGTTCGGTTTGCAAACAAGACGTTTGGCGGATTTTTTGTAGGTAAAATTATGGATTCCATAATTATCGGTTTAATTTGTTTCATTGGAACAAGCCTTCTTGGAACGCCGTTTTGCGTTTTAATTAGTGTTATTATTGGTGTAACAAATATTATTCCGTTTTTCGGACCGTTTTTGGGAGCAATTCCTTCCATTTTATTAATTCTCTTTATTAATCCATTACAGGCGTTTTATTTCCTGATTTTTGTGATTATTCTTCAACAGGTTGACGGAAATATTATCGGTCCTAAGATTTTAGGCAGTTCAACGGGATTATCAAGCTTTTGGGTGATTTTTGCAATTACTTTATTTGGCGGTATTTGGGGAATATTCGGTATGATTGTCGGTGTGCCTATTTTTGCGGTGTTATTTGCCTTTATGAAGTCCCTGATAGAATTAAAATTGGAAAATAAAAAAATACCATCCGAAACAATGAAGTATTTAAGACTGTTGTATATCGATACAGACACCCATGAGCTAGTCGGTTTTTCGGAAGATGCAAAGAAACCGTTTGAAAAAATTGATAAAATTCTTATTAAAAATAAAGAACAAAATAAACCGCAGCTGTTTCACAATGAAGGAAACAATCATGAAATGAACAATGGAACAAACAGGGTAAATAATAATCGAACCAACAACAGAACGCGAAACAGACGGGGTAAAGATACGAACTAAATGGTTATATTATAGTACAAGGCAGTCCTTAAGTAAAATCAATAAAACGGGCAGCCTTGTATTTTCAACGTACTAACTATTCGTTAAAGTATGCTTTTGCGAATAATATCTTCTCGCTCCCACAACCGGAGATTTGTTTGAAATATTTACGCTAAATATGCACTGTTCCTAATTTTCTCTATTAGCCATATCTGTCTGCTTTAAATGACAGAATAAAAACAATACCTAGGATAGCAATATATACGCTTCTATGGTAAGATTAAAATGATAAAATGAGGGAATGATAAGGCACAGATGATTCTTTGATAAAATTACCAAAGGAGGCGAAAAACATGGAAAACTGTCATATCTACATTGCAATTGACCTAAAATCCTTCTACGCCTCTGTCGAATGTGTTGAACGGGATCTTGACCCTATGGACACAAATCTTGTGGTCGCGGATGCTGCAAGGACAGAAAAGACCATTTGCCTTGCTGTCTCGCCGTCCCTAAAGTCACTCGGCATATCAGGACGGGCAAGATTATTTGAGGTGGTTCAGAAGGTGAGGGAGGTCAATATCCTGCGAAAAAGCAAAGCCCCCGATTATCAGTTTTCGGGAGAATCATGCTTTGCCAAGGAGCTGATGGACCACCCCGAATTTTCATTGTCCTATATTATTGCCCCGCCCCGCATGGCATACTATATCGAATACAGCACAAAAATTTATGAGATTTACCTCAAATACATTGCCCCCGAGGATATACATGTCTATTCCATTGACGAGGTATTCATGGACGTGACCACGTACCTGAAAACCTATTCCCTCTCCGCAAGGGAACTTGCCGCGAAAATCATTCAGGATGTCCTTAACCAAACAGGCATTACTGCCGCTGCGGGTGTCGGGACAAACCTTTATTTATGCAAGGTTGCGATGGATATTGTGGCAAAACACGTCGAACCCGACAAAAACGGTGTGCGAATAGCGGAACTTGATGAAATGAAATACAGGAAGCTTTTGTGGGACCATAAGCCCGTCACGGATTTTTGGAGGGTTGGCCGCGGATATGCAAAAAAGCTTGCAGAGCACGGAATGTATACAATGGGCGACGTGGCAAGGTGCTCTATTGGAGATGACCAAAATTACTATAATGAAGACTTGCTTTACAAACTGTTCGGTGTCAATGCGGAGCTTCTGATTGACCACGCTTGGGGATGGGAGCCGACCACGATTGACCTGATTAAGCAATACAGACCTGAGACAAATAGCCTTTGTTCCAGTCAGGTGCTCCAGTGCCCTTATGACCATGAAAAGGCAAAGGTCATTGTTAAGGAAATGACAGACCAGCTTGTGCTTGGCATGGTCGAAAAACAATTGGTTACGGATCAGCTTGTGCTTACCATCGGATATGACATCGAAAATCTGACCAATCCGGAAACTGCCAGCCGGTACAAAGGCGAAGTCACGATTGACCGTTACGGGCGGAAAATCCCGAAGCACTCCCACGGAACGGTCAATTTGGAGGAACCGTCTTCCTCAACAAGGCTGATTATGGATACGGTTATAGCGCTCTATGACCGCATTATTGACAGAAACCTGCTGGTACGGCGGATTACCGTGACGGTAAATCATCTGACCGACGAAAACGCCATCCGTGCAAAAAGACAGGAGGATTTTGTCCAAATGGATCTGTTTACCGATTATAAGGCGTTGGAAAAACAGAAACAGGAGGATGAGGAAAAGATGAAAAAGGAACGCGCCCTGCAGGAAGCGGTTTTAAGCGTGAAAAGAAAGTTTGGGAAAAATGCCATCCTGAAAGGTATCAGTTTGGAAGAAGGTGCGACGGGTACAGAGCGGAATAATCAGATTGGAGGACACAGGGCATAATGGGAAATTATGATGATATTATCAACCTGCCACACCATGAATCCACAAAACACCCCAAAATGCCGGCTTTGGACAGGGCGGCACAGTTTTCACCATTTGCCGCGCTGACCGGGCATAATGAGGCTGTCATGGAAACAGAACGGCTGACGGATAACAGGATGGAACTGGACGAAATCAGGAAGGAAGAATTAAATAAGCAGTTACAGTTTATCAAAGTACATTTTTTACAAAAACCGCAGGTAAGCATTACTTACTTTGTTCCTGATGCCCAAAAAGCTGGCGGCGCATATCTCACCGTAACAGGAACCCTCAGAAAAATTGAGGAAACCCGGCATCAGGTGATTATGGAAAATGGAACCGTTATTCCAATGGACTATATTTATGAAATTGAAAGCGCGCTTTTTGAACATGCAGATTATTAACATCCAATACCTGCCATCCGCCACTCATGGGCGTAATAATTGTACCGCAGGCGAAATGTCCGCTGCGTGCCGTATAGCGTTGCCATGCAGATGAAGTTTGCTCCAAGCGAGCCGCGTTCCTGATCCGTGGAGATGATTTTATCAATATTAATTGTGATAAGTTCTCCGTTTCTGTCACGGAAACGGAACCGCATTGGCGTGATTTTTCCGTCCGTATCCGTACACGAAATCATCTGTACTGGAGTGTCTATGCAAAGGATTGTTTCCATTACCGCTCCCTCCACATACCCAAAAAGAGTTTTTAATATAGTATTTGCGGATTCTGCTGAAAATATAATGGAAATAAAAAAGATTATACAAGCGAACTCAAATTAATTCTATCAAAAAAATCCCCTGCAAACACAAGGGATTTTTTTAATACACAAAAATACTTTATTTATTTTTAGCTTCAAAATCTTCAATATACTGAATAATCAGCTTAACGGTTCCATCAATTCCTAAGATGCTGCTGTTGATAGAAAGATCGTAGCTGTCGGAGCGTCCCCATTTTTTGGTAGAATAATAATTATAGTAGCTTTGACGTTGTCTGTCCTTTTTAATCATCATTTCACGCGCCTTATCAGCTGCAATTTCATATTTCTTCATAATACGCTCGATTTTAGCATCTTCGTCTGCATGAATAAACAGGTGAAGGCAGTTTTTATATTCCTGCAAAGCATAATCCGCGCAGCGCCCTACGATAACGCACGGCTCCTCCTCCGCAATTTTCTTAATCGTATCAAACTGTGCCATAAATACCTTGTGACTGATTGGCATATCGACAAATGAGGATGAATTATAACCAAAGGTATATGTATCCATAACTAAATTATAAAGGAAAGAATTGGTCGGCCGTTCGTCATGATTTTTTAACATTTCCTCGCAGAAACCGCTCTCCTTTGCCGCACGGGAAAGCAGCTCCTTGTCAAAGCACTGAATACCATAATGATTTGCCAGCTTTTCGCCGATCTCATGTCCTCCCGAGCCAAATTGCCGTCCGATTGTAATGATCGTATTCATATAAACTCCACCTTTCATTTTGATAAGAGGTATCTTTTTGTTTTATGTATATTATACTATTAAACGTGAAAAATATCAATCATTTATAGCAAAAATGACATAAAAGGACTTCGCAACTAAATGATGCGCTGCGAAGTCCCCCAAAAATAATTTGAAAATTAAAACACTTACACTGTCTTAGCCTTTTTCTTCGTGAGTGTCTGAATACCCTCAATTACAAGAATGATTGAAAGAATAATCAGTAAAATACCTAAAATTGTCTGTGCCCACGGACCCCAGTCTGCGCTGCCTGCCATAATCAGTCCAATCTGATTTTTTACGGTTAACATCAGCGAACAGATTGTGACAACCATCATAAATGCCATTGGGAACAGGAACATCTTATTATTCTTTCCAATATTGCCAAGCCATGTGGCAACGGCAAGAAGTCCAAGACCTGCCAGAAGCTGGTTTGCTGCACCAAACAGTCCCCAAATTTTACTGTAGCCTGTCATACCAAGCGCAATACCAAGAATAACCGTAACAACAGTTGCAAAATAAGGATTTACCATAACCTTCTTCCAGCCATCCTTAATATCTCCCACCGTCTGTCCCGGCTCCAGCCAAAACTCCTGAAACATGAAACGAGCCAAACGGGTAGCCGTATCCAATGAAGTCAGGCAGAATGCAGAGTATGTAAGAATTAAAAGTGTGTATAAAATATGTTCAAGTCCTGCAAGACCGGGGATCGCTGCTACCATTGCGGCAATTCCGCCTGCAAAAATATCCGTAGCGCCTGCTGTGTGCCCTGTCTGTCTTGCATAAGCAATTGCACAGAGTGTAAGAATCGCCAGTACACACTCAAGAAGCATTCCGCCATAAGCAATTGGTTTTGCGTCCGTTTCCTTGTCAAGCTGCTTTGACGTTGTACCAGATGAAACAAGAGAATGAAAACCGGAAATCGCGCCGCACGCAACCGTCGTGAACAAAATCGGGAAAAGATATTGCATACCATTTCCGTTGTCTACCGCAAATCCTGCAAATGCCGGGAAAAGTTCCGGATCAATGTCGGGGTGTGCCCCCACGACACCGACAAATGCCACAATCAGCATTGCATAAAGCAAAAAGGAACTTAGATAATCACGCGGCTGAAGCAAAATCCATACGGGTGTAACCGATGCAATTGCAATATAAATACCGACAACAATCATCCACGTATTGGACGAAAGGTAGATTGGATGGTAATTCATACCGACTGCCATACAAAGCATAATTGCAAGCACGCCTAAAACCGTAGAAATCAACATCGGCGTATTGCGGCGGTATACACAAAAACCAAAAATAATCGCAATGACAATAAATAACAGAGAAACCATCGCAACGGATGCATTTGCACTGCTTGCTGCAACATCCAGTACACCGCTGTCATCATAGGTTGCACCAAAGGTTGAAGCAACAATTGATGCGAATGCCGCAACGACAAGTATCAGCGTGAGGTATGCAAAAATTAGGAATAACCGTTTTGCACGCCGGCTCATATTAGTGGATATAATCTCACCGATAGACTGCCCCTTATGACGGATAGATGCAAAAAGCGCACCGAAATCATGAACGCCGCCAAAGAATATGCCTCCTACTAAAACCCAAAGCGTAACAGGCAGCCATCCGAACATTGCGGCACCAATCGGTCCTGTAATCGGACCGGCGCCTGCAATGGATGAAAAATGATGCCCCATTAACACGGGCGCTTTTGCCGGAACATAGTCAACACCGTCCGACATGGTATGTGCAGGTGTTTCCCCCTTGCTGTCACCGACACCCCACTGCTGGCAGAGCCATCTTCCATAGAAGAGATAACCTCCAATCAGAATGGCAACACAAATAAGTAATAATACCAATGTGTTCATTTTTTTAACATCTCCTTTTCTTTTGGAATAAAACATTTTTCAAAACTTTCCCTACACATCTTCCGGCAGCATTTGTGAAAATTGTATCATTTGAAGTTTCATAAACTGCGGCGTGGAAGTCCATCCAACCGTGCAGAGAAAATTGAAAGCTTTTATAAATGCGGCATTTTTTCACCGCTTTTTTTGCATCAGCATCGCAGGTATCACACACGAATATCGGTGTAATATAAGTATACATATGACCGGGACCAATATTTGCCCGCTTTAAACCGTCTTCTTTGGCAAAATCCCTGCATTGCTCAAAAAGCTCTTTTGTAAGATGCGCCACTTCGTAAAGATATATAAATTCCTCACAATCCGCAGACCAAAGCTCTGCTTTCCTTGAGAGAACAAATTTTTCGGAATGTTCATAAAATTCACATATCGCCCTCAGTGGTTTTTGCGCCTCATCGGATAGTTTCACATTATAATATGCTTTGTAGCTTTCAAGCAGCCTTTCGACTGCACTCTCTCTTGTATATTGTGCCATAATAACGCTCCGTGCTGTCAACGTAAAATTTTCATAGTCATTGACAACCAATCTTAATTATATATTATATCACTATTTTATGATAATTCAATTTTATTTTATGATTAGATTATATTTTTTTAATAAACTGAAGTGAAAAGTTTATTTCCACTTTGAAAGGGGCGAAGTGGATTTTAGT
>CAJUJG010000083.1:0-1100 GCA_910586715.1 uncultured Lachnospiraceae bacterium
TATCCCTTACAGCCAGTAAGGAATTATCCATCTTGTTGCTTAAGCTGTTAGAATGTAGGTAGCATTTGGATATCTTCTCCTTTCATGGACTTCGTATCCGTTATTTAGACTGATAACCAGCTCCTCATTCGCAGCGTTTGTTTTATGCAGGTTGAATCTCCACAGGTGCATTCGTGTCACACCACAGTAGATTGAATAGGCAGTGAGTAAAACTAGGCTCTTCCATTGCAATAATCTTATGGGGTGACATATTTATGAATGCAGTAGGTATCGATGTTGTAAAAGGTAAAAATAAGATTGCCCGCTAGACACTTGACAAGTGGCAAAATCTCAAACGGCATAGTGCTATGGACAATTACGTAATCAACTTAAAACCATGAACCGTCAGTTTGGTTTCTATATGAAGCACAAGACGGCTATGAAAAGGGTTGGTTTTTCATTTAGTCCACAGTTGATGGCTGAGATTGGTAATATTTTACGCTTTACTCACAAAGGTGTTATTACCGCTTTTGCCAGTGTAGATTCCGGTGTCAACCTATGTGCAAAAAAGTGTTCCAGCTTTATAATGTGATTCTTTTGGTCTTAAAAAGACTTTATTTCAGATAATGATGCATTAATTAAAACACATCCCCAAGATGACTCCGTATATCAGTTCTTGGATAAGAAACTTGCTCAGGGAAAAACTTTACGATTTTCAGACCAGCACTGGTGTGATGGTTTTATGTTAATACTTAATTTTCAACCTGTATATATTTTCAAAGTTTTTTAATTTAGCCTTGATTTTTTTACATGCTAGATTAAACAGTTTATATATCATATATTGTGATATATATCATATGGTAAAATGTATTACAAAAACAGTTTTTTCATATGTGAAAGCCGCGAATAAAATTGTGTAAAAAAGTCTTCCTCTGAGGAGTAGGGCTCTATATAGAAAAACTGTAAAAGCTGCATGGCTGTTTTTTTGATGCATTCTTCATCGCCTATCGCGAGCAGTTGTTCATGCAGTTCTTTCAAAAAATAGTGCCAATCCGATATAAACTGCAGATTTTGCTTTAAATCGGGGGTGTCAATCCATTTGCTGACTTTAATTTTTGATT
>CAJUJG010000083.1:1179-1443 GCA_910586715.1 uncultured Lachnospiraceae bacterium
AAGATATACGAAAAACTGTTGTTTTCATACAGTCTGCCAAGTGGGAAAATGCGGCAGATTCCCGGTCTGTACGGGTGGATACTGCAACGGTGGTTGTCATTTAAAAAGCTGCATGGCTTGTTGGGCATTTCCGTCATTTTCAAGTTTGGGAGAATTAGCCCGTCAACAATATTCAGTTCAATATGACGGTCAAGCATTGTCTCAAACGGAAGGTTCATGTAATTGGAAATTCTGTAAAAATCGAGCGGGTCAAGCACAATGGAG
>CAJUJG010000083.1:1483-2182 GCA_910586715.1 uncultured Lachnospiraceae bacterium
TCCCATATCATGGCAGCATGTGCTGCAGTCCTTGCAGCCGTTACAGTCAGCCTTTACCATATCGTTTAGTAAATAGCGTTTACCGTCAGAAATTTCATTAAAATCACAGTTTCGACGCATTTTATATGTCCTCCTCATAAAAAGTAATCGAATATACTATACACTAAAACATATGATTTTGCAAAGGATAACAGGAATGGCTTTTAGAACAGATTTATCATAAGCTGTTTGGCAATCCGTTTCTTTGCATTTTTGCAGGCGGCTGTTTTATTGTGGCAATAAAGCTTTTGGCCGCTTGTTTGGAACAATCACAGGATTTTTCGTGCAACTTTGCCTGGCAATCGGTATGAACAGTGTTTTTTGTGGTGTGATAAACTTGTCCGATTATGTTGCTTTTGATTCGTTTTGAGCCGTTCGGATATGTTAGCATGCCTTATTATCTGCTGTCCGTTGTGTTTGGTTATATGCTTTCAGGGGGTGTCGGACTGTATCAAAGTTAGAGAATCATGTATTCGAAGTATAAAACGAATTATATAAGTCAAAGGGCAAAGTAGTCCCCTGCCATGTTTCAGGTACAAAACACATTTTTAAAGGCACGATATGTTTTTTGTAAGCCTTCGGAAAACGGGGTATACTGCATTCCAAGCATATGAATGCTTTTTTCGTTAGTGTAAAGCTGTGTTTCGGTTGATGTCAGCG
>CAJUJG010000083.1:2192-3644 GCA_910586715.1 uncultured Lachnospiraceae bacterium
TTTCAGTTCCTTAACAGGTACGTCAATCACCTGCTTAAGTTCTTCATAAAAACTGTTATAGTCGGATATGACATCATTGCAGATATTAAACGTGTTTTGACAGGCGTTTTCATTTAATAAACAGCTTAGAATGGCATTTGCCACATCTTTTACATACACAAATTGAAATTTTCCCTCTGCGTCCGTGATATGCGGCAGAATATGCTTTTGGACAGCAAGCTGAATGTAGGCAGACTCCCTCGGGGCATAATTGAACGGTCCGTATATAATGGAAGGACGCAAAATCGTATATTGCATTTCTTTTTGACGGCATTCGGCGCATAATTCCTGCTCTAAAAGAACCTTTCCACGGATATAATTGCCGGCGCTGTCAGAACGGAAATTGGTTTCAAGCGGTGCCTGTTCGTCCTTTTTTGGCTGTGCGTTGTGTTGGTAAACGTCAACTGTGCTGATCAAAATGTATTGCTTTGCTTTTTTGTCAAAATTTCTTAACACCGTGGAAATATCGTGTGCCTCATATGCGCAAAAATCAATAATGACATCATAATCGTCCGTGATTTGCTGCCAAAGGGAGGCGCTTTTTCGATCTCCTTTTATTTGTTGCACACCAAATTCATCTACGGAATATGTGCCGCGGTTGACTACAGTAATATCATGCAGTTTCGCAGCCTGAATTAAAAATACGCGTCCTAAAAAGTAACTTCCGCCGATTACAAGTATTTTCATAGTAATCCTCCATTCTGATTATAGTCAGTAAGTTGAAACATGATATGTATTTGCCAATAAGAAGTCAGGTTATTTGTAGGCAAATTATGTTATTGTATAAATATAGTATATGTAGTTTTTATCATTGTAATAGACATTAATTGTCATAAAATCTTTTACTATTAAATTTTACCCAAATGATTCTTAATAAACGTTGAATCTAAAAGTAAATGCAACACATGACATCATGGGAAAATATCCATGATTAACTGCAACAAAGCGGGATTCATAACTGCATGAATCCTGTTTTTTCTGTGCCATTTTTAAAGTTATGTCAACTATTTCCCTACAACAAAAAGACATCTCACATTTTTTCCCAACACTAAATGCAACATATCCGTAGAAATAATTATTCTGTTGCATTTCGGATTGGATACCGGCTGAATCGGATTTTTATTTATTCTGTTTCAATAACGACGGCTTGAGACATACCTCATCCGGGGGGATTTCCAGCAGATGAAAATATTCATGGATGGAAGAGTCCAGCAGGTACTGGGACAGCCTGAATGGCGTGTGCCCGTTGAGGCTGTCCCTTGAAACACTGTTGAGATGGTTTATCATCAGTGTGATGTCCTCCTGTGTGTATGCGTCAAACGGAGTGCCTTTTGTAACTATATACCTGATATATTCATGGTTCTTTTCAAGCATCCCTTTCTGCCATGAGCACTGTGGGTCGCAGTAGAAGAG
>CAJUJG010000083.1:3762-9099 GCA_910586715.1 uncultured Lachnospiraceae bacterium
AGCACCGCGAGCATCAGGGAACAGTTCCGGAACATGAGCGTGAGCAGCACCCTATGTGTATGGACGGGACCGACGATCGTATCCATTTCCACAACAGGGACATACGGGTTTTCCTTTATATATTTTTGGAATGCCTCATAATTCCTGTTTTTTACCATTTCCTTTTCTGCATCCGTAACACTCGGTCTTGTAGAGGATTTCCTCACCTTATAGGTTACTTTTCTTGGGAGGTCGATATTCCTTGCGGAAAAAACACATGCATCAATGTAGTTGTAGAGGGTGGAGCGTGAGCATTCAAGCTCCTCTGAATGGCTGTTGTAAATATGGGATATTGGCTGCCCCTTTTTAATGAGCGGGCTGACAAGCCTGTCCATCTGCTGGAGCTTTTCAGGCTCCTGGTTGATGCCTTCCCTTGAACTTATCAGGGTGTTTTGGTACATGTCATTTGCAAATGTTGCAATATAAAATCCCCTGTCATACGTGCAGGAAGACTGCTTCGCGCATTCGTTGCAGACATAGGGGGATGCCTCAAGCCTGCCGCATGTTCCGGGCACGTATTGGTCGCAGAGCTTTTTGCAGGAAATGCAGTTCCTGCAGGGGGAATAGCAGCGCGTATCCTTACATAGTCCGTGGATGTCACAGTCCTTCCTGTTTGCACAGTTTGGGAGCACTGTGACGGACTTTCTTCCTTTCGGGCATTTTCTGGCGTCAATTTCACGCATGACAGTCGAAGGGCTTTTGTTTATGGCTTTTGCTATGGCTCTGACAGAGAGGTTATTGTTAAGTCCTTCCTGTATGGCGATACGGTCATCGAGTGTCATATGTGTTTTAGGTTTGTTCATGTGAACCCTGCCTTTCCCAGCCGGGTTCGCCCAATCCTCCATATAACCATTGTATTACATATCTGTCCAAGATTAAATGCAACAGCCTCAAAAAGTGTTGCATTTAATCTTGGAAAAGTGCATTTACAATTAAATTTTACAATTCTTAATAAATCAAAAACATAAATACAAACAAGTGTTCGCTAAAGATGGCTTTCGCGAATAGTTAATAACTATTCTTATAGTTATCGCGGTTCAGTTATATAAGTTGACCAAATTAGTCACTGCTTTATAAAAAATTATTCTTAACCGTTATTTTTTTATATCTTTATACAGCCCTATTTTATATAATTGCAGCTTTTTTATTGTAATAGATACAATTAATCGACTATGAAGGCAATTATGAGTGACAAAAAGGGTCTTCTTTTTATAACCGTCATTTTTTCATTTCTTATTTCACCGACTATAAAACCCATTATGCAACAATATTTTGCAGCCAAACACCCTTTTTCACTAAAATAAATCCTATTACGCATTTGATAAAATCGGCAAGCTGCACCAGCACATATACGCCGATAACCGGAATTGCCGTAAAACGGCTGAGCACAAAGGCAATCGATACACTGACGCACCATATGAACACGCTGTCAAACAAAAAGGTGATGATTGTCTTTCCGCCAGAGCGCAATGTAAAGTATGTAGCATGCAGAAACGCATTCTGAGGCATAAACAGTGCCGTCGCCATAATAAAGTATTTTCCGAGCTGTTTTGCCTCTGTCTCAATTTTATAAAGATTGGGAAAGGCAGGTGCCATTAACAGCATGACTGCCGCAACAAGTGTACAACAGAATACCGAAAATGCAATCATTTTATTGTCGGTATCCCGTGCCTCCTTCATTTTGCCTGCGCCCAAAAGCTGTCCTACAATAATTGCAACGGAGTCGCCAAGTGCAATAAAAACAATATTGAATACGTTGTTAATCGTATTTGACACATTGAGTCCGGCAACGACACTGTATCCTCTGATAGAATAACACTGTGTTAGCATAGCCATACCTGCTGCCCAAAGCGTTTCATTGAATAAAAGCGGACTTCCCTTGATCATAATCTTTTGGATCAGCGGACGTGGTACGCATAATGTTTTGTACATTCCTTCTATATAAGAGTATTCTTTTTTCTTTCTATGAACCTGTATAACAATAATCAGCATTTCCACATATCTTGATAAGACCGTGGCAATTGCCGCACCCGCGACACCAAGCGCCGGAAAGCCGAATTTTCCGTAAATCAGCAGATAGTTGAAGGTAAGATTTACAAATACTGCAACAATTCCTGATTTCATTGGAAGAAGGGTCTGCCCGCATTCCCTTAATGTACTAGAATAGACCTGAACCATTGCAAAAGCAGGAAGCCCGATTAATATAATTTTTAAGTACAGCATTCCATATGACAGTGTGGCATTGATGCTTTCTGCTGAGCCCTCTCCTTTTAAATATGCGCTGATTAACGGCTCTCCCGCAGCCAAAAGGAGGATACACGTAAAAAATGTAATCACGGCAACCATCCATATTTTAAAACGCATGGTTTGACGTACGCCTTCATGGTTTCCCTGCCCGTAAAACTGCGCCGTAAAAATACCCGCTCCAGATACACCACCGAACACACACAGATTGTATACAAAAATAAGCTGATTTACAATGGCAACGCCTGACATCTGTTCCGTACCGGTCTGTCCAATCATAATATTGTCCAAAAGGCTCACAAAGTTTGTAATGCCGTTTTGGATCATAATCGGCACGGCAATTAAAAGAACCATTTTATAAAAATCCTTGTTGCCAATAAATTTTGAAAGAAATTTCTTTGTCTGCTGTAACATAACTGCACCTCTTATTCTCATTTATGAACGTATTATCTACTATAACATTTTATATCCATAAAATCCACAAAAAAGAGCAGATTTTTATGAAATGATTTCATAAAACCTGCCCTTTTATTTTTGTAGGATCAACTGCAGTGTTTACCGCAGTGTTTGCAGTCGCAGTGTAAGGATTTTCCGGCTTTTTTAGACCGTATCATACTGCGGATAATCAGCGCTACAATAACTACTAACATACCACCTGTAATCATTGTACCCATAATTATCGTCCTCTCTAAATCATTTTTTCTAAACTGTTAATCACAATGTCTGAACAATAAAATTCTATTTTCTTTTCCTCATAATTGCCAACCTCATACTTTACATTATTTTCATATCCTTTTGGAGTATTATCTTTAATGTAAAATCCCAAAATTTGTCCGTTCCCATGAAAACGCCAAGAATTTACATCTATAAATTCTATCAAAGATTTATACTTATCAGGACAGGTTAATTCCAAAACCAAATTTGTATGTTCTTTTCCAAAATCATTGCCAACAGTTGTTTCCCATTTCAAAAACATAATTTTATCAAACATATTGAAATCCTGAATTTGAAAATCAGGAAAAACAAATTTTACTTTATCCAAGTTCATTTATCCTCTTCCTCTATTGCCAAATCTTCTAGTAAGTTGAAAACAGAAGGCATTTCATAACCTATTTTTTGCAGAATCCTTATTCCATCAATATGTTTATATCCATGCTTATATATATCCTGTGAGAGTTTTTTTCATTTTGTCTGTAGTAATGTATGATTTGAGAAATATAGGAAGGCTGGTTTAGATTGATTGCAATATTTTTTCCTTGAAAAGTTGCGGAGAAACCACTGTTCAATAAAAAATGTTCTGTTATCGAAAAAATATACACAATGCTTCTTTCGGATTAGCTTCCTTTATAATTAGTAAATAGGGACAATTACTATAATCATAATCATCATATCGAAAAAGCCATTTGTATTCTATATTATCAACTATTATTTTTCTAAATCGCCGCATTATAGTTTCCTTCCTGTTTGATATGCTGCTTTTGAATGAACGATTTTTCTGACAAATTCTAATACATGCCTAATTATAAACAAATTATCTGTTATTTACAATACTTCTCTATCAGTTTGTTTTCCACGAACATGTCATTTCAAAAAGGGAGTTCGTAATTCATTATTTTGCCATAGCCTTTGTATGTATCCGCATATCAAATGCATTGCTTTCCTTATAAGGTCTTACAAGCAGATAAACAAACCCAATAATTAAAAGGAATGCAGCAACGGTTCCAATACCAAACACACCTTCCGAAAGCAGCATGCCAATCTGATAAATGCAAAGCGATACAATATACACTAAACCACATTGGTAGCCAATCGCCAACAAAAACCATTTGATATTGTTCATTTCACGTTTAATTGCACCCATCGCCGCAAAACATGGCAAGCATAATAAGTTAAAGATACGAAACAAATACGCGAAAATCTGTGTCATTTCCTCAAAATCAGGTACGCCGAATACGCCTACAACCTCCTCTTTTGCAACTAGTCGCATAATTGTTGAAATCGTTGCTTTCACATTATTAAAGCCTAGCGGCATAAAAAGAATGCTGACTGTGCTTCCGAGCATTCTAAGAACACTTGCTTCAAGCTCCATATCCGGATTAAAATCAAAGGAGCCATCTACAATGCCAAAGCATGAACCTGTCCATATCAGAATGGAAGAAAGAAGAATAATGGTACCGGCTTTCCGGATAAAGGACTGAGCACGCTCCCACATGCTCAGAAGGACGTTACCGACTGTTGGCATATGGGACGCAGGCAACTCCATGACGAAGGGTACTGGTTCTCCCGCAAACAATTTTGTTTTCTTCAGAATAATTCCTGAACAAATGATTTCCGTAATGCCGATAAAATAGGCACTTGGAGCAACCCACCATGCATTTCCAAACAATGCAGCAGAAATTAATGCAATAATCGGAATCTTTGCTCCACAGGGAACAAACGTCGTTGTCATAATTGTTATTTTACGGTTTCTGTCATTTTCAATGGTTCTTGATGCCATAATCCCCGGAACGCCATACCCCGAACCAATTAACATTGGAATAAAAGATCTTCCTGAAAGTCCGAATTTGCGGCACAAATCCAATCACAGCGCCAACACCGCCTACAATACCGTCAACAATCAAACCTTTAAGCCAGCCTGCACACCTAACGGTATCTAGCAGTGTTTCAACCAGTACAGGGATACCGGGAACCCATATACCATATTGCGAAGTGTCCGGCGCGTTCTCCATTGCCTTTTCAATAGTATCTGCAATATCAAAGCCCGCTTCCGAAAAAGAATCCGCATAAGTACTATATGTCTCCTAAAATCCACCTCTTCCACTGCGTTTAAAATATCTGTCGCGCCGATGATGCCTGCATCTGCAGCTAAACCGACTGTTTCGATAATATCCTGCATCCAAATATGTTCTGCTGCATATGACGTTATATCGCTGTCAAATGCGGCGTTACCGATTCCGAACAAGTGCCATCCGTCTTCAAAAAAACCATCGTTTGCCCAATCCGTCACCCAAGCACCAACAGTCGAAACGGAAACATTTTATCCGAGATTGACAA
>CAJUJG010000084.1 GCA_910586715.1 uncultured Lachnospiraceae bacterium
CCTTATTCCAATAGATTTTAATATCCTACCACCAACTTTCTAAAGATGAAGTCCCTTACCATTAATTTAACGAAATATTGTTGATAATATACTTCTAAAGATGAAGCGTTAGGGAATTATCTTGTGGAAAGAGAATTAGGGATTGATAATACTGTCTGTAAAATGCAATAATAATCTTCCCGCGTCCGTTTATCAGAGGAGTAAGGATTGCCTGCCAACTGTTACTTTGCGTGGAAATCTGCAAAGAATTGAGGTATAATTTTAATATCGGGTATGACCAATAAAGCGAGATTATCATGAAAGAGGTGTAGACAATGACTGAAAAAGAAAAAATGCTTGCAGGACAGCTTTATGATCCATCTGATCCTGAGTTGGATCAATTGCGCCTGAAAGCACGTAAACTGGCAAGACGCTATAATTTGACTGATGAGGATGAAAGTGAAAAGCAGTATGAAATCCTCAAAGAATTGCTTCCGAATACCCAGGAAATACCTGGATTACAGGCACCAGTCTACTTTGATTACGGCTGCAATACATATTTCGGAAAATACAGCGGGGCAAATTTTAATTTTACCTGTCTGGATGTCTGTCCCGTCCACATTGGAGATAATGTGATGATCGGTCCAAATGTCACTATTGCTACGCCTATGCATCCGTTGCTCCCTGAAGAGCGGAACTGCAGGATGCGTGAAGATGGCAGTATGTACAACCTTGAATATGCGAAGCCTATTATTATTGAAAAAGATTGTTGGTTGGCAGCTAACGTAGTTGTTTGTGGAGGCGTAACAATCGGCGAAGGCTCTGTTATTGGGGCTGGCAGTGTCGTAACAAGGAATATACCGCCACACAGCCTTGCTGCGGGTAATCCGTGCAGGGTTATTAGAGAAATTACGGAAAAAGACCGAATGGAGTGATAAAACAGTAGGATCCTCTGGGTGCAAAAATAACGATAGCCTTGCTGAAAAAGGGGCTATCGTTATTTTTTACACTCTGGAATATCGAAAGTGCGGCAATTCCAATTAAGAAAACGATAGCACTGGGGATATATTTGTATTAATCCGAACACGCAATTTGGTATGAGAGGATGGCGGATAGTCATCGCCGCCTATTTAATTATTTATTCCGCTTCCCGCAGCCGTTCCACAACGCTGCGTTTTGTCGTCTGTCCGTACAAAACTGTGGGTATGAACCAGCCTAAGAGGGCAAAGACGGGTACGACCGCCAAAATCGGCGTAACCGAAAAGCGTGCGCTGAAGAACCAAAACATATTCTCCATTAAATCTCCCGCTAACGGATTTAAAACGAGTGCGAGCACGAATGATGCGCCAACCGAGCCGGCTGCATAGAACAGACCTTCGTAAATCAGCATCTGTTTTAGCTGTCTGTTGGTCATGCCGACTGCCTGCAGGACTGCAAATTCCCGAAGCCTTGCGAGAATGCTGGTCATAATCGCGTTAAAGAAATTCAGAATGCCGACCAGTCCGACAATCGCGCAGAGCACGCCGCCAAGCTGCAGAAACATGCTTTGGAACTGGCGGAACTCTTGGCGCTGCGTTTCCTTGCTTTCGTACATCAGTACGGACTGCATGCCTTTCGAAAGGCTGTCTTTCGAAAGGCTGCCTTCCGTAAGCTTGGCGAGGTATTCCTCCGCCGCTTGCTCTGCCGCCGTGTCGGGTGTGTCAAAAAGGTAGAAGAGCGGTACAACCTCGCGTCCGCTGTCGCGCCGCAGGGCGTCTACGGGAAGTACGGCGCGGTGCCCCACCCGATAATATCGGTAGCTCATGGAGTAGGGAAGCACGATATATGAGCAGACGGTGTATTCCACGTCATGGCTTTTGGTGTCCTTTACTTGGCAATATTCCGCGGGTGTGTCGTCATCTGCGGGCTCCCCGGTGCGGGAGTCAATGACCGTCACGTCGTCAACATAACTGACAGGTATGGTTTCACCGACCTTTGGCAAGATTTCAGTATTGTAAATGTTTCCGTAATCATCAACATCGACGCACATTGCAATCGAATGTGAGTTTTCGTCGAGCAGTGGTGCAAGGTCGCCCTCCACAACCGTTACCTTTTCAAACAGTTCCTTGTCCAGCCCTTCAATCTGCCCATCGATTGCATATTTTCCGTCCCGCTGCAGCGTGTTTGCAAGCAGTTCCTGAGCGTACTCCTCTGTGGTAAATGGCAGGGTAATATTCATCCACTGCTCCTTGTCGATGTACGTTTGGATTGCGTATTTGGAAACTGTTGTATATCCGCTGCCGCCTGAGCTCTGCGTTGTGTTTGCCTTAATCTGCGCAATGGCGTCCTCCGTGATAAACTCTGTTGCACTCATGTTAAAACGGAAATAGTCCGTGCTGCTGACAACGAAATCGGAGCAGGTATTGCGCGCAAGGTAGCGCTCCATGTCAAAGCCGCCGACAAACGAGTAGAGGATATCCAAAAGCGTGACGGACAGCGCCAAAGACACGACGACAAGTATGGTTTTGCTTTTGTTTCGCCCCAAGTTGTTAAATGCCATTTGGTGGACCTTTGCGCCGCGCGTGGAGCGGTGTTTTTTTCTAATATTTATATGTTCCGTATATTTTGTCGCCTCCACGGGGGAAACCTTTGCCGCAATGCGCGCGGGCTTCGAGCAGGAGATCAGAACGGTCACGATGGAAAATGCCGCCGAGCCGATGAAAATTACGGGAGAGGCGCTGGTGGTCGTAACACCGCTAAATGTAAGCGTTGCAGTGATAACGGGCGTGAGCGCGGCGCCGATTCCAAAGCCAAAAAGCAGTCCGACGGGAATGCCAATCAGGCAGAGCAGCAATGCCTGCTGACGGATAATGCGGAGAAGCTGCCTCGGCGTTGTGCCGATGGTTTTGAGCAGTCCGTAAAAGCGGATGTCGCCTGTGACCGATATTTGGAAAATGTTGTATATAATCAAATAGCCCGTAAAGATGACGAGCAGGATAAACGCAAGGATTGCGACAAGCGTTCCGAAGTCAAATGCCGCGCCGATTTGCGTGGAGGTATACCCCCAGTTTACGCCGATGCGGACGCTGTTTTCGTCCTCGCGAGTTTCCCATGTGTAGCCGAGATCCGTGTCCACTTCCTCCATTTGCCCGCGGATGTTAACAGACGAGCGCATCATGACATTTAAGTCCGTGCGGAAATTGTCGATTTTCATGCCGCTTTCGATGGCGTACGCCTCAATTTCGTCTGCGTATTCCTCTGAAATATTGATATAGTGGACGGGCATGAGGTTGTCGTAATCCCAGTATCCTACGAGGGTAAAGGTATCTGTTCGCTCGGGTCCTGTGCCTATGTTTTTGTCTACGATGTTGTAGGTGAGCGGAATCTGTGCGCCAAGCTCGGGCGTGATGCCTAAGAGTGCGAGCGCGGTGGTGTCCATTGTGACTTCCGTGCCGCTTTTGGGCATTCGCCCTGTGGTGGGTGATGCGTACGACCACTTGGTACAGTTGGCATCCATGTAACTGATTTCGGCGGGCAGCTTGCCGAACACGCCTGTAGTGGCATTGCCGATTACGGTTCGAGCGCCGGTTTCTTTTACGTTTTTATGTGCGGAAATTGCGGCAATCTGTTCGTCATTGACATCCTTGAACGAACCGTGGTTGTAACCGCCGACTTGGCGGAACTGGTAGGTTTCGTAGCTTGCGTTGATGGACATGACGATAGTGAACAGGGCGGTAAACAGGATTGTCGTCAGCGCGATTGCAAAAACGGCAATCAGGTTTCGCTTCCGATAAGCATAGAGCGATTTGCGGCTCAGCCTTCGGATACATTTTTTATTTTGTACTTTCATTTTTATAACCTCCCCACTAATCTCTTGTGACAATGCAGCCATCTTCGATGCGGATAATACGGTCTGCCATTTGCGCGATTTCTTCGTTGTGTGTAATCATTAAAATGGTTTGTGCGAACTTCTGCCCCGTGACCTTGAGCAGGTTTAACACGTCCTGACTGGTCTTGCTGTCAAGGTTTCCGGTCGGCTCGTCGGCAAGAATAATGGCGGGGGCGGACGCAAGTGCGCGGGCGATGGCGACACGTTGCTGCTGACCGCCGGAAAGCTGGTTTGGCAGCGCGTCAAGCCGTCCGTCGAGCCCGAGCGTATGTACGATTTGCCCGACAAAGTCCTTGTTAATTTTTGCGCCGTCAAGCTCAATTGGCATGACGATATTTTCGTATACATTTAATACGGGCACGAGATTGTATGCCTGAAACACAAATCCGATTTTGCGGCGGCGGAAAATGGTCAGCGCCTCGTCGTTTAAGGCGGAGATGTCCTTGCCGTCCACAACGACCTTGCCCTCCGTCGGACGGTCAAGTCCGCCGAGCATGTGCAGCAGCGTTGACTTGCCGCTGCCTGATGTTCCGACGATTGCGACGAACTCGCCTTTTTCGACGCTTAAATTTACGCCGTCGAGCGCGTGCACGGCGTTCTCGCCGCTGCCGTAGATTTTCTTTAGGTTGTTTGCCTGTAAAATTTCCATAATAAAGTTCCTCCGTTTTTTCTTTTTTGATTGCAAAGTAAACAGCGATAGTGTAAATTCTTTGAACGCAAGCTGCCGGGCTTGCGTTTTTTGAGCGAAAAAAGAATGCCGCGCATGGCATTCTTCCGATGTGCTTGTATTCATTATTTCATAAAAATCTGTCAATATTCTTTCGGGTGAGGGGTGTAATTCTTACAGTATTGACAGAATTGGGGGGATTGGTTGGGAAATAATTTTAAATTAAGGAAAAGCCGTGTTTTAGAATGGATTTCCAATTGCTTTTTTCATATAGAAAACGGACGATAGTTACAGTGTGGTTTTCTTCTGAAATACCATAGAAAGCGAGATAATTTTTCACCTGCGTAAAATGAATTCCCCACGAATTTAATAAAATATCATCAACAAGAGGAAATTGCTTCGGAAAAGAAGAAAGTGCACTTAGTTTTGCGTCCGCTTCGTCCAAAAGATGGTCAGCCGCAGAAGGGTTTTTCAGCGCAAATTCAATATAATCAGCGGCATTTGCCATGTCATGTTCGGCGGCTGCGGTGATATTGACAGTATAGTTCATCGTTTTCTGCGGCTCCTTAAATCGGAAATTGCCTCTGCGAAAGGGCGTGTGTTTTCATTTTTGACGTCGTTTAACCCGTCCTGCAATAAGCCGTATAATTCAAAACGACCGACAAGCTGTTCATAGGTTTCAATGCTCATAACAGCCAAATCCCCTTTTCCGTTTTTGGTAATGAAGACCGGTTCGCAGTAGGTATGACAAAATTCGGATATATCATTGTAGCTGTTGCGCAAATCTGCACTTGAACGAATGTTTGGCATAAAATAAACCTCCCTTTTTGATAACAAAATTATAACGAAATTTCTTTATGGCGTCAAGCAAGTTCGATTCAATAAAGGCTTTACACTTTTTTATTAAGTGAGGCATATTTTTCAATCAATGTCTGCTGAAACCGAAAATTGCCAATCCCACAGATTTGATATGGGATTGGCAAAAGCTGTTTTTACAGATATTTTTCAGAGGCTTCAGGGCTTAAATGATACTGTTCCTGAATTTTTACAAGGATTGTCTGCGGCGGAACTCCTAAATTTTTTAAGATAGACACGGTTCCCTCAATGCCTTGTTCGATGCCTTGTTTGATGCCTTCTCGTCTTATCGTTTTTGCCTCATATTCTAAAACTTTTCCGCCCATGACTGCTTTCACTCCTTCCCTGACAGAACGGTACTTTATGGAACGCTTAAAATACATACCTTGTGCCATGCGAAAGCAGTAATCCGTCCGTTAATTCCACGCGTAGGATTATGGTATTTTCGTCGTTTAAATTTGTATGTCCGTTGTTTATCCATTGGGCAAAGACTTTCTTTAGTTTTTCGGCAATTGCTTGATTTTCTTCTTTGCGAAAAGCACCCAGATTGACACCTGTTCCATGTCCCGTGAACCAGTCCCCGGCGATTGCGGCGGTTGGGTTTGCTTCAATTTGCCGGATTTTGTTGGAACGTGCATATGTAATAATATAGAAGGCGCCGTCCTCATAATAGGCGTTTACGTTACGCACGTACGGTATACCGTTTTCGGTTGTTGCAAGCGCAATTATGGTGTCTTTTCCGAAGCGTTCTGTCATGATTGTTTTGGCTTCCTGACTTAATTGAATCATTTGAAGGTTCCTCCTTTGTTTTGGGATTATCGTATCATTGGACAATTCAAAGCAATAAAAAGTTTTATTTATTCAGCAATACAAGCAATTCCTCCTTCTGCTTTTGCAAGCGTTTGTCATCCATCGTTTCAAGAGTCTTCTTGACGAGTGCCTTCGTTTCGTCCGTCACCTGCGTTAAGCTTTCCCGAAACAGTTCATAGTACTTTTTCTTGAGCAAGGTTCTTATCACTTCCTCATTCCCGCAAAGATACCCTGCATCCGGCACATTTTTGAGGTTTTCCAATAATAACCGTATACCGTCGCTTTTTTGTGAAAATGCCCAGTCAAGCTCAATCTCCCGCAGCGTTTCCATTGCGGTGCGCGCCGTCTGTAAATCGCTCATTGTCACCGCATCGTCAAACAATGCGGCAATATCTTTGAAAAGGGATAAATCCTTGTTTGTCCACAGTCGGTACAAAATGCCGCCATAAATTTCGTAATCCTCGGGGTAGTCCTTCCAATGAACTTTCCAAGGATCAAAATTTTTCAGCCTTTTCTGAGCAAATACCTCCTGCAAAAAGGGCAGCAGCTCCGGAATCGGTTGTTCCATCATCTGTCTGATATTCGGATTGTCCCACCATCGTTTTGTTTCATTGGCGTCGGTCACGATTTGGGCAAATCCGCTGCCCTGCTTATAAAAAACATAATCGCCGACATTCTGATAAAGTTCTTTCCCCACATAAAACGGGGTGATATTTTTGACCCGTACGCAGTTTCGTTTTACCTCCCGCACAATCCGTTTGAACAGCGCGCCCGTAAATTCTGTTTCGTATTCTCTTGGGATATACACTTCATAATCGCACTCGTAGCCGTTTGGGTTGCTGCTTTTTGTCCGAAACGTGAGACGCCCCGCATTGCCGTTGCATTCTGTGATGTAGCGCACTTTGGCTTCGTCCTGCAAGGTTTGGCAGATGGTGTGCATGGCTTGGGATTTTGGTACGATGAAATAGAGTTCTCCGTAACTGTCGGCAATTTCTTCAATTGTATGAAAAGCGATGCGCGGCTGTTCGTCATGGTTCGCGTCATCATATACATAGTTGGCGCAATACTTGATTCCGAACTCATTTTCGACTGGCTTGAAAATATTACATAAATCCTGTTTCGATGCAAAAAAATAGATTGTGTTTGTCATGTGATACCTCGGATAAAAGCTTATCAAACGTTTCATGGCGTACCGTATCTGTCCAATGGCGCCAATGTTTATGCATTTGGCGTCATGCGTATGTTCTTGCATTTTATTATATTGATATATGAAAAAACTGTCAATCTTCGGTTGCGTTCCAGTCGGAACACTCCTATAATGTACATGAGGTGATGGAATTGACACTGCTGGGGTTTATTAAGGAAAAAGGGCTGTCGCGTTATAGTCTGTCAAAAATAAGCGGGGTGCCGTGGGACACGCTGTCGGAGATTTGTTCCGGTGAAATCAGGTTTGAACAGTGCAGTACAGAGCTGCTTTCAAGGTTGTCAGAAGCGCTTGGGACCAGCGTGGAAGAGCTGGTGCTTTTGGAAACAGGAAGTGATATGGACCAGTGTGGGAAACCTAGAGATAAAAAGTATTTGGAGACAGGGCTGCCGGAAAGTCTGCAGCATTCCCTTGATGAATTTATACAGGGGGAGAAGGAGCAGGTGTCCCATTTGGACTGTCTTTGGGGAGAACTGTACGGCTCTATCAATGCTTGCCAGTGGGGGGACAGGATAACAAAGGAACAGGCAGACTATTTGCGTGCAAAATACCTGTTTGGAGAGGAGGCAGAGGAAAATGATTGACTTTACGCCGTGCGAAGTGAATAAATTTAAGGCTTATGGCGGTGCGAATGGAAACAAGATACACATACGGTATCAGGGGAAGGGATATATGCTGAAGTTTCCGTCAGTGCCCGGGCGCAGCAAAACCATGAGTTATACAAACAGCTGCATCAGTGAATACCTTGCATGCCATATTTACGGACTGCTTGGAGCGAAGGTACAGGAAACAATCCTTGGCACTTATACGGACAGACGGGGGAAGGAAAAGGTCGTAGTTGCCTGCCGCGATTTTACAGACGGCGGGAAGAAACTGATTGAATTTGCACAGTTGAAAAACACCTGTATAGACAGCGAACAGAACGGGTATGGTACAGAACTCTCCACGATTTTGACAGCAATTGATGAACAGACACTGATACCGCATGCGGAATTAAAATCTTTTTTTTGGGAGATGTTCATTATAGATGCCTTGCTTGGAAATTTTGACCGTCATAATGGAAACTGGGGTATTTTGGTTGATGAGGAAAAACAGACAGCAGAGATTGCGCCGGTATATGACTGTGGTTCCTGCCTTTATCCACAGCTTGCATTGGGGGAAATGCAGGGAGTTATGGAACAGGAAGAGGAGATTGACAAGCGCATCTTTGTGTATCCGACTTCTGCAATAGAAGAACACAGTAAGAAGGTATCTTATTTTAGCTTTATATCTTCGCTGAAAAACGAAGATTGCAATGCAGCTCTGAAACGTATCCACGCACGTATTGATATGGGGCGCATTGACAGTTTGATAGAGGAAACGCCGTTTTTGGAACCGATACAGAAAGAATTTTACAAAGTAATGGTCAGGGAACGGAAAAAGAAGATACTGGATTGTGGCATGGAACGGCTTCTAAAACAGAAAGTGCCAGTGTGCTGACCGTTTCATATCTGGTAAAACTCCGTAGAATATTTTTCTGAGAGTGCTGCTTCACAAACGCAGGCGTAGCGGTGGCTACGGCGAGGCTTGGGGAGTAGTGCTATCAGGGAAATAGGCAAGGAGGTTTGCCTGAATATGAACGAGTCAG
>CAJUJG010000085.1 GCA_910586715.1 uncultured Lachnospiraceae bacterium
CCACAAGCCGATCCAGTCTGCGCATCACTGACTTATCCCTTGTATAGACGGTTGCTGTCTGCTCTCCAGCATTATAATTAACTACGGTCTCCATTTCATATTTTGTTAAATTCGTCATAATCTGATATTCTCCTTTTCCCATATCAAAAAAGGACTGCATCTTGCAATCCCTTTTCCAGTGTGTTCCTGCCCTGTATTTTGTTTTATGTACCTATAACTGGCACGCTATATCTATCGCTGTCTGCGTTTCGCCAAATGAGGACGCCCAGCTGTCAAAATGCCCAAGCCCTAATTTCTGTAACGTACCATACTGGAGATAACGCATATTTGTATAAAGCTCCGTCATACTGTTGCTGATCGGCGTGCCTGTCGCGAAAGTGATGCCCCTGCCTCCAGTTATTTCATCAAGGTACTGGCACTTGGCGAACATATCCGAGGATTTCTGCGCCTCGGTCTGTGCGATACCCGCCACGTTGCGCATTTTTGTGTATAAAAAAAGGTTTTTGTAATTGTGGCTTTCATCAACGAAAAGCCTGTCCACGCCAAGCTGTTCAAAGGTCACAACATTATCCTTGCGTGTGGCGTCGTTGAGTTTCTCAAGCCTTGCCGTCAGGGATTTTTTCGTTTTCTCCATCTGCTTGATTGTGTAGCGTTCCCCGTTATCCGCTTTTGCCATCGCAATCGCTGTTTCGATTTCGTCTATCTGACGTTCTATGATTGCCGCCTGACGCTCCTGCGACAAAGAGATTTTTTCAAACTGCGTATGTCCGATAATGACCGCATCATAATCCCCTGTTGAGATACGGGAACAGAATTTTTTGCGGTTTGCAGGCTCAAAATCCTTCTTGGTTGCCGCTAAGATATTCGCACCGGGATACAGCCGCAGGAAATCACCTGCCCACTGTTCCGTTAAATGGTTCGGTACGACAAATAAACTTTTCTGGCACAAGCCCAGACGCTTACTCTCCATTGCCGCCGCAATCATCTCAAACGTCTTGCCTGCGCCGACACAGTGGGCAAGCAGGGTGTTGTCACCGTATAACTGATGTGCAACTGCGTTAAGCTGGTGCGGTCTTAACTCGATGTCCGGCGTCATTCCGGGGAATTTTAAGTGCGATCCGTCATACTCCCGTGGTCTTGTGGAATTAAACAGCTTATTGTATTTTCCCACCAAATCCTGCCGCCTTTCCGCGTCACGGAATACCCAGTCTTTGAACGCTTCGCGTACCGCCTCCTGTTTCTGTGATGCTATGGTGGTTTCCTGCTTATTCAGCACGCGCTTCTCTTTCCCGTCCTCCACTATGGTGTCATACACACGGCTGTCCTTCAGGTTCAGGGAGTCCTCCAGAATCGTGTAGGCATTCCTCCGGCTTGTGCCGTAAGTCATGTTGACAAGGGAATTGCCGTGGTCTGCATTTTTTCCTTTCACGTTCCACTGTCCCGTCACGTCGGAAAACTGTATGCCCATCATGTTCCTGTCAAATAAATGCTGTGGCGTTTCAAAGGTGTCACGCATGAAGTCCTCTATATATTTCGGCTCAATCCATGTCGCGCCGATGCGCACCTCGATTTCCGATGCGTCCAGCTCTTTCGGCTGCACCTGCATGAGCGCCTGCACGTTTACGGCATACTCCGGGTGGTTCTCCGCATAGATTTTCGCCGTTTCCAGCTTTTCACGCACGTTGCCGCTTAAATATGCATCGGCGGTTTCCCATTTGTCCGTCACGGGATTTTGGAAGATAATGCCTGCCAGTTCCTCTTTGACGGAATCAATGTCTTTTCCGGAAAGCTCCGCCATATAGTCAAGGTCAACTTTTGCCTTTTCCGATAAGGACACCGCCAGCGCCTCTGTTGCCGTGTCAACACTTGTGACAACTTCTGCCTTCTTGATTGTGCGCTTTGTGAACATATCCGCCTTGCCCTTGAAATTGCCCTCGTCATCGATTTTCTCCAACGAACAGAGCAGGCAGTAGCTGGAATCCTGATTGAACGCCCTCCTGTTGGTCTGTGAACTGATAATGCCGTATTTCTTGGAAAAACTGTCATACAGCCGGTTTAATTCCGCCTGCTTTTCCGTAATGGCTGTGTCAGGGTATTCTTCCAACTGTAAACTGATAAGCTCCTGTGTACAGTCGCGGATAGCCACCATGCCCTTAATCCGTTCCTGCATGGAATCGGGCATTTCCACGGGCTTCATTATGGAATTTTCACGGTAATACACTTTATCGTCAACAAGGGTATAGCTGTAATTCTTCACGTCAGGGTCTGCGGGGATTACGGTGTCTGCCCCTTCCTCTGCAAGCCCGTCAATCTCCACTGCCTCAATCTCCCCGTCAATATGGCTGACCGCCTCCCGCAGCTGCTCCGCAAACGGTCTTGACGTGTCGGGCTGGCAGGTGCTTTCCATGCCGTAGGGTCCCGACACCATTTCCATTTTTCCCACGACCATCTCCGGGTGGTCTGCAAAATAGCTGTTCATCACAATGCCATCTTTTTCCGTAAGATGCACCCATTCCGGCTCTATGTCCATCACACGGTCACGCTTTTTCAGGAAAAGAATGTCCGACGTGACTTCCGTCCCCGCATTTTCCTTAAACGCCGTGTTTGGAAGTCTGACCGCGCCCAGAAGCTCCGCCCGCTGTGCAAGGTATTTGCGCACTTCGGGGCTTTTCTTGTCCATCGTGCCCTTGCTTGTGACAAAAGCGACAACGCCGCCGGGGCGCACCCTGTCCAGTGCCTTTGCAAAAAAATAGTCATGGATTAAAAAGTTATTCTTATCATACTTTTTGTCCGCAACCTTGTACTGACCAAACGGCACGTTGCCGACTGCCACGTCAAAAAAGTCATTCGGATAATCCGTCTTTTCAAAGCCGGAGATTTTAATGTCCGCTTTCGGATAGAGCTGTCTTGCAATCCTGCCTGTGATGCCGTCCAGTTCCACACCGTAAAGCCTGCTTTCCTGCATTTTCTCCGGCAGCATTCCGAAAAAGTTTCCTATTCCCATTGCAGGCTCTAAAATGTTTCCCTTTTCAAAACCCATCTTTTCAAGCGCTTCATAAATGCTGCGGATAATGACGGGGCTTGTGTAATGGGCATTTAAGGTACTTTCCCTTGCAGATGCATATTCCTGTTGGGATAAAAGATTTTTTAATTCCTGATATTCATTTGCCCAATTCGCCTTTGTTTCGTCAAAAGCATCTGCAAGACCGCCCCATCCGACATACTGTGATAAAATCTTTTGTTCTTCCGGTGTCGCGGTTCGGTTTTCCCCCTCAATCTTCTCCAAAGTGCGGATTGCCTCCACATTCCGCCGAAATTTCTCTTTTGCATTCCCTGCGCCGAGCGCATCGTCCGTGATACGGAAATTGACGGCGCTGGACTTGTCAGTCTGCGGCGTTTTCTCCGGTTCAGCCTGTTCCGGTTCGACAAAATGCAGCTTCTCCACGACGATATCATAGGGAAGTCCGTTTTTATCCCCCGGATACACTGTCGTTTCACTGGCTGTCGGCTGCTTTTGGTCAGTGTGTCCAAAAGTGTCCTGTTCTTTTTCCTCCGTATGCGGGGATTCCTCTGCCAAGAGGCGCTCAAAATTCTCCCTGTTTTCCACCCTGAAAACCGGATAAAGCAGTTTCGGGTCACGCATCTGCACTTCCCTGTCGGAAATATTCTCGATAATAAACTCCGTCCCCTCAATGGTTACGGTATCGCCAGCCTGATAATCCAGCTTTTGGTCAGCGTGACCTAAAGTATCCGTTTCCGCCTGCTCTGTCTTTTGGTCACCATGTCCTAAAGTGTCAGCGTTTTCCCCCCGTAGCGTTTCCAACTCCGGCTTTTGGTCACTCTGTCCAAAGGTGTCCTGTGCAGGTTCTTCAACGGCATCTGCTTCTTTATCTGCATCGCCGTTTTTCAGTTTTTCATGGACTTCCGCCGCATCAATGTCAGGAACTTTATTGTCGCTGTCCCTGATTTCTTTTTCTTCGCTTTGGGCGGGCAGCTCTGTAACATTTTCCGCTGCATTCTCTTTCGGCTGCTCCTGTCCGGCTGTCTGCGCCGCAAGAATATTTTCCCGTTCAATGTAGCGCCTTGCCTGATTGATAAAGCCATTCAGCACCGCAGGGTGGGAATTTACCACCATGTCGTTGGTTTCCCATGTGGAATAGGGCGCAGTTTCCTTTGCCCACTCCTTATTTTCATCGGAAATACGCTGTTCCTGCGTTTTATGGGCAACGGTATGGGAAAGTACATAGCGCACCCGCTCAATGCCATATTCCCTGATAACGCCCTCGGCTGTTTCCTTTGGGAGCCGTCTGCCGTCAAACTTTTCAGCAATTGCCCTTTCTATGGCGTCTTTGCAGGCAGCCTTTGTGTCACGCTCCATCTTCGCCTGCGCTTTTTCAAGCTCTTTCTGTGCCTGTTCCCATTTGTAATCCACATAGGCTTCCTTGCCTTTCGGGGATAAATACTTATCTTCCTCAATCAGCTTACGGATACGCTTTTCCACAACTTTCCATGACAGCAGAATCCCCGTATACGGACTTCCAATCTGTCCCTTTTCCAGTCGTATTCCTTTACCGTTATGATCCTCATAACTCTTATCATTTCCCGGCAGGGCATGGGAACTGCCGCCGATGCCATACTCCTGTTTTAAAAATTTAACCGCATCTGAACTGTCATGCCCCTCCATAAAATACTTATAGATGCGGAAAGCGCCATGTTCATAACCGCTCCCCCTGCCAAGACGGTGGTCTATCTCGTCCTGTGTAATAAAATCCTCTTTCTTTATCTCCACGCTTTCCGCAAGCGGATATTCTGTTTTAGGCAGGCGCAAATCTGCAAGCTCCTCCCGCAGTCCTTTCGGCGTATAAACAGCACGGTAACGCATTTTCTTCTCGCCTGATTCCAGCTCCGTAATAGCCTTGTCCATGTGGGCGGCAACCAAATCTATACCTGCCGGGTCTGAAAGCAGCCCAATCAGATGTGCATGGCTGTCAGGAGCATTTTTATCACCTAATCCCAGTTCCTCCGGTATTTCCCCCATTCCGTCACGGAAGAAAAAATATACATAATTGGCAATCCGGCTCCGTTCCGTTTCATCAATCAGATACGCTTCATTCTCACCCATGTAAGTCCCGTTTTCCACCTGTGAGCGTATTTCCGACTCAATTTCCTGCCAGTTCATGCTATACACCGGATTTTCCAGCGCGGACGTGCCATAGCCTGCGGTCATGCCCTCTTGATTGAACCATACCGCTATCTGCTTTCCGTCAAACTCAAAGCCTTTTCCGGTATTGCCGTATTCCTTTTGCAGAAAAGCAGCCATTTCCTCCGGCGTCTTTCCCTGCCTGTATTTTGCATAGATGCGTTTCCGGCTGTTTTCTTTTCCCCCGCCGCTGCGCAGGATTTCAGAAAGCTGTTCCTGCGGTATCGCCGTCATGGGCGGCACGTCGCTCTTTTCCTCCGCCTGTTTCATCACGATATTGCCTACCTGCTCTGAAAACATGGTAAAAATATTGAGCTGTTTGTACATACCGTCCGTATCAATCTGCTCTGCCTTTTCCCCCGGAAGCAGGTATTCGCCGTCCTCGATATAGGAATTTACAAAGAAGCGGGCATCTTCCCATGATATTTTTGTTTCTGCCTCACGGGTAAGGTAATGCCCTTTCCACATGGTAAGACCGTCCTCACCGGCGCGGTATCCTGCCCTGATCTCCCCGATGTCAAGCTCCGTAAATTCCTCCATGCGGAAAGAATTTTTCAGATACTCCGTTTGCAGACGTGTATCCTGCTCCATCTGAAAATACCCCGCAATTTCCGGTCTTTTATGGATAAGGAAAGCATCGGAACACAGAATTCCTTTCTGAATATCCATGAAATTATCGGCTGCACTCAGTTCGGCAATGAAAGAGCCGGATAATGATGTTTCCCCACTTCCGTGGTCATTATCCGGCTCTGATGTTTCCGTATTTAATTGTGTTTTGAGGTGGTCAATTTCGCTTTCTAAACGTAAATCAGTTCCGTCAGTACGTTCTCCTCCGCCGAGTGTCTGATGTTGTTCATCATGCCCACCCACTTCATCTGATCCGTTTCTTTCAGTTCCTCCGTCACGCCCTCTGCTTCCGCCATCTGCGCGGTCAGGAAGTCCATTCTCTGTTCCGCCTGCTCCTGTATCATCAGACAGTGCGCTTTCAGTTTTCCCGACAGTATCATGCCCTGATAAATCCCTCCCCTGTGTTCCTTCAGGAAATTCTTCCTCATCAGCCCGTACTTCGTCAGCACGCCCTCCGGCTCCTCGTCCGCCATCAAGTTCGGTATCAGGTAATCCCCGTTCTTCTCGTATGTCAGTTCCATATGCAGCGCCCTCCGTTTCTTTATTTTCCGCCGTTTCCGGTCTTTCTGGTTCTTCTTTTTCACTTTCACGCTTTAAAGCATTATAGTCCGCATCCGTTTCTTTTGCAAGCACTTTTTCGATATTTTTATTATTTTTCTGCGTTTCCTCTTTTTCCGGCTCTGCTGCTTCCATGCCTGCATTTTCCCTTGTTACGTTTTGTGCTGCCTGCCTTTCCTGCGCCACTACCGTCCTGCCGATTTCCAAAAGAAGCGGCTTGCACATTTCCGCAGTGGCGTTTCCGATTACCGCAAGCGTATCCGGCGTATTAAACTCGCTGATATGGGTAAAATCAAGTTCGTTTTTCCAAAAATCTGTGTCCGCCCCGCAGCGCGACAGCACCGTGTAGGCAATGCTCGATGCCAGCGTATCCCGCAGGCATATCCCCACATTGAGTTCGTCCATTTCCTCAAGAAAGCTGCCCTCTTTGGCATATCCAATCTGAGGCAGCAAATCCCCATAATAATCCGATGCAATCCTTTCGGCAATTTCGATAATCCGCTGTTCAAAGGACTGTTCCCTGTCCGTGCCGCCATAGGTCTGTTCCAGCCGTGCAAGCACCGCTTCCTTATGTTCTTCTTTCAGTTCCCATATGTACGGGTCTCGCCCGATGCGCCTTGCCTTATGCACGTCCGATACGTCAAAGACATATTTCAGTTTTGGGCGCTCGCTCGCCGTGTCAATCAGCGCAATTCCTTTTGCACCGCGGTTTACCCAGCAGTACATTTTTTCGTTCCAGTCCTCCAGTGATGCGCAGACTGACGCGTCCGGTCTTTGCGCATGGATCAGGAGCTGCTCGTTGTACGGGCGCTTGTACAGCCGCGCCGCCGTATCAAGAAATGCCGTCCACAATGTTTTGTTTTTTGCAATCCTCACTGCGGTATCTTCCGCCATTGCGGAAACATACTGATATTTTGTCATAGGCTTTCCTCCCAAAAATGACGGCGGGAAATCCCGCCGCGCCGTTTAATCATAAAATCCGTTTTCCTCAATGCCCTTTTCCAGTATGGAGCTGATTAGGTCATCCAGCTCCACGCCGTTCATCTCGCTTACCACTATCAGCTTTGCAAGCGTTCCTTTTCTGACCGGAATGGTATACTGCTCCTCATCCGGGCAGAGTTCCCGCACGCAGACACCGAGCGCGTCCGCAATCCTGCAGGCTGCCGTGATGTCCGGCTCGCAGATGCCCGCCAGTATATTCAGAATTTCATTCTCCTGTATGCCGGACAGCGACGCCAGCCCCGGAATGCTTATCTCCATCTCTTTCATAAGGCTTAAAATCTTGTCACCCGTGCCTAAAACCGCCATGCTCATCTTGCGCCCTCCTGTCCTGCCTTTGTCCCGAAAGAGAACGAAACGCCTTCTTTCTGTTTCGCCGCCGTAAATTTTGCCTTAATATCCGCCACACGCTGCTCCAGTACCGAAAACATTGCCTCCGCCTGTTCCTGTGTATACTCATATGCTGATCTGTTGGCGAGATTCTCAAGCCTCCCGATTGCGTCGAGTGCTTTATTCATGCGGTACTCCCCAATCCTGATAAACTTCTCTGCTTTTGTTTCCTGTGCTACTATGTCTACCGCTACATTTTTTGTTACATCGCTCATATTCATATCCTCCATATATTAAAATATTTAAGCCTAATTACTTATTTTTAGTTATGACATTTTTATACCATAAGCAAAAAGCATATAGATTGATCTATATGCTCTGCCGCTGTAAACAATATTCAGTTATGATTAATGTAATTGATATTTTAAAACAGCTATCTGTTTATTATGGCTTACAATCAATTGTCAAAATTATTCATACCAACTTATTAATACCAATTTAACATTTTCCTCTGTTAACGTCTTATTTCTTCCATAGTTCCTTTCGGTATAAGAAAACCAAAATCGTTATTTTTAATATCCAACTGCATTACAAATCCTAATGCTGCCTTCAATGCGCTCTTTATTATATATGATGCATTCCTCCATTCTCTCTCAGAAACATGCTTATCAGGATTATAATGAGTATATACATTCCTAACATCTTTTACTTCATCAAAATAATCCTTATCACATTTAACCCGAATTATTCACGGCAGTATAAACTCACATAAAATCCGCCGTAGTTACCAT
>CAJUJG010000086.1 GCA_910586715.1 uncultured Lachnospiraceae bacterium
GTTCAAAGAAATCTACTCCATATGCTGCTCAGATGGCAGCAGAAACAGCTACGAAGGCAGCTTTAGTACATGGTTTAAAATCTGTAGATGTTATGGTGAAAGGTCCGGGGTCAGGCAGAGAAGCTGCAATCCGCGCACTTCAGGCATGTGGTCTTGAAGTAACCAGCATCAAGGACGTAACGCCGGTTCCGCACAATGGATGCCGTCCGCCGAAGCGTCGTAGAGTTTAATTTAGGAGGAAAAAAGACATGGCAGTAAATAGAGTTCCTGTGCTTAAAAGATGCAGATCTCTTGATTTGGATCCTGTATTTTTAGGATATGATAAGAAGTCTAAAAGAAAGTCACCAAGAGCCGGCAAGAAGATGAGTGAGTATGGTCTGCAGTTAAGAGAAAAGCAGAAAGCAAAGTTTATCTACGGCGTATTGGAGAAGCCTTTCCGTAATTATTATGAGAAGGCGGACAGAATGAAGGGCATGACCGGTGAAAACCTGATGGTTCTTCTTGAGAGAAGACTTGACAATGTTATTTTCAGAATGGGTTTTGCAAGAACAAGAAAAGAAGCGAGACAGGTTGTTGGTCACAAGCATGTGTTAGTGAATGGAAAACGCGTAAATATTCCTTCTTATTTAATCAGTGTGGGCGATGTGATTGAAATCAGGGAAAAGTCAAAGAGCTTACAGAGATATAAGGACATTGCCGAGGTTACAAATGGCAGATTGGTTCCTGAATGGATGGATGTTGATCAGGAGAATTTCAAAGGAACAATTAAGGAACTTCCGTCAAGAGAAGTGATTGATGTTCCGGTAAATGAGATGCTTATCGTCGAGTTGTACTCTAAGTAAGCAGTCAATATGAATTTTGACAGTAGGAAGTGCGCGCTGCGTACTTTCTATTGTTGCACTTTTTATTATGGGAAATACCGCAGGTATTTGCTGTTTCCTATAATAAATGCACACGGCTGCATAAGGAATTAAGCTGTTTTGTGGCATGCAGCTAGCGCAGGGAAACGCAAATTATATTTGCGCTTCCTATAATCATATTCATCACATTCATAAAAGGAGGGTATTTACAGTGTTGGCATTTGATTTTGACAGTCCAAATATTGAAGTGGCAGAAATCTCTGAAGACAAAAGGTATGGTAAATTTGTAGTAGAACCTTTAGAGAGAGGTTATGGAATTACACTGGGTAATTCTCTTAGAAGAATTATGCTTGCTTCCCTACCCGGCGCGGCTGTGAGTCAGGTTAAGATTGATGGTGTATTGCATGAGTTCAGTTCCATCCCCGGCGTGAAGGAGGATGTGACGGAAATCATCATGAATCTGAAAAGTCTTGCGATTAAGAACAGCAGCGAAACTGATGAAGTTAAGAAGGCAGTTATTGATTTTGAAGGTGAAGGCGTTGTCAGGGCATCCGATATTCAGGTGGATCAGGACATTGAGATTATGAATCCTGATCAGGTTATCGCTACATTAAACGGCGGTAAGGACAGCAAACTTTACATGGAAATACTTATCACAAAGGGAAGAGGTTATATCAGCGCTGATAAGAATAAGAGCGAGGATTTACCGATTGGTGTTATTGCAGTGGATTCTATTTACACTCCTGTAGAGAGAGTAAATGTTACCGTAGAAAATACCCGTGTTGGTCAGGTTACTGACTATGATAAATTGACATTGGACGTATATACAAACGCAACACTTGAGCCGGATGAGGCAGTCAGCCTAGCAGCAAAGGTGTTGAGTGAGCATCTGAAACTTTTCATTAATCTGTCCGAGCTCGGAACGGGCGCTGTCGTAATTAATGAGAAGGAGGATGACGAGAAGGAGAAGGTGCTTGAGATGAGCATTGACGAGCTTGAGCTGTCAGTCCGCTCATACAATTGCCTAAAGAGAGCCGGCATCAATACTGTCGAAGAGCTGACAAATAAGACTTCAGAGGATATGATGAAAGTTCGTAATTTGGGACGTAAGTCTTTAGACGAGGTGTTGGCAAAGTTAAAGGAGTTAGGTTTGCAGCTTAATCCGATGGAGGAGTAATTGAGCCGCAGATTTAAGATATGTATGTATCATACAATCGCAGATGCGGTAATCCCAAAGTGTTCGCATTTGTGCTCAAAGATGGAATTTGTAAATGACATTTGATAAGTAAGTCCAAAGAGCGTTGTCATATGTCCCACCAATGAGGGTAGTAGTTCCTCACAAAGAAAGGAGCCGGTTATGGCAGGTTATAGAAAACTCGGAAGAACATCAAATCAGAGAAAGGCATTGCTTAGAGGTCAGGTAACTGCTTTGATTGCAAGCAAGAACGGTAGAATTATCACGACTGAGGCAAGAGCGAAGGAAGTTAAGAAGATTGTTGAGGGACTGATCGCAATGGCCGTAAAAGAAAAGGATAACTATGAGATGGTTAAGGTTACGGCTAAGGTTCCAAGAAAAGACAAGGACGGCAAGCGCGTAAAGGAAGTTAAGGACGGCAAGAAGGTCACTGTTTATGATGAAGTAGAGAAGGAAATCAAGAAGGATATGCCTTCAAGACTTCATGCAAGAAGAAAGATGCTTAAGGTATTATATTCTGTAACAGAAGTTCCTGAGAAGAATGCAGGAAAAAAGAGAAATACAAAAGAAATCGACCTTGTAGCAAAATTGTTTGATGAAATCGCACCTAAGTATGTTGGACGTAACGGTGGTTATACAAGAATAATCAAGGTTGGTCAGCGTAAGGGTGACGGCGCTATGCAGGTAGTTCTTGAGCTTGTATAAGAGCAGAGAATAATTGTATTTTGTACGAAATGCGCTCCCATATTTTGGGAGCGTTTTTGTATAAAATGCCAGGGTTTGGGTAATTATTCAGAAGTATAGAAGCGTTGGAATACTGCAATGAGGTAATCTGTATTTCTGAATTATTATCAAACGGACCTTGTATTAAGGAACCGGTAAGAATGGGGGATTCGTATGACAAGAAAAGAGGCTTGCTATTTTCTTGGAATAAGGGAAAATGCATCTGACGAGCAGATTAAGAGAGCATACCGGTATAAGGCAAAGCTTTATCATCCGGATGCAAATCCTTCAGGGGACACAAAGGAGTATTATATCAAACTGCAAAAGGCATATGAGTATCTGCTTAATAATCCGTATGTTCCGACAGGTGGCGGAGTGGCTCCAAATACTGTGGGAACAATGCAAAATCAGCAGACGGCGCCAAACGGAATGTATTTTTATCAGATGCCGCAGCAGCAAAGACCTGCTAAAATCTTTGCGACGAGCGATGCTACGCGCAGCAGTTATATCAGACAAAAGGAAATGGCAAACGAGCATCAGAAGATAGAAAAGTGGGATAAGGACTATCGGGAAAGCAAGCGCAGAAAACAGCAGATGCAGATGTACGGAAAGGAATATGCTGACAGGATGAATTCGCCAAAGAAAAGCAAGGAGGAGGAAGTTCTCGATAAGATTAGAGCGATTTGGATTGCCGAAAATATTAAACGTCAGATTGCACAGGACAGGGAACAAAAGGAAATGCTTCAAAGGCGTAAGCTATACAAAGCATTTATGCAGCAAAAGATGCAGGATAAGGACAAGTAGATGTCCGCAGTGAAAGGGCACGGTTTTGACATGGGGATTATTAAGGTCAGGGACTTAATTTTTGAGTACATCAGACGCGACGAAGAAGGCAATGTCGAGGGAATTACAACGGCGGTGGACAATGTGAATTTGGACATCAATCAGGGTGATTTTGTGGCAATTTTGGGGCATAACGGTTCGGGGAAATCCACGCTAGCAAAGCATCTTAATGCCATATTATATCCCACGGAAGGAACGGTGTGGGTAGACGGAAAGGATACGCAGAAGGACGAATACCTGTGGGACATCAGACAGACTGCCGGAATGGTGTTTCAAAATCCTGACAATCAGATTATCGGTCAGATTGTGGAGGAGGACACAGGCTTTGGCCCGGAGAACATGGGTGTGCCTACGAAAGAGATATGGGAACGCGTGGAGGAAAGTTTAAAGGCTGTCGGCATGTACGAATTTCGTCATCACTCACCGAACAAACTTTCGGGAGGACAGAAGCAGCGCGTGTCGATTGCCGGGGTGATTGCGATGCATCCGAAGTGTATTATTTTGGATGAACCGACGGCGATGCTGGATCCCAAAGGACGCAAGGAGGTCATCCGCGCCGTGCGGGCGTTAAATGATGTGGAGCGCATTACGGTTATTTTGATTACGCACTATATGGAAGAGGTTATTTATGCCGATAAGGTTTTTGTTATGGACAAGGGAGCGGTGACCTTACAGGGAACGCCGCGGGAGGTTTTTTCCGAGGTGGAACGGCTAAAGGAGCTTCGGCTTGATGTGCCGCAGGTGACACTGCTTGCTCATGCGCTAAGGCAGGAGGGATTTCCTATGCCAAAGGGGATACTGACAAAAGAGGAGTTTCGGGAAGCGCTGGATGATTGCGTGAAAGAACTGTTTTAAGAGTAGGAGACAAAAATGCCAATTATTTTAGACAAGGTAAGCCATATATACGGACAGGATACAAATACGCCGGTCAAGGCGTTGAATAACATTAATTTGGTTATTCCCGATGGGCAGTTTATCGGCATTATCGGTCATACGGGATCCGGAAAATCGACGTTGGTGCAGCATCTGAACGGGCTTATGAAAGCGACGGCGGGAAATATTTATTTTAACGGAGAGGACATCGACGATGATGACTTTGATAAAAAAAAGCTGCGCAGTAAGGTAGGACTTGTTTTTCAGTATCCGGAGCATCAGCTTTTTGAGACGGATGTTTTTACGGATGTGTGTTTTGGACCGAAAAATTTGGGACTTTCCAAAACAGAGGTGGAGCTTCGGGCTTATGAGGCATTAAAGCTGGTAGGACTTGATGATGAATATTTTTACCAGTCACCGTTTGATCTGTCGGGAGGGCAGAAAAGGCGCGTGGCAATCGCGGGGGTGCTTGCCATGAAGCCGCAGGTGCTTGTGCTGGATGAGCCAACGGCAGGGCTTGATCCGAAGGGGCGCGATGAGATATTAGAGCAGATTTCTAAATTAAAAAAAGAGACGGGCATTACGGTTATTTTGGTTTCGCACAGTATGGATGATGTGGCGCGGTATGTGGAACGGATTATTGTGATGAACAGAGGATGCGTGGTGTATGATGATGCGCCGCGGGAAGTATTCCGTTATTACAGGGAGCTGGAGGAAATCGGTCTTGCGGCGCCGCAGGTGACATATATGATGAAAGATTTGCAGGAGCACGGCTATGACGTGAGTGATAACGTGACGACCATTGACGAGGCGAAAGATGAGATTATGCGTTATTTTACACGTCTTGCGGCGGCGAAGAAGGGAAACGGGTGACGGGCGATGTTAAGAGACATTACACTTGGTCAATATTATCAGGCGGATTCCGTGATACATAGGCTTGATCCCCGCGTGAAGCTTGGTTCTACAATTTTGTTTATCATCTCTCTCTTTTTATTTGATAATGCGGCGGGATATGTGGTGGCGGCATTGTTTTTGGCGATTGTGATTAATTTATCAAAGGTGCCGTTTCGTTTTATGGTAAAGGGAATGAAGGCAATTGTATTTTTGCTGATGATAACGGTTGTGTTCAATCTGTTTTTGACACCGGGTGAGCCTTTGCTGACAATATGGAAGTTCAGAATTACAAAAGAAGGCGTCAGTCTTGCTGTCCTTCTTGCAATCCGTTTGAGTTTTTTGATTATCGGTTCGTCGATTATGACGCTTACGACAACGCCAAACCAGCTTACGGACGGGCTTGAAAAAATGCTTGGACCGTTAAAACGGATAAAGGTGCCGGTGCATGAGATTGCGATGATGATGTCGATTGCGCTTCGGTTTATTCCGATTTTAATGGAAGAAACAGACAAGATTATGAAAGCACAGCTTGCGCGGTGTGCTGATTTTGAAAGCGGTAATATTATCAAAAGAGCAAAAGGTCTTGTGCCGCTTTTGGTTCCTCTTTTTATATCGGCATTCCGGCGCGCGAACGATCTTGCGATGGCAATGGAGGCGCGCTGTTATCGCGGGGGAGAGCGCCGCACAAAAATGAAACCGCTTCACTATGAACGCCGGGATTTTGTTGCGTATGCAGTTGTGATTTGTTATCTTGCGGCCGGGATTGCGGCAGGATATGTTGCGCCGCTTCTGCTTTCGCTGACCGGTATAACAGGCGGGGTGTGAGTATGAAACGGGTAATGTTGAAGGTGGCGTATGACGGTACGAATTATCACGGCTGGCAAATTCAGCCCAATGTTGTAACGGTCGAATCCGTTTTGAATGAAACGCTCAGCGGACTGTTTCGGGAAGACATTAAGGTTATCGGAGCTTCGCGGACGGATACGGGCGTACACGCGTTTGGGAATATAGCGGTGTTCGACACGGATGCAAGAATGCCGGCGGAGAAAATGTCTTTTGCGTTGAACCAAAAGCTTCCGGAGGACATTCGTATCCAACTGTCAAAGGAGGTCGCATCTGATTTTCATCCGAGACGTCAAAACAGTAAAAAAACATACGAGTACAAAATTTTAAACTGTGCCTTTCCGATGCCGGTGTACAGGCTGTATTCTTATTTTACGTACGTAACGCTTGATGTGGAAAAAATGCGTGAGGCGGCGGCGTATCTTGTGGGAGAACATGATTTTAAGAGTTTTTGCAGTGTCAATACCGTGGCAGAGACAACTGTACGGACTATTTATGACCTTACGGTGGAGAAAGCGGGTGACATGATAACCATACGCGTGACGGGGTCGGGATTTTTATATAATATGGTGCGGATTATCGCGGGAACGCTGATGGAGGCAGGACGCGGCAGGATTGCGCCGGGATATGTGAAGGAGATTTTAAACGTGCAAGACCGCACGAAAGCGGGACCTACGGCTCCGGCATGCGGGCTTACGTTAATTGGGTATGAATATTTATAAAAAGCGCTGTAGTTTGATGAGTTAGAGACAGATTAGAGATTAACATAATATAATAATTTATAAAATTTTACTTTTTCTTGCAACTTTTTCCTTTTACAGATCGTCTAATATATAAGAGGGAGATTAATTGTACCGCCGTTTTTGCTTGCGGGAGACGGCAGTGCGGGGATAAATAAAGAGGAACATTTTATAAATGGGGGGTACAAATGAATTATCAGGCGCAGCGGAAACAGGATTTGGAGCTATGGGAGGTTGTGAAACCGGCTGATGCAGGAACCGTGCAAAGGCGCACCGCAAAACAAGGCAGTCACAAAAGAGCGGCAGAGAGAAACAGGGCAGGGACAAATGTTCCGATTATAACATTGCCTTCGCCGCGGCAGGCGCCAAATCGGCGTATGCATAGCCAAAATGCGGCGGGATATAACAGAACGCACCGCAATACGGTGCGTACAAATGCACGGATGCTGCGAAGACGCAAAGTAAGGCAGCGCAGACTTCGGCTTTATCGGTTTGCCGTTGTTACATCGCTTTTGGCGATGTGTGTGGTTCTTTTTTTCGTCGTACGGCTTCTTTATCAGGAATTGCAGATAGGAATGCATGCAGATGATAGAACGGCAGGTCAGGGAGAGCTGCCCGTTTTTGGGGAAAATCTGACACCGGATAAGACGGAGAGAAAACCTGAGATAAAGAAGGACTTTTTGAGTATCAGTGAATACAACCGTCCGGGAACAAGGCTTGCCGCGGTTAACAATATTTTTGTGCACTACACGGCAAATCCCAAAACGACCGCTGCGCAGAATCGGAGTTATTTTGAAGGCTTGGCACAGACACATGAGCGTGCGGCAAGCGCGCATTTTATTATCGGCTGTGAGGGGGAAATCATACAGTGTATTCCTTTGGATGAAGAGGCATATGCCGTTATGGGAAGGAATAATGATTCCATTTCCATTGAATGCTGTTATATCAGCGAGGATGGTTCGTTTACGCAGGAAACCTATAATTCGCTTATACATATGCTGGCTTGGTTAATTCATGAGTATGATTTGGAGGCGCAGGATATTTTGCGCCATTATGACAGCAACGAAAAGCTGTGCCCATTGTATTATGTGGAACATCAGGACGCGTGGGACAAGCTTCTGTATGATGTCAGGCATTATAAATTTGAGTAAGTGCGGCGTGAAAAAATGAAGTGAAAAAATGGAAAAAGTGTTGACACACGAACGCCCCTGTAATATAATATTTCAATGTGGCGACGTGCGATTAGGTAAATATCATAGCCCCGATATTTGATAATCCTGTCGACGCGGTTGTATCTAGTTGACCTGCGGATTTTGCAGATACGGTCCGGACATTCCGTATTTCAAGCAGTCATGCGGGAATATACGTCAAAGGAGAGCCGACAGGCTAATTATACGGAGGTAACATAATGAAAACATTTATGGCTAGCCCAGCTACAATTGATAGAAAGT
>CAJUJG010000087.1 GCA_910586715.1 uncultured Lachnospiraceae bacterium
GCAACCACAAGAGATTGCCGGATCATTTCAAAATATGAACTTCAAAACTCAGGAGGCTCATTGGAAATTAAAACAGTAACAAAATTTTAATGGACAGTGAGCCTGATTAATGTTATTCTATTAAAATAGGGAAAAGTGCAAAATGGGAGAGTGGAGACTTTTATGAAATCTGATATAGAAATTGCGCAGAGCGCCAAGCTGCTTCCGATTACGCAGGTTGCAGCGGCGCTTGATATAGACGCCGATGATTTGGAGCTTTACGGGAAGTATAAGGCAAAAATATCGGACGAATATTTGGAAAGAATTGCAGACCGCAAAAACGGGAAGCTGATTTTGGTGACTGCAATTAATCCGACGCCTGCCGGAGAGGGAAAGACGACGACCAGTGTCGGTTTGGGGCAGGCGTTGGGAAGGCTTGGAAAAAAGGCGGTGATTGCGCTTCGGGAGCCGTCTTTAGGACCGTGTTTTGGCATTAAGGGCGGCGCTGCGGGCGGCGGAATGGCGCAGATTGTCCCGATGGAGGATTTAAACCTTCACTTTACGGGAGATTTTCATGCGATTACGGCGGCAAACAATCTTTGTGCGGCATTGCTTGACAACCATATTCAGCAGGGAAACGCGCTGGGAATTGACACAAGGCAGGTTGTGTGGAAACGCTGTCTTGACATGAACGACAGGGTGCTTCGAAATGTTGTGGTCGGTATGGGAAACAAAATGGACGGCTTTGTGAGAGAGGACCATTTTGTTATTACGGTGGCGTCGGAGATTATGGCGGTGCTTTGCCTTGCAGAGGATATGAAGGATTTAAAGAAGCGTCTTGACAGAATGATTGTTGCGTATGATTATGAAGGCAATCCGGTGACGGCGGGGCAAATCAAGGCGACCGGCGCGATGGCGGCGCTTTTAAAAGATGCACTGAAGCCGAATTTGGTGCAGACGCTGGAGCATACGCCGGCAATTGTGCACGGCGGACCGTTTGCGAATATTGCGCATGGCTGTAACAGTGTGCGCGCGACAAAGGCGGCGCTTAAGATGGCGGATTATGTGGTGACGGAAGCGGGCTTTGGAGCAGATTTAGGGGCGGAAAAGTTCTTTGACATTAAGTGCCGTCAGGCAGGGCTTTCGCCGGATGCGGTAGTGCTTGTCGCAACGATAAGGGCGCTGAAATATAACGGAGGTGTCTCGAAGGACAGCTTAAATATAGAAAATCTTACGGCGTTAGAGCGGGGAATTGTCAATCTTGAGAAGCATATAGAAAACTTACATAAGTATGGTGTGCCGGTAGTTGTCACACTCAATGCATTTGTATCGGATACACAGGCGGAGATTGATTTTGTGGAGAAGTTCTGCCATGACAGAAACTGTGATTTTGCCATTTCCGAAGTATGGGAAAAGGGCGGAGAGGGCGGCACCTCGCTTGCGAATGCCGTGCTGAATACGCTTGAGACAAAGCAGAGCCGCTTTGCGCCGATTTACGGCAGCCAGCTTAGCATTGTCGAGAAGATTATCCGTGTGTGCAAGGAGATTTACGGCGCACAGGGCGCTTCGTTTGCGTCTGCTGCGGTGAAGCAGATTGAACGGCTTGAAAAGCTGGGATTTGGAAATCTGCCCGTATGCATGGCTAAAAACCAGTATTCGCTTTCGGACGATCCTGCGCTTCTTGGACGTCCTAAAGGTTTTACAATCAATATCAGGGAGGTTTATGTATCGGCGGGTGCGGGCTTTGTGGTGGTGCTTACAGGTGCCGTGATGACGATGCCGGGACTTCCGAAGGAGCCGGCGGCATATCAGATTGACGTGACGGACGAAGGTGTCATCACAGGATTGTTTTAGAGGAGTTTGTAAAGCATGAAATGCCCAAAATGTGGAAATGAACTGAAAGAGGGAAAGCTGCTTTGCGAAAAATGCGGTGAAGAGATTAAGTACGTACCGGACTTTGATATTGAGCTTGAGGATCAGCTTAAGGAATCGATCTCTACAATGATTGAAGAGCTTGCACAGGAAACGACTGAAAAAAAAGAAACGGAGATTGAGTGCTTTGAGACGGAGGATTTAAAAGAGGCGTTTCGGGATTATTTTCCGAAGAAACGGATTTCATTTCGCATAAACAGAATGGCGATTGCCGTTATGATTGTGGCGGTTATTGTGACTGCGGGCGTGGCTGGATTTGGCGCACTGGCAAAGAGCATGGAAAATTCCTATGATTATCAGTATGAAAAGGCGGTACAATGTGCGGCGCAGCAGAACTATGATGCAGCTGTAAGTCATTTGGAGAGAGCGTTGGCTTTGGATGATTCGCAGACGGACACACGGTTTTTACTGGCGCAATATTATGACAAAAGCGGTATGCGTCCAAGTGCGGTTTCTGTTTTGAACGAGATATTGGTACAAAGAACAGAATATTCCAAACGGGATCAAGTATATGACCTTCTCTTCTCCATTTATGAAGAAGAGAAGGAATTTGAAAAAATGGGAGAACTCCTTGCGGTATGCGATGTGGCAAGGATTGTGTCAAAATATAATCAGTATGCGGCGCTGCCGCCTGTGTTTAATAAGAAGGGCGGCACGTATGACGAGTTGATTTCGATTACGCTTGAAGGCAATACGAAAGGGTTTGTCTATTACACGACAGACGGCACGGAGCCAACTGTCAATTCTTCCGTGTATGAAACGCCGATTTTGTTAGAATCGGGAGATTACGTAATCCGTGCGATTTTTGTCAATATGCACGGAGTTGTAAGTGCTGAGGCATCACAAAGCTATCAGATTAATCTGTCGATACCGGAGAGCCCTGTAATCAGTCTTGACAGCGGTACCTATCATGAGCCCGCGCTGATAGAGGTTTACTATAGCGACAGCACGAAGATTTATTATACGACAGACGGGAGTGTTCCGGATAAGAACAGCATACGGTATGATAATCCGATTGAACTGCCTTACGGCGTCAGTAATTTTTGTTTTATTGCAATAGACGATGCGGGAGTTGGAAGTGAGACGGTGGGCAGAAGCTATGAGCTTGCTGCGGAAGCGAATTTTGATGCGGAGCTTGCCGTGCAGGTACTTAAAAATAATCTTGTGGCAAGCAAAAAGTTACTGAACGCGGAAGGAAATGTGCCGGATAAGCTGGGGCATAACCAGTATCGGGTGCAGACGGTCGTAAGGATTGCTGAAACGCTGTATTATATCGTGTATGAAGAATACATGGATACGACGGGATATGTTCATGACACAAACAATATTTATGCGATTGAGGCGGATACTGCCGATTTGTATAAGGCATATAAGGTTGATGAAGGAAAGTATCATTTGACGCCGTTTGGAGAATAGGGGCGGAGGTTATATGGATTTCCTTTACAATAAAGAGCGGTATGTGAAAATAATAACAAGACGAAAGGTATGGTGAATTTCTGATGTACAAAATTTTGGAGGCAAGAGAGCTTGCTGCCAATATCTATTTGATGGCAGTGGAAGCGCCGCGTGTGGCGAAGAATTGTCAGCCGGGGCAGTTTGTAATTGTGAGAATGGATAAGGATGGGGAGCGTATTCCGCTGACCATTTGTGATTATGATAGAGAGGAAGGAACGGTCACGATTGTATTTCAGACAGTGGGCGCCGAGACGACAAGAATGGCGGCGTTGAAGACGGGTGACGCGTTCCATGATTTTGTTGGTCCGCTTGGCTGTGCTTCGGAGCTTGTCAGTGAGGACAAGGAAGCGCTTGCAAAGAAGAAGATTTTGTTTGTGGCGGGGGGCGTTGGTACGGCTCCGGTTTATCCGCAGGTAAAGTGGCTTCATGAAAACGGCGTTGCCGCAGACGTGATTGTGGGAGCAAAGACGCAGGATCTTTTGATTTTGGAGAAGGAGATGGAGGTTGTTGCGGGCAATCTTTATGTGACGACGGACGATGGTTCGTATGGAAGAAAGGGCATGGTAACGCAGACGATTCAGGACTTGGTTGACGAGGGCAAACAGTATGATGTGTGTATCGCAATTGGTCCGATGATTATGATGAAGTTTGTCTGTAAGCTTACGAAGGAGCTTGGCATTCCTACGGTTGTCAGCTTAAATCCGATTATGGTTGACGGCACGGGCATGTGCGGTGCCTGTCGTGTGACGGTGGGAAGTGAAGTGAAGTTTGCATGTGTGGATGGTCCTGAGTTTGACGGACATCTTGTAAACTTTGACGAGGCGATGAAACGCCAGCAGATTTATAAGACGGCAGAAGGACGGGCGATGCTGAAATTGCAGGAAGGCGACACACATCACGGCGGATGTGGTCAGTGCGGAGGTGACAAATAAGATGGACGTTTTAAATAAAATCCCGGTAAGGGAACAGGAAGCGGCAGTAAGGGCGCAGAATTTTGAAGAGGTATGTCTTGGTTATAATCAGGAGGAAGCGATGGAGGAGGCAGTGCGCTGCATTAACTGTAAAAATGCACAGTGTATTAAGGGCTGTCCCGTTGCAATCAATATTCCGGCATTTATCGAGCAGGTAAAGAACGGGGATATTGCGGAAGCTTATAAGGTTATCAGCGAGTCGTCATCACTTCCGGCGGTGTGTGGACGCGTGTGCCCGCAGGAGAGCCAGTGTGAGGGCAAATGTATCAGGGGAATTAAGGGCGACCCGATTTCGATTGGAAAGTTAGAGCGTTTTGTGGCTGACTGGGCGAGTCAAAACGGAATCAAACCCGAGCCTGCAAAGGAGAAAAACGGTAAAAAGGTAGCTGTGATCGGTTCCGGTCCGGCAGGTCTTACTTGTGCGGGTGATTTGGCGAAGCTTGGTTATGATGTGACGATTTTTGAGGCGCTTCATGAAGCAGGCGGCGTGCTTGTTTACGGCATTCCGGAGTTCCGTCTTCCAAAAGAGGACGTTGTGGCAAAGGAAATTGCCAATGTAGAATCGCTTGGCGTGAAGATTGAAAAGAATGTGATTGTCGGAAAGTCAGTTACGATTGACGAGCTGATGGAGGACGAAGGCTTTGAGGCGGTATTTATCGGTTCAGGGGCAGGACTTCCGAAGTTTATGGGCATTCCCGGAGAGAATGCAAACGGTGTATTTTCCGCAAACGAGTATCTGACAAGAAGCAACCTGATGAAGGCGTTTAACGAGGATTCGAATACGCCGATTATGCGCGGCAAGAAGGTTGCGGTTGTCGGCGGCGGAAATGTGGCAATGGACGCGGCGAGAACGGCTTTGCGTCTTGGCGCGGAGGTACATATCGTGTACAGACGAAGCGAGGAGGAGCTTCCTGCGAGAGTGGAGGAGGTGCATCACGCGAAGGAGGAGGGCATTATCTTTGACCTTTTGACCAATCCGGTCGAAATCCTTGAGGACGAGAATAACTGGGTGCGCGGTATGCGTTGTATTAAAATGGAGCTCGGGGAGCCTGACGCTTCGGGAAGAAGACGACCGGTTGAGATTCCGGAAAGCGAGTTTGAGATGGAGCTTGATACGGTGATTATGTCGCTTGGGACATCGCCGAATCCGCTGATTTCTTCTACGACGGAGGGCTTGGAGACGAACAAGTGGAAGTGCATTGTGGCGGACGAGGAGTTTGGAAGGACGACGAAAGAAGGCGTTTTTGCAGGCGGAGACGCTGTGACGGGAGCGGCTACGGTCATTCTTGCGATGGGTGCGGGAAAGGCTGCGGCAAAGGGCATTCATGAGTATCTATCCGGAAAATAATGAGGTAAGGTTGAAAATTAAAATTTTCAACCCGCAAATTTGTGCTCACGCCCAAATTCGCACGTTGTGAAAGGAGCATGGTTACAAAGAATGGGTTATCAGGATAAAAAGGCGAAGGCAGAGGACTTTAAAAGCTCTGCCTATACGCTTTTATTAGTGGGAATAATTGGAATTGCGGCGTTGGTGCTGTTGGAGCTTGGTGTGTTTGGGTTTCGGCTTGCGTCGCCGCAGAAATATATGACATACGGGGTAATGGGTGCCCTGTTTGTGATTTTTATTGTGATGGGGATTATGTCGCTTCGCTCGGCAAAGCAATATGTTACGGAGGCTGCCACGGAGGATGAATTGACTGCAAAGGTCTAAGCGTGGGCAGCAGAACATCTGACGGCGGATATGGTGCGGGAAGCGGTGCCTTTTGAGGAGGACACGCCGGATGAAGAGAAATATTTCAAATATTTTGCGTATCTTCAGACGGCGGTTACACAGGAATTTGGGACACTTTCCCCGGCGTATCTTGAGGCGTTCTGCGAGGAGCTGTATGCGGAGCTTTTTGAGAATGGCGGTCAGGAATGAATATAACGCTTGTGACAGTCGGAAAAATCAAAGAACGGTATTTTCGGGACGCTGTGGCGGAGTATCAAAAAAGGCTTTCGCGGTATTGTAAGCTTGATTTGATTGAGGTGGCAGACGAAAAGACGCCGGATAGGGCATCGGAGGCGGAAGAAAGCCTGATTAAGCAAAAGGAAGCGGAGCGGATTTTGAAGCATGTGAGAGAGAACGCGTATTGCATTGCGCTTGCCATTGACGGAACGAAGTATGATTCCGTCGCGCTTTCTAGGCATCTTGAGGGGCTTGCGCTTTCGGGGAAGAGCAGTCTTGTGTTTGTCATTGGGGGGTCTCTTGGTTTACATGAGGAGGTTTTAAAGAGGGCTGACGAAACGCTCAGTTTTTCGGATTTGACGTTTCCGCACCAACTGATGCGTGTGATTTTGTTGGAACAGTTATACCGGTGTTTTCGGATTCGTAATCATGAGCCGTATCATAAGTAAGTGCGGAATTTTGCAGAGGTTTAGAAAGTGTCTGAAAGCTAAGATTTTGGTGTAAAAGGGGATTTTAGAAAAGAGAATTTCGCATGAAAATGCCGGAAATGATTATTTTTGATTATGGGCGTACATTAATTTACCAGCCGAATTATAATGCTTCTAATGGAAATAAAGCAATTTATCCATATATAGACAGGAATCTACGCAATATTTCTTTTGAAGAATATGACAGGAGCAATATGGAACTGTTTGCGAAAATGAAAGCAGAAAGAGGAAAGTATCTTGAGATCCATGAGCATAATTTTTTAAGGTTGTTTTTGGATTATATGGATATTTCCCTGTCTATATCATTGGAAGAGGCCGAGATAATAATTATGAATGGAATATCTCAGGATGCAGTTATGCCCTATGCGGATATTATGCTCGACTACCTTAATGCAAAAGGAATAAGGACAGGAGTGATAAGCAACAATTGTTTTTCCGGTGCTGCTTTAAAGGAGCAGTTTGACCGTCTGCTCCCGGAAAACAGATTTGAATTTGTGTTAGCATCAAGTGATTACATATTTAGAAAGCCGCATAGCATTATGTACAAGATAGCATTGCAGAAATCGGGATTAACGCCAGACAAAGTTTGGTACTGCGGCGACAGTATGGAAAATGACATTTACGGAGCAAATAGTGTTGGAATGTTTCCTGTTTTATATGAAGGAAGAACAAAGGATGAAACATATTTTCTGTCTGATCAAAATGATAAGAATAATCCTGAATTTGAATATGTGCGTATTCATGACTGGCGGGAGCTGATGGATATTTTGGCATGATAAAACTGTAAATGGAGTTTCAATGGCGTCGCGCCCTCGTACCGCAGAATATTTTATAGGGTGAACTGGGTAAAAGTTGGTCTTTAAGATTGGATGTAATATTTCTGCAGAATGAAAACTGGTTATCCTGAAAGATTAAAAAAGAAATTTTGTAGGAGAAAAATTCCGGAAGGGAGATTTTTAGCTTATTGTAATTATCCGGAAGGATGTGTACAATAGGAATAGATTATAAATTTTTGAGGCATAAAGAGTTTTCCGGCAGTTCTTTATGGGCAGAAAGCAGGTAGATAAATGGGAAATATGGAAACAAAGCAGAAAAGCTGGGAAGACCTAACCATATCCAATGATTTTCTGTTTGGAAAGGTCATGCAGAATCCGGAGTTGTGCAAAGAATTACTACAAAGGATTCTTCCGGATTTGAAGATTGACCGCATAGAGTATCCGGAATTGCAGAAAAGTATCAACGTGGATATGGATGCCCGCAGCGTGAGACTGGATGTGTATGTAAAAGATGAGAAAGAAGTT
>CAJUJG010000088.1 GCA_910586715.1 uncultured Lachnospiraceae bacterium
AGCACGCCTTCCTCAAATTCGCGGTTGTGTACAATCCCGATATTTTTAATGGAGATATCCGCTTTCGCAAGGATTGCGGCGATTGCGGCGATGGCTCCTGCTTCGTCAGGAATATCAATGTGGCAAACATAGGTTCTTTTAATAGGTCCTTTCGGCGCGTCGGCAAAAGAGTCACGGTATTCTTTGGATGCCTTGAACAAATCATAAGTAAATCCGTTCTGTTTCGCGCGGACTGCCTTACTGATGGTTTGCAGGGAATCGATATAGTCGTCAAGCAAATCTGCGATATTTTCCGTATTTGACATACAAATCGCCTCCCACATGTCGGGAGAGGAGGAGGCAATGCGCGTGATGTCCTTAAAGCCGCCTGCGGCAATCAGTTTCATGGTGCATTCTTCGGAGTCATGGTCGTGGACTAGATTTGCGAGCGCGGCAGCGACCAAATGCGGCACATGGCTTATGGCAGCAGTCACGTAATCATGCTCTTTATGGCTTAAAATCAGGGGAATGGCACCCATTTTTTTGACGAGTGCGTAATATTCGGCAACGGCATTTTGGGGAGCAAGGTCGGTCGGCGTCAGAATGTAGTAAGCGTTTTCGAGCAGTAAAGGATTTGCGCTTGAAAAGCCTGTTTTTTCACTTCCCGCCATCGGATGTCCGCCGATAAAATGTGCCGAAAGCCCTAATTTTTCGACTGTTTCGTGGATTGTGCCCTTGACGCTTCCGACATCCGTTATCATTGTCTTTTCGGAAATAACGGGTTTTAGCCGTTCTAAAAAAAGGTTGTTGACTGATACGGGAGCGCATAGAAAAATGAAGTCGCAGTCGCCAAAACGCGCGTCAATTTCGGTTGTTCCTTCGTCGATTGCGCCCGCTGTAAGCGCCTCGTCTAAGGTTTCCTGCCTGCGTGCATAAGCAATGATCTTTGCATCGGGCTGAATTTGCTTAATTGCAAGGGCAATCGAGCCGCCAATCAGCCCAAGGCTTAAAAATCCAAATGTATTCATGCTGTTCCAAGTCCTTTCGCGTGTTATTTTATGATTGTAATATTATAAAAAATTGTGGTTTCAATGTTATATATATGATTATTGCACTTTAAAGTACTAAAGTCAACCGCAAAAAAATTTCAAAAATCAATAGTAATAATGACGAAAATTTACATAATATTTTATGAAAAAATACAGTGTGCATATTGCACAAAAGAGATTGAACTGTTTCGGGAAATATAGTAAAATTTTAATGAGACTTATCACTGCTGTTCGTACAGGACTTAGCATTCACTCATAAGTCCGTGAGAAAACGTATCGGTGCCGAGTAAAAATCCATCACCGAAGGTGATTAAAAATTCACGAAGTGAATTTTGCATGGATTTTGCCTGTTACTGGAACGAAGAGAATAGTAACGACTTTTAAAATCAAAATAGGAGGTAACTGGAATGAATGTTTACACAACTGATAAAATCAGAAATGTAGTTTTGTTAGGACATGGGGGTGCGGGTAAGACCACACTTGTGGAGTCTATGGCATATTTGGCGGGAGTCACTTCACGTATGGGCAGAGTGGAGGACGGCAATACGGTCAGCGATTTCGGCAAGGAGGAGCAGAAACGTAAAATATCTATCAGCACATCAGTCGTACCGATCGAGTGGGAGGGTACAAAGATTAATGTACTCGATACACCCGGCTATTTTGATTTTATAGGCGAGGTTGAGGAGGCAATCAGCGCAGCGGACGCTGCAGTTATTGTCGTTTCGGGAAAATCAGGCGTTGAGGCAGGCACGGAGAAGGCATGGGAGCTGTGCGAGAAATATAAGCTGCCGCGCATGATTTACGTGACCGGAATGGATGCGGACAATGCTTCCTTTAAAAACGTGGTGGAAAAGTTGACGGAGATGTATGGCAAGAAGATTGCGCCGTTTCATTTCCCAATCCGTGAAAACGAGAAGTTTGTCGGCTATGTCAATGTCGTGAGCGAGACGGGAAACCGTTGGAAGGGCAAAGAGGTTGAAGCGTGCGAGATTCCGGATTACAGTAAGGATAATCTTTCACTTTATAAGGATACCTTGATGGAGGCGGTTGCGGAGACAAGCGAAGAGTTTATGGAGCGTTACTTCGGCGGCGAAACGTTTACGGAAAATGAAATCCGTGCGGCGCTTCGTACAAACGTGATTGACAGCTCGATTGTTCCGATTAGTATGGGTTCAAGTTTACTGTGTCAAGGTACATATACGCTGTTAGATGATATTGTGAAATATATGCCAAGTCCGGAAAACAGACAGATTGCAGGCTTTAACATGAAGACCAACGAGGTCTTTGAGGCAAACTTTGATTTCTCAAAGGCAAAATCCGCTTATGTGTTTAAGACGATTGTGGATCCGTTTATTGGTAAGTATTCGCTGATTAAAGTTTGTTCAGGCGTATTTAAGTCAGACGATGTGATTTATAATAAGGACAAGGACGTTGAGGAGAAAGTCAATAAGCTCTATATTTTGCAGGGCAGCAAGCCTGTTGAAATCAGTGAGCTGCACGCGGGCGACATCGGCGCGATTGCAAAGCTGACGGCGGCTAGAACAGGTAACACGCTTTCTACAAAGGCGACTGTAATTGAGTACGGCAAGTTCGAGTTGTCAAAGCCTTATACGGCAATGCGCTACAAGGTGCCCAACAAGGGTGATATTGACAAGGTATCGCAGGCATTACAGAAGCTTTCACATGAGGACCAAACACTTAAGGTTGTAAATGATACGGAGAATAGACAGACATTGCTGTACGGTATCGGCGAGCAGCAGCTTGACATTATCCAAAGCCGTCTGCTGAATGAATATAAGTGCCAAATCGAGCTTTCGAAGCCGAAGGTTGCGTTTAAGGAAACGATTAAGAAGAAAGCGGACGTGGAGGCGAAGTATAAGAAACAGTCCGGCGGACACGGACAGTATGGTCATGTAAAGATGCGCTTTGAGCCGTCCGGCGATTTGGAGACTGCGTATGTGTTTGAGCAGGAGGTTGTCGGCGGTGCAGTGCCGAAGAACTACTTCCCCGCGGTGGAGAAGGGTATGCAGGAATCCGTTTTGAAGGGACCTCTTGCGGCATATCCGGTTGTGGGTGTCAAGGGCGTGCTTTACGACGGTTCGTACCATCCGGTAGACTCTTCGGAGCAGGCATTTAAGATGGCGTCGATTCAGGCGTTTAAGAAAGGTTTTATGGATGCGGCTCCGGTGCTTTTAGAGCCGATTGCAAATCTGAAGGTGACGGTGCCCGACAGGTATACGGGCGATATTATGGGTGACTTGAACAAGCGTAGGGGCAGAGTGCTTGGCATGAACCCGATTGGAAACGGCAAGCAGGTAATTGAGGCGGATATTCCGATTATGGAGCTTGCGGGATATTGTACGACGTTGCGCTCGATGACGGGCGGACGCGGCAATTTCGAGTATGAGATTGTGCGCTACGAGCAGACACCAAGCGACGTGCAGGCTGCGGAAGTGGCTGCGCGCGCTGCGAAAGTGGCGGAGAATAACGCGGAATAGGAATATTAACATTATGGTAGTTGCACGGTAAATGTGGTGCCGCGCTCTGCGTTTGGGTTATCGGCGACGGCAATGGTTCCACCGTGTGCCGCAATAATTTCATAGGCGATAGACAATCCGAGTCCGAAGTGATTTTTGTCACTTCGGGCTTTTTCACTGCGGTAAAAGCGTTCAAAAATGTGCTGTTTCTCATCGTCATCAATTCCGACACCTGTGTCAGAAACAGCGAGCAGAAAGTGTCTGTGCGCAGTTTTGCGAAAGGAGAGTACGGCAGTTATGTTACCGTGCTCGGGAGTGTAGCTTGTGGCGTTATGCAGCAGGATTGTGAGCACCTGCGCGATGCGCTGTGCGTCGCAATAGCATGCGGGGATGGGCGTGTCGGGGAGGGTAACGGAAAGGCGGATATTTTTTTCGGCGGCAAGGCGCTCGAAGGCTTCGCAAGTGTTTAGGAGCAGCGTGTCGAGTTCCGTGTGGGCTTTGCGAATGTCAAGGCGTCCGGCATCGTGGCTTGAGAGAGTGAGCATGTCGTTTAGCAGGCGCGAGCTGCGCAGCGCTTCGTTCTTTATGGCGGCAATATCGTGTTTCAAATTTATGATATTCGTGTCAGTTTTTTCCAGCATCAGCTTGTCCTGTGCCGCCTCTGCGCAGGAGAGAACGACTGCAAGCGGTGTGCGCAGTTCGTGGGAGGCTGCTGCCACAAAACGGTTTTGACGCAGGCGGTTTTCTTCAATGGGTGCAAGGAGTCGTTTTGTGTATATCCACATAAAAATCCAAATGGCAATAAGCGCAAGAAAAACAACGCTGATAAAGACATTGCGCTGTCTGATAAGCTGTCCGCGTATGTCGGAGAGCGGAAATGCAATCAGCATTTCAAGCGGTATTTTGTTTTGCATGACGGTGATGACAAAACAGTAGCAATCGGAGTCGACAAACGACTGAAAGTGACATTTGTATGAAATGGCAACGGAAACGGACGGCTCGCTGTTTCGGTAATGTGTCCACAGGCTGTCAATCAGTTTGTCACGCCGGTCGTTTTTTTGCTTTTTGTCAAACAGGAAAGGCGTGCCATTATCAAGTACCGAAATGTAACAGCTACGGGATGCCTCAAGCTGTGAAAGCCACGCATGCGTAATTACGCCCTGATTGTCCAGTTGTACGGCGATGTTGTAGACGTCGGACTGGTAAGAACTGCGTCGGTTTTCGAGCAGGTTTTGTTCCGAGATATAGAGATAGCCGCTGGTCATAATCATCAAGATGAGCGTGGTAATACTACCGCTTAACAGTGTCAGGCGGATACGGACTTTTTTAAACATAAGTTCCTCCATAACAGTGACTGAACGGTTACGTTGTTTCGTAACAATTCAGACAATAGCCGACACCGCGTATAGTCTTGATTTCAAGACGGCTGCCGACGGTTTTAAGTCTGCGTCTTAGGAAATAGATATAATTGTCGAGATTGCCTTCCTCGACGTCGCTGTCCGGTCCCCATATTTTTAAAAGCAGTGTGTTTCGGGGAAATGTCTGCGTGGGATTTCTGAGAAACACTTCAAGCAGTGCACCTTCACGATTGGAGAGCGTGCAGGCGCCACTTTTTCCGGTAAGCGTGTTGTCTGACGCATTGTAACGGATGTCCGCAAGGTGCAGCTCGCTGCTCATGTTTAGAATGGGAGAGCGGCGTGTGACGCACTGGATTCTTGCAAGCAGCTCTTCAAATGCAAACGGCTTTACGAGATAATCGTCCGCGCCGAGATTTAGACCCGTTACTTTGTCGTTTAACGTGCCGAGTGCGGTGATTAAGATGACGGGCGTACCAATTCCGTTTTCCCGCAGTTTTTTTAATACGGCAGTTCCGTCCATTAAGGGGAGCATACGGTCGAGCAAAATGACGTCGTGAATATTTTGTTCACAAAAGTAGAGAGCTTCCTCTCCGTCGAAGCAGCAGTCAACCGCAAATCCTTTTGCCGTAAGCTGCTGTGCGATGGAATAATTCAAATTTTTGTCGTCCTCTGCAAGTAAAATACGCATGGCTGCGTTGTTCCTCCTTTGTTTCCAAGTTGTTTTATTTCTATTATAGTGTGAATTTTGCGATTTTAAAAACAGTATAGCACAAAGTTTCTCTAAAGTATCTCTAAACTAGAAAAATGAGTGCAAAACCTGCAACTAAGAATAGCCGTATATTTCATTGTGGGTGATACAATATAGGTAAAGCTTTTCGGATTTTAAGAAGATGTGTATAGAAGCAGTTTTGTCAAAGAAGTGTGGATAATCTGTTGCAAAATGCAATATGTTTTCGCGGGAGGTACTCAGACGCTGGATTATGTGTTATAATGCCGATAAAGGACTTAAAGACTACCAACTAGATATGCCAAAAGGTCTAGAGAGAGGATTCGGCGGAGGAAAGAGGGACTGAAAAATTGCGGCGCGGACATCATACAACCACCCGCAGGTGGTTTAATTGTTCTCCAATGTTCCGTTTTTCGGATCAACGAAAAACTTCTCAATGAAGAACAGGAACATGTCCTAACAGAAAAAGACAACTGCCTTATCACAGGTCAGTTGTCTTTTTCTGTATCCGTATCCTGTTCCGGTAAAAATTCTGCCATTGTATGCTTCCCCTGCGTTCTTCCGATGCAAAATAAAATCAGCCACGCCAAAATGGGAACGGCAACAATACAGAATAAAAGCGCCATAAACCGGTTCCCTGCTTCGCCGGGACTGGCAGTAAAAGCGGAAATCACAAAGGCAATAATCAGTACAACAATTGCTATAAGCGCGGCAATTGCCACAAGCTGTTTTGGATTTTTTTTCATAAAGCAATGTCCTTTCATAAAAGATATTAAAACTGATTATAATAAGAAATTATAAGAAATGCAACCGTTTCCTTTGACTTTCGGTAAACTTTGGTATATACTAATACTGCTTGGATACAGGCATTCAGACCGCATGAAAAGATGCGATAAAGATGAAAGGATGTATAAATCATGGCAGAGAACAAGACATTATTGGATCAGTGGAGAAGTGTGGCATACAATGAAAATACCGATAAAAACACACTTCAGAAGCTTTGGATTGACTATTTTCAGAAGGAGAAGGAAGTATACCAGCAGCTTTTGGAAAATCCTGATGAGGAAGTCAAGGGTACGGTAAAAGAGCTTGCAGAAAAATATAACATAGACATCATGACAATGACAGGCTTTCTTGACGGCATTAACGACAGCTTAAAGACACCGAATCCGATTGAGGAGATGGACGAGGACACACAGGTCAGCCTTGCGTTTGATAAAGAGCTGTTGTACAAAAACATGGTGGCAGCGGAGGCAGACTGGCTTTACGGCTTGGAGGCATGGGACGAAATCTTGGGCGAGGAGCGCAAGAAGGAGCTTTACAAGGAGCAGAAATCTTCGACGACAATCGTAAAAGAGGCAAAGATTTATCCAAACGATCCGTGTCCCTGCGGAAGCGGTAAAAAGTATAAAAAATGCTGTGGTAAAAAATAGTGCTTTACAATTGCAAAAAATAGGATTAAAATGATAGAAAATAAAAACTGGAAATATCAAACACGATGACGAGACGAGTACGATATTGTAATGTATCAGAGAGGAATACCGTTTGTGCTGAAAGTATTCTTACAGGAAATATCCGAAAACTACCTCCGAGTGACCCCAATCCGGTCCGTTGATTACGTTATAATCATAAGTGGTCTGCTTTTTTGTGGTATGGAAAGCAGGCAAGCAGGGTGGAACCGCGTTGATACGTCCCATGCATTACGGATATGTAGTGTATGGGATTTTTTATTCCTATAAAAGCGTAAAGGAGATGAAGCAATGGAAGAATTTACAACAGAAGTAAGAACAAACCATAAGGAATATCTGCTGCCGGCGTTATGCTTTGTGACAGGAATTTTAATCGGTTTTTTGTTATCACCGGTGAAAAGCGGCAGGGTAACGCTTCTTAGCGGCAATACAATCGGATCAAACAATGGCAGCAAAAACAGCGCCGCAGACATATTGATGGGCGGACAAAAGAGCAGATAAAATGAAAGGAGAATGAGAGAACATGAAAATTATGTTAAAAGACGGCTCCGTAAAGGAGTACGGCGAGGCAAAGGCAATTATTGACATTGCAAAGGATATCAGCGAGGGGCTTGCGCGTGTGGCATGTGCGGGGGAGGTAGACGGTGAACTGGCGGATTTGAGGACGGTGCTTGACAAGGATTGTGAATTAAATATCATTACCGTGACTGATCCGAAGGCGCTTTATGTGATTCGCCACACAGCATCGCATGTGCTTGCAGAAGCGGTAAAGCGTCTGTTCCCGAACGCAAAGGTGACAATCGGACCTGCGATTGACGAAGGCTTTTATTACGATTTTGACGCAGAGCC
>CAJUJG010000089.1:0-6671 GCA_910586715.1 uncultured Lachnospiraceae bacterium
ATATTTGTATGTAAATTATTATTACAAATGTAAATTATATTATATATTTTGCATTTATGATACATTACATTATATAATGTAATTATTAATTGTAATACCCTTATAAGTATTATTATTATTACTGGTATGATATAAAATGTATAATATTATAATAATATACTGTGTACTATATATCACAATATAAAATAAATTTAATAATATATTTTATCATTTTAATAGTATTAAAAATAGTATTTGTATATTTATGTATAATATAAATACAATTATAATATACAATTTTCAATATATTTAAATTACAAAATACATTTTATAATTTTATTGTCAATGTATTTTATAATATGTTTAAACATATATATTTTCATATTATATAAAATACATTAAAACATATAATATACATTAAAATACTTGTAATAATATAAACTGCATGATATAATATCATAAATATGTAAAATAATAATATGTTATATCGTGCAATATAAAATATACTATATATAAAAGGAAGGTAATACACTATGAAATCCATTGCATTCGGAACTTTAAAAGGCGGAACAGGAAAAACGACAAGCTGTTTCAATCTTGCAGGAGCATTGGCACTCAATCCAGAAAATAAAATTTTACTGGTTGACGGGGACCCGCAATGTAATCTGACAAACGATATCGGAATAGACTGTTCCGATATGGAACGAAATAATATACGTACCATATTTGAAAACAAAAAAGTAGATCCTTCCGAACTTATTCTGCATGGGATTTTGGACAAACTTCCAAATGTGGATATTATTCCTTCCAATATCTTGTTAATAAAGACAGAAATGCAGCTGGTCAGCATTGCCGGACGAGAAAAGCTTTTAGCAAATTATTTTGAACGTAATAAGGAATTCTTTTCCCAATATACACATGTGATTTTTGACACAAATCCAAACTTAGGCGTCATCAACCAAAACATTTTTTATTTCGTGGATTCCATTATCCTTGTATCAGATGTTTCCTTAAACGCCATTCAGGGTGCAGAGCTTTTCACATTCCTTTGGGAAGAAAATATTGAAGATTTGGGTATAGAAAATAATATAAGAGCGCTTATCATAAACAATTTTGATAAACGAATCAATCTCGCAAAAGACTTGCAGGATTATTACCTGTCTGAAGATGATTTTAAGGATATTCTAATTGAAACGCCAATTCCCGGCTCCGTAGCAATGAAGGATACGTCACTCAACCATTATCCGATCGTTGTACTCCAACCGACACATCAGGCAGCATCCGCAGTAAGGCGCGTAGTAAAAGAATTAATTTTACGGGAGGTTTTCTAAATGAATCAGTTTAAACGAGCAAAACAAACCGGTCACCAAACGGAAAGCATAACCGACTTAAAAACAGCCGGAGTGGCATCCAAAAAGGAAGATACGCCAATAACCATTCAGAACAACCAGCCTGAGGAAAAAAATGAACCCCGTTCTGACAAAACAGTCGCGAATCCTGTGCTTCAAGTGCAGTCCTCCGATACAAAACAGACAGCTGTTTTACAGAAAACGAATATTCCAGCAATACAGGAACCTGCCACGAATACAGTTATACCAATTGCGACAGAAAATAACATAAATTCCAATACTGCGCCCAAAACAGAACCTGCTATGCAACCTGTTATATATAATGAAGGTTCTCTGCCGCAACTACAAACAATGATAATATCACAACCAACATTACAGGCAGAAAACAACATACCCGTTTTGCAGCCGAAACCAGCAGAATCAGTAGCCAGCTATATAGAACCTGTTGAACAATTTATCGAACCTAAAACAGCTAAAAGCAGCAAAAAGAGTGCTCCCAATATGTTCTCACAGAAAACGGAATCAAAATCAATTCGAAAGTCACTTGTATTAAAACCGTCTTCTGTAAAAAAAGCTGAAAATTACTGTGCCAAAAATGGCGGTTCGTTTAACGAACTTATTCAAATATTGTTAGACAACTTTATTGAACAATATGATCTTTAATTATCATAAAAATAGATACCCGTCAGAGGAATACCAATACTATACATTATGAATCAGGTTTGGCATTCCTCTGATTTCTACTATTTAGTAGATAATATGCACTATTTCGCATTAGTCATTTCTTTTCTCTAATTATGACCGTATTAGTCATTAAGCTATGAATAAATAACGGTTAGGTACATATTTTAAAAGCTATAAAGAAATAACGGTTGAAAAACATACTTATTATCCTTATTTTCACATTGTTTTATAAAAATAGGTAGGAAAAAATGACGGTTTTATTTTGATATAATGATTGTCCATATAAGTCAATTTTGCCTCAATAAATCATTTTTTGATATTACAAAAACTCCGTATTTTCGGCATTTTTAGGTAAGATGTGATAAAATCACGGCAAAAAAAACAGAAAGCTATAAAAGATTAACGGTTATTCTGATTTAATTTTTACTTTTTTGTAGAATAATTTTTAAGCTATGAAAAAATGACGGTTTTATTTTCCAAAAATGAGAATTGAATTTTACAAATAAAATAAGAAATGAAAAAATGACGGTTTATAAATATCAGATAATTAACAGTATTTATATCATACATCTACTGTTTTTTATGAAATGTATAAGAAATGTATAATGAAGTATAAATGTATAACTATGTATAAGAGTAAACGCCATTGGTAAGAAACATAAGGTGTTTCGGTTAAAAGAAAGGAAGAAATGACGGTTAAGATATAAAAAAATAACGGTTTAATCATGAAAAAACAACGGTAAAGGTATGAAGAAACAACAGAAGAGGAATAAAAAAGTAACCGCTGTGCTATAAAAAGATGACTGTTGTCTGACAATATAAAAAAATCATATACTGTAAAGTAGAAGTAAAAAGTCATATTTTGGAATAAATCCTGCAAAATTTAGGTAATTGGCATAAATTATTGGAATAATTTATGTAAATATGAATGGAAAATGAAGGAAGAAAACATGTTTATTTCACAGCTATGAAAAAATGACGGTTATTTGATTAACAGGGCAGCTTTTTTCACAGCCTCTTCGGCTTTGGCAATCGGGGACATCTGAAATACATGCCACATTCCTTCAAAGAGGTCCAATTTTGCATAGATATTGTGTGTTAAAAGTTGTCTGTACAGACTGCGGGAGTCGTCCAGCAGGATTTCATTTGTACCTGCCTGAATATATACGGGCGGAAATCCGCTTAAATCTGCAAATAATGGTGACACATAAGGGGAATCCGCAGGTGTGTCGCCCAAATAGCAGGAAACTGCCTTTTGGATATATGCGTTTGTGAGCACTGGATCAACAAGTTCTTTTGCATGATAGCTTTTTCCGGATGAGGTCATGTCTGTCCATGGGGAAAATAAAACAAGGCTTTTTGGTAATTTGGCATGCCGTTCCCGTAAAAGGAGAGTAAGAACAAGCGCAAGGTTTCCGCCAGCGGAATCACCTGCAATAATAATGTCTTTGGCATCATATCCGCAGGAAAGAATATAATCCCAGGCGTTTAGCGCATCCTCAACAGCTGCAGGATAAGGAAATTCAGGTGCAAGGCGGTAGTCAAAACAAAAAACGCGCAGTTTGGTATGCCTTGCAAGTTTGGTAGTAAGTTCCCTTGCATACAGGCTGCTTCCGGTCATATACCCGCCGCCGTGGCAGTAAAAAATCATGGAACGGCTATTGTCCATTTTTTGTTCTTTTGAAAGATAGTCTGTCCATTCGGCATCCATTGTATTCACTTTTAAGGGTGTAAACTGGTAATTTTTACTGTTGGCTAAAATGGCACCAAGCTGATTTTGAACAGTTCGCTGCTTTTGAATATCCTCATTTTCCATTAGACCATGAACACGACGGATTAAATGCATCAGCCTTTTGTTCTGTTTCTCGTTCATTTAGTCACCTCATGAAATTAAATCTGTTATTCCTGTGAAAAATAGTTTATAATAATTATGTTTAAAACATGTTAAGAGGTCAAGCAAAAAAAACAAAAAATTCGATAATATTTAGAAAGAGATAATATAAGGAGGCTATACGAACGTTATGAAAACCAGTGATGAATTAATGGCATTATTGCGGAGAATTGATCATAAGGGATATCCGGCGTATAAGGATACAAAAGGGGCTTATCAGTTTGCAGGATATGTTCTTGATATTGAGCATGTGCAGGGGGACCCGTTTGCGTCGCCGTCAAAGATTAAACTGATTGTTGAAGGAAAAGATGCGGAGTTGCCAAAGGAGTTATATGACAAAAAACATAAGAGGATAGCGGTGCAGGATTATCTGTTGCGGCAGTTTGGAAAAAGGCTTTCGAAGGTTTCGTTTACGGCGCATGGTTCGGGGAAGAGCGGTTTGATGAGCGTAAGCCGCTGCGGTCAGGAAGTACTTGAGCGTAGCGGTTGTGAAATTAAGGAAACGGATGGCAGTGTGATTATCCGAATGGAAATCGGTTTTCCTGCAAACGGAAGAACAATCAATGCAGGAGAGCTGATTAAAATTCTTTTTACATTACTGCCAGATGCGGTAACAAATGAACTGATGTTTGGAAACATTCATAAAGGAAGTATCAGGAAAGCGGCGGAACTTGCGGAAAATCAGAATTACATAAGAACGGAACTGGGGAAAAGGGATTTGGTGGCATTTGTGGCAGATGGGGCAATTCTTCCAAGGGAAAGTGGCGTATCTCAAAAGCCAATGAAAAATGCGATACCGTTCCAGTCACCGGAATCCATGAAGGTTGTGTTTGAGCTGCCAAACGGGGAGAAACTGAGCGGAATGGGAATAAAAAAAGGAATTACGTTAATTGTCGGTGGCGGTTATCACGGAAAATCAACCCTGCTTGAGGCACTGGAGAGAGGGGTTTACGACCATATTGCAGAGGACGGAAGGGAGTATATCCTTACAGATGCTACGGCTGTAAAATTGCGGGCAGAAGACGGAAGATGCATAACGGGAACCGATATTTCCATGTTTATCAGAAACCTGCCCAATAAGGTCAATACGGAATGCTTTTATACGGAAGATGCCAGCGGCAGTACCTCGCAGGCGGCAAATGTGATAGAGGCGATTGAGGCAGGCAGTGAAGTTCTTTTGATTGACGAGGATACAAGCGCAACAAATTTTATGATAAGGGACGAGCTGATGCAGCTTGTGGTGACAAAGGACAGAGAGCCGATTACGCCATATATTGATCGAATTAGGGAACTATATCACCGCTTTGGGATTTCAACAATTTTAGTTGTGGGCAGTTCTGGCGCCTATTTTAAGAAGGCGGACGCAATTATCCAAATGGACGAATATCGGGTATACGACATTACATATGCAGCAAAAGAACAGGCGCAGGCATATGAGGGAGACTGCAAAACGCAGATACAATCTGCTGATGTCAGTCTGCCGGATTTTCACCGGTGCATGCTGCCAAACAGAAGTTTTTATGTTGACCGGACAAAAATCAGGGTAAATGGCTCCGAATCTGTCAGCGTAAATAAAAATACGATTGACATGCGGGGAGTAGAGCAGCTGATTGATGCGGAGCAGTTGCGTGCGCTTGGATATATTTGCAAATATATCCACGAAAATGTTTTTAACGGGAAAACTACGTTGCAAAGTGCAGTGGAGAAGGTAAAAACCGCATTGGAGGAAAATGGGTTTGCGTCTGTCTGCGGGAAAATGGTTCCTTGTGATCTTGCCATGCCAAGAAAACAGGAAATATTTGCCTGTATGGACAGATGCAGAAATGTAAAAATAAGTGACTAATACAGTCAACATAAGTCAAAAATAAGTTGTGGACATAATGTGACTGAAAAAGTCGATGAAAATATAGGTTTCAAATAAAGACTAGTTCAGTCAATAGAAGGATAAATATGAAGACAAATAAAATTGTAACAGGTATTTTGGCGCATGTTGATTCGGGTAAGACAACATTAGCGGAAAGTATGCTTTATTTAAGCGGAAGGATACGGAAATTCGGACGGGTCGATCATAAGGATACATTTTTTGACAGCGATGCGCTGGAACGGGCAAGGGGAATTACCATTTTTTCCAAACAAGCACAGTTTTGTCTGAAGGATAAAGAAATCTGTCTTTTGGATACGCCAGGACATGTGGATTTTGGTGCGGAAATGGAGCGCACGCTGCAGGTACTTGATTATGCAATTCTTGTTATCAGTGCAGTGGACGGCGTACAAGGGCATACGATAACGCTTTGGCAGCTTTTAAAAAGATACAGGATACCGGTTTTTCTGTTTATTAATAAAATGGACAGGGACAGTGCGGATAAGAATTGGATTTTAAATCAACTGCAGAAAAAGCTTGATGCGTGCTGTGTTGATTTTTCCATGCGGGATCAGTCCGTTTTTATGGAAAGCCTTGCCATGTGTTCGGAAGAAGCTTTGGAGTCTTTTTTGGAAAACGGCAGTATTTCGGATTTGGAAATTATCAAAATGGTGGAAGAACGGCAGGTGTTTCCGTGTTTTTTTGGTTCCGCATTAAAACAGGAGGGAGTTCGGGAATTTTTGGACGGAATGGATACCTATATGGAACCGAAAAGCTATCCAGGCATATTCTCGGCAAGGGTTTTTAAAATTGCAAGGGATGAACAGAACAATCGTCTTACATATATGAAAATTATGGGCGGCGTATTGCGGACAAAGGATCTATTGGGTGAGGGGGAAAAGGCGGA
>CAJUJG010000089.1:6735-7894 GCA_910586715.1 uncultured Lachnospiraceae bacterium
TGAGGCTTGTGCGGGAACGGTCTGCGCAGTAACGGGACTTACCAAAACTGTTTCAGGTGCGGGAATTGGTGCTTTGGAAGGAAATCAGATTCCGTTGCTGGAGTCGGTTTTAAGCTATGGGATTGAAGTGCCGAAGGATTGCAATATCCATGATTTTTATCTGAAAATGTGTAGTCTCTGTGAGGAATATCCAGAACTGAATGTGGTATGGAACGAAAAACTGGGACAGATTCAGGCGAAGATAATGGGGGCGGTGCAGCTTGAGGTATTAAAGCATATTATTTATGATCGGTTTGGTGTTTTGGTATCGTTTGGGATGGGAAATATTGTATATAAGGAAACAATTGCTGCTCCTGTGGCAGGAATCGGACATTTCGAACCGTTAAAACATTATGCGGAGGTGCATTTACTGATGGAGCCGCTTGCGCGCGGGAGCGGACTTGAATTTGCGGCTGATTGCAGTGAAGCGATGTTGGATAAAAATTGGCAGCGTCTGATATTGACACATTTGGAGGAAAAAAAGCATATTGGTGTGCTTACTGGCAGTGAGGTTACGGATATGCGGATTACGCTGATTGCGGGAAGGGCACACCAAAAACATACGGAGGGCGGTGATTTTAGGCAGGCGACTTACAGGGCAGTACGGCAGGGGCTGAAATCGGCGCAATGTGTTTTATTGGAACCAGTTTATGCGTTCCGTCTTGAGGTGCCTTCGGACTGTGTCGGTCGTGCCTTGTCTGACATTCAGAAAAAGCACGGAAGCTTTGAGGGACCCGTGATTGAGCAGGATCGGGCGGTGATAACGGGACTGGCACCAGCGGTTCTGATGCAGGATTATCAGTTGGAAGTTGTTTCATACAGCAAGGGACTTGGTCAATTTTCATGTAGTTTATGCGGTTATGATTTGTGCCATAATGAAGAGGAAATTATACAGATGATTGGCTATGATTCGGAAGGTGATTTGGATAATCCGTCCGGGTCAATATTCTGTTCACATGGTGCGGGGTATTTTGTGACTTGGAATGAGGTTGCAGTACATGCGCATGTTGATAATGAAATGTTTGAAAGAAAGACGCAAGATGACTACAACAGTCAAATTAATAAAGGGAGTGTGTCGGCATTCGGTGATTTGTCTATTGCGCAGGAGGAAATTGACGAG
>CAJUJG010000090.1 GCA_910586715.1 uncultured Lachnospiraceae bacterium
ACAGTGACTTGTCGCCAGTTTCCTAACTTGACATTCGCTCCGCGGAAAACCTGCCGTTATTTTCATATTGGCAGCAACCTCACGCTTCATCGCTATCATGTCACAGCAATTAGTAGTATATCGTAGAAAATATGCCTTTGCAAGTATTTTTTTAGTTTTTATTGTTTTTTTTTAAGTACAAGCGCATATCAAAACTGTTTCCTGCAATTTTTGGCGCTTTTCAGTTTTTTTCGGAAACATGCTGTAATTGTGAAGCAATTATAGTATACTATAAACGGACCGTCAACAAAATTTTAAATGTTATATGATAATAATTACAGAAGGGATACGTTGCTTATGTGGATTGCTGAACATTGGAATGATTATGAAGTGATTGATACCTCCTCAGGCGAAAAACTTGAGCGGTGGGGAGACTATATTCTTGTGAGACCTGACCCGCAGGTGATTTGGGACACGCCAAAAAATGCCGTCGGCTGGCGCAAGCCAAACGGACATTATCACCGAAGCGCAAAGGGCGGAGGTGAGTGGGAATTTTTTAATCTTCCCGAGGAGTGGAGTATCCGATATGAGGGAATTTCTGAAGCGGGACTGACATTTCATCTTAAGCCTTTCAGCTTTAAACATACTGGTCTGTTTCCAGAGCAGGCAGTCAACTGGGATTGGTTTTCTTCTATTATAAAGGGAGCTCTTAAAAACAATCCGAAACGCAGCATTAAGGTTCTGAATCTGTTTGCCTATACGGGGGGAGCAACCCTAAGCGCCGCAGCGGCAGGAGCTTCCGTCACGCATGTAGATGCCTCCAAAGGAATGGTTGCATGGGCAAAGGAGAACGCAGCGGCATCAGGCTTGGGCGATGCCCCAATCCGTTGGCTTGTCGATGACTGTATGAAATTCGTAGAACGGGAAATCCGACGAGGGAACCGGTATGATGCGATTATTATGGATCCGCCTTCCTACGGCAGAGGTCCGAAGGGCGAAATATGGAAAATAGAGGATGCGATTTTTCCGTTTCTTATGCTTACCACTGAAATACTGAACGATAACCCGTTATTTTTCCTTATTAATTCCTACACAACCGGCTTACAGCCCGCCGTGTTAAGCTATATGATGGAGACAGCGCTTGTTCCGAAATTTGGCGGCGTAGTGGAATCGTCCGAAATCGGACTTCCTGTATCGTCAAACGGATTGGTTCTGCCTTGCGGCGCGAGCGGCAGATGGATTGGAAAATAGATAAAAAAAACAGGATGTATGCGGGAATAAACCGATACATCCTGTTTTTATGCCATGTTACACCGTAACCAATTTTTAATAATAAGACTCTGAAATTGCCGCCATCATGCCGCCAATCCCAATCATCAGGATAAACCAAAGCACGACCCATATCAGCATCCATACAAGCATCGCCTTAAAGTAATTTGATTTACTCTTTTTAACGCCGCTGCCAAATGCCCACACAAACATCATGATAATATTGACACACGGTATCGTCATTAAAAGTGTCGAGAGCATCCAGTCTCCAAAGCTGACCGGCTCTTCCAAATCGGTATCTGCCTGATAAGACTGGTTATAGGACTGCTGCGTCTGCTGATAGGGCTGGTAATACTGATTATAAGGCTGCTGTTGATTATAGGACTGCTGCTGATTGTTATTGTCAAAACCCGGATTCGGAATCGGCTGATTGGGAACCTGCTGCTGATAGGGCTGCTGCGGTCCCTGTTCCGTATTTTGCTTTCCTTGACCGTACAAATTATTGTTGTCCATTTTACTATCTCCTCCACATAATGTTGAGTAAAATTCACTCCTATTTATTATGATACCATAGAGCAAAGCATTTTGGCAACAAATATTGATATTTTGCGCTTCATCCCGCCTTTTTTCTCCTTTTTTATCCGTTCATCATCCGCAATGCGCGCGAAATCAGATTATTCCGGTAAAACACCAGCGGCGGACTGCCCGGGAAGAAATGAATCATCCGGTAAAGATAAATTCCGAATGTAATCACCACCACCATTGCAAGCACTGCCTTAACATACTTCGGCGTGCGTCCGCGCAGATAACGTTCCGCAAAGAACCACAGCAGAAAGACAATCCACATCGGCGCCGCCGGATTTAATGCCATTCCCCGTTTTATCCGCCCCGTAAGAATATAAAAGACTGCCCGCGTCATGCCGCATCCCGCGCATGGAAAACCTGTCGTGATTAAAAACGGACAGTAAGCATGAAATATTTTTCTTACAACAAAATTATACATGACGAATACAATTACCGCAGGATAAAATGCTTTTATATCGTTCATCAACCGTTTTCCCATCTATGGATTGTTCACCGCCTTTCCTTCGTTTTCCAACCCGTCAATATCGTGCGCACATACGTACGCCCTCGAAAAATTAAATCGCCGAAAACCAAGCAGCCCCTTTGTTTCGTCCCGATAATCCTTGATTTGCCATTCCTTATATTTTCCGTTCATTTCTCCGTACTCACTGATAAAGTTAAACTTCGCCTCCACCAGTGCCGGCGCCGCGTCCATTGACAGTCTGTTTTTGATATAATACGTATCGACGTTTTCGCAGGTTGCGCTCATTGCTATGTTGTATTTTGCAATCCAGTAATCAGGATGCGCCGCAGAAAAAAGCATCCAGCAAACGCATACTGTTGCGAGCATATACTGAAACAGCCTAAACTTCGGGCAAAAAATGCAGTACGTCACGCCTCCCATCACAATTGCAATCACTATAAGCCCCCACAGCGCGAGCACTCTCGTAAAGGTAAGATGATACATTTCAATATACATCAGCAGGCGAAACAGCCCGGAAACTTCCATAATATAAGTACATCCGCAGATAACGCAGAGTACCGCCCTTAGCACCCTGCCCGATTCAAAATACGCAAGCATGCACAATACCAGCACCACATTAATCAGGCACACAAAGACAAGCTGGAAAAACCCACTCCTCGCATATTCGGCATACGTATAACCCTCCGGAAGCTTCAGCCGTCCCATAAAAAGCCCAAAAATCTGAATGACTGAAAAAACAAGATAAATCACGCAGACCAACGTACTGATTGTCACGGCAATATAAGTGTCAAACCCGTTCTCCTTCCGTACCGCCATATCATCAACGGCTTTGATGTCCGTCTGTTCATTACAATAACAAAATACGCCATAAGCGACAAAAAATACCACTAACGCCATAAATGCCGCTGATATGGAATGATATAGAAAATCGGCAAAGTCAACATTAATCTGAAACGACAGCAGGTCACAGACTAATTTGTAAAAAACAACATCCGCACTGCCAAGCAGCATCAGCAAAATACAGACTAGCGGGAGTCCGATGACAAGCCCGATTGACACACACACAAGAATGCGTTTTTTCTCTTCACTATTTTTTCCGGCATTCGGTTCACTGCACAGCCGCCTGAGCTTTTTGGATGCTCCCCTGTCATAAAAGGGGGTAAAAATCTGACTGATTGTTCCAATCACAAGATGAAACAGCCCTTTTAAGTACGCGGCAATGCTCCATCCCGACACATCATGCCATGTCTGCAAAACCAACACGCCAAGCACCAAAAACGACAGCGCTTTATTAAAGAATATTAACACTCCCGAATCTGTCATGCAGTTTTGCGCACCTAAAATCAACACAGCCGCCACCAAAAAACGTCTGTACCATGATGCCTTAACCCAAAGACTGTGCTCTCTTGCGCAACTCTCCATATACTTTCTCGTATAATAACCAAAATACAAGAGCGTTGCGCCGGCGAAAAAAGGGTATGTGATACCCGACGCATTCCGGTACAGGCAGAAGGTATAAAACAGCGCATAGATTGCACTGCCTGCTCCCAGATGCCGCAGCCGTTTTGCCTTTTTTTCTAGCTTTTCCATTTCGGCAAGATTGTTGATTTGCGGTTCGTTTTGGGGGGTCCGTTCATACTGCCACCCTTCCTTTATTGCATTATTGTCCATTGTCTTCTCCCCTTTCATTCGTACTGTTTCTGTCCGCTGCCTCGTCGGGTACATACTCTAAAATATCGCCCGGCTGACAGTTTAATGCTTTGCATATGGCGTCAAGCGTCGCAAGCCGCACCGCTTTTGCCTTATTGTTTTTTAAGATGGAAAGATTCGCAAGGGTAATATCCACATCACCCGCAAGCTCTGTAAGTCCGACCTTGCGTTTTGCCATCATCACATCAAGATTTATCATAATTGCCATGTTTGTAATCATGCTCCCTTCATAACCTGCACACTGCCTAACCGGTCAGATTGTTAAATCATTCTCAAGCTTGTAATCTACTGCTTTATCAAACACAAACGCAAGCACTTTGCTGAACAGCCCCGCGATTACAAAGACGAGCACAAGTACAAGCATCGCGGCAGTCGTATACAAAACTGCACGCAGCAGACAGACCGCAGCAATCACAAAACTGTATGTGCCCATGCGTTGAAGACTGACTACATTTTCCCGTACAAAGCAGTCGTTTTTTAGTACCGTGCGGAACATTTTCCGAAGCTCCCCTAAAATTAGCACCGCAAGAATACCAAGCACAAAGTAAATACTCACGATTTCCACATATCTGCCTTCAAAATCCTCAAAGTGAAAATACGCCGTTACTACTTTCACCAGCCACGGGAGTGTGAGCGTCACGACAATTCCTGCAAAAAACATGATGTCAAGCAGATACTTTGTGATAACTGCCACTGTTTCCTTTCTCATGTCATTCCTCCATTCTGGACTTACCTTCCTGTTATTTTCTTTAATTTTTTCTATCATACCACTTGCAATATCGAAATTCAATACTTTTTTATCGATTTACAATAAATTTTTATTGAAATTTGTTTTTACATACACAAGCATAACCGAGTAGGGGAACGACCTTCTCCACTACTCGCCGCGCGACCCGTGCGCCGCTTTAGCGGCTTATTTCCTCTGCACGGGTCTGTGCATAAAAAGACGCCCGTCCCGTTTCCGGAGGGCGTCTTGTGTCTGACGACCGGTAATTCGTTCAGGCTGCGGCTACCTGATGGCTATGTGACACATTTTCATCGCTGCAAGCGCATTCTGATGGCTTTCGGGCGTCACACCCGCGCAGCACCGCTCCACAACACTGATGTCAACTTCGGGGAGGGCAGCTTTGATTAAAAGCGCATTGGAAATGACACAGATGTCAGTACATAATCCGATTATCGTCACATGCTCAAGCGTTTCAATCGACTGTAAATACGCTGCAAGCTCCATTGAGCCAAAGGTCAGCTTATCAAATACCTTCATGCCGCCCGGGCGAAGCGTCTCAAGCTTTTTGTCAAGCTGCCACCCGTCCGTTCCCTTGATACAGTGCGGCACGGGAAGCTTCTTTCCCTCCTGTGTTTCCAAATAATCATCAAAGTGCGTGTCTCTTGTAAAAACAACCTCACCGTCAAAACTTTTTACCAGTTCGGCAACATTGTCAACAATCTGTACTGCCTCCTTTGTGCCAAGCGCACCGTCGATAAAGTCTTTCTGCATATCCACTACCACAAGGACGTTTCTTATATTACCCATTGTTTCACAACCTTTCCATATTCGTTTTCTATATTCATTTTATTATTGAACCGCTTTGTCAAAATGCTGATAATCTTTCAGGCTCTTCCACGTACCGCCCCACCGGAACCCATGCTCCGTAAAAAGCCGGTAGCACAAATCGTCTTTATCGATTTTATAAGGAAATTCCTTACTGCGGTCGGCGTATTCGTCGCTCCCCTCCGGAAAACTTTTGGTGCTTCCGTCGGCATACGTGCGCACACATGGATTGTAAAACGGATTAATGTCAATTGCCAAGCCAAAACTGTGTTTTGACAGATTTTCAGAGCCTTCCACCGTCCGGTAATTAAAGCAGGATGTATTGTTTGCCTGCATGGACAGCTCGTCGTCCCCACCGTATTCGTCCACAAGCGTCATACGCTCAATCGGGTATTGATTGTCGTAAAGCTCCTGCATAATCTCAAGAATATCCTCTGCAATCGCCGCATTGACAATCAGTTCACCCACATGCGTCTCACCGTCAAAGCCGATATGCAGCACTTGAAGGTAACGCAAATCCTCCAATGCAATATCGTCATTCTCCACATAAGAGCAGCCGTCTATTCGTTCGTACAGTTCATCTGTTATCGGGCTTGCCGTAAAATACGTTTCCGGATTTTTTATTTCTGGCACTTGTGTCATATTTTCATGTGATTGTGTTTCACTTTCCGGTACTGTTTGCAGCTGCGTTTCTTCCTGTAACTGTGTCTGCGTAATATATTCCGTTTCTGACACTTGTGTCATATTTTCACTTACCGATTCAACAGGTTGCTGCCCCAAAAAAGGCTGCGTTTCTTCTGATGCGGGCGGCAGAATCAGCGGCTCGTCATCGCCTGCCGCATAAATTGCAATACATACGCTCAGCAGCAGCAGGGAAACAATAAGTATGATAATCACAATCAACTGCTTTTTCCTGTTTTTGTTTTTCATTCCAAATCTGTCCTCCATTTTGCATATCCGTATTCCAAACCGAAAAAAGATTCTATTCCTATTGTTCCTAAGTATACTACAAAACGTGCAAAATGTCATGGATTTATTCAAGACGCTCAAACGCCGCAAACCGCATCGCTCACATTGTAAATCCGTACATAGCCCGGAGCAAGCATCATCAGCAGCGCCGATAGCAGTAAAGCGCCGAACAGACCATACCGCATCAGTCTTTTGGAGTCCGCATATGCCTTATCATATTCCCTGTTTCGAAGTGATTTGCCAATCAGAATGCCTGCTGCCTGCGCCAGTCCGCTCGACGCTCCAATGAAAAGCCCCTGAACCGGACCCGTCGTCGTCATCCCCGCACACTCATCGGCGAAAATCCAAACTTTCCGAAAATCAAACCATAATTCAATCCGGTATTGAGCGCTACCCCTGCCATGCTTGGAATGTATTGACGTTCTTCAAGCAGCTCCTGCACACGTTTCACGGTTTCCTTTGAGAGTTTTTTGGTCTTTCCGTGAATGACGTTTGACACGATTGCCGTACTCAGTCCAAGCTCCTCGGCGATATCAACGATTCGTACGCGGTTTTGTTCCATTGTCGTTTCCTCCCCCTGTGTGTTTTTTATCATTTTAACAGGTTTTGCTGATAATACAATGGGTTAAACGCGTAACCTCTGCCAAAGAATGAACTTATATTTTAGCTATTTTGACATAACCACTGTCCACTTCTATCTCCCTTTTTCTCTTTCAGCCGCTGCTTGCTTATCATAAGTCGTTTGGATAATGTTTTATCCTTATTTTTTAATGTGCATTTATAGAAACGGTATCCCGCAATCTCAAGGATTATATTGATGCAATAATTATTATGACGAATGTTAAGATAGCCAAATGTCATAAGAAAATTCAAAAAACTCCACCTGATGCCATAGCGTAAATTCAAAAACAAACAGCGGTAAAATATAAGCCAATAAGAAAGCACTTTAAATTAGGCGAAGTGGGTATATGATTCTGTGGTTAACTGATGGGAGAATAGAATGTGTTGTTATAAGTTACACCAGTGACGTTTTGTAAAGGACTTTTTAATCAAGTTCACAGAAAATTTACATTTCAGGGCAAAAAAATAAGGCCGGGAACCTGTTTTTAGATTCCCGGCCTACGGTTTTACTATGCTGTCCGTTCTGCTTTCAGTTTTTTCACTTCGTCAAGTGGAAGTCCTGCGTATTCCGCAATTTTTTCAAGTGTCAAAATCCCATCTGCCAACATTCTCTTTGCGGAATTGATTGCTCCCTCTTTCAATGTCTGATTCCTCATATCTTCCATAGCCCGGCACATAAT
>CAJUJG010000091.1 GCA_910586715.1 uncultured Lachnospiraceae bacterium
AGCATCAAGCCATGCAAAACCACTTCGTGGTGGCTTGATGCACCTCAGCCACTACACTGTTTCACGGCCTTTGCAGTAAATGCAAAGGTCTGGGCTGAACTGTTACAAAATTTTCTGCTTTGGTTCTTTAATACGTCTGCGGCAGCCAAATGCTGTCCTCTCCATAAGGCTTTATCATCCGCACCTTTGCCGTACTTGCGTTCTCCAAAAAAGTAAACGTCACGACCGCCTGCGTCTGCTCCTCATTGAGATATTCCACTTCCGCCGCCACCTTATTTTCATTTTGCAAAAGATTTAATAGTTTTACCGCCGCCATATCCGGCGTGTCCAGCCCTCCATATGCGCTTTGTGCCATATCCGGATTCTTGGAATTGTCATTCAATACCTCGCCCGCCTGATTATATGCATAATAGTCCATCATTGTACCGTCTATCACACCGTCAGGATATGCTTCATAAAACTCCTGTGCCACACAAATCCCTTCCATAAACCGGATGTGCTCCGATGTCACTAAAAACACTCCATCCTTCACTGTAAAAGACAATTCCTCACGCCATACGGTAACATGCGGATCCGACACCCATGCATAGTATAAAATCACCGCCTCCTTGTCAGACGTTGAAAGAATCCTATAATTTTTCGGTTCTTCCTCGCTGCCCCACGGCCATGGACTTGACCATCCAAAAGCAGCATACGGCTCATTGCTGCTGTCATTTACTCCCCATGAAAGATTAAGCGAATCTGACAACTGCGTTTTCAAGTTCGCATCCGCCAGTTCCATAATCGTCTCTGCGTCACGGTCACAAAACGCCTTTGCCCACTGCATTACATACTCCTGCGTATCGACTGCATAATTATGCTGCGTAACGTCCGCGCCCGTCCTGTTCGAGGCATTTTCCGTATCCGCGATATTGATATTCATAATTCCCCCCGACTGCCCCGCAGCATTTTGGAACACCTGCGTTTTGGAACTATTCTTCATCACAAACCGAGTGCCGTCGTTTCCCGTTAAAGCCGCGTTCGTTTCCACCTTCTCCGTCATAAAGCAAATCATGACCACCGCACAGACAACCGCCGCACAGACAGTCACCCAAAAAGACGGCTTTTTATAGGAAAGTACGTTTTTCACGCGCCCCTTCACGCCCGTTTCCCCAAAAGCAACAGGACACGCTGCAATGGTTTTGTGTGATATAGCGCAGGCTAACAGCGCCGACGCGTACTCTTTTTTGTGCGCGCCCCCAAGCTCCCTGATTACCCGCTCGTCACAGGCAAGCTCAATATCCCTGCACAACAGTACATATGCCGCCCACACAAGGGGATGGAACCAATAGACCGCCAAAAGCACATATCCGACAGGTTTTATCAGGTAATCCCATCTCTGACGGTGAACGGTCTCATGCTTTAACACGTAGCCAAGCTCCTGTGTACCCAAGCCTGCCGGCACATAAATGCGTGCCTTAAAAAAGCCAAACAAAAACGGTGCGTCTATCAATTCGCACTGGTAATATTTTATCCCCTCCCATTCCGAAGGAAGCGAAAAACGAACCTTTTGCCAAATTCGGTACCAGCTTATCACCAAATAAAACAACATGACGCCAATTCCCACAAGCCATATTACGGAAGCTATGGAAAAACAGACAACGGGTCTGTTTATACTCTCATCGCTTTTGTCATTGTACCCTATTTCCCGTATCATTTCCATATTAAGATAGCTTTCGTCTGCAGACGCGTCCGTTTCTGCCATATCCTCCCTCTTATTATCTGCATCATATGTTCCGGTAAACTCGCGAATGTCCTTTTGCACCTGTGCGCCGCTTGGTATCAAGCTAAAAACTGACACCACCGAAAACGGCATGACAAGGCGGATACCCACAAGCAGCCAAAGGATATAGCACACATTCTTCGGCGCTCTTTTTAATAAAGCTCTTGCCACAATAACCGCCGCAATCAGAAAGCCAGCCGCGATACTTTGATTGATTATATCCAAAAACATTCCTTGTACCATATCACAATCCCCCTTCTACTCCTTATACGCGTCTATAATTTGGTGTATCTCCTCAATTTCCTTTGATGTAAGCTTTTTATTTCTCGTAAATGCCGCTATAAAACCAGGGAGGGAACCCGAAAAGGCTTTCTCAACCACCTGCGTACTCTCCGCCGCCAAAACCTCCTCCTTTGACACCAACGATGTCACAACCGCATTCTCAGATTTAAGCACTCCCCGTTGTGACAGCCGCCTGATTACCGTGTAAGTGGTAGACTTCTTCCATTCAAGATGTTCATTACACAGCCGCACAAGCTCACTGCTTGAGACGGGTTCGTTCTCCCACAAAATCTCACAGAATCGGTACTCACTCTCAAAAATCTTCGGTATCTCCATAAAACTCCTCCTTTTTCTTGACTTTATCACGAAATAATTCGCAAATTTTTCCCACGACACAAAAAGGTCTAATGCATTAAACTCAATTTTAGTTTAATGCATTAGACCTCTCCTGTCAATATGTATTCCCCAAAATTATCAGCCTTCTTTAGCGCCTCGTTCTACAAGATAAGCAAGCCATTCCTTACGCTTCATAACAGAACACTTCTTAGACACCATCTTGCCATCACTGTTCATAAATGAAACTTTAAGCCCCGTAGGAATAATCGGAATTAAACCGCCGACATTGCAGGTTTTTACACCCGATATATCGCCATACGCTACAGAAAAGTTCTCCAAACCGAAACCACCTGCAAACACAAATTTCTCTTTTGTAAAGAAATAATTTCCTCTCACCTGTGATGCAAATGTCCACAGATCTCCTTGTGTATGCTCCTCAATCACATCATCCGCACTGATTAACTCAAGTTCTTTCAGTGTCTTCTCCCACTGCTCTTTTTTACTTTGTGCCATCTTCATCGTCTTGTTCCTCCCTCATTTTAAATTAAGCATTTGTTGCGTATAATACGTCATTGATTATAGTTCCAATCCCATAAAATGTCAAGCAATTTTGAATTTGCACCATTCATACAATACGCCGAACAACTCCCGCGCATAATAGGCCGGCAAAAGCCATCGCGCCGTTTTAGCCGGAACCACTTCATAAGAATCAGACTCGTGCGATCGCCATACACGCTGCATTAATCTCAACATCCTCTTTCGTGCTCTCAGATTCTTCTCCTTTGAAAAAGGCAGCAAATTCGCTCTGCTGCCCTTGATTGTTATCACCCTATTAAAAATCTTTGCTAAACATCTCTGAATTATCAGCATTTCTACATATCAGCCTCAATACGACATTCCTATTGCCTGTATCTGAAATCAGCTGATCACGGATTGCCTCAAAAAGCACTGCATTGTCCGTAAAAAATGCATCCATTTCCCCTTCAGATACATCAGCGTCTCCAGTTGCTGTAAAAATCATGGATAGTACATCGGCATCAACCCCAAAAGAAATTGTCATGCCTTCCAGGCTATCATTCATCATCGCTGTCAGCTGTGCGCATTCTTCCGACGCAGCCCAATCTGCAAGCGTCATCGTATTCTTTGATGTTCCATTTGGCGTTTTTGGCTGTGAAGGCATCTGTTCTTCCGAATCCTCTGTTGCCATTTCCAATATATCCGTACCATTTGCTTCCACAAACTCTGTTCCGTCCAAATCCGCTTCTGTATCCAAATCCTCTGTCATTTCGCTGTCTACTGCATCTACTGCAACATCTACATCTACATCCGCAGCAATCAGTTCATCCGTATCCAAATCCCCATCTGTCGTTGACTCCTCCATATCTTCCTGCGTTGATTCTTCCGAATCCACATCCTCTGTTGATATATCCTCCTCTTCCAAGTCATAAACATCTGCTGCCGCATCCAGCTCTTCTTCTTTAGAACCACATGCTGTAACAGTAAAAATCATTGTTGTAATAACTGCTGCCGATAATAATACATTTACAATTCTCTTTTTCATATTAATTTTATTCTCCTAACCGCATAAACAGATTCTTAATCATTAACAATTAAAAAGTCTATCATTAAAATAAAAGCATGTCAATTCATTCCCAAAAAGATTAGCAAATTCCGATAAAAAAAGTGTCGAAGGCTGTAAAATCTCCGACACTTTTTTACTTTATAGGAAATTACGTCCTATAAAGTAAAAAAACCTCCGGGGGATGCGCACTCCGCGCTAAGGAATATGGTTGCTAAAGCAACCGCGCTCCGGCGCGAGAGTCCGGCTATCCGGACTCTTTTTTATTATGATGTAAAACATCGTTTTTGTAATAACAACTCCGCTACATCCATTAAGCCAGCCTTTCATTCAAGCATCTGAAATTTTATACATAGTTCTTCTATATACTGCTTTTTAGCCAATGCAGTTAACCATTCTTTTGGAATTTTATCTGCTCCGTAATAAATACCTGCCAAACCACCAGCTACAGCACCTACTGTATCCGTATCATCTCCAAGATTCACCGCTTTTAAAACGCATTCTGCATATGTGTTTGTATTTAGTAAACACCACAGTGCGGCTTCTAAAGTATGAACAATATATCCGCTGCTTCTGATTTCTATTTCTGTCAACTCCAAAAAACTTGATAAATCCTTTAATCGTGAATAAGCACTTACGTCTTCCCATGCTCCGCTTTCATAAAATTCAATTGTAGTCTTTATTGCATATTCTACCGCTCCATATAAGGATAATTTATTCTCTAACAATATAATTGCTATATTTATATATATACCACATCCTATAAGGCTTATAGGATGTCTATGTGTCAAACTAGATAAATTATGTACAATCTCCATCTGATATTCCATGGCAAGATTAGGTCGTTTTTGTAAATAATATGCAATTGGAAGGATTCGCATTAGTGATCCATTTCCATTCTCATATTCTGACGCACCTCCACACTCCAACGGATCCATGCCACGTCCATAATTCATAATAGCTCTACTAGTAGAGATTCCTACATCAAAAGCTTCTCCAGTTGCAGTATAGTCATTATACATTAACCACTTGGAAAACCTGTCCATAATATCTGTATAAACTATTTGCTTTTTTCAGTAATACTATCCATTAAAGCTAACGTTAAACTTGTATCATCAGACCAAGTTCCTTTCGGTTGGTTATGCGTCCCATATCCTGCCATTGTAACAATCGGATTTTTAACAATTTCCTGTCTGCTTTTAAATTCAAAGGGAACCCCCATTGCATCGCCTATTGCCAAACCAATAATACCATCATAAACTTTTTTCATAATAACCCTCCTCTTAAAATGTCAGCCCTCCAATATTTCATTTTTTACACATCACAACACCCCACCTGCAGAAGTGTCCAGTTTCAAATTTTTCCACTAAAGATTTAACACAATCCATTTCACTCTCAGGAAAATTTGTATACACAATAATCATTGACCTTTATCTGTACTCGCTCTCTATTTCTCTTTTAATACTATCGCACAAATCCACATTCTTTTTTTTCAATGCGTTATATTCTGTCTCAGAAATAATAACAACATTTTTATTTCCCTTACGTGATACAATCACTGCTTCCCCGTTAAACATTATATCAAAATACTTTTTTATATTTGTCCTTACATCCATTTGCTTTGTTGCAATCATAACGCACCTCTTTCCGTACCTAAGAACGTACTGTTTGTTGTATCTATATTATATGCTGCTATTATGCACAATCCAATAAAATTATACCCATTATTGTCTATTCCTCCATTTTCTTTAATTTTCTTCTTGCTGTTCTCCGATTACTTCTTTTATATTTTCTCCACCCTTTATGATTATAAGTCCAACACGCATATTTTCTATCAAACTTATCTTCATATGATAACTGTTTCCAAAATCCTTTCCGCATAAAAATCACCTCTTGAAAGAAACATTTTATTGACTACATTTTTTAAAACTTTCCCACTGTTCTATCCAAAAATTTCTCTCTTTAGTAAAACCAGCAATTCTTTTAGTTATAACCAATTCCCATATAACAAATAAGATAGGTACAATTGTGCATACAACTACCCACAAACTAATTGTTTTATCTTTCAGAAAATCAAAAAGATATAGTAAATAACACATCACACTCAATATCATTCCCTCATAATGCTGCGAAATTGTAACATTATCATGAAAAGTATGACGACCATTATAAACAAATTTATGTATTCGGGTTTCCCAATTTAGCCCTTTTATATTTTTTTCTATATATACAACTATATATGCTGACAATCTTGCCATTGCCGTCCTGTAATAAGTTATTCTCATTGATGTTGGTATAATGATTCCAAACGGAAGTAAATATAAAATACTATTACTCCCCTCTACCGCAAAAGCCAAAACTGCTATAACTGCTGTTATCATAAATGTTATTAGAGAATTTTGTATTCCTATCTTCTGCTCTATTTCACCTCGTAATTGCTCATATTCTTTTATTATATTTTCTTTTTTACTCATATATTTACCTTCTCCCTTTGAAAACCAGATTTTAAGACTTTATACTAATTTCTCTTGTTCTAAGCAACCATAACTTACATCTAATTGAGCTTCAATAAATGTTGGCATCAGCCACGCAAAAAAGAATCCCATTAACGACGCTGATTCGATCTGATTATAAATACAACCTTCAACAAATTCATGAGCAAGTTCGCTAAATCTTTTTATATATTTTTCTTGAAGCATAACTCACTTTGGAGTAACTTTATCTCCGTAAAAGCAATCTCTTGTCAAAGTTATAACTTTCATACTTTTAGGATTTTTTCATTTCATCATCAATCAGTTTATTTTCCTCCGTACTTTTAAACAATCGCATAATCCAATAATAAACAAATTACAAATTTACTTCAATTGTTGATTTTATTTTATTAACATGTCTATCATATAAATCTTCTTTGTCTTTGCAGTAGATTGTATTTATTTGTGTAACATTAAAATGAGTTGGCTTACCGCCTTTCTTACAACATAATCGAGTAGAGAAGATTCATCTTCCCCTACTCGCCGCGCCGGGCACCCATCAGCGAACCGATTTATCGGTTT
>CAJUJG010000092.1 GCA_910586715.1 uncultured Lachnospiraceae bacterium
GCGGTACAAAGACCGTGAAGTTTAAGATTACACAAAAGACAATGAAAAAAGGAAGCACGGCAAACTAATATGCAAAGCCCCTTGGAGCGAAAACTCCAGGGGGCTTGTTTTATGCACACGGGCACCCAAAGGAAATGGGACGTCTACATTTATGCGGAAACGTCAAATGCACCGTGCCCGTGCACATTATTATGGAATATATACAAAAAAACAGAAAAAATTTGTGAAATAAAAAAATCTTAAAATATTGTAAAACTTGGAGAAATTTGATAACATTAAGATATGTAAAAAGCTTTTAGCAGAATAGGGGCTTAATTTTGCACGGGCACGGAGCGTGCCGGGCGGGTACAATTAATTTGAATAGGAGGAAGGATATGAGCAAATTCAGAAATGGGCTTATGAAACGTGTCATGGCAGTGATTTTATCGGGCGCTATGGTAATGTCGAGTATGACATCCTACGCAGCGGAAATCAACTATGACATTGCGGACGAGAATGTTGAGACTGCTTCACAAAGCAGTGAGCCTGAGGCGGAAGAGACGGTGTCTTTGGAAGCCGAGAAGACTGATGAAGAGGCAAATACAGCGGTTGAAAGCGAAACCGCTGCAGCAACGGAATCAACTGCTTCGACAGCAACGGAAACTGTGCCGGCAGAAACGCAGACCGATAGTTCTACGGAAGCGGCAGCTCCGGAAGAAGAGACGACATCGGCAGAAACACAGACAGACAGCTCTGTGGAAACCGAGGAAACGACTGAAACAACAGAGATTTCTTCTGAGACAGAAGTTTTGTCAGAGACAGAGACGGTTGAAGAGGAATCAACCGAAGAGATGTCAACGGAACTTGAGTCAGAAGAAGAGGAGACGACGGAAGAGTCGCAGGAAAATGAGGCGGCGGCTCCGGATGATTCCATGATTGATCTGAAGAATGGATTGAAAAAGGGTCAGATTTATGGTGATCAGGATATTTTAAAGATTTCCGTGCTGGAGGATTTTAAGGGTTCGGGCGGAACGACGATTGACGATGTTAAATATAATAATTCTGCTGCAGGAAGCAATAACCCTCTGCAGGGAAGTGCAAATATCTCGGCATCAGTTCTGATTCCGGATAAAGGTGCGGCTTTTAAAATAGAGGCTATAAAGGCGTCGAAGATTACCTTTGCAGTAGGTGACGCAAAAGGCAAGATTTATTACTTTGCAAAGGATAATGGAGGCGGTTCGGGCACGTGTATCAGCTCAGGCGCGGTTTCTAAAAATGATACGTATACATTTAAAATGGACGCCGGAAATACCTATTATTTCTGCTTAGGCGGTTCAAAAATAAAGGTATATGGCATTAAATGGGTGGAAAGAGACCTTGAAGCAGAGCAGAACCGTCCTGATTGGAACAGCGAAGTGGCAGCGCCCAAAATTTCGAGTGTAGCTGTTGACGGTTCAGACAAAGGCAAAGTCATTGTAATGGTAGACGCAGTGATTGGCGACAAGGGCGCTGATAAGGTTGAAGCATTTATGTATGATGCAAACGGGGACGAAGTGGGAGACGCTGAATCTGTAAAAGAGAGAGAGCAGACAAAGTTTGAATTCTTCCCGCCTTCAACCGGAAGCTATACCTTTAAAGCTGCAATCAGCCGTAACGATGAAAAAACCAAGATAGAAGGCGAAGCATCAGCTCCGTTCGACTTTACACTTCCGCTTGTGGTTCCCGAATTTAAAGGAACAACAAATCTTGGCGACGGACAGGTAGAGCTTAAGTGGGACATTGTTCCGGAAGCGGATAAGTATATTGTAGAGTCTGTAAGCAACCCTGAGTTGGGAGAGATGGAGAGTGCAAATTCCAGCATTGTGATCAAAGACCTTACCGTAGGGCAGAAATACTCGTTTACAGTCTATGCAATGAGAGGCGAGGAAAAGACAGAAAAGTCTAAGCCGGTAGAAATTGAAGTAACCAAGGAAAAGAAACTGAATTGGGAATTCTCCACATATGGAAATGGTACAAGTAAAGGCAAGGATACAGTAACCGTAGATGAAAAAGAAGGTTCTGTAAGAATAGAAGCAAACAGCGGTAAAATAGTGCCTGCTTCTAACGACGGATTGACATTTTACTATACACAGTTAGACCCGAACACAACCAACTTTACATTCTCTGCAAAAGTACATGTAAATTCATGGACGTATTCGAACGGACAGGAAGGCTTCGGTCTTATGGTATCGGATAGTGTCGGTAAGGAATACAAGCAGTATTGGACCAACAGCTATCAGGCAGTCGTATCAAGAGTCAGCTACCGTTGGAACGGTGTGGCAATATCGGAAGACGGTTCCGGACAGAGAATTGATATGCAGCTTGGTGTGGGCTCTACAGAAAAAACAGGTGTTACGCCAAAAGACCAAAAAGACATTGCAAACGGTGTTATTACGGCGCCTAGAAAGTTCAGTGCAGAGACGTCGTCTATTGATACGACATTCGCAAAATATGGTGATGGTCAGTATAATATTGTAAAGAACTATAAAAACAATCCGGCGCCGAAAGGCAGCGATCATGAGCAGTATGAAGATTTTGAACTTCAGATACAGAAAAATAACACCGGTTATTTTGTGAGCTATACAAACCCGGACGGAAATACGACGCTTAAGAAATATTATGATCCAAAGGCATTGAATCTGATTGAAAGCGACACAATCTACGTTGGTGTGTTTGCTTCAAGAAACGCAGATGTAACTTTTACGGATATAAAGCTTGATACAATTTCGCCGGAAGATGATGAACCGGCGGAAGAAAAACCGATTAAGATTGTAAACGCATCAAACAGTATTGTGTCGGGAGGCTTAACAAACTCTCCGGAATATACATTTGCATTTGCAAGCAACTGGTATGGAAAGCTTGTCCTTAAGGATAGCGAAGGAAATATTTTAAGCAGACACAAAGAGAAGGACGAGAATGGGAACGAAGTAGAACTTGACTATTATGATGTCAAGGGAACGCTTGATCCGGATTTGTCGACACTTTTGGACGGCGACAATGCGAGAGATACGAAGGTGTGCATTGAGCTTAATAATCTCTCCGTAGGTAAAAATGTCTATACAGTAGAGTTTACACCGAATAAGGACTGGTCTCCCAGCCAGGAGGTGAAGGCAGACGGCACGGTTCGTAACCTTGTTCAGCTCAAGAGCTATGATATGGTGAGAATTACCCACACGGTAGAGTACAAAAAATACGGTGAAGAAGGACAGACCATTTATGTATCGCAGGAAGGTAAGTCTACCAACATAGGTACAAAGGAAAGCCCGCTTGATATTTATACGGCGGTGAGATATGCATTGCCTGGTCAGACAATTATTCTTGCAGGCGGACGCTACAGCTTAAACAGAACACTTCAGATACCAAAGGGCATCAACGGAAGACCGGACATCGTAGATGGAAAGGAAACCTATAAAAACTATATCAAGATGATCGGAGATCCGAATTCATCAGAAAGACCTGTGCTCGACTTTAACAGTCTGGTAGCAGCTGTGGTTACGGTAGGCGACTACTGGTATTTCAAGAACTTCGATGTAATTCGTTGTAAAGACGGTGAGAAGGGTATTCAGGTATCCGGAAGCTATTGTGTGTTTGACAGAGTGGATACATACAAAAACGGAAGTACCGGATTGCAGATTTGCCGTGCATCGGGAACGGATACATATAAGGATTGGCCGGAATATAATCTGATTTTGAACTGTAACTCATATCTTAACGTAGACTCGGGTTATGAAGATGCTGACGGATTTGCGGCAAAGCTTACAAGCGGAAGCGGCAACGTATTTGATGGATGTATCGCGGCATTCAATGCGGATGACGGATGGGATTTATTCTCAAAAGCACAGACAGGAAGCATTGGCGCTGTTACAATTCGAAACAGTATTGCATACAGAAACGGTTATGTATTGTTTGATGAAAATGACAATCTTGACGAGAACGGACGGCTTGTATTAGGAAAAGGAAACGGAAATGGTTTCAAAATGGGCGGCGACGGTCTTAAGGCAGGAACAATGTACGATCCGGATTATGACCCTGACGCACTGATTCCGGAATCAGGACACAAGTTGTATAATTCACTGTCTTTTGGCAACAAGTCAAAGGGAATTGCATCCAATAACGCGCCAAACATTAAGGTATACAATTCCGTATCATGCAATAATGGTGCACAGAATGACAAAGGGTCATGGGAAGGATCGAACATTGGTTTTTCAGCATATGATACGAACCCCCATACGGATTATGAACTTAGAAATGTAATTTCATTTAGAACAGAAGAAGATAAATTCGGAATCGGGGATAGCGTTGTTCCTAGAGGACAGCAGGATGACGATAAGATAAACGGCAAGACTGCATACTACTGGAGCACGGCTGATAAAGCGGCAAAAAATGCAAATGGAGATAAAATTACGGCGGACAGCTTTGTCAGTCTTACGTATGACAGCTTGAACCGTGTAGATAAGGATTATTGGAGAAACGCGGACGGAACTGTAAATACGCATGATTTCCTGAAGCTTAAAGATGACGTTCAGACAGGCGACAAGCCGGAAGATAATCCTTCCATGGGAGGCAGCCCTTCCATTGATATAGAAGATCAGATCGGTGAGGATACGGACGGAAGCATAACTGGCGGTTCTGCAGGTTCGGGAGATGACGCGTCATCGGATTATGGCGAGGATTATCCGGCAGGCGGAATCAACGAGAAAGAACACTATGGAAAGATTTGGGTAGCGGATATTAAGTATGTTGACTACACAGATAAAGAGCCGATCTATTATACAGGAAAGAAGATAGAGCCGGAAGTACATGTGCGTTTCAGCGCGGATACTCCTTTGCTTGTAAAAGGAAAAGGCTATAACCTGAAGTTTTCTAATAACGTAAATGCAGGTACGGCGACAGTTAACGTTATTGGCGCTACGCACTATGTAGGATTTACGGCAACAAAGACCTTTGAAATTTTACCGGTAGATATTAATGACAACTCTATATCAATCCCTTCCAGCGTTGCAGTTGCGCAAGGCGGCGATGTTCAGGCGGCAGTAAAACCGACCTGGCAGGGCAAGGCGCTTAAGAAAGACGTAGAGTATACGGTAAGCCCTGTGGCAGGTGAGCCGAATAAGCTTCTTGTAAAGGGTATAGGTAATTTCACGGGCGAGAAGGTAATCAACGCATATACGGTTTCTGCGGATAAGCTGATGAGCAAGGCAAGCGTGGCAATCCTTGCCGAGGACAAGAATCCGTTCTATACAGGCGAAGAGTGCAAACCGCGCGTTGAAGTAAAGATGAACGGCAGCGTACTTACAACAGGCTACAGTGTGGAATATGCAAACAACATTGAAATCGGAAAAGCTACACTTACAGTAGTAGGCGATGGCGTAACATACTTCGGCAGCAAGAGTGTCGGCTTCAGCATCAAGGGTGGAAACCTTAAGAATGTTGCGGAAGTTACTGACAAGAAAGGAACGCTTACATCATATGTTGCGAATGGCGTAACATTTAACGGACGTTCCTGCGCGATACCGGAGAATACCATTGAAGTAAAACTGAAAGGTAAAGACATCACACTGAAGAACGGCACCGACTATAAGATTGTACAAAAAGGTACGGATAAGGCAGGTTCTGCAACAGTTACGATTAAGGGTATTAATAACTACAGCGGCGCAGTTAACTACAAGTATAAGATTTCACCGCTTGATGTGAATGACGCATCGGTAGAGATTACACATCCGAAGACGCTTGAATATGCATTTACAGGAGCGCAGTTTATACCGGAACAGAACTTTAATATCCGGATTAATAACACGATTGTTGAGAGCAGCAACTATAAGCTGACATACAAGAATAATAATCTTGTAGGAGAAAACGTAGCAACGGTAACGGTAGCAGGACAGAAGGGGCTGACTGGAAAGAAAGATATTACGTTCAGCATTTCAAAAGCATCAATGACAGACAATATAGACTTTAGTGTAACGGCAAAAGAGATTACGACAGGTGGTAAGGACTTGAAGTATTCCGACCTTAGGAAAGCCGGAGTGGGCGTAACGCAGTCAATCAATAAGAAGAACAAGAAGCTTTCGGCAGGACGCGATTACGATAAGGACGCTATTAAGTACTATATTGATACAAACGACAATTATGAGATTGATGACAAGGACATTGAAATTACAAGTAAGATTACTTCCAATGAAACAGTCAATGAGTTCAAGGAGAAAGGTTATCTGACGATACTTGTAAGAGTAGAGGCAATGGAAAGCAACCCTAAGTGCTTCTATACAGGGCATGCGGACGGATACTTCAGGGCTGCAATGTGGAATATCGCGAAAGTGAGAATTACCAATATTAAACCTAGGGTATTTGGTAGGAATTATAAGAAGGGTAACGGTCAGTCAACACCGATGACATGGACAGATACGGAAGTTGCAAAGCTTGAGGATTATATAACATTCAAGTATTGGACGGATAAGGAAGAAGTATTGACATGTCAGGATTTAATCGGAGCATACACTTATGATTCCGCATATCTTGATAAGGACGGATTTGCAATTGTGCCAAACAGCTATAAAAAGAATAATCAGTGTGGTACAGCAAGCTTTATGATCAAGGGAACCGGAAAATTTGCGGGAACGAAAAAAGTAACCTTTAGCATTGTCAATTTGGCAGTTGCAGAAAAGATGAAAGCGGCAGGTAAACCGGTTGAAGAGTAATCATTAAAGAAGAAAGGCATCCCATCACTCCATGTGGTGGGGTGCTTTTTTACTTTACAGGAAATTACGTCCTATAAAGTAAAAAAACCTCCGGG
>CAJUJG010000093.1 GCA_910586715.1 uncultured Lachnospiraceae bacterium
CGTCCGCGTATTTCTGCAGGTGGGCGGGGGTGTCCTTTAAGTAATCGTTTAGGAGCGTATTGGACTGGTCGTAGAACTCCTTTTCGTTGATGAGTTCCCGGTCGAGCATGGTTTGGAGCTCTTCGAGTTTCTGTCTGTATTCCTCGAGGTGGTTGTCTCTGCCTGCGCCGGATGGGGATGTTTTTGTCCTGGTATCTCCGATTGGGGAAAAGTCAATGCTGACACTGCTTACGGATTTATTGATAGCGTTTTGGATTGACGCAAGTTCTTTTTGGTAATCAATGGTCATATGTCCTTCAGCCGATGCCTGTTCCATGTTGGCAATATGTGCGGCAATGGCGGTCTGTCCGTATGCAGTCGCCAGTGAATTTTCAATTACTCAATAATCGTAGCCACGCGTCCAAAACCAACAGTTCTGCCACCCTCACGGTTCGCAGGAAACATAATTATAATGTTTTTTCATGCATTTTATTGAATTTTGTGTTTATATTCTCCTATTTCAGCCATATTGCTTGAGATTTTCAAATTTTTTAGAACCAAAATAGAACCACATCATCATTCATTGTAGATTACATTCCCAAAATATCATTTGCAATATCTAAAGAATTCGGGAACTTAGATTTTATTAAATTCTGCAATCGCAAGAGCTCGCTATCATCATCTTCGTCGGTGTATCTATACACATCCTTATATGTGCTTGGCACTAACATGAGCCTTAATCGTTCCGCCAAAACATCATTCTTGTCTGAAATTCTTGCATATATAACCACATAGTTATCCTTGATTGGCGCAATAAAACTATTATCAGCATCAAAGCATAGTTTACTATCTGCGGATGTAATTTGTGCAAATGCCACTAAAGGATTTCTACTTTCAAGCGGAGATCTAGGTTCCATTTTTAAATTATAGCATACTGTTGAATTTTGATCTAAATATCTCCATTCTATCTTATTATCCTTAGTTAATTTTATCAATTGCTCTATTAATGCTTTTCCATTTATATCAATCATAATATTCCTCCTTAACATTTGACATATATGCTCTAATTTGAGAAAGTAAATTACATACACGATTAATGTTTATTGATTTAGATTTTTCCAATTCTTTCTTTAACCGCCACACAGCAATTCTCTGATTCACTTTCATTATTGTTCCAAATGATTCTTTTATAATATTAATATCATTTAAGATATTTATCTTTACCTTATATATATCAATTTCATCTTCTGCCAATGACTTTTGATATCCTTCTAACGTTGAAATATATGTTTTTCGTTTTTTATTAAACTCTTGTGTTCTCTTATATATTCCTAATCTTTGATTTATAGATTTCGTCTTCAATGAAATGTATACGGTTAAAAAAAATCCTATCAACGTGGTAATGCCACAAAGTACCGTAAAAATATCACTTTTTGCTAACCACTCACACCAATTCTCAATTTTCCCAATTGATAAAAGTATATTAATTTTTCTCACCTTCTTAGTAACAAAGTTAATTTTACTTTCCAAAGATAGCTTCTTATATACCAATCAACATGGTGATATCACCATGTTAAAAACAATTAATAACGCAAAGTCTTTCATTTAATATTAAAACAATTAGTCGATACTAATATATGTATCAAAAATCATTTCCTCTACAACCCTAACACATTCATTTACGTCTTTTGCAATATCTTTCCCCCAAAACCTCACGACATTCCATCCCAAAAACATGAGTTTCTTCTCATTCTCTCTATCACGCTGCCTGTTTCGCTCAATTTTTTTAATCCAATAGTCGGCATTACTTCCCCTTTGTAGCTGCAACTTGAGCTTGTCCCAGTCCTTTCCATGAAAAAACTCGCTGTCACAGAATATAGCAATCTTATATTTAGGAATAACAATGTCTGGTTTTCCAGGCAATTCAACACAATTTTTACGATATCGGAAGCCCTTTTCCCACAGTGCTTTTCTTAAAGCAACCTCAATAGATGTATCTTTGCTTTTAACACGCTTCATAGTTTTAGTAACTATCTCTTTATCACGTGCCATTCCACCACGCCTCTATCCTAAAAAACACATTACTTTACAACCGTATACCAACTACTATCAAACTTTACTGTCTTCAATAGAGTTTCCTTATCAATTAATGCCGGCTTTTTCACCTTAATATGTAATTTTTCTGCCGGTATTTCTTCTATGATAGTAAATTGGCTTCCACTCGGCTGCCATGTAAATTTGTGCATATCTGTTGCTTTGTCATAGCCTTCCAAATTATTATTCTTATTCCATTTAAAGTAATACAGCTCATGGTCATAACGCACTGTATCCAACTCGAATATCAGATATTCAGAAAAATCTTTTGCTTTCACCAACACCACGGTTCTTACAAACTTAAATATCTGCCTTACCGCTGATACACGCTCATTCCAAATATCCAAAACCATTTTCCCAATAACATCTGGATTTTCACTGGTAATTCTATCTACCCCAAAACTAAATATAGGTGAATTTCTTCCACTTACCAATCGGACAGCTTTTTGCTTAGAAATGTCTTTAGAACCAGCAAAGACTGTTTTTGCACCCCAACAACAATTATCCAAAACAACATCATCCAACCCTACATTAGAAGGTTTCCAATCTGCTCCTACACACGTTGCAAAAATTTGTTCCCATTCATTCCCTTCTAAAGCCATAGCTTGTTTGGTTGCCATCATATAAACGACTTCTTTTGCAAACGTATCTACAAACTTTGTCGGAAATTTATTCAAATCGAAAGGCGCAACTGCCTTATTGACAGTCCTCAATCTTGGTCCATTCATGTGCTATACCTCCAAACACACAGTTTTTTACAGTATAGCACACTTTTCTTCAAAATACATCATTAAAAAACCAACGGTATAAATTTTTCAATCACTTTAGCCACCATACTAACTGGAATTGCATTTCCCGCTTGTTTCCTAGTCTGAGCATCCGACACTGCGATTTTAAATTCATCAGGAAAACCCTGCAACCGTAACATTTCTCTCGGCGTTAATCTCCGTTCTCCATCAACGAGCAAATAGTTATAACTTGCCCCTGCCCGTAATGCACAACTATATGGATAAGATGATATATTACCTGATTTATTTTCATGCCAAATAGCAGGTGTTGTTTCTGCTGTGTGCATTTCCTTACGCTTTTTTACTATTTCCTCTGAAGCATAATGTTTCTTGTCTACTTCATCTTCCAATATATCTTTCAAAGTCTTTACATTCTTAATATCAAACTTCCAATCCATATCAAATGGTTTCTTTGCGCCGACTATAATAATTCTCTCACGCTTTTGCGGCAACCCAAAATCAAGTGCGTTTAAAACTTTATAATCCACAAAATATCCCAATTCTTCTCTTAAAACATGAATAATCGTTTTAAATGTCTTTCCCCCATCATGACTGACAAGATTTTTTACATTTTCCAATACGAATGCATTTGGCTGTTTCTCCTTTATTATACGGGCAATGTCAAAAAACAGCGTTCCCTTGGTATTATCAGCAAACCCCTTCTGCAAGCCACATATAGAAAATGCCTGACATGGAAATCCTGCAAAAAGCAAATCAAAATCAGGAATATCTTTTTCATCAACCTTAGTAATATCCCCTACTGGTCTCTCACCAAAATTCACTTCATAACTCTCTGCTGCAAACTTGTCTATATCACTACTAAACAAACACTGTCCTTTTATTCCCAACTGCCCAAACGCTTGTTGTGAGGCATAACGGAAACCACCTATACCGCAGAATAAATCAATAAATTTTATAGTTGATGGCAACTTCTTTTCCTCAACAGATGGTATTGTAAAAAATAGCCGTTCAACATTTACAGATAATTCTTCAGATAAGCGAACCACTACATCAATTGAAGGTGTTGTTCTATTTCTCTCTATCATAGATAAATATTTCCTGCTTATACCCGTCATAGCAGCCAATTGCTCTTGTGTAATATTTCTTTCCTTTCTATATTCCTTAACCATATTGAGCATAGCATTTTCTCCTTAAATGTGAACTTTGTTTCTCATTTTATTATATATCGCCTCTATTTGAATGTCTACACTCATTTTAAAATTTTATTTTATGTTCGAATATAACACATTAAAAGGGCATGACATCTGCCATACCCTTTCAAATCAATCCGCAACAACTCGTTTTGGTTCGTATACATATATTCTGTGTTTTATTTAATCTCATTCCCCTCATTAAATATATGTTGCATAACTATCTTCCATTTTGCATTTACATCTTTCCATTCATTCCAATTTTGATTTATGTAGCAATATGCCCTATATGGTTTATCCGATGATGGTGCAGGATATCCCAAGACATCCTCGACACAGTTCTCCAATACAGCCAAGTGGCCATCATTATTCAACGCTTGCCTTATGGGTTCGTTAAACACTACCGCCCCTTGTTTATTCTCGTCTTTATCATGTATTACATAAATATCTATTTGCATTGCCCTCAAATATTTTATTAATGGAATGATAGCCGCCTTTCCTCTGGCTCTTAAAATATACCAGTCCGCTAAAATCTCATTTCTCAAATTGTCTGGTAACTTATTGATAGTTTCTGACAATACAACCTCGCTGAACGCATTACTGAAAATTGTAAAATCGCAATGTGCACTATGCATTATTAGTAAACTGCATTATGGCTGCAGCCTGCTAAGAGGATGGGTATGTCTGTGGGGATTGCTCCCTTTGAAAAAGAGTGCCGTCCTGCTCGTTGTCCATTGTTCATGGTACTTAGGCGTCTGTCAGTTCTCACCGATATTACCGTATACCAGCATAATCAATTGTTCCTGCTTTCGCAACTTCGTCCGCATTTCTAAGACTTCGGTTTGACATGCATTAGCCGGATTTCTCCGGTCTTACCTGAGGGTAAGAGAGTTTCAAGCATTTACTCCTCCATGTGTAAGTTTATACTCCGTTTAAAGTGTTCGCAGAGTCTTGTTAAAAACCCCATGTATCCACAGACTTGTAGACAGCGCCGTTATGCTGCGTCCTTATCTGTGATTGCCCAACTAAAATCTCCCGCCAGAGTGATTTTAATCCTGTCACCTTATGTTGCCATAAGATCAAGCAAAGTTTTTAACGAATGCCGTAATTCCAGCACCAATTCCGATTGTTCCCAATGAGCCAAGCCCGTCTGTTACACTGTTGACAACGGAAAGCAGCCCATTTAAGCCGTTTACCAGGGTAATGACGGCACTGGAGTCCGCGATGTTCCCGATGGTGTCTGTCCATGTGTTGGACAGGCGGTTCATTGAGCCTTCCCATGAGTTCGCTGTCTGTGCAGCTTTCTGCGCCATGGTGCCTGTTCCGTCTGCATATTCCGCTAGCATTTTCTCATACTGGCTGTAGTTTTCCAGTACCGCTTCCAGTGCGTCCGCATTTATGCCGCCTCCGGCAGCGTCTAAAAGATTTGCCTTGCGTGCATCGCCTGTATTAAGTTTGGAATATGCCTCCGATAAATCTTTTAGGACTTCCATCGGGTCGCGCAGTGAAGTGACGCCGTTTTTGGTTTCCTTTAATGAAACGTTCAGCGCCCTGCATGCCTCCTCATACCGTGTGAGGCTTTCCGCGTCAATTCCTTTTCCTGCATCTGCCACCTGACGTATGAGCAAAAGGATGCTTTCAAATGCATCTGCTGCTTCACCGCCGCTTTGGTGCGCCTCTGAAATTATTGTGCCGAGCGCTGCGGCTGTTTCGTCCGCACCGATGCCAAGCTTTGATGCCTGCTCGCCTGCGGCGGACATTGCTTCGGTAAATTCCGTCATGCTGACTGCATTGCGCCCGGATATGCTGAAGCTTCCGTCGAGGATTTCGGTCAGCTTTGAAACGGAGCCGCCCAGTTTATATGCATGGTCTGCGGCAGTGATGAACCGGTCCGCAAGTTCGCTGGTTAAATTGCCCGCGCCCTGTGCTGCAAGGGAGAGCTCCGCAATCTGTGCTGCGTTTTGGTATCCCGCGCGGGATGCGTTCTGAACTTCCGTCAGGTAATAGGCTGCGCTTTTTCCGTATTTGGATGCAATGTCAAAGGCATCACTGCCTAATTTTTTCAGGTCGGATTTGGAAAGCCCGCCGATTTCCCTGGAAATCTGTGTCAGAAGCGTATCGACTTCCCTCAGCTCCGACAGCGTCTCCTTTGCCATGGAAATAAAATCATTGATGGCAATCCGGGTGACGTTTGATTTTGCGCTTTCGGAAAACCTGGACAGTATACCGAGCAGCAGGGAATCTGTCTGTCCGTTGTGTTTATCAGCCATGTTTACCACCGTCCTTTCTGCTGCCGCGTGTCATTGCCGGGAGCGTCTGGCACGGTTTCGACAGCGGAGTGTACCAGGATTTTCCTGATGTCCTCGGGTGTCAGTTCCGCCATGTATGTGAGTATTTCAAGGATGCGCTTTCCGTCCGAAAGCAGCGCCGTCATTTCCTCCAGGGCGGGCAGGAGGGCGGCGGCAAGCCCCATAAGCGCCCGCATGGCAGCCTTCCTGTTTTTCCTGTATTCCATGTATTCGTGTAATTTTCTTATCATAGTGATTCTCCTTCCGCGCGTATGCGCTAAAAATAATGCTGAAAGAAGGAACGGCATCCCGCAGGACACCGTTCTCATGTTAAGATTGTGTTAGGCTGTAATTTACTCCTCGATCAGGATGAAATCAAGGATGTTGTCATCCTGGTCCGCCATC
>CAJUJG010000094.1 GCA_910586715.1 uncultured Lachnospiraceae bacterium
TCGTGAGCCGCATGGGCATTGAGCGCAAGATTGTGGTAGGACACTGGCAGAATACGGAAGTGGTTAAGAAGATTGCGCAGTGGATGGTTACGGCGGTCGGCGTGATGGAGTCTTCCCATATCAGAGTGTGCCGTTTTGGCGATAATATGAACAATGTTGCCGTGACGGAAGGCGATAAGGTAGAGGCTCAGATTAAGTTTGGCTGGGAGATTGACCATTACAATGTAAATGATTTGGTGGAGTACGTTGACGCTGTTTCCGCAGCGGACACAAAGGCGCTTACCGATGAATACTATAGTAAGTATAAAATTTTGCTTGAGGGCAGAGATGAGGCGGAGTTCAGAAAGCATGTCGAGGTACAGGCGGCAATTGAGATTGGTCTTGAGAAGTTCCTTGAAGAGCGGGATTATCATGCGATTGTAACGCATTTTGGTATGCTTGGCGGCTTAAAACAGCTTCCGGGACTTGCAATTCAGCGGCTGATGGAAAAAGGCTACGGCTTTGGCGCGGAGGGCGACTGGAAGACGGCTGCTATGGTGCGCCTGATGAAGATTATGGCGTCGAATGTGAAGGACGCGAAGGGTACTTCGTTTATGGAGGATTATACTTACAATTTTGTTCCCGGAAAAGAGGGGATTTTGCAGGCGCATATGCTTGAGGTTTGTCCGACCATTGCGGACGGCGATATTTCAATTAAGGTATGTCCGCTTTCGATGGGCAACAGGGAGGATCCCGCAAGGCTTGTGTTTACGTCAAAGACAGGTCCGGCGGTTGCGACATCGCTTGTGGACCTTGGCAACCGGTTCCGTCTGATTATCAATGCAGTGGACTGCAAGAAGGTAGAAAAGCCGATGCCCAAGCTTCCTGTGGCAACCGCATTTTGGACGCCGCAGCCCAACCTTACGGTCGGCGCAGAGGCGTGGATTTTGGCAGGCGGCGCACACCATACGGCATTTTCGTATGACTTGAGCGTGGAGCAGATGATTGACTGGGCGGATGCAATGGGCATTGAGGCGGTTGTCATCGATAACAATACGGATATTCGGACTTTCAAGAATGAGCTTCGTTGGAACGCTATTGCTTATAAATAAGTGTGCTTATCTATAAGCATGATTACAAATAATTATCAAAATAAAGCCGTTTCGGTTTTTCGATGTATTCCACTTCGTCAAGGTCTGCGAACGCGTCGATAAAATCGTCGCGCACAATGGCGATGCAGTAGCCGTTAATCAGCGGTTCGATGCTGATTACGTCGGACGCAAGCTGTTCAAGGCTTCCGTGATATTTTACGATTAATTCCCAGCTTCTTGTGGACGGGGTGTATCCCGTCCCAAGGATTTGGGATTTTTCTTTTTCTTCCGTGGTGGCTGCAAGCGCCAGATTCAGGAGATTTTCCAGTTTGGCATTGTTTGGCATGATGTTTATCCCCTATTTGTTATTTATTATAGTATATGTGCATTTCTAAAATTGGGGAAAGTCTGCAACAGCCGTGACCGTTCTCCATATGATAAATAGAATGAATAATGGTGCCGTATGAGAAGCGCAGAGTATGGAAAGGAATGGTCGCATATATGAATGAATATGAGAGAACAGCTTCGTGTATTACGCAGGTGACGCAGAGGGAACCGTATCTTACGGGGGAAGGTGTGATTGTAGCGGTGCTTGACAGCGGTATTGATTATTTTCTTCCCGAATTTCGCAAAGGCAATGAGACGCGCATTTTGGCAATTTGGGACCAAAGCGCATCGCCCGACGAGCAGGCGGGACTGTTGCCGCCGCAGGGGTATAATATCGGTGTGCTTTATACAAGGGAAATGATTAACGAGGCGCTTGCGTTGGGCAGGGAGGAGGGTGCAAAAAAGGTGCCTGTTTTTGACTATTCAGGTCATGGGACGGCGGTTACGGCAGTGGCGGCGGGAACGGACAGCGGCGTGGCGACGGGCGCGGATATTCTTGTCGTAAAGCTTGGGACATCATCGCCGGAGGGATTTCCACGTACCACACAACTGATGCGCGGAATTGATTTCTGTGTGAAGCTGGGCGTAGAGCTGAACCGTCCGGTGGCGCTGAATATCAGCTTTGGAAATACGTATGGGGACCATCAGGGAAATTCCCTTTTGGAGCGGTTTATTGACAATGCATCGGAAATCGGGCGCAGCGTTATCGTGGTGGGAAGCGGAAATGAGGGGACTTCAAACGGGCATACGGCAGGCGTGGCGCTTTCCCAAAAGCGTGTAGAGTTTTCGATTGCCGCCTATGAGACCGGGATGAGCGTTCAGCTTTGGAAATATGCGCAGGATATTATGGACATGACGCTTGTGTCGCCTTCCGGTGAGCGCGTGATTTTTCCGTTATCGGGGGAGAATACGGCGCGGACGGTGCGGCAGAGGCTTGAAAATACGACGCTTTTATGTTACTTGGGAGAACCGCTTCCATATAATATGACACAGGAGATTTTTATTGACATGATACCGCAAGACACGTATGTTGACAGCGGTGTGTGGAGCATCGTGCTCTCACCCGTCAATGTGGTGACGGGCGAGTACCGTTTTTATTTGCCAAGTTACGCGGTACGAAACAGAGGAACAGGTTTTTTTCTGCCGACGCCGGAAATGACGCTGACCATTCCGTCCACGGCAAGACGGGCGGTGACGGTGGGGGCGTATGATGTTTCTCTGCGCAGTTACGCGGATTTTTCAGGACGGGGCTATGTTTACCGCTATGACGGCGGACGCAGTGATACGGTAGGCGAGGGACAGATTGTGGCGGATGTAAAACCGGAGCTTTTGGCTCCGGGAGTTAATATTACGGTACCGATGCCAAACGGCGGCTACGAACAGGTGTCGGGTACTTCCTTTGCGGTGCCGTTTGTGACGGGGGCAGCTGCATTGATGATGGAGTGGGGGATTGTGCGCGGAAACGACCGTTTTTTGTATGGGGAACGGGTTAAGGCGCTGCTGGTAAAAGGAACCAAAGTGCTTCCGGGGGCGCCAAACCGTCCAAATTCGCAGGCGGGATGGGGAACGCTGTGCTTAGAGAGGTCGCTGCCGCGCGGCTGATTGCTTAGAGCCGGTGAATGTCAAAGGTATCGGCGAGCAGCAGCCAGTTTGCGCGGAACAGCCGCATGATTTGCCAGTATCCCATTCCGCGCAGGTTGTAATCCGTGATAAGCTGGAATTTTTCTTTCATGCTGCGCACATCTTCAAACCATACTTCATGCTGTACTCCGTCTTTTTCATAGCGAAAATAGGGGGACATTGCCGTTTGGTCAAACTGTATTACCGCATCATTTTCGATGGCAAGCTGCACCGCTTCCACATTGCTGATGGTGCGTGCTTTGGAGACACCCTGGACAAAAGGAAGCGTCCAGTCATACCCATAATTGGGAATGCCAAGGTCAATCTTTTCGGTTGGAATTTCCGTGACTGCATATTCCACCACCTCGCGCACCTTGTTGATGGGTGCGACAGCCATAGGAGGACCATAGGTATAGCCCCATTCATAGGTCATGAGCAGAACACTGTCCGCCGCGGCGCCAAGCAGTTTATAATCTTTTCCTTCATATAGAAGTCCTCTTTGGTTTGCAGAAGTTTTGGGCGCGAGCGCTACGGAAACGGGATGCCCTTTTGGCGCTGCCTGCGCCCTGACATTTGCGACAAACTCTGCGTAGGCAACCCGGTCTTCGGGCAGAATATACTCAAAGTCTAAGTCAATGCCGGCAAATCCTTTTTCCTCCATCACAAGAAACATCTCGTCAATTAAGGTTTGCTGTGCTGTCATGTTGTGGGTGATTTCACTGATGAGATAATTGTTGAACATTCCTGTTTGGTCAAAGGGCGTCAATACTAAAATGGGTTCGGCGCCCTGCGTCCATGCGTCCTGAATCATACGGCTGTCATCGGTTTTGGGCGATATCAGATTTCCGTTGGCAGTAAAACCGTATGAAAATACGGACAGTGTAGTCAGATAGGGCAGTGTTTCGGTAAGAACATCGGTTCGAATATACGGGTAGGCATAGCCATTGACACGCACCTTGCGTTTTGGGGCATTTTCATCTTCTGTCGGTATCAACAGCGCCTGACCGACAGCCAGCGGATAGGGTGCGGCAATTTGGTTATCATAGGCGATGTCCTCTGCGCTGACCATAAATGCGGCAGCGATCTTGTCGAGCGTATCATTTTTTTTCACGACGTAGATTTGCATATAGGGTTTGGTTCCTCTCAAATAGTATCCGTTACCTAATAGTATGAAGAACAAATCAAAATCATGTAAAAAGAACCCTCATATTTAAGGGTTCTTGTACTTTTTAACAATCGCTGTCATTTTGTCCCATTTGGCTTCCATATCAGCGACGAGCCGAAACTGTGTCCTGGCACGGTCGAGATTATGGTGTTCTCGGTGGATTTTGAAATAGTGGTCTCCGGTCAGAAAATCAGCCAAAAAGCGGATACCGCACTCATAGGTCATCAGCTTTGCGCCCATAGGGAGCAGTTCGATTTCCTTTGCCGTAAGACTTCCTGCGCAGCCCTCCAAATAGCCCTTTGTAAACGCTTCAAACAGCGACAAATCCAGTCCAACTTTTGTCAAATCTGTTTCATCTTCTGTACCGGTATTTGCGCCGAATCGGATAGAATCGCCAAAGTCGTACAGGGAAAGTCCGGGCATAACCGTATCAAGGTCAATGATGCACAGCGCTTCGCGCGTGTCTGCGTCAAAGAGGATATTGTTTAATTTGGTATCGTTGTGCGTGACCCGAAGCGGCAGCGCTCCCTCCGCGAGCAGACTGGTCAGGACAAAGGTGTCTTCTTTGCGGTCAAGGGCAAATGTAATCTCAGCCTGTGCGAGCGCGGCCCGGGTCTTGTCTCCCTCCAAAAGCGCCTTTTGGAAGTCTGCAAAGCGCGAGGCTGTGTTGTGAAAATTGGGAATGGTTTCATGCAGTATTTCAACGGGAAAGTCTGCTAACTGTTTTTGGAAATTGCCAAAAGTGACAGCACTGTCATAAAAGTCTTTTTCACTTTCGACTTTTTCAAGACATACAGAGCGTTCGATAAACGGGAAAACCCGCCAGTAATTCTGACTGCTGTCCCAAAAAAAGTCTGCACCGTCTCTTGTCTGCAGGACATTCAACGTCTCTCTGTCCGGATTGCCGCCTTGTGAGAGGATCATTGTGCGCAGGTACTGTGTGACATGCACTATGTTTTCCATCAGTTGCGGCGGATTTTTGAATATAGTGTGGTTCATGCGCTGCAATATAAATTTTTTTTCTATTTTGTCTGTTGTTTCGCAGCGCAGCAGGAAGGTGTCATTGATGTGTCCGTTTCCGTAGGGAATGCATTCCACGAGACTGCCGTTTTGGGCAGTCTCTATGGGAAATGCGGCAATTGCCTCCGCGATTTTGGCACAAGCCGGATATTCTGTATTCATTGTTTCTCCTTATCATTCATCGAAATCCACCGCAGTTCCATTGGCGCCAAATCCAGTTGTGCAAAGAATGTGCCCTGCACATACAAATCAGTCGTCTGCGGCTCTTTTGAGTTGTTGATGACAGCAATTTTACCAGTCTGTTCAAAGACAGCAAGTTCCGTATCCACATTGGAGACATAGTACTTTTTGAGCTCCTCTTCATGGTGTGCGGCAAAATAAATCGCGCGCAGCAATAGACGGCAGTTTTGCGGGGAGTAAGGAAGTCCCGTGAAGTAGACGCTTCTGCCCTTGCCGTATTCGTTCACGACCAGGCGGCTGTAACCCACGTCCATATTCAGGATTTGGTAATGCTCACCCTGCGCGTAAATACGGCTCTTTCCCTCGCCGAAATCAATCTCATCGGGAATGTCCTCCAAAATAAAGTGTTCCTTGTTTAACGTATTATATTTGTCCGTACTCATGGAGAAACCAAGCTCCCGGTCTACACCCAGCACGTCGCTGAGCTGGAAATAACGTCCCTGATACTGGTATGCACTCGGCTCGCCTACGCCGATAAAGCCGCCGCCCTCATCGACAAAACGGCGGATTGCGCAGACGACTTGTTCATCCTTCCAGTTCTCGGCGCCGCTCCATGAGGTGTAGGCATCTCCGGCATTGATAATGACGCGGATTTTTGGATCAATGCCATTTTTTATCTGCTCAAAGTCTATGAACTCCACGTCAATCGGCATACCGCTCAGGCACTCGATGACGCCGACATACGAATAAATTTCCCGATACCACAGTGCATGGTGCACTTGATTCGACATCCAGCGCCGTATGC
>CAJUJG010000095.1 GCA_910586715.1 uncultured Lachnospiraceae bacterium
TGCCGCGGCAAAATTCCGTTTCACCGCCTGTTTTTAGTTTCCATATTCAGTTGTTAAATAAATACCAATCTTATTCTCAGAAAATCTTATCCCAAGATTGAAAGTACGCCCTGGTTTGACTGGTTCGACTGCGCGAGCATCGACTGACCTGCCTGTGAGAGGATATTGTTGTTTGAATATGTCACCATCTCAGACGCCATATCCGTATCGCGGATTGCGGACTCTGCGGCTGTTGTGTTCTCAACAATGTTATCCAAATTCTTAATTGTGTGCTCTAAGCGGTTCTGTACTGCACCAAGTGCGGAACGCTGTGTTGATACTTTCTTGATTGCCGCGCTGATGGTATCAATCGCATTTGTAGCATTATTTCCGTTATTTCCGTCCACTTTCAGTCCGTTGACGCCAAGCCCCTTTGCGCTCATCGCATCAATGTTGATGTTGATTTTGTTGTTCAGTGTGCCGTCCGCTCCGACATGGAAGCTCATCTTCAGCGCCGCAGTCTGGTCCTGATTTGCCGCAATCATGCCATCTGTATCATCTGTTATTGCTTTAAACGCGTCACTTCCAATCACATACTTGTTGCCAAGTGCGTCATATACGCTTGGCGCATCTGCCCTTGCCGTCGCCTTATCGTCAGCGCCCGAAAAATACTTTTGCAAAGCGTTTTCAGCAATCCGGTTACCGTCCTTATCATAGAGTGCAAAACGCTCACCCTTAACAGCAGCTGCCTTTACTGTATATTTTGATGCCGTAATGTTCGCTGTGGTCTGACCGGGAACAATCGCTGCAGCCGTATGACCTGTGACTGTCATCGCGGCAACTTGTTTTCCATCCGCTGTTTTAATAATAAACTTTCCGTTTGTCGTATCAGCTGGATCTTTAACAACATCAAACATTGCATTTGCGTCACTGCCGTTTAAGGTAAGGACTGCCACATTATCAGCAGCTGCCGAGCTTTTACCTGTTGTTACGGAAATTGTCACACCCTGGTCACGTACCGCCTTTGCCAGCGCATTTTGGTATGTTGACGACACCGTAGCGCCTGTAAAATCAACTGCAAGAGACAGATTTGTAGCCGCATCCGTCATAGCTGCCCCGCCGTTAATTGATGCCGCTCCTTTCATGGCTTCGCCGCCCAATGCTGTAGCCGCATCTTCCGTAAGCGTCTTATAAGCAAACGAATACCCCTTAACCGCCTGCCTGTCACCCTTTAACAAATAGGTCTCATTAAATTTTGTCGTCTCCGCTACACGGTCGATTTCCTGTGAGAGCTGGTCAATTTCATCCTGGATATAAGAACGGTCATCCGATGAGTTTGTGCCGTTTGCCGACTGCACTGCAAGCTCATTCATTCTCTGCAGCATATCGTGGATTTCCGTAAGGGCGCCCTCTGCCGTCTGTACACTACTGATGCCGTCTTCTGCGTTTGAAGACGCCTGTGTAAGACCTCTTACCTGTTTTCTCATTTTCTCAGAGATTGCAAGCCCTGCCGCGTTATCCGCCGCACGGTTAATCTTGTAGCCTGAAGAAAGCTTTTCTGTTGATTTGGAAAGTGTGCCCTGGGTGATTCCCAAGAATCTGTTTGAATTCATTGCCTGTAGATTGTGCTGTACTACCATACTGTTACCTCCTTGTGTTAACCAAATGCCCTTATATGGTTTTATAAGCTGCATTCAATTTGCTGCCGCGGCAAAATTCCGTTTCACCGCCTGTTTTTAGTTTCCATATTCAGTTGTTCTATAATATCCGCCGGCATATTGGTTCTGCCTCCGGTTATTACCTGTCATAGCCGCTTTACAGAAGCGTTTCCATGTTTTGGGGAAATCTGCGGACCGGATTCTTCCGGTCCGCTCCCGGCTGTTGTTTGGTGCCATCTGCGTAAATACCGCCCTGGCTTTACCCTTTTGTTATCCTAAGAGTGAAAGCACTCCCTGATTTGCCTGGTTTGCCTGCGCAAGCATAGACTGACCTGCCTGTGCAAGAATGTTATTGTTCGAGTATGTCACCATCTCGGATGCCATATCCGTATCACGGATTGCCGACTCCGCGGCAGTCGTGTTCTCCACGATATTATCCAGGTTCTTGATTGTGTGCTCTAAGCGGTTTTGTATCGCACCAAGTGCGGAACGCTGAGTGGACACCTTCTTAATCGCCGCACTAATGGTATCAATTGCCTGTGTGGCATTATCACCATTTTTACCGTCAACTTTGAGCCCGTTTACGCCAAGCCCCTTTGCGCTCATCGCATCAAGACTCACGTTAATTTTGTTATTTAATGTACCGTCCGCACCTACATGAAAGCTCATCTTTAACGCTGCTGTCTGGTCTTTGTTTGCCGCGATTGCATTCACGATTTGATTAAACGCATCGCTTCCAATGACATATTTGTTGCCAAGAGCATCGTATACGCTTGGCGCATCCGCCCTTGCAGTTGCCGCTTCCGCAGTTCCGGCAGTGTTTTTAGCGCCTGAGAAATACTTCCCAAGTGCATTCTCTGCAATCCGGTTGCCATCTTTGTCGTAAAGGGCAAACTTCTCACCCTTAACGCCTGCTGCCGTAGCCTTATCGGAAGTGATATTGGCAGTCGTCGTTCCTGCAATAACATTGTTTGCAGCAAGATAATTGGCTACTGTCAGCGTTGCAACGGTATCACCGTTTGCCGTCTTGATGTCAAACATATTTCCTGCTGTATTGGCTGCATCTGCGGATTTCACAACATCAAATGTCGCATTTGCATCGCTTCCGTTTAACGTAAGAACCGGAACATTGGCTCCTGTACTGCCTGTTGTTACAGTGACTGTTACACCCTGGTCCCGCAATGCCTTTGCAAGTGCATTTTGGTATGTTGACGACACCGTGGTCGCGCTAAAATCATATGTTACCTTGATGCCCGTTGCGGCGTCTGTCGCTTCTTTAACAGTCGCATTCACTGCCAGTTCATCATCCGTGCCTGCAGTACCTGTAAGCGTCTTATAAGCGAATGAGTAGCCTTTAACCGCCTGCCTGTCGCCCTTAAGCAAATAGGTTTCATTGAATTTTGTCGTTTCCGCTACACGGTCGATTTCCTGGGAAAGCTGGTCTATTTCGTCCTGTATATAGGAACGGTCATCCGACGCATTTGTGCCATTTGCCGCCTGCACTGCAAGCTCGTTCATTCTCTGCAGCATATCGTGTATCTCTGTAAGCGCGCCTTCCGCCGTCTGCACGGAGCTGATGCCGTCTTCCGCGTTTGCGGATGCCTGCGTAAGTCCTCTTACCTGTTTTCTCATTTTTTCTGAGATTGCAAGCCCTGCCGCATTATCTGCCGCACGGTTAATTCTGTAACCTGAGGAAAGCTTCTCTGTTGACTTTTGCAATGTTCCCGTTGTAATGCCCAAAAGTCTGTTTGAATTCATTGCCTGTAAATTGTGCTGTACTACCATAATAATCTACCTCCATGTGTTAACTAAATCTGACGCATTTCCCACTGAAATGTACCAGTATTCAATTTACTGTCGCGGCAAATATCCGTTTCGCCGCCTCGTTCCTTATTCAATTTTTTTGCTTTTATAATATCCGACAGCGGACAGCCTCATGCGCACGCGGACATGACCATGCCCTTTGCCGGTTATTACCGTCTTAATCATTTCTTTTTGTCATTTCTTTTTGTCTTTTCTCTATCGCGCGTCCCCTTGCGATATTGACCTCCTGGGGTGCATCAATCATAATGTGCGCCTGATTATTAATGCCTCCCAAAAATGTAATCTTAACGTCCTTCCCTACCATGATAAATTCATTTCTTTGTACTGATAATCTAAGCATTGTCCCAACTCCTTCTAACCTGTGAACCGTCCTGTACTCCTTGTCAGTTCTGAGAACCCCAAAACCTGGTTTTCAGATGCCGCCTTGCATTTTGAAGCTTTTAGAATTTGCTTGGGAAGGATGCAACTTTCTGCGTATTTTGTTGCATTACAGACAGTTTTTAGTCATCCTTAAACATTGGAAGGAACAAAATACCAGAAAAGAGGGATATTATGGGAACAACACAGCCTATCAGAGACAGGGAAGCATTAAGAAAATTCAAGGACTTTTATGTAACAGAAGCGCCGAATCCACGCAACCACGCCATTATCATCATCGGTCTTAACACAGCGCTTAGAATTAACGACATCCTGCACCTGACCTACAGCGATGTATACAGCAATGGAAAAGTCCGGGAGCATATCACTGTCATTGAAAAAAAGACCGGTAAAAAAAACCGGATTCTGCTAAATAAAGAGGTGCGCATAACATTAACAAAATATCATGCTGTTTTGAGAAAAACGAAGCTGTATAGAAATGGCAATCTTTTTCTTTTTCCAAGCCCACGCAGTGAAGGCATGCCGCTTTCACGCTTTCAGGCATACCGTATCATATGTATGGCGGCACATGCGGCAGGGCTCAGCGAACACGTAAGCTGTCATTCCATGCGCAAGACCTTCGGTTACCATGCCTGGAAACAGGGAACAGACCCTGTAATCATTATGGAAATATTTAACCACTCATCTTTCCGTATTACGAAACGCTACTTATGCATTGAACAGGATGACAAGGATGATGTATTCCGAAATATAAGAATCTAGCGCTGCCATATCATCAAACTGCAAAATCTACAGCCGCACTGCTATGACTTTTGTTTGTCATGGCTTTTTTGCGTTATCTTTTCCTTAATCTTTTCACACTTCATTTTAAATTGTGCGAAAAATTTAAAATATTTTCAAAATAAGACTAAAGTTAAATACTTTTGTTCCGATATATAAGATATAAAGGAAAGAGATGCAACAAAATACGCATTATGTTGCATCTCTTTCCTTTATTGTTCCCTCTGCTTATCATATTATACCTGTTGTTCGCCACACGAAAAAAGCAGCAAATCAATTTTATGATTTACTGCCTCTATAATCAAATATTATGTCGATATATTTACCCCATATTTTCCCCAAACAGCAGTTTACACATTTTCTTTGCCGCATCCCCGTTACCGTATAAAAAATCATTAAACTCTTTATCAATATCTGTTCTTTGCACTGCTTCTATAATACATTCCCGATCAATTGTGCATAATATATTATGATTTCCTTCCAGCGTTTCCACCCATTCCGTTTGGTTTCTTAATGTTACAACATTCCTGTGCATCATATATGCTTCTTTCTGCAACCCTCCGGAATCCGTCACTACTTTAACTGCATTGCTGGTAAAGAACAGCATCTCCAAATATCCTAACGGTTCAATAAAACATATGTTTTCATAACAGTTTCTTTCCATTAACTGATTTATATATTGTCTGATTCTTGGATGAACCGGAAAAAGAACAGGACATGAAAAACGTTCAAAAGCTTTGAGAATTTCGCCCAGCACATGTTCTTTTGTATTTTCAGCCCTGTGTATTGTTGCAATATACCACTCGTTTAATGGTTTGTCCCACCGGAATATAAAACGGAGTTTTTTTATAAATTCATTACCCGCAGTATTCTTGATTTTTCCCAAATAAAAATGGACTGCATCACACATCACATCTCCAATCTGATAAACATTATGGGTTATATTTTCATTTTTCAAATGCTTTACTGCCGTACATGTCGGACAAAATAAATATTCTGAAATATGATCCGTCAATATACGGTTTTGTTCTTCGGGCATCGCCATATTAAAGGAGCGCAGCCCTGCTTCTACATGAATCACTGGAACCAGTATTTTAGAAGCAGCCAGTGCTGCTGCCAACGTAGAATTCGTATCCCCATACACCAGCACATAATCCGGCTTTTCTTTTAAATAAACATCTTCTAGCTTTACCAGCATTTCCGCAGTCTGTTTTGCATGGGAACCAGACCCCACACCCAAATTATAATCCGGTTTTGGAATATTCAACTCGTCAAAAAATATATCAGACATATTCTTATCATAGTGCTGCCCTGTATGAACCAGGACTTCGACTGCATAGTTTCTGATAATGCGCGATACTGCCGCCGCCTTGATAAACTGGGGTCTCGCACCTACAACCGTTACT
>CAJUJG010000096.1 GCA_910586715.1 uncultured Lachnospiraceae bacterium
ACACCTATGACAAAAACAACAGACCGGTAACGGTGGAACGCCTTTTCGGCGTGGATACCCGCGCCAACGAGCAGATTACCTATGACGCACTCGGACGCATCAAGACGCATACGGGCACATCAGCCGTACCGGAATATGCCTTCAGCAGGAGCTATGCATATGACGCGCTCGGACAACTGGTTTCGTACAGTGACGGCGAAAATACGGAAAGCTATCTCTATGACGCGCTTGGAAACAGAACCCAGAAGCAGGCAGACGGAATAACGGCGGCAGCATACCGGTACAATGCCATGAACCAGCTCACCGCAATGACGCAGGGGGAGGAAACATACAGCTACCTCTATGACCAGCGCGGAAATTTGACAGAGGAAAGACTTGGGGAGCAGGTATTAAGGAGTTATACATATGATACCGCAAACCGCATGATTTCAGGAACAAACCTTGTAAGCGGTAAAAAATCGGAGTATACTTATAACGGACTCCTCGCAAGAGTAAAAAAGACTTCGGGCACGGCAGCTTCATCGTATATGCCCGATTACCTCGGCGGGATACAAAACGACCTTGTGACGCAGATTTCGGGCGTCGGAACCGTCAACGCGGTATACGGACAGGGGTACGGACGCGTCAGCCAGCGGTTCATGCCGGAGGCAGGCACAGAGACGGCGGATACCTATTTCCAGCATGACTTGTATGGAAGCACGCTGTTTGCAGCAGACGCGCAGGGCGTGATAAGGCACCATGCAGCCCATGACATATGGGGAATGCCGAAGACGGTATGTGATGACACCGGTATTGCATCAGGGCTCCGCTTTACGACGTATGATTACGATTCTGTACTGGGCAAACACTTCGCACATGCGAGAATGTATGACCCGTCACAGGGAAGGATGCTCGGAATCGACCCCGTAAAGAGGGGGCTGAACGGGTACGCGTACTGTGATAATGACCCTGCAAACCAAACCGACCCGACAGGCGAGGTCGCAAACGTCGTCATCGGCGGAATCGCGGGCGCAGTCATCGGCGGCGCGTTTGGATTCGCAGGCTCGGCGCTGTCACAGATGGCGGAAGGACACGGTTTCAATGCAAGGAAAGCATGGGGGGCGGCGGCAAACGGCGCAATCGTCGGAGCGGCAAGGGGTGCACTCATCGCATCGGGTGCAGGAATCCCGCTGGCATTCGGCGTGGACTTTGCGGCAGGAATGGCAGGAAGCCTTGCGGAGCAGAAGATAACCGGCGCACGCATAGCGCCCGTACGCGCGGCAGTTGACGGGGTATTCAATGCGGCAGGCGGAAGGCTGTACGGCACAAGCCCTTTGAAAAATGCGGGGAACGCCTTTATAAGGGGTGCGCTTGAGGGTGCAGTCAAAGGCGGAACCTACAACATCGCCGACGTGCTCGACAACAGGCTGCGTAACGCTTACAATGCAAGAAATAGGCAGAAGCTGAGAACCACAAGAAGACGGAATACATGGAACAAGAAGAACAAGAACCCGTGGAACAGCAGAAACCCGAGACCGACAGGAAGCAGGAGCCCGCAGTCGCACTGCGGAAGACCGAAACCGCTCAAGGGAATGCGCAATCCGAAGCGGAGAAAAAGCAGAAACCGCATATACCGCACACGTCATATACTTCCAGATGACAGGTTCAGGGTCAAGAGCTTTGTCAGGGATGTTGTTGCTGGTGCAGTGATGGGCGGACTGGCGAGTGCCTCTTTCTACGGGGCTGGCAAGGCTGTTGAGGCGTTGAAGCGGGGGGTAACAAATACACCTGCGGGGCTTTACTTACATCAAGTAGATGATTCTACGAGATTGAATGAAATGAGTATTATGAAAGCACTTAGGGAAAGTGGCAGTGTAGAAGGAGCAACAACGGCAAAGCTAATAAAACGTAAAAAAGTTGTTTATGTTATAAAAGAGGCTCATTTTGACGGACGTGGAGGTAGTTATTTTCCTCATTCGAGAAATATCGTATTGTATCGAAGAGTTAAACTTCCAACAGGTGAATGGCGTTACCAGTCAGCAGAGTCGGCAGCAGCTTTTTTGGCTCATGAGACAAAACATTGGATTGATAAAAAGGTTTTGACTAAAACTGATGAATTTAATGCATATATGTGGCAAAATGCTGTATTGAAGCCAACAAATAGATTTAAAGTTGCTGAAATTTGGAATGTATTGAACACTCATCCTGCATATAAGCATTTAAAATAACAAATTATGACATGATATTTAAAGTAGTTATATAAGTAGTTGAAAATATAATATTGATTAGTGGACAGTACAAAGTTGAAAAAAAGAGGCAAACACTTTACGTAAAATAGTAGAGTGTTTGCTTCAAATGTTATGAAATTTTCGGAGATGTGTGTAGAAAAAATTTGTTTTTAAGAAGTAGAGGTATGGTATGAAAGATAACAATAAGCTTTTATATGAGATAGATGAAGCGCTCCCAGAGCCTTCTTTTGCAGACCTTTATAGTTTTTTGACTGAAAGGGGATATGCTAAATTGATAGTGCGATGGAGAAAAGATATTTCAAAAAATGAACAAATAATGCAATTAAGAAAATTATGTTCCGATTTAAAAAAATACTCTATACGGGAATTATTTACTAGAGCGAAAGAAAAAGAAGATGAATGGGAGCTTATTACAATGGGTTATGCTGAAGCTGTAGATATTGCAGAAAAGGCTAAAGAATTGGGTTTAAAAATTGAAGTACAAAGGTTGCAAAAAATAAATGATGATATTGGGTAAAAGTACATAGTAATACAATATAGTAGCTGTATGGTGTTAATTTGTGATGACAATTATATGGTTTGATATTCACCTTCGTAGGTTCGGTGCTGTCACATATGGGGAATGCCGAAGACGGTATGTGATGACACCGGTATTGCGTCAGGGCTCCGTTTTACGACGTATGATTACGACTCCGTATTGGGCAAACACTTCGCACATGCGAGAATGTATGACCCGTCACAGGGAAGAATGCTCGGAATTGATCCTGTAAAGAGGGGGCTGAACGGGTACGCGTACTGTGATAATGACCCTGCAAACCAAACCGACCCGACAGGCGAGGTCGCAAACGTCGTCATCGGCGGAATCGCGGGCGCAGTCATCGGCGGCGCGTTTGGATTCGCAGGCTCGGCGCTGTCACAGATGGCGGAAGGACACGGTTTCAATGCAAGGAAAGCATGGGGGGCGGCGGCAAACGGCGCAATCGTCGGTGCGGCAAGAGGCGCACTCATCGGCTCGGGAGCAGGAATCCCGCTGGCGTTCGGCGTGGACTTTGCGGCAGGAATGGCAGGAAGCCTTGCGGAGCAGAAGATCAGCGGGGCACGCATAGCGCCCGTACGCGCGGCAGTTGACGGGGCATTCAATGCGGCAGGCGGAAGGCTGTATGGCACAAGTCCTTTGAAAAATGTAAAGAACGCCTTTATGAGGGGTGCGCTTGAGGGTGCAGTCAAGGGCGGAGCTTACAATATCGCCGACGCGCTCGACAACAGGCTGCGCAATGCTTACAACGCAAGAAAACGACAGAAGCTGAGAACCACAAGAAGACGGAATACATGGAATAAGAAGAACAAGAACCCGTGGAACAGCAGAAACCCGAGACCGACAGGAAGCAGGAGCCCGCAGTCGCACTGCGGAAAACCGAAACCGCTCAAGGGAATGCGCAATCCGAAGCGGAGAAGCAGCAGAAACCGCATATACCGCACACACATCGCACGCCCGAATGACAGGTTTAGGATTAAAAGCTTTGTCAGGGATGTCGTTGCAGGTGCAGTGATGGGCGGACTGGCGAGTGCGTCTTTCTATGGGGCTGGCAAGGCTGTTGAGGCGCTGAAGCAGGGCGTAGAGCGAAGAAGTATACAGAAAATTGAGAATTATGTTATTCATGCTGCAAATAGAAGAGTACCATATATAGTAAAAACTAATTCTAAAAAAGAAATAGGCCCATGTTTTTCAACAATATATGATCCTAAATTAAAACAGTTTTATTATGGAATGAATTATAAAAGTGGAAATGATAAGGCGCTAAAGGCTTATAAGAAATGGCTGGAAGAAGAAGCACATAATATAATCCAGTTTAGAACAAATCTATATAAAGAGGCTATTGATAATGGATTAGTGAATAATTTGCCACCTAATCATGACATAAGATTAGCTGCTCATTCTGAAGTTAGGGCATTGGATTTAGCTTTAAAGGCAAGAGAAGAAGCAGGAATGACAGTTGATGAAATGACCATATCTGATCTGTTTTTGTATAATATAGACATGATAAAATTCTTTAAAGGAGAGGGTTTAATTCCCAAGGATAGATGTGAAAATTGCAAAGTAATTACAGATGGTATTCATGTCATAAGACATAAATAGATTAGCTGGATTCAAGAGTGTATCAATGAGTAAGAGAGACTGTAGTTGAAAGCCTATAATGATTGTGATTTATAGGAAATGACAGCTACAGTCTCAAATTGCATGAAATTTAAAACGAGGTGAAAAGAATGAATACAAAGAATCTATACGAAAAAGATGATTATGATATTTACTCAATTTATTATACAGATAAAGAATGTACACAACCTTATACAGGACATGTAGAAGAATATTGGAATGGCAGATTAAGTTGGGAGGAGGATGTTGTTAATGGTTTTGGAGAAGGACTTAGAAAAGAATATGATGATATATATGGTATGCTGGAATCTGTTAAGGAAATGAGGCATAATAAAATTAACGGATTAGGATTTGAATATCATAGAAATGGAAGGATTGCGTCAATTTCAATCAATATTGATAATTTACCTATAGATTATTGCTCTTATGATGAAACAGGCAAATTAACAGAGGAATTTTATCTGTCAGAGCCGTTTTATATTTTGGGGATTGATACTTCAAGAATAAAAGAAAAGATTCCAGCAATGAGAGAGAAATATAATCTAAAAAAATTAAATGAAGAAATATTAAAATATGGTAAACCGATGGAATATGGAATGCCGATATATCCGATACAGTGTTTGGATGATGAAAAAGGTGTGTGATGCCATGACAGAGCAGGAGTATATCAAAGAGCAAATAGAATTGGGAAAAGGGATTGTACGGGAAAATACGGTTGACTTGCGTCAGGTTAAGACGGTTGCGGGGGTGGATTTGGCATACTGGAAAGATAATGGAAGGGAGTGTGCGGTCTGCTGTATTGTAGTGGTGGATTATGATACCTTTGAGATTCTTGAGAAGGTTTCCCGCAGGGATTTTATCAGTGTGCCATATATCCCCGGCTGTTTGGCATTTCGGGAGATTCCGCTGTTTATGGACACGTACGGGCAGGTAAAGACAACGCCTGACGTTGTTTTTTTTGACGGGAACGGGTATCTGCACCCAAGGCATATGGGACTGGCAACGCACGCGGGGATTCTGCTTGGGAAACCAACTGTTGGCGTTGCAAAGAGTTACTATAAAATAGCGGACGTGGATTTTGACATGCCTGAAAATAAAAAGGGCGCGTTTACGGATATTGAAATCAATGGTGAAATTTACGGGCGGGCGCTGCGGACACATGTGAATGTAAAGCCTATTTTTGTGTCAATCGGGAATGCGGTTGACTTGGATACGGCAACGGAGCTCGCGAACTATCTGACCACGAAAGAAGGGCATATACCGTTGCCGACCAGACTTGCGGATATTATGACGCATGAAAAAAGGAAGGAATATCAAAATAAGGATAAGTAAAGTATGAATAAATTTACGGGTTAGGTACTTAACATCAATTTGAGCAAATGTAAAGAGGAGACAAGGATATAATGGATATATCAGATTACGAAAATTTGTGGAATGAAGACAAAGGGGATTATGTATTGCTAAGGGTGGAAGATGACTATATGATAATTAATAGGGTTCGTCAAACAGTATTATTGATTGAAGATGATGATATGTCTGATAGAGTGATTGCGAAAATGATTGAGG
>CAJUJG010000097.1 GCA_910586715.1 uncultured Lachnospiraceae bacterium
GATTTTCCAATCATATGGATCAGCGTCGCATTCACCACCATATCCTTGGGCAGTGAAAAGGCATCCGCAAAGCGTTCTCCCGCACTCATCATATCCTGTTTGAACACATCTCGTTTATTCATATCGGCTCCACCAAGCATCACTATCGGACAAAAATGAAGTATAGGTTTTCTATACTTCATTTTATGTCGGATAACACGTTACTATTCCCTTGATAAACCGCTTTTTTCTGACACACGTGTCACAAACTTAGATAATCGTTAAAATCCCTAAAGATTTCAGCAGCAAAATCACCAGCAGCACCGGCGCAATATAACGAATCATCACAATATACAATTTGCGTCTGCCAAATTTACAGCCGGACTTTTCCACTTCCCCAATAACTGACGACGGCTTCAACACCCATCCAATCAGCAGACATGTACTGATTGCCACCAGCGGCATCAGTAAATTATTGCTGATATAATCCATAATGTCCAATATCTGCGCAGCCGCTCCGTTTGGCAGCTCTATTTCAAAATACCACTTGTTATACCCAAGACACACAACAATTCCGCCTACAAGCGCAATCGCCGTCTCCAGCACGGTTGCCCGCCTGCGCGACATATGAAATTTATCCATAAAGCTCGATACAACCGCCTCCATAATCGACACGGCACTCGTCAATGCAGCAAACAGCACCATTGCAAAAAAGAGGCATCCTACCAAATTTCCGATTTTTCCCATCGCGTCAAAAACCTTCGGCAGCGAGACAAACATCAGGCTTGGTCCCGACGCCGCCATTCCTTCCCTGCCCATAAACGTAAATACCGCAGGAATAATCATAACGCCTGCCAAAAACGCAACCGCCGTATCAAACACCTCAATCTGATTAATCGATTTTACCAAATTGTCATCGTCCTTAACATACGAACCGTACGCAACCATAATGCCCATCGCAACACTAAGGCTGAAAAACAGCTGCCCCATCGCATCCAGCAGCACCGTGAAAAATCCCTGTACCGTCATGCCCTCCAAATTCGGAATCACATAAATTTTTAAGCCTTCCATGCCTGTCCTTGTCATACCCGCATCATCCGTATGATGAATGGTCAGCGAAAAGACCGCAATCCCGACAACAAGCAGCAGCAAAATCGGCATCAGCACCTTGGAAAGCATCTCGATTCCCTTATTGACACCCCGAAAGATAACAAACGCCACCATAAACAGGAACACTGCCATAAGCACGACAGGCTGCCACTCTCCCGTAATAAATCCGGTAAAATAGCTGTCCTGCGCCGTATTTCCTCCACTGCCGGTCAGATATGCCAAAAAATATTTTACTACCCAGCCGCCGATTACACAGTAGTACGGCATTATAATAACCGGCACAAGACATGCCAGCACGCCAACAAAGCCCCACTTTGGTTTCATCCTGCCATATGCCGTAAGCGGACTCTGCTTCGTCTTCCTGCCGATTGCAATCTCTGTCGTAAGCAGCGTAAATCCAAAAGTAACCGCCAAAATCAGATAAATCACCAAAAAAAGTCCGCCGCCGTCTTTTGCCGCCAAATACGGAAACCGCCAAATATTTCCCAAACCCACCGCGCTTCCCGCCGCCGTCAGCACAAAGCCGATGGAACCGGAAAACGAATTTCTGTTCTTTTCTTTTTTCATCTCTTTTCTTTTTGGAAAATTCCCTTGGGAAAACTCCCTTGGGAAAATTCCCATCCTTTCTATATTTTTGTTCATTTATGTAGTCCTGCCCGCAGTGTCAGGTAACCTCACCCTGCAAACAAGCTCCTACTGATACCGCACGATATTTGAAATGGCATACCCTAGATTATGGTCAATCTCCAAACAATACGCCGGATTCTTGCCCTCACCCTCATAGATATAATAGTATTCCAACGCACCATGCGTAATATATCCCCTCTCATACACAACTCTCGCACTGTTGTCATAAAAGCTGCGCAGGGTAGAAAGCGTCGTGCCAAATTCCATTCCGTCATGCCAGTATTCCCTGTAAAACAATGTATCGTCGTCCCGATATACGTAATTGACTTCCATTACCGCATCAAGCGCTATCGACAGCTCCCCGGGCACCCGTTCCCGCTCCGTCATTCCCCGATAGCAGACATGCTTTGGCTGTCCGGATGATGTGTATTCGATTGCTTCCTCATAATCTCCCATATCACGATCATAAATGTTTTTCCCGAAAAGCAAGTTCCCTCCTGTCCATTCCTGTTCCAAAACAGTATTTATGGTAAACCCATACATCGTCGCCCACTTTTTCTTTTCACTATTCAAGCAATCTTCATAGACAATTCCACAAAACCGGTCTGTAGCTTCGTCCCGATACAATTCCAACTGGACATTCCCATTCCTGTCATAATACTGATACATTGGAACACTGTCCGCAAATCCGCAATCCGATAAAAATGCCTCCCTGTCCGCATATTCCGCCGAATGTCCGTTATTGCCAAACACCACTTTTTGTACGTTTTCAAAAGCCTCCGTTTTGCCTGACTCCGCTGTGCTCTCCGACCGCGGTTCATCAAACCATACCGAAACCGTCGTCTCCTTTGGTTCCTCATGCCACCAGTAAAGTTCATCTGCAAACAGCATTTGATAATACGCCTCATTGACTAGAGCGCCCTCATCATTCAACAGCGCCGTCCCCTGAAACACCACTTGATTATCCAGCTCATTTCGAATTGCAAGCGCTCCTGTATCCTTCTGCAGCCGCCAGCTCCTAGCCTGTTCCACACATTTTTGCCCTTCGTTTAACTGATACAGCGTTTTTGTCTGAAGCATATCGTCCTCTTCCACGACAAGCATCGCACTGCCTTCCAATTCCGAATAATGCGGTATTGGAATCGGTTTCTTTGAAAACTGCTCCCCTTCCCACGGATACAACAATCCTGTATCACTGTCCGCAGAGAAAATCTCCAAATCCGGTCCGTACGCGACACTGGACAAGCTATCATAACAAAATTGCAGCGGTTCCGTTAATGCCGCACAGGGAATCTGCTGCAAAACGTCCCCACTCCCATCATAAAGCCTTAGCTCATACGCCCCGGCAGGCTCCTCACGCAAAGCCAACGTCAGCGAATACGGCTTGGAAGGGTACAATTCATCAAACGGAAAATCAACAGGAATTTCCCTGATAATGGAAACTTCCTCCTCTATTGTATCCGTTTCTGACGATTGTGCTTTTTCGTGCGATTGGCTTTCTTCCGGTAATATAGCCCCCGTAAACTTTATCGATGACTGCACTTCCTCCCCGCTGCACACCGCCTTAACAATAACACATAGCACACCTATCAATAATGCGGTCAGGTTTTCTTTTCGTCCCCTTCTCATATCCCTTCCTCAAAAAATTACCAAAAACATCAATACCCTCTCCAAAAAGGACTGCGCCCCCAACATCATCACACCCCAGTTTTTTGCCCTTGTACCAAAAGCTTTCAGATTTCCGTTTGGTGTCATACGCCGCGTATAATGCGTATATTCCTGCATCATTGAATCAACCGCGGAAATAAACGTTCTGACCGCATGGTCACAATTATTGGTATAAATCTGATAGAGTGGCAGACTCTGATCCTGCCCCATCTGCTCTAACGCCCGTTCATATTCTGCCCTTCTACCAGCGTCTTCCTCCTCAGCCCATTTTTCATACAATGTTTTAAACTGATGTTCTGCATTCAAATACGGAATTGTCTGCTCTAAGATAACCTGATATTCCTCTGCCATAATCGGTCTGTATAAAGCCATATCATAATTATCCGTAAGCTGATCCCCGTCTATTCCCAAATCTCCTGTCTGCAAAAAGATTTCGGTTTCTTCCGCGGTCATCGTTCCTGTACTCAATTTCCCAATCCCGCTTTTTCCAAAAAGACTTTCTCCCAAGGAAGTCTGCATTCCATTGAAACTAAATACTGTCCCAATCCCTTGTTCATCCACAAGGAGCAAAATACTATGCCCCAATCCCTTCATACCGTCTGCATTTACAATATAATACATCATGCAGTCCTCTTCCGGCAAGGAAGGCTCGCGCACGGCAAGGCGCAAGGAAGCGCACAGAAGCAGCCAAATACCCACCATGACAGCCACACCGCACATGAGCATGGATCTTCGTCCTTTTTTACCGCAAAGGCAATCTTTTACCCAGCAATATCCCACTTGCATACTCTCACGAAATGTATTCATAAACATAGCTTTCAAGCAATTCCTGTAATTCCCTGTCCATAAATTCATAATCATCATGAATGTTAAGGCAGATCAATTTTTTACCGTCAACAATATCCGGATACTTCTCCCTTATTCTTCGCACGTGCTTTTTTTCCATACAAAAAATAATATCGGCTTGTTTCAGCAATCCGGGAGTAACCTTAATTCTGGAGTTTGATTCTGTTCCTGCAGAATACGCCTTATGTCCGTTATATCCGTTAAAAATCTTCTCAGCGGTTAAGCTGCGCCTCTTATTTTGGCTGCATATAAAAAGCAAATTCATTTTTCACCACATATCTTTTTGTTTCACCTTATTCCAAACGATGCTGCGTCTGTTCATTTTTCGCACTTACTTATGATACGGCTCTCCATAACATATCTAACTGCAAAAATTTCGTAATATTATTACGGACAGAAAACCTTTTAAATTTTCTGCCCTGTGATGTCCTGCTTTTAAATGATATGATACTCCAAATAAAGTTTCTGCCGATAGCCATTATCTGCCTTTATTTTCGCAATATCGTCAAAACGCTTATCTTCTATCAATCTTTCCATTAGCAAAAGCATTTTTTCTTCTCCACGTTTTTCTCCAATTTTTACATTCTCTTGGTCACGCATTAGCAATGTCATATACTCATGCCTCCATTCCCTATTCTTCTTTGCTTCCTTTACTGCTTCTTCCAGCTTCTCTACATAGGCATCTTTCGGCTTCTTCCCTGCCACATAATCCAGAAATGCTTTTAACTTATCACTGACATCATCCAATGTTCCTTTTGCATTGAGAAATATCTTTACCGTCTCATCCCCCATAAAAATACTGCCATCTTCCTTACAGATATTTTCAAAAGTATAAATATGCCGCCCTTTCCCATATAAATCAAACGGACAGATAAATATGACGTAGCTTCTCTTTAACGCATCATAAAACTGCCCCTTATCAATTAACTGCAGGTCAAGCATACTCTGATAATACCGGCTTCTTTTAGGAAGCTCTTTTGTATCGCTGACCTGCATTTCTATGTCGTAAACAACTTCTTTCTCATCTTTTACATACACATCCA
>CAJUJG010000098.1 GCA_910586715.1 uncultured Lachnospiraceae bacterium
AGTGCGTCGCATTGGTAGTGCGGAGGTCACGGGTCCGATTCCCGTTAGCAGCTTGTAAAAAGCCTAGACTTTCTAGGCTTTTTTGTGTTACATATCTTTAAAATAGGACAGTATCTGAATCATGTTCACTGAAATACTGATGTGGTCAGACCTTGTTGTAACATCATCAGAGGGTTAACCGGTGTTCTAGTTCCGTTCAGGAAAAAACAACCGCACGCCATGATGAAAACATCAATGGCGGCGGTTGTTTTGCTGTTATCTTTAATCTGTATTTTTAATCCGTATCCGAAGCCGGAAGCGGAGCGCTTGCCGCCGCTGCCTCGGCAGCAGCAGGATTTGCCCTTAACTGCATTTCAAGCATTTGCTGCTGTAATACTTCCTGTGCGTTTGGCAGTGCAAAGAAAGCGGCTGTATGAGGACATAACTGTGTGTTGACTTCTGCATTGGGGGCTGTTTCCTGTGTTGCGTTCAATGCGCTTGCAAGGTTGTTGTCCTGTAGTCTTGCAGGGATATTTTCTACAATGGAAGCGCTTTTAAACGGGCATTCCTCTGTCGCAGTCAAACCGGAGTAAGTACATACATTCGAGAAAGAATGTACGTCGCAATATCCTGTAGGAACCGTTCCTTCCGCAAAATATTCCGTCACAATGCCTCCATCGCAGACACCGGCAATTGGAAGCCTTCCTGATTTCGAACATACCTTGGCTGTTACAATGCCATTTGCCATAGGGAAGGCTTTATACTCAAGATTTTCATGTATTTTTGACATGACTGCTTTCCACATCTTTTTCGAAAGGTTTTTCTCCGCAGAAGAGGTCATGTTAACATTGTTGTCATAGCCTGTCCATGTGGTGGCAGTATAGTACGGTGTAAAGCCTGAAAACCATACATCCTTGTAATCGGAGGTTGTACCTGTTTTCCCGGCAATCGCCATATTTCCGAAGTTTACAGAGCCGCCGGTACCGGAGGTGACAACAGATACCATCGCATTTGTGAGCAGCCATGCAGTTGATTCCTTGATAACCTGTGTCGACTCGGGAGCAGTATTGTCAATTAGCACATTTCCGTCGTGGTCAACAATTTTTGTATAGAGCTTAGGTTTAATGTAGGTGCCGTTATTTGCGATTGCAGCATAGGCGGCGTTGAGCTCCATGTTCGTAACACCGTCCGTGATACCTCCAAGCGCGAGTGGCTGACCAATGTCGGAAACGATTGTTCCATCGCTTTCCACGCGCTTGTCAACAAGTGTCGTAAAGCCGAAATTTTGGAGATAGTCAAAACCAAGCTGCGCTGAAATCTGTGTGAGTGTCTTGACTGCTACAATATTTGCGGACTGTGCAATACCGTAGCGCAGACTTAACAGACCTCTGTAGGAACTTCCCCACCAGTTTCTGACGGGGCGCCCGCTTGCATAGTTGAATGGGGCGTCATTTTGTACATCTGCAAGCGTAAGTCCGGCGCTGTCCAAAGCAGGTGCATAGGTAGAAACAACTTTAAAAGTAGAACCTGGCTGACGGGTTGTGTTGGAGGCGCGGTTTAAGGTACGGCTTGCCTCTTTAGCGCCGCGTCCGCCGACCATTGCGACAACATATCCTGTTGACTGGTCCTCAATCGTAATGGAAACCTGTGGCTGCGGTGTGAGTGTTACACGTTCGCCGTCTACCTTGTCTCCGTCTGACATCACTGCGTCCTTGTACGCCTCAATGGCTTCATAAGCCTCTTCCTTTGAGTCGTACAGGAGATTAAATCCGGCGTTTTGTTCTTTGTAGTATGCCTTGAACATTTCCGTGCTGTGATTTTCTTTTTCACCGTTTGCTTTTTCAATCGTAAGTACATAATTTAAATACCACTTGGCATTTTCCGGATAATTTTCTTCGTCCCCGTATATTTCGTCGCAGATTGCCTGAATGTCGGGGTCCTGTGTGGTATAAATGCTTAAGCCTCCGCTGTATAATAACTTATATGCCTGTGTTTCGTTAAATCCTTTGATTTCAATGAGATCGGCAAGTACCTGCTCAGTCACTTCGTCTACAAAGTATGTATAGACTGAATTGGCGTCACTTTCCTCATTTACGGCAGCAATCCTGCTGTATACATCATCCGCAACCGCTTCGTCGTATTCCGCCTGTGTGATATAACCCAGTTCCTTCATTTTATCCAGTACAGCCTGACGTCTTTTGACATTTTCTTCAGGATGGGAGATTGGGTTGTATTTTGAAGGATTTTGCGTAATGGCGGCAATTGTGGCGCATTCTGAAAGGGTAAGCTGATAAGGCTGTTTGTTGAAATAGCGCATCGCAGCAGCTTTTACGCCTAGCGTATTTTGCCCAAGATTTATGGTGTTCATATAAATTTCCAAAATCTTTTCTTTGGGCATTTCCTTCTCAAGCTCCATGGCAAGGGACTGTTCCTGTATTTTTCGCTTGATTTTTTGAATGGTGTTCTCATTTACCCAGTCATCAAATACAGCATTTTTAATCAGCTGCTGTGTAATGGTTGACGCACCCTGTGCAGATTTTCCTTTGGTTTTGATAAATTGAAAACCAGAACGTACCATGCCTTTTAAGTCAATTCCTTTGTGGATATAGAAACGTTCATCCTCAATTGCAACAAAGGCATCGGAAAGATACTGCGGAATTTTTGACATATCTTCATAGCTTCTGTTTGAGTTTGCAGCCACAAGCTTGGCAATATCGTTGCCTTTTGCGTCGTAGACGACCGTAGCATAGCCGGTCGGCAAAACAGACACAGGGTCAATATCAGGAACCGACGAGAGAATTCCTTTAAACATGCCAAGACCAAGGCAGATTCCGATAACTGCCGTGGAAAGTGCGGCAACCAGTACAAGCTTAAGCGTTGTGACAATAATCATTTTTTTTAGCTTTATTTTTTTTGAAGTCAGGGATTTCTGGATTTTTGAAATTCCTTTTTTCCCATAATTCATGAAGTCACCTCCAAATTTATATACAACAAATATATTCCACTTATTATAACAAATTATGGCAATGAAATAAAGTTTTTTTTTCATTATAGCCGCAGGACTTATTTTTTATACGGACAGACAATATATTTATAGCGGGGGCAGCAGCTGTTTTATAAAATTTTGAAAAATTTCTTTTTCGGAATTTATTTCTTGAAACCTCAGTGTGAGTATGTTAAGATAAATAGTAATCGACTGATAAAGTCAATGGTGTAAAAACGGAGGTTTGAATGAACGAGAAATTTTTTGATCTTGCAAGGGAAAAGCAGGACAGAATGATAAACGGAGCGCTTGAAGTATTTGCAAAAAACGGATATAAGCATGCCACTACGGATGATATGGTAAAGGCGGTTGGTGTAAGTAAGGGGCTTTGGTTTCACTATTTTGGTTCGAAAGAAGGTATTTATACATTTGTGTATGATTATAGCGTAAAGTATATGCTGCTTGAACTTTCCACATTAGTTGACGAGAGTGAAACAAATTACTTCAATATGATGCTTCAGGTTGAGCAGGCAAAAGCGCGGATTAGAAAAAACTACCCATATATGTCAAGATTTTTGAAGACAGCGGAATATGAGAGCGATGAAGGAATTATACAAAAGACAGCAGAAGTAAGGCAGATTTACAGAGAACGGATGGATAATCTGTTAAAAGGCACGGAAATAGAAAAAGTATTTGACAGGGCAAAGCGTGACCGTATTAAGAAAATGCTAAGTTACAGTATTGACGGAATCATTTGGGATAAACAAGAAGACGCACCGGATATTGTATACCGGGAAATAAAGGCGTGTATTGAGTTGATGCGTGATATGGTTCAAGGATCGGCGAGATAGAAAATAAGCGAAACGCCAAAGCGTGAATTTTGAGAAAACATATTGAAAATATATTAAATTTTCACGGAATATGTTATAATGTATATAACAAGAGGCTGCAGATTGCTGTCAGCTTCTGAAAGGATGGTGATGCGGAATGAGTAAATTTATGGTAGCAGGTTTTGTTCAGTTTGAGACAATTGTAAAGGTGGATGACCTTCCATTGCCATATAAGGAGTTTGAAAGTATACCGGAGACGATCAACACGGATATTGGCGGTGCCGGATTTAATGAGGCGATGGCGCTGCGTTGGCTCGGGGATGAAGTGGACTTTATGAGCATGGTGGCAAAAAACATGTCAAGGACGCAGATTCATGCATATTTGGAAGAAAACGAGGTGAATCTGAGTACGGAGTATGTATTGCAAAAACTGGATGGTATGCCGACAGCGGTAGTGCTCTACAAAACAAGCGGCAAAAAGCAGATTTTTGAGGATGTAAAGGACATCAGAACCGTGGAATATGATATTGATTTGTTTGAACGTCAAATTCAGGACAAGGATATGGTGCTGATTTCAAACTGTAACTTCTGCCGTCCGGTATTAGGGCTTGCAAAGAAATACAATAAACCGATTGCATTGAATGTGAGAAGCATGCGCGCGGAGAAGATTGCAAACAAAGAGGATTTTTTGGCGGCGGCAGACATTGTGTACATAAGCGACGATGATTTGGAAAGCGATCCGTACGACTGCATTAATGAATGTAAGAAAAAGTATGATCCTGAAATCATTATTATGGGATTGGGAGCAAAGGGTGTTATTCTCTACCTGAGAGAGGACAACAGCGTGATTGAATATAAGCCTGTGAAAACATATGAGGTCGTAAATACGGTAGGAGCAGGAAATGCGATGTTTTCTTCTTTCCTGCATTATTATATGAAGACAAAGGATGCGAGGGATGCAATTAAAAATGCGCTGTTGTTTGTGTCCTATAAAATCAGCTTTGTCGGTACATCTAACGGATTTATGACGGAAGAGCAGATTGAACAGTGGAGAAAACTTATTTGGAAAGAATAGAAGAAATAAAAAGAAAACCGTGCAGCCGCGCGGTTTTCTTTTTTATGCGTAGCCCAGTGCAGAGGAAGTATGCCGCTGAAGCGGCGCACTGGGCGCGCTGCGAGTAGTGGGGAAGGACGTTCTTCTACTCGATTGCACACGGATATTCTTAGGAAGAAGACCATGCGGAGCGATACATCAATAAAATCAAGGTATTCCGCAATTCAGTAACAGCATGGTCGGTGGGGAATGACAGGCATTTACAAGAAAAATAGACACCATAAAAGATTTCTTTGAACGGCAAACCTACTATAAGAAATAAACAAATGTTATTTTATTGGATAGGTCAGCTCTTTTCTGCTATAATCGGTAAAGACTGACAAATGACGATAGAAATAGACA
>CAJUJG010000099.1 GCA_910586715.1 uncultured Lachnospiraceae bacterium
TTTACGAACAGTAACAGCATCGCTACAAGCAGACCATAGAGACCTGTTGTCTCGGCAACCGCCTGACCAAGTAACATCGTTGAAGTTACGTCTGACTTAGCGCCCGGATTTCTGCCAACAGCTGCTGCTGCGTGTCCTGCCGCGATACCCTGTCCTACACCCGGTCCGATACCTGCAATAACTGCAAGACCTGCACCGATTGCCGAACAACCTAATATAAAGTTTGAATTAAATTCCATGATGATTTCCTCCTAATAAAATAAACTATCCTTCAATTGCATTGTTGATATACGTCATCGTCAGCATTGCAAATACATATGTCTGAATTGCTCCTGAGAACAAGTCAAAATATACATGCAGTGCCGCAGGCCAAGCCGTGGCGATAAAACCAAGCAGACCATAGAGCAACGCCATCATTACTGTTCCTGACAGAACGTTTGCAAACAAACGAAGTGACAGGGAAATGGGAACCGCAATATCACCAATGATATTAATAGGCGCCCAAATTGGCCACGGATCGCAAAGTCCCTTGATTACACCGCTAACCTTCTGATACTTAAATTTGTTAAAGGTAATCAAAGTGAACGTTATGATACCGAGCGCAAATGTAACACCGTAGTCAGCCGTCGGCGGCCGTAATCCGAACAGACCTGAGATGTTGCTCAACAGGATAAAGATAAACAGCGTACCGATATAATTGGCAAACGGCGCTGCGTTCTTTCCCATAACACCGTGTATCATGTTGTCAAGCATCTCAACCACAAGCTCTACGACGTTTTGGAATGTTCCGGGAACCTCCGTTGCACGCTTGATTGCCCTGTTAGCGCACAGGCAGAAGATAATAATAATTGCCATCACGATAAACAGGCATACATGCGTTGTTGTTATCCACAGCTTCTGACCAAACAGCTCATATTGAAACACACCGTGTATCATAAAGTCAATGTCATCGGCGCCGGATAACAAAAGTTCTGCTCCCATACACTCACCTCCTCGTTTCATAATAATTCTTACTACTTTTCCCTATTCAGTTTTTTCGTTTGGAATTACATCTGTGATGCTTTCGTTCGAAGCATCTGCTCTGCGTATTTTTTTCAAGAGCATCGGCTGCACATAAGCGGAAACCTTTAAACCCATAACGCCCGCAAATGCAGCCAGTGGATTTCCAATCCTTGTTACCATCAATATCGCAAATACAACCACTACCACAAGGTATCGGATTATATTTTGTCTTGTTGCTGCCGCCTGCGCCCCCTTTACATCTCTTTCCACCGTCGCGTTCAATGTAACCGCCATGTGAAAAGCCATAAATATTGCAGTACAGACTCCAATCCAGAGCCCGATACTGAAGTCTGCCTTATCGCTTACAAGAAAAAAGCCCGCAGCCTGACACAGCATACCAAATAAGACAATGCCGAAAAGCAATCCCGGCAATGCACTGTTAATTTCCCTTAGTCTGCTAATGCCTGTCTTCATCCGAACTGTCTCCCTCATAAATCTTCTTTGCCAATATAAAAATATTCCGGAACCCTGCAAGCGCCCCGACAAAGAACAATAAAACAAACCAATACGCGGTACCAAGTTTTCGATCCAAAAACAGTCCCGCGAACGAGCATAAAAAGATTGGAACAAGCATATTAATGCCAAACTGGGTAATTACCGCCAGCGATTGATACACTGACCTTTTATACTTTTTATTTCTTCCCATTTGTGCGCCTCCATATGCCATTACCGTCAAGAAATTATCCAACCTTAAAATACCTTTAATAATTATACAAAAAATTACCATTTCTGTCTAGTAAATGTCAGTTTTTTTGTACTATTTATTGTAACAGATCAGCTTTCGGCTTCCTGTTTCAAGCATCAAGCCATGCAAAACTGCTTCGCAGTGACTTGATGCATCTCCATCACTACACTGTTCACGGGCTTTGCAGTAAATGCAAAGTCCCAGGCTGAACTGTTACTATTTATCCCACTTCCGCGTTATGTTAATTTATTAACGCACTGTAAACCTATTGAATACAACATAAAAAAAAGGTAGAATAAAAAAAAGGGGGGATTTTTATGGAAACTTTAAAAATTTACCGAAAGCGCATTATTCCCGATGAGTGTATTTTATTAAAAGATGATGTCATATTAGAAGCAAACGATGAAATTATTATTACAAAATGGAAAACCTTAAAACCTCGCCGCGATTTCCATCATGGATATTCCTGCTACTTTTTAAAAACTGGATACAAAGTGAGCAAATTTTACCGCGAGGATGATTCTCTTCTGTACTGGTATTGCGACATCGTTGATTATACTTACGATGAAACCCAAAATTCGCTGATTGTTACGGATTTGCTTGCAGATGTCGTAATCTATCCTGACGGATATGTGAAAGTGCTTGATATTGAAGAGCTTTCCGTTGCATTAAAAAAAGAGCTGTGCGAACCCGAAGCCGTGATACAGGCATTATCGAGACTCGGCAAGCTCTTAGACCTCATTTATGAAGATAAATTTGACACGCTTTCTTCCCACGTTGATAAATGGGTTGAAACAGACTGATTACTCTATGGGATTGACATGTACCATGATATGCTTTACCTTTGTAAAGTTCTCCTCAATCGACTCGTGAACCTTTTCCGCGATGCTGTGCGCCTCTTTTAAGGACTCATTTGCATCCGCGCTGATTTCGATGTCTACATAGATTTTGTTGCCAAACACTCTTGTGCGCAGCAAATCAACTCCCAGCACGCCTTCCTGCGAAAGCGCGCATTTTTTTAATGCGTCCTCCATCTCATCATCACAGGCTTTATCGACCATTTTATCCACTGCATCCCTAAAAATATCATACGCCGCCTTCTCAATAAAAAAACAAATCACAAAACTTGCCACCGTGTCCAAAATCGGATATCCGAGCATCGCACCCCCGATACCAACCAACGCGCCCACAGAAGAAAGCGCATCCGAACGGTGATGCCACGCGTCCGCCATCAGCGCACTTGAGTCAATCCGCTTTGCATTCAGCCATGTATACCAATACATCCCTTCCTTCATAGCAATGGAAAAAATCGCTGCTACAAGCGCCAACATTCCCGGAACAACAAGCGCGTCAAAATTCCCCGACGCCATTTTTGTTACTGCCGTATATCCAATCCCAAGCCCCGTCACTGCAAGAATTGTCGATAGCACAATTGCCGCCACGCACTCCAAGCGTTCATGCCCATAAGGATGATTCTTATCCGAAGCTTTACTCGAAATCTTAATTCCAATAATCACCACAATGGTGCTGAACACATCCGACGCCGAATGAACCGCATCACTTATCATCGCCGCCGAATGCGCTGCAATTCCCGCAACCAGCTTAAACACAGACAAAATAATATTAATCGCAATGCTCACAAAGGACACCCGCATTGCTGTTCTTTCGAAATCCGTTTTTTCCATAAAATTCCTCAATCCAAAATAATCTTTTAAAATTTATTCACCATAACAATTATCAGATTACTATAACTATATGGCAATTTCAAGAAAAGTGCAGACTATTTTTCGTTCGCTGCAACTACAAATAATTTGTCAAATCAACCTATAATTCTTCAAAAGATACAGCCAAAGCGTAATGAAAACAGAGCTTAAAAAAGTTGTTGACACCACACAGCTTGACGAAAGCACACCCTCATGCCCCATATTCCTTGACATAATATAGCAGCTCACCGTTGTCGGCGCACCAAGCATAATCAGTATCGCAACCATTTTTTCATTGCGAAATCCCATCGCCGCCGCAAGCGGAAGAAAGACTGCCGGCATTACAAAAAGTTTCATCAGCGTACCAGCAAGCGTCGGCTTTATCTTTGCAAGCGCCTTTTTCCCTTCGAATCCCGCACCCAGTCCAATCAACGCGAGCGGCGTCGCAAGCACAGAAAAGTTACGCAGTGTCTTGTTAATGATAAACGGCAGTTTCATTCTTGCAACCGAAATAATCATTCCAGTCAAAATCCCCCAAATAATCGGATTAGTCGCAATTCCCTTTAGAGACTTTTTCAGACTGTCCCTATCAAAACCACCGCTTTCCGGAGATGTAACGCTCAAAATCACGACCGCCGCCACATTATACAGAGGAACCGTCGCCAAAATCATCAGCGGAGCAATCGCACTCGTCCCGTAAATATTCTGCATGAACGCCACACCAAGCACCGCCGCACTGCCACGATAGGACGCCTGTATAAACTCGCCCTTTATGGACTTATCCTTTACAAAAAAGAGACAAAGCATACTAATCGCTAAAATACAGCACAACGTCACCAAAAAACAAAACATCACAAATCTTGTATCCCAAACTGCATAAAAATCCGCCTCCGCAATGTCAACCACAAGCAAGACCGGAAGCGTCACCTTATAATTAAATGAATTCAGCGTTTTTACAAAGCCATCATCCACCATACGAATACGCCGCAGCACATAACCTGCTATCATTACTAAAAATATGGGGATTGTGGCATTGAGACTAAAAATTAAATTTTCCATAACCTATTCCACCACTTCATTTGGATAAGCCTAATCACGGCATGCATTCGCCGCTTCTGCTAATTTCCTTACGCACCCCTGTGCATAAATCGAGCAGAGAAAATCCATCTTCTCCTACTCGCCGCACCGGGCACCCGTCAGCCTACGTTGACATATTTCCTTTGGGTGCCCGCATGCATAAAACAAAAAATCCCGCAGTCTTACAAACGCGAGATTTTCAAAAGGCGACTAACGGATTTGAACCGATGATCAGGGAGTTGCAGTCCCACGCCTTACCACTTGGCTAAGTCGCCATACTTTATTCTATTCGCATCATACTTACTTTATGATACAAATAACTCCCCGAGTTGGGCTCGAACCAACAACCCCGCGGTTAACAGCCGCGTGCTCTACCATTGAGCTATCGAGGAAAATGTATTTCTGAGGTATTCCCTCAAAACCGAACACAGAAACCTTATAAACCTCTTTTTCCTATCCTCTTACCCACAGCACCAACCATGCTTGCCAGGATAAGCTTTCGACCTATTAGTGGCATTCAGCTCAATACATTGCTGCACTTACACCCATGCCCTATCTACCTTGTAGTCTTCAAGGGGTCTTACCGCTTACGCAGCGGACAACTCATCTCGGGGGGGGCTTCACGCTTAGATGCCTTCAGCGTTTATCCCTGCCGGACTTGGCTA
>CAJUJG010000100.1 GCA_910586715.1 uncultured Lachnospiraceae bacterium
CTCTTGGTAAGTCAACACCAGCAATACGAGCCATGTTAAATTCCTCCATTTTGTTGCATGATAAACCGTATAATTTCCACACAGATTATCACATATTAATAGTAAACTAATTGATTGGGGTACGCCGTACCCGACCGGACAAAAATCCGGTTTGTCCGATACTAATCGGTTTTCCGTTTCATATAAAGTTTATATAAACGGAAGCATCGCAGAATTGTATTGTTTTTCTGCTTACGCGAAATTTTTCTCGGTATCAAGAAGTAAACACATAACAGGCAGACCTGTCATATATTTATAGTATGCACTTGCTTTGACGGAAGCCAGGCATACGTCAGCCGCTCTTTCTAACCAAAAACAAGCTGTTCTGATAACAATCAGCCTTGTCTCTGCTTATGCTTCGGGTTTTCACAGATAATTCTGATTCTGCCCTTTCTCTTGATAACTTTGCATTTTTCGCAAATAGGTTTTACTGATGATCTAACTTTCATCTTAATCCTCCATTCTTTGCTACGTCTCACAAATTTGGGCGTAAGCACAAATTTGCCAGTTGAAAATCTTAGATTTTCAACTTACCCTCCTTTCAAAAAGACCGTCTCATATTATAGCATGCATAACCTTGAAAAGCAAGCCTTAATACGAATATTTTATAAGAAAATATGGAAACTTTTATTTATCTCTCCATATAATTCTTCCCTTCGACAGGTCGTAGGGTGAAAGCTCCAATGTCACCTTATCGCCCGGAAGAATACGGATAAAGTTCTGCCTCAGCTTTCCGCTGATGTGTGCAAGCACTCTGTGACCATTCTCGAGCTCCACCTGAAACATTGTGTTCGGAAGCTTCTCAACTACAGTTCCTTCTATTTCAATTACATCGGACTTTGACATTATTTTACCTCCTGAATGTCTCTACAATATTGCTTTATTTGATACTTAATTTCTTCGTTCGTGACAGAAGATACCTCTGTCCTCCTGCCTGTTTTTTTAATAACCTGAATATGCTTTTTGTTCTTTTTCTTTAACCGGTCGGTGGTTCTCAAATCTCCATCCGATAAATACACAAAATCTTTATCTTCATCAACAATCAGATAAACCTTGCCTTTGTCGTGTCCGGACAGCGAATATGCCAAATATCCTATCATATTGTTTCTCCTATAAAAGTGTAAGAATTTCCGGCTCACCGTCCGTTACAAGAATTGTATTTTCGTAGTGGGCAGACAGCGATCCGTCCTCCGTCACCACTGTCCAGTCATCATCAAGCCACTCAACCTCATAGCCTCCCATGTTAATCATCGGCTCTACGGCAAGCGTCATTCCCGGATGAAGCTTTAACCCTCTTCTTTTTTGCCTGAAATTAGGTATCTGCGGGTCTTCATGAAGCGATGTCCCAATACCATGTCCGACCAAATCTTCCACGATACCATATCCAAACTGTGATATATACTCATCAATTCTGTTTGAAATATCGTGCAGGTGATTTCCTGCCTTTGCTCGCTTAATCCCCTCAAAAAAGGAGTTCCTTGTCTCATCAATCAGCTGCTGTGCTTCCGGGCTGATACGCCCTACTCCATAAGTGCGTGCTGCATCAGAATGGTATCCTCTATAAATCAATCCACAGTCAAGACTTACAATATCTCCTTCCTGAAGAATCCTCTCGGCGCTCGGTATTCCATGCACAACCTCATCATTAACCGAAACACAAATTGATGCCGGATATCCGTTATAATGCAGAAAATTTGGTACGCAGCCATATCCCCTGATCAGCTTCTCACCAAGCCGGTCAATATCTAACGTGGAAATCCCCGGTTCAATCGCCTGTCCAAGCTCTTCATGCACTTTTGCAAGGAGCTTGCAGGAATGCCGCATCAAATCGATTTCCCGCTGCGATTTAATTGTAACAGCCATTTCTTATTTCCTCACGTCTTCCATGATTATTTCAGTATATCCACAATCGCCGCGAACACATCCTTCATATCCTGCGTGCCGTCAACTGACTTTAAAACACCCTGCTTATCATAGAAATCAATCAAGGGCTGTGTCTGCTTATGATATACATCCAAACGGTTTCCAACCGTCTCAGGCTTATCGTCATCTCTTAATATAAGCTCTGAATTACATTTGTCACAAATGCCTTCGCTTTTGGGCGGAATGTGCACAATATGATAAGTTGCGCCGCATGTCACACAGGCACGTCTTCCCGACATTCTGTTGATAATATTTTCATCCGGAACATCCACGTTGATTGCGTAATCAATCTTGTCACCAAGCTCGGTTAGCGCCTTGTCAAGTACCTGCGCCTGTGGTATCGTCCGCGGAAAACCATCGAGCACATACCCGTTCTTACAGTCTTCCTGTGCAACTCTGTCCAAAAGAATTTTTACGGTAAGCTCATCCGGAACAAGCTGCCCCTGATCCATATACTTTTTTGCTTCCATGCCAAGCTCCGTACCGTTTTTAATATTTGCACGGAAAATATCGCCTGTCGAAACGTGGGGGATAGCAAACTTCTCTGCTATCATCTTTGCCTGCGTCCCTTTTCCTGCGCCGGGTGCACCTAACATTATAATCTTCATCTCGCGTCCTCCTTACAACAATTTTTAAAATAAGCCTCTTAAATACCTTCAATTCAGCATATTCTTTTATTGATGCAAATATCCTCAATTCAAAGCACTCTGTCTTATGTTTAAAACAGCATGTTTTCATGAAAACATACAGAAGCAAAGCCTACGCTTTGCTCCTGTCTGTCGTCCGGCTGCTTATGATTAATCATTCAAAAAGCCTTTATAGTTGCGTACAAGCATCTGCGACTCAATCTGCTTGATTGTCTCAAGCACAACGCTTACAATAATGATTAAGCTTGTTCCACCAAAGGAAACAGATGCATTAAACACTCCGTTAAAGAAGAACGGAACCACTGCAACAATTACAAGACCGATTGCACCAATGAAAATAATCGCATTGAGCACCTTCGTCAGGTAATCGCTGGTAGGTCTTCCTGGTCTGATACCCGGAATAAAACCGCCCTGCTTCTTCATATTGTTTGCAATCTCTAACGGGTTAAAGGTCAGTGATGTATAGAAATATGCAAAGAATACTGTCAATATGATATATACCACAAGACCAATCGAATACTGCAACTGGCTTGGACTACACCAATTATCCTGATTTAATCCATTCAAAATCTGTCTCCACACGCCATTTCCATTGTATCCCACCAATGTTGAAATTACAATCGGGAACTGCATCAATGAAGAAGAAAAGATAATCGGAATAACACCTGCCGTATTAACTTTTAACGGAAGGAACGTCATCTGACCTCCAACCATTTTATTGCCCTGGATTTTTTTCGCATACTGTACGGGAATTTTACGCACAGCACTGTTCAGCACTACGACGAAAACAACCATTGCCAGGATAATCGCAAGAATAATCAGTCCGGCAACAACCGCCAAAGGAATCGATTTTCCCTGACAGAACTGCTCATACAGGCTGCTAAAGTCATCCGGCAAACGAGAGATGATATTGATAACAAGCACGATTGAAATACCGTTACCCACACCGTTCTCCGTAATCCGTTCACCAATCCACATCAGGAAAGCACTGCCCGCCGTCAATACGGCAATTACCGTAATAACCTCCAACGGACCATAATTCTGAAGCAGACCCTGATTACCAAATCCGATTGCCATAGCGCCACTCTCAATCAGCGCCAAAGCAACCGTCACATAACGCGTAATCGAAGCGAGCTTCTTTCTTCCGTCCTCTCCGTCCTTTTGCATCTCCTCAAGCTTCGGAATTGCAATTGTAAGAAGCTGTATAATAATGGAAGACGTAATATACGGGGTGATATTCAGCGCAAATACAGACATTCTTGAAAAAGAACCGCCTGTAAATGCGTCAAAAAAGTTAAATGCACCACCGGTCTGAGCCTCAAACCATGAAGAAAAATAGTCTCTGTTTACGCCCGGAATAGGGAGCTGGGAACCAAAACGGATTACAATTAACATCAGAAAGGTAAACAGCAGCTTACTCCGGATTTCTTTAATCTTAAAAGCGTTCTTTAATGTAGAAAACATTAGATCACCTCTGCTGTTCCACCAAGTGCCTCAATCTTCTCCTTTGCAGACGCACTGAATGCATTTGCCTGGACATTGAGCTTCTTGGTTAATTCTCCTCTGCCTAAAATCTTTACTCCATCTCTGGGATTTTTAACGATTCCGGTTTCAATTAAAGTATCTACTGAAACAGTAGCACCAGCTTCAAATCTTTCCAATACCTCAAGGTTAATCGCAACGATTTCCTTTGTGTTTCTGTTGTGGAAACCTCTCTTAGGAATACGTCTGTATAAAGGCATCTGTCCACCTTCAAAGCCCGGTCTTGGAGCTCCTGAACGAGCCTTCTGTCCCTTATGACCCTTACCGGCTGTCTTGCCGTTTCCTGAACCATGTCCGCGGCCTCTTCTAAAATTATCACTATGTTTAGAGCCCTCAGCAGGTCTTAAATTCGATAATTCTAAACTCATTTTTTGACACCTCCTTATTTACGCTTCTTCAACTTTAACTAAATGCTTTACTTTCTGAATCATACCTCTCGTCGCAGCATTGTCAGGAAGCTCTACTGTCTTGTGAAGCTTTCTAAGCCCCATCGCCTCAACAGTTGCTTTGTTCTTGGGAACTGCCCCGATTGTTGATTTTACCAAAGTAACTTTTAATGTTTTTGCCATCTTAATCTACCTCCTTAAGCCATGATCTCGTCGATAGATTTCCCACGATTTGCAGCGACCTGTTCCGGTGTCTTTAACTGCGAAAGACCTGCTATGGTAGAAAGTACGACGTTCTGCTTATTGTTAGAGCCTAATGACTTCGTACGGATATTCTTAATCCCTGCAAGCTCGCATACGATACGCGCAGGACCGCCTGCGATGATACCTGTACCTTCGGGAGCTCTCTTTAATAATACGCTGGAAGAACCATAATTTCCAATGAAATCATGTGTAATTGACTTATTCTCATCAAGTGCAATGTTTACAAGGTTCTTGATTGCGTCTTCCTTTCCCTTACGAATCGCTTCAGGGATTTCTACGGCTTTACCGAGTCCGGCGCCTACGTGACCGTTTCCGTCACCTACAACTACCAAAGCGGTAAAACGCATGTTAC
>CAJUJG010000101.1 GCA_910586715.1 uncultured Lachnospiraceae bacterium
AAGGAGTACGGAAAAAACGGGGAACTGACGCTGCCGATGGTGCGGCTGATACTGACGGAGGAAAAGCCGAAAGAACGGAAAGTTACAATCAAACCGGATAAAATCAGCGAGTTTTTTGCGGAGAATTATAGCAGTGAGGACATAGAAAACATCATTTATCAGCTGCTGGAGGAATGGAGCGCCATAAATGGTATAAGTAAGCAGTAGGGGAGGCACGGAAATATGGGCAGTGCAATGGAGTTTGATTATTACTACGGCATAGAAGCGGAGCAGTTTTCCTTTTACCGTGTTCCCCGGCTTTTAATCAAAGATGAAAGGTTCAAGGGGCTTAGCAGCGATGCCAAGCTCCTGTACGGGCTTATGCTCGACAGAATGGCTATGTCCATGAAAAACGGCTGTCTGGACGATGAGAACAGGGCGTATATTATTTATGCGGTTGAAAACATGGCAGAGGATTTAGGCTGTTCAAAACCAACCTGCACGAAAGTTATCAAGGAGCTGGATTCAGACAACGGCATTGGTCTGATTGAGAAAAAACGGAGGGGACTTGGAAAAACCGATATCATATATGTGAAAAATTTTGCTTCCCTGCCGGACAGAAAGGCGGAAAAAGAGGCTGCAAATGCTGATGTTTCTACAGAAGTTAAAAATTTTAATTTCAAGAAACAAAAAAATTTAACTTCTGGAAGTAAAGAAACTGAACTTCAAGAAATAAAAGATTTTGATTTCAAGAAAGAAAAAGATTTGATTTCAGGAGATAAAAAAATTGAATTTCAAGAAGTTAAAAATTTTGCCCCTAATTATAACAATAATAACTATACTGAACAGAATTATACTGATATGAATTATATCAATCCTATCAATCAATCAGAGGTGACGGCGGATAACCTGACAGGACAGGAAAGCGACAGCAGGATTGATGTGATTGATACGACAAATGAAACAGGTGCATATATGGCGCTAATCCGTGAAAAGTTGGAGTACGAACACCACATGAAGTATGACAGCCGCAATGACAGGGAGATGTTTGAGGAAATTTACGAAACGGTGTGTGATATTGTCTGCGTAAAGCGCAATACAATCCGCATCAACGGGGAAGAATATCCCTATGAGCTTGTAAAGTCCCGTTTCCTGAAACTGAACAGCAGCCATGTATTGTATGTCATGGATCGCATGAGGGATACGACAACGAAAATCACAAATATCCGTTCCTACCTGATTACGGCACTGTATAATGCCCCCTCAACCATGAGCCATTATTACCAGCAGGAGGTACAGTATGATATGTATGGCGGCGGGTGGGAGGAAAAGGGAGTCAGATAGCTGTCTTTTGGGCATGATGTCCAAAGATGGAAAGCAGTGTAGAAAATGTGTATGATAGTGGTATGGAAAAGGAGATGCAGGACTTATGGAAAAAAAGAAATATATATCGGATGAAGAACATGAAAAATGCCGCAGGGTGGCAGAAGCGTTTGCAGAGCTTGAGGATGTGGACATCGTGGTTGTTGATGTCGGCAGGTACGGTTTTGTAAAGCTGCAATATTACACACCGCCGACAGGTTTTGAGAATGATTTTACATTCACAGACAGCAAAGAACTGTTTGAGGATTTGTATGAGGAATGGCTTCACACACAGCTCATTGCGCTTGCAGGGGAAATGAATGTGAGTGATATCGAGTATGATGATATTTACAGACGGCTGACGGAGGAACAGCATAGGAAACTGGAAGAACAGAAGAAAGTGTTCGCCCAAAAAGCAGGAATTGTTCTACAGTAATCCTGCCGTTTTGGAAAAGGGCTGAGAAGCCGCATTTTACAGGATACGGAAAAATATGGAGATATACTTATGGAAAAAAAGGAATACATTTCAGGGGAAGAACGAAAGAAGTGCCGCAGGGTGGCGGAGGTGTTTTCGGGGCTTGATAAGGAAAAGGTGCTGGTATTGGAGATAGGGCGGTTTGGATTTTTAAGGCTGCTGTCTTACCAGTATCCATATGGTTTTGATGATGCCATATCCTATTGTAACAGCAAAGAACTGTTTGAGGATTTATGGTATGACTGGCTGTATGAACACCTGCAAAAAATAGCAGATGCAAATCCCGCGTTACTCGAACTGGATTATGAGGATATGCTCACAGAGCTGCCGGAAGAAAAACAAAAGGAATTTGAGGATAAGAGGAGGGAGTTTGCAGAAAAGGCAGGAATTACTTTATAAATAACAGATCTAACAGTAGTGAACAGCGCCAGGGCAGATATAGACCGTAAAAACGGCTTATGTCTGCCCTTATTTTATTTCAGCAGCTTTGGGATACGCTGACCAAAAACGGGCATAAGTAGAAAAATAATCAATTCAAATTGATATATCCATAATTACATAAAAAACAGGAAACGTGTTTATTTAGACATATTTTGAAAAATGTATAAAGAATTTTTTCATTGGAATTAAGTTAAATGTGCAAAAAAGAATGAAATGGAGTATAATTAGAAATGTAAACATATTTTTCAATTATTTCATTAGTTTTTCTGTGTATGGAAAATTTTGATGGGTTTTGGAAAAAGAGATTATAATGGGAGGATATATAATGTCGCTGTCTGATAATGATAAAATAAAGCATTTTTTTAATCAATTAAATACTAAAGCATATTTATTCAACTTTGAGGAATGGGCTAAAGGTAACATAAAATATTGGAAGGATATAGATAGATTTTTTGAGATTTTGGATGAAGTCATATTGGCTGAGTATCAAAATGATTTTTTGGTACAAATTAAAAAAGGATCAAAATTCTACCGAGCTAGAGTAATACCATTTACTGATTATAAAAGTTTTCATAAGGGAATTGGGTATGAGGCAGACAGACTTAGAGGCTATAATTGGAAAGAATCAAAAGAACCGCCAAAGAATATAACTACGGAACAAAGAAATAGTAAAAGCGGAGAAGAAGCATTATACGTAGCAGATGATGAAGTTACAGCGTGTGCAGAAGCAAAATCAATGGTAAGAGAGTATATTTCTGTGGCAGAGTTCGAATTGTCTGATAGTGTTCAGGTTTTAGATTTTTCAAAGATGCAATTTTCAAAATCTTTTTATCAGTATAATGATACATATGGTGTTAATGTGAGAGAAATGTTAAGTACGCTAGAATTTTACTTTTCGAGACCAGTTTACAGTAAGGAAGAATATGTATTTTCACAACAAATAGTTAAACATTTTAGAGAAAAGGGAATTACGGGATTTAAGTATAGAAGTTTTTATTCATCAGGTAATAATTTTACATTTTTTGAAGATGCAATAAATAAGTTTATTTGGAATGATAGCAGAGTAGTGATAAATTATACAACAGCTAATCTTTTTATTTCATTAGATAAAATTAATGTTACAGATTTAAGTAATGTTAATAACATTGAAAAAAATATTAGTAATGATATACGAGAGCGAATGCTTGAGGATACTAAACAAGTGTGGGAAGCATTATAAAATTTATGAGTGAACAGCGTCAGGGCAGATATAGACCGTAAAAACGGTTTGTATCTGCCCTTATTTTATTTCAGCAGCTTTTGGACACGTTGACCAAAAGCGGAAAGGAGGGCATTATGCGGCATTTACATTTACTGCACAGGCTGTATGTTCCGCCTTAGAGGGCATACAGGGACAGATAAATGCAGAGCGGAGGGATTTATGCAGGAGGAAACAACACAGAAAACAATCGCCCTTGTGATTAAGACCTCAAAATTAACCGCCAATACACTGAAAGCTGCAATGCGGATGTACCTGAACCACCATAAGCAGAAAACAGGGAAAGTGCATGGTAAAACCTCTGTAAAGAAGTTGGTGGGGGAAGGCGCGGGGGCATCGTCTATCGAAATCACGGACGGCAACATCAAATCATTTGAGTGTGTAGCCCGTAAGTATAACGTTGATTTTGCCGTCAAGAAAGATAAGACGGTATCGCCGCCGAAATACATGGTCTTTTTCAAGGGAAAGGACGCCGACGTGGTGGCACAGGCGTTTAAGGAATTTGTTTATGGTAATGAGAAAAAGAAGTCAAGGGTTTCCGTGAGGGAAAAACTCAGCCGGCTTAAGGATGCGCTGTCGCAGAATAAGAACCGGGAGAGAAGCCGCGAGAAAAACAAGGACAGGGGGCAGAGCCTATGAGCAGCATTATAAGCGGCATTGCCAAAGACCTGAAGGCTGTCCCAAAAACGCTGAAAGAAAAGGCAGGGGGCATTGATATAAAGAAAATGCTGCTCTTAAACCTGCCGTATATCGGCGTGGGATATTTCTGCGACAAGGTGGCGTGGCTGTGGCGCGTGGCAGGGGGCGGCAACGCTTCCGACAAGATGATGGAAGTCATGAACGGTCTTGACACGTTATTCTCCAATCCGCTGCCGAGCCTGCACCCAAAGGATTTACTGATAGGTATGGGGTGCGGTATTGCGCTGCGGCTGTTGGTGTATTTCAAAGCCAAGAATGCCAAGAAGTTCCGGCATGGCGTGGAGTACGGTTCTGCAAGGTGGGGGACGCCAAAGGATATCGAGCCATACATGGATTCGGTATTTGAGAATAATATCCTGCTGACGCAGACGGAACGGCTGATGATGTCGGGCAGACCGAAAGAGCCGAAGTATGCAAGGAATAAAAACGTAATCATCATCGGGGGAAGCGGGAGCGGCAAGACACGTTTCTATGTAAAACCGCAGCTCATGCAGATGAATTGTTCGTATTGTGTCACTGATCCGAAGGGTTATATTTAGAGAGGACGGAAAAAGTGTGAGTTTTTGAAAAGACCAC
>CAJUJG010000102.1 GCA_910586715.1 uncultured Lachnospiraceae bacterium
TCCAACGCCGGGAACGAGCCCTTATAGGGCGAAACTCAAACCACCGGCTAAGCCCGGTGGTACTGATTATGCACAGACTCGTGTAGTGGAAATAAGTCGCTACGAGGCGTACGGGTAGCGTGGCAAGTAGGGAGAAGATGAATCTACTCTACCCGATTAGGAAATAGAAAGTATAAAAAGGAGGAAACGATGACAATACGTAAAGCAGTATTGAGCGATAAAAATCAAATTCTTGCAATTTATGAACATGCGCGGGAGCAGATGCGCAAGTCAGGCAATCCAAACCAGTGGGGAACCAATCATCCGCCGGTGGATGTTATAGAATATGACATAAAGAACGGCAATAGCTATGTGATTGTTGAGAAAGATGAAATTTACGGTGTGTTTGTATTTGTAATTGGGACAGAGCCTACATATGAGCGGATTGAGGACGGCAGATGGCTAAATGATGCGCTCTATGGAACGGTACATAGGGTAGCAAGCAGTGGAAAACAAAAAGGGATTGTTCGTTATTGTCTTTCGTTTTGTGAAACAAAGATATCCAATATTAGAATAGATACGCATGCATGTAATTATATTATGCGGCACTTGCTTGAGAACAGCGGATACCAAAGATGCGGTATTATATATGTCGCTGATGGAAGTCCGCGGATTGCCTACCAAAAAACAATATAAGTATAATAAAGGGTTTTGAGGTGATAAAAAGAATTTACATAAATTTTTTAAATAATATAAAATATTCGAAAAATTCGACGATATATATAATGCGCAGAAAAAATATTAATTAAAACTGTTTGATGAGCCGTGAAAAAACCCTTTTATGCCAACACACGGTTTTCGACGGTTTTGGTTAATGATTACAAAACAGGGTGTCCGACAGCTTCCAAACTTTTTGGGAGTTGTCAGATACCCTGTTTTGTCAGAAATAAAAAATGCGGAAATAAAAAATTGGGAAAAAACAGTTGAAATGTCCCTTGATATATGTTAAAATTTTTTTGTTAGGTCATCATTAAGGAGGTGTAAAGATGGCAGCTTTGCGAATCGTGCTTACGATTATTTTAATATTGGTATCGATTGTATTTACAGCGATTGTTTTGATGCAGGAGGGTAAATCGGCAGGACTTGGCGCAATTAGCGGTGCGGCGGAAACCTATTGGGGTAAAAACAAAGGACGTTCTATGGAAGGCGCACTTGTTAAGCTTACAAAAGTTTTAGGTGTTGTATTTATGTTACTTGCAATTGTTTTAAATATTAATTTTTAATATATTTAAGATAAAGAATTTTGAGACACTCTTGTAAATTCAAGGGTGTTTTTTTCTGCCCAAATAGTGTATGATAAGAAAAAGGGAGGTGCAGACATGTCAGATAAAAGAAAAAAAGTGATACTGGATTTGATGGAGGAAGACTTTTATGTGCCTATGAAGGAAAAGGAGCTTGCGGTGATGCTGCAGGTTTCAAAAGAGGACAGGCCTGAGCTGAACCGTATATTGAATGAGCTTTTGGCGGAGGGAAAACTTTCGATTACCAAAAAGGGAAAGTTTGTAAAGGCAAAGAATGCGGATAAAGAGTTAGTTGGTACGTTTGTCAGTCATTCGAAGGGATTCGGTTTTGTTGAGATAGACGGCAGGGAAGAGGATTTATATATTCCTGAAAATTATGTAAATGGGGCATTCCATAAGGATACGGTAAAGGTTGCACTGCTGTCGGGGCATAGCGGTAAGCGTCAGGAGGCTCAGGTGGTAGAAATTGTTGCGCGCGGAATGCGTCATATTGTCGGTATGTATGAAAAGAGCAACAAGAATTATGGCTTTGTGATTCCGGACAATACCAAGATAACCGGGGACATTTTTGTGCCTGCGGAACGCTCAAAAGGCGCCGTGTCGGGTCATAAGGTTGTCTGTGAGATAACGGATTACGGAAAAAACAACAGAAAACCTGAGGGAAAAATTGTAGAGATTATCGGTCATGCAAACGATCCGGGTGTGGACATTATGTCCATTGTAAAGGGGTATGAACTGCCTGTGGAGTTTTCGGAGAAGATCATGCGGCAGACAGAGCGTGTTTCGGATGAGGTATCTGAGAAAGATATGGCAGGTCGGCGTGATTTGCGTGATATGCAGATGGTCACGATAGACGGGGAAGACGCAAAGGATTTGGATGATGCCGTAAGCCTTACGGTGGAGGACGGTTTGTATCAGCTGGGTGTGCATATTGCGGATGTGACAAACTATGTGCAGGAGAATTCCGCGCTTGACTGGGAGGCAAAGGAGAGAGGAACAAGTGTATATCTTGTGGACAGGGTAATTCCTATGTTGCCTCACAAGCTCTCAAATGGCATTTGTTCATTGAATGCGGGCGAAAACAGGCTTGCGTTAAGCTGTCTTATGACAATTGACCCAAAAGGCGAGGTGATAAGCCACGAACTGGTTGAAAGTGTGATAAAGGTAGACCGGCGTATGTCTTATACAAGCGTTAAGAAAATGTTAGAAGATAATGATGAGGCGGAAAGAAAAGAATATGAAGCATTAGTACCTATGTTTGAGCGGATGCGAGAGCTTGCAGATATTTTGCGTAAAAGACGCAAAAAGCGCGGCTCGATAGATTTTGATTTTCTAGAAACAAAGATTATTTTGGATGCGGATGGACATCCGATTGACATTAAACCATATGACCGTAATGTGGCGACAAAAATCATTGAAGATTTTATGCTGATTGCAAATGAAACCGTGGCACAGCATTTTTACTGGCTTGAACTGCCGTTTGTTTACCGCACGCATGATACGCCGGACCCGGAAAAGATTGCAAAGCTTGGTACCTTTATCCGTAATTTTGGATATTCATTGAAAAGCCAGCAGGAGGAAATACATCCCAAGGAGCTGCAAAAGCTGCTGGCAAATGCGGAGGATACACCGGAAGAAGCGTTGATTTGCAGACTGACGCTGCGGAGTATGAAGCAGGCAAAATATACGATTGACTGCACCGGTCATTTCGGGCTTGCATGTCAATATTACTGTCATTTTACATCTCCGATTAGAAGATACCCTGATTTGCAGATACACAGGATTATTAAAGAACAGCTTCGAGGAAAATTGGATGAAAAGCGGATAAGGCATTATAATGAAATTTTGCCGGAGATAACAAAACATTCGTCAGACATGGAGCGCCGTGCAGATGAGGCGGAGCGGGAAACCGATAAGTTGAAAAAGGTAGAATACATGGAGGAGCGCATCGGCAGTATTTATGAGGGCGTGATTTCTTCTATTACTGCATGGGGAATTTATGTGGAGCTGCCCAATACGATTGAGGGTATGATCCATGTGTCAATGCTTTCTGGGGATTATTTCTATTATGATGAAGCATCTTATGAGATGGTGGGGCAGGCGACGGATGTCCGCTATAAGCTGGGACAGAAGTTGACTATAAAGGTTAACGCAGTCGACCGGATTTCGCGAAATATTGATTTTGTGTTACCCGAGGATTGGGAAATTGAAGAAAGTGAGAAAGAGTAAGGCAATGGCAGACAAAAATGCGTTAAAGCTGGTAGCAAATAATAAAAAAGCATACCATGATTATTTTATTGAGGAGAAATATGAGTGCGGAATTGCGCTTTGCGGCACGGAGGTAAAATCATTGCGTATGGGAAAGTGCAGCATCAAGGAGGCGTTTATCCGAATAGAAAATGCGGAAGTATTTATCTACGGTATGCATATATCGCCCTATGAAAAGGGAAATATATTTAATAAGGACCCTCTGCGCATAAAAAAGCTTTTGATGCACAAGCAGGAAATAAATAAGCTGCTTGGCAAAATAAAGGAGAAAGGTTATACGCTTGTGCCGCTTCAGGTGTATTTTTCCAATGGCAGGGCAAAGGTTGAAATCGGGCTTGCAAGAGGTAAAAAGCTTTATGACAAGCGCGAGGACATTGCGAAAAAGGATGCAAGACGCGAGGCGCAAAGGGAGTTTAAGGTAAAAAATCTGCAATAAAATAAGGAACAATATGAAGAAAACGAAATATCGGTGGATAATACATGTGCTTTTTGCCATATATATGGCGGTGCTTTTTCGGCTGACTATACTTCGTGACGGTTTTCATTTTCAAAACTTTATGAAATATGGTACATTGAATTTGACTTTTTTTGCCGAATATGTCCCGTTTGTACGACGACACAGATGGGGGCGCATTTTCTATCTTTTTGGAGGGAATATTGCAGCCTTTATTCCATTTGGAATGTATTTGGGTTATCGGGGAAAGAAGATTTTTCCAACGGTGGTATATGGTTTTTTACTGTCGCTGTTCATAGAGAGCATGCAGTATGTTTGGGGTGTCGGCATCAGTGAGATTGATGATTTAATTTTAAATACGTTCGGCGCGTTTATCGGTGTTGTTGTCGTACGGATTATTAAAAAAATTATAGCTGAAGTGAAAAGTTTATTTCCACTTTGAAAACAGCGATTGGAAAAGTAGCATT
>CAJUJG010000103.1 GCA_910586715.1 uncultured Lachnospiraceae bacterium
ACAGGCTTTATCAGGCCTGCAAGAATTTTTCTTTTATTCAACTGTCAAACTACCGCAATCTGGATGGTACGGCGGAAAAAATAATCTTCTTGTCATTTTCCACAAGATATGGCAATGGCGCTGCCTGTTTCCTGTAAAAAATAAGTAAAAGAAGCGCAAATAAAAAGATGTGATTGTAAAATGTCTGTAAAGTAGTTTATAATATAACTTGGTAGTTTATTGAAAAAAGCTTTGGTGCTTTGCTACAAAGGATAAAGACAGTAAAGTTGTGTTTGGACCACAAGTTCGCAGACTGTGAAAGGAACATAGGTTATTGAAATGGGTATCACATCAATTTTGGCGCTGCTAAGCGGAGTAGCGTTGTTTCTGTTTGGTATGTCGCTTATGGGCGACGGATTGAAAAAGGCGGCAGGAGAAAAGTTAGAGCTTATTTTATACAAGCTGACCAACACGCCGATTAAAGGAGTGCTGTTAGGCACGGCGGTTACGGCGGTAATCCAGTCATCGTCAGCCACAACGGTTATGGTGGTAGGCTTTGTAAATGCCGGTATGATGAAGGTTGCGCAGGCAATCGGTATTATTATGGGTGCGAATATCGGTACGAGCATCACGGGATGGATTTTGTGTCTGTCTTATATTGAAGGTTCGAACGGTATTGCAAAGCTTTTGTCAACGGCAACAATTTCGGCGGTTGTTTCAATTATCGGTATTTTATTTAAGACGGTTTCCAAGAAATCTACTTATAAAAATGTCGGTGACATTATGCTTGGCTTTTCGATTCTTATGGTTGGAATGCAGGGCATGAGCGGAGCGGTTTCGGGGTTAAAGGATAACGCACACTTTGTCAATATGCTGACAATGTTCTCCAATCCGGTTATGGGTATCCTTGTGGGTATTCTGTTTACGGCGGTATTGCAGAGCGCGTCGGCATCTATCGGTATTTTGCAGGCGCTTTCGGTCACGGGGGCGATTAGTTTTGCGACGGCGTTTCCGATTACAATGGGTATCGGTGTCGGCGCGGCGTGCCCTGTCCTGTTATCGTCTATCGGGACCAATAAAAACGGTAAGAGGACGGCGCTTATTTATCTGATGAATGACCTTTTTGGAATGTTGTTTTGGTCAGTCACATTTTATTTGGTGAATGCAATTGTGCATTTTGATTTTTTGGATATGACGATGACGCCGATTACGATTGCGATGCTCAACACAGTATTCCGGCTTGCGACGGTGATTATTCTTTTCCCGTTTATTAAATGGATAGAGAAGTTTGTATTTAAGCTGGTAAAAGACAGCGCGGAGGATCGGGAGGACCAGGCGGATTTCGATTTGCTGGAAGAGCGTTTTATAAATTATCCCGCTTTGGCAATCGGGCAAAGCCATACGGCGGCGAGCGGCATGGTAAAGAAAGCAAGAAAAAATATTCAGCGTGCTTTGGGACTTTTTGAAGAATACAGCGATGACCGATACAAAAAGATTCAGGAGAAAGAAAATCTTATCGATAAATATGAGGATAAGCTCGGGTCTTATCTGATGCAGCTTACGGGGCGCGATATGACGGAAAACCAGTCTAAGCAGGTTTCCATTCTGTTACATACCATCAGCGATTTTGAGCGCTTGGGAGACCATGCGGTGAACCTGTCAAAGTCGGCAAACGAGCTTCACGAGAAAAAAATCGGTTTTTCGGAGGAAGCGGTTTATGAGCTTAGCGTGCTCAGAGATGCAGTCAGGGAAATCCTTGATTTGACGGTGAAATCTTTCAGTGATGACGATATTTATACGGCGATTAAGGTAGAGCCGCTTCGGGAATTGATTAACGTGCTCTGCAATGAGCTTAAATCAAGACATATCACCCGTCTGAAAAACGGTAAGTGCGAAATGAAGCAGGGATTTGCGTTTAACAATATCCTGACGGATTTTGAGCGGATTGGCGCGCATTGTTCCAACGTGGCAGTGGCGCTTCTTGAGGTGGAGGCGGAGGATTTTGATACGCACGAGTACCAAAAGAGTATCCGGGAAATGAACAATGAGCTGTACACGTCGCTTTACGAGGAATATGAGGAGCGATACAATATCAATAAATTCAAAAAGTGGAGAAAGAGCAGGCAATGAAAAAAATCCGATACCGGAAGCTTGACGCGATAAGGGGTATTGCACTGATCAACATGATAGCGTATCATGCTATTTGGGATTTGGTGTATTTGTATGGCTTTCAATGGGATTGGTATCAGTCGGAGATTGGATATATTTGGCAGCAGGGCATCTGCTGGACATTTATATTTCTCTCCGGCTTTTGCTGTTCTCTTGGGAGCAATCCAATTAAAAGAGGTTTGACCGTGTTTTTGGCGGGGGCGGTTATCACCGCCGTGACGCTTGTGATTATGCCGGAAAACAGGGTTGTATTTGGGGTGCTGACGCTGATTGGTTCGTGTATGATCATTGCGGGCGTACTGGAACGGTGGCTGAAACGTCTGACACCGGTGCTTGGAATGCTGTTAAGCTTCGGGCTGTTTATTCTGACGCGGAATGTAAACGGCAGACAGTTTGGCTTTGAACGCTTTGTTTTGTGTGAAGTGGAGCCGGGGCTTTATGACAATCTTGTCACGGCATATGTCGGGTTCCCGGCGAAAGATTTTTATTCCACGGATTATTTTTCGATAATACCGTGGCTGTTTCTCTTTATGACGGGATATTTTTTGTCTCGGGTTTTGGAGAAAACGAAAGCAGCCGGCACGCTTGAAAAGAGCGTCTGCGTACCGTTGGAATGGCTTGGCAGGCATTCGCTGCCGCTTTACATGCTGCACCAGCCGGTTATTTACGGGGTGTTTGAGCTGATGTTTCGGATAGTGAAATAAGAAGAAAGGGATTGTGTGAAATGGAAACGACAAAACTGCTTGAAAAACTGCGCTGTGGGGAACGGCTTACACTTTGCGAGCAGCTTCGCCTGACCGTACAGCTTAGCATTCCTGCGATTTTTGCGCAGATTTCTTCGATTGTAATGCAATATATTGATGCGTCGATGGTGGGGCATTTGGGTGCGGACAGCTCGGCGGCAATCGGTGTCGTGGCGACAAGTACATGGCTTATGGGCGGACTTTGCGCCGCCGCAGGCACGGGCTTTACCGTACAGGTGGCGCAGCGTATCGGTGCGCGCGACGACAAGGGCGCTCGGGGGATTTTGCGGCAGGGGCTTGTGGCAGTGCTGTTTTTTAGCTGTGTGCTGATGCTTATCGGGATCCTGATAAGTGCGGGATTGCCGGTGTGGCTTGGCGCAGATGCATCAATTTGTAAAGACGCCACAGGGTATTTTTTTGTGTTTGCGTGCTTTTTGCCTGCGCTGCAGTTAAACAGTACGGCAGGCGGTATGATCCAGTGCAGCGGAAATATGCGGCTTCCGAGTATGCTTCATATTATGATGTGTTTTTTGGACGTGATTTTTAATGCGGTTTTTATTTTTCCGACGCGTTCGTTTACAATGTTTGGTTTGCATTTCACATTGTATGGAGCAGGGCTTGGTGTCACGGGCGCGGCGCTTGGAACAGCGCTTGCTGAGCTTGTGACGGCAGGATTGATGCTTTATTTTCTGCTTGTGCGTTCGCCGATGCTGCACTTGCGCAAAAACGAACGCTTACAGTTTCAGCGGGATGATTTGCAGCTTGCCGTAAAGATTGCGCTGCCTGTGGGTTTTGAGCAGACGGTGATGTGCGGCGCGCAGATTATGTCAACTCGAATCGTCGCACCGCTCGGCACTGTCGCCATTGCGGCAAACTCGCTCTCCGTCACGGCGGAAAGCCTTTGTTACATGCCGGGGTATGGTATCGGTACTGCCGCGACGACGTTAATCGGACAGAGCATCGGAGCCGGAAGAAAGGACTTGACAAGGCGGCTTGGCTGGCTGACAACCGGTCTTGGAATGGCTGTGATGACGGGAAGCGGTATTCTGTTGTTTTTGGCGGCGCCGTTTATGATCGGACTATTGACACCGGATGCCGCAATCCGTGCGCTTGGCACGCAGATTTTGCGCATTGAAGCATTTGCGGAACCGTTATATGCGGCGTCAATTGTGGCGTCGGGCGTCTTTCGCGGGGCAGGCGACACGCTTGTGCCAAGTATGATGAGCTTCTTTTGCATGTGGGCGGTGCGTATTCCGCTCTCGGCGTTTCTTGCCGGTTTGTATGGCTTGCAAGGGGTGTGGGTCGCGATGTGCATTGAGCTTTGCGTACGGGGGATTATCTTTTTGATAAGGCTCAAAGGCAGGAAGTGGCAGCGCAAGATGATTTAGGGATTGTAAATACACACCAGTTTTGTTTTGGTTTCATATCGTTTTATGCAAACGGATATGGATGTAATATGATGAAATAAAAAAATTAAAAAAAATGCTGAAGTGAAAAGTTTATTTCCACTTTGAAAACAGCGATTGGAAAAGTAGCAT
>CAJUJG010000104.1 GCA_910586715.1 uncultured Lachnospiraceae bacterium
CAGGCTTTATCAGGCCTGCAAGAATTTTTCTTTTATTCAACTGTCAAACTACCGATTTCCGAACAGCTGTTTAACAGTATTATAAAGAACGATTGTTTGTTTGTCAATATGTTCCCCTAAAATTTTCCGAACTTTTTTTCGGAATATATGTTTGACTTTTTTTAAATATATGGTATGATTATATAGAAAAGGAGGACTTATGTTATGGCGTATGGAAAGATAACTGCAAAGCAGAAAGAAATTTTAGAATTTATTAAATCAGAAATCTTAAAGAAGGGCTATCCGCCTGCCGTAAGGGAAATCTGTGAAGCTGTAAACCTAAAGTCAACATCTTCTGTCCATTCACATTTAGAGACACTTGAAAAGAACGGCTACATAAGAAGAGATCCGACAAAGCCGCGTGCGATTGAGATTATGGATGACAGCTTCCAAATGGTAAGACATGAAATGACAAGCCTTCCTATTATAGGAACAGTTGCTGCAGGTCTGCCAATTTTGGCGGAACAGAATATTGAAGGCTACTTCCCTATTCCAACGGATATGGTTCCAAAAGGAGAATCATTTGTTTTGCATGTAAAGGGTGACAGTATGGTAAACGCTGGTATTTTCAATGGCGACAGCATTTTTGTCACCGTCTGCAACACTGCTTCAAACGGCGATACGGTTGTTGCGCTTGTTGATGATTCTGCTACAGTTAAGACATATTATAAAGAGAACGGTCATTACAGACTCCAACCGGAAAATGACAATATGGAACCGATTATTCTTGACAATGTTGAAATTCTTGGTAAGGTTTACGGCGTATTCCGTCTATACAACTAAAAAAAATGCCCATTCCGTCTCATCCATTATATTACCGGATTTACGGAGCGGGCATTTTTGCGTTTTAAAACGCTACATTTTTTCCGTCGCGCCACATGTGTTCCAAATCATAGAAACCACGGCTCTCTGTATCAAAAATATGCACGAGAATATCGCTGTAATCCATCAAAATCCAGTTTGCCGTGTTGTAACCTTCTATATTTCGCGGCTGCACTTTTTGGGCAGCGAGCTTTTCCTCTACATGATCGGAAAGCGCTTGGATCTGACTTTTATTCAGACCATTTGTGATGACAAAGTAATCTGCCACTGTCGAAATTTCGCTGATGTCGATAATTCGTATATCTTCCGCCTTTTTATCTTCAAGCGCGTTGATAATAAGCTTCAAATTTTCCTTTATAGCAATATCGCTGCTGTTCATCTGTGTATCTCTCCTTTTCATTTTTTATAGCTTTCATATGTTGTCTGTGTCATGGTATCAACAGGAGTATTCTTCACCGCAAGATACTTTAGTGTATTCGACAGAATTTTCTCCATTGTCTGGTCTATGTCCTCAAAAGCCATTCTGCGTATCAAATCAAGTTCTTTCACGGGTTTTCTTGATGGTTCAATATAATCTGCGATAAATATAATTTTTTCAAGAAGCGAGATATTTGGACGACCTGTAGTATGCCATGTAATCGCCTGCAAAATGTCCTCATCCCTGATTTTGAATTTTTCCCTTGCGATATATGCACCAACCTTCCCGTGAAGCAGGTAAGGATGTTCGGCTTCCATACTGCTGTATGAAATATGATTTTTATCACAGATCTGAAGCTTTTTTTCATCGCTCATACACTTTGCACTATCGTGCAGTAATCCTGCAAGATATGCCCTCTGAACCAAATTTGCATTAGAAGTATCCGTGTTATACTTCATGGCAAGCGCCGCTGCAGTGTATGCTACACCAAGCGTATGACGATATCTGTCCTTTGTCAGATGTTTTTTCAAATATTTTTTAATCTTCTTCATAATATAACTGCTCCCGTCGTATATATTCCGCAACTTCCACTGGAACATCTTCCGCAATAGAAAGCTGCTTTTTAACTTTTGCTCGTATATCTGTCGATGATATTTCTATTTTGGGCATATCAAGATAAAAGATATCCGCTCCAAGGCTGCCTAGCTGTCGTCCCTTCTGCCGTATACTATCCATATCGTAGTCATCCCGCACTGCGCAGACAATTTTTGCAAGGGAAAAGATTGTTTCGGGCTGCCGCCATTTTGCTATCTGAAAAAGTGCGTCGGCTCCCATAATAAAATAGTAACAGGTATTCGGATTTTCCCTTGTAAGTTCCTGCAGTGTTTCACTTGTATAGCTGTTTCCCTGCCTGTTTGTTTCTACAAGCGACAACGCAAACCACGGGTATTTTTCAATAGCAAGACGCACCATATCAATACGTTTCTTTGCTGCAATTACGTTTTTTTTCATATAGGAATTACCGCTTGGCATAAACAGTACCTCGTCAAGCCCAAGCGTTTTATATGCTGTATTTGCCAAAATAAGATGTCCGTTGTGAATTGGGTTAAAGGTACCGCCCATAATGCCTGCTTTTTTACAGCCCTTCATGAAAGCCTCCATTCTTCATTTCAATCCGGTCAGCCGTTTCTCACTATGCTTTTGGTAAAATAATTTTCGGATGATCTTTAAACGGCTTATACAATACAATCTTCTTTCCGATGACCTGTACTACTTGAGAATGTGTACGTTCCGCAACCATACCTGCAATTTCTTTCGGATCGTCAATACAGTTTTTCAACACGGCAATCTTTACAAGCTCGTGTGTGTTAAATACTTCCGAAATCGCATCAACGTTTTCCGGTGTTACGGACGCCTTTCCAATTTGAAATACAGGATCAATATTCATCGCAAGTCCTTTTAAATACGACCTTTGTTTACTTGTCATTTTAACTCCTTTCGTCTCACGCAAAAGATGATGCGTGAACCGTTCGATTTTACTCTTTGTAGTAACTAAATGCCAAACCATACATACGCACGGTGGCGCCTTCTTCAATTCCGAGCGCCTCAAGCTCGTCCAAAATACCGTTATCTTTAAGGAATTTTTGGAAGAACTGAAAGCCCTTTTCGGAATCCAAATTTGTATATCCGAGCATTTTTTCAATGCGGGGACCTTCTACCACATATTCGTCCTGTTTCTCATCATATTCAACGGTATACGGCTCATTTGCCGTCACAATATCCACATCCGGATTGAATTCCGGCTCAAATACGGTCGGCGGTTCGTTGATTTCCGAAAGTATTGAGTTAACATAATATAACAACGGTTTTACACCCTCACCTGATACGGCAGATATAGGAAACACTTTCATTCCTTTGGGTTCAAATTCTTCTTTGATTTTCTGTACAGCATCAGTACCGCTTCCGTCATCGAAAATTGCGTCAATCTTATTTGCCGCAATCACTTGTGGTCTGTGGGCAATATCAGCATTATAGGCTTCCAACTCTTTGTTAATTGCATAAATATCCGCAATCGGGTCTCTGCCTTCTGTCGATGCAGCATCTACCAAATGTATCAAAACCTTTGTCCGTTCAATATGGCGAAGAAACTCATGTCCAAGTCCCACACCTTCGGAAGCGCCCTCAATCAATCCGGGAATGTCGGCAATTACAAATCCAATGCCATCCTCCAAATCAACAACGCCCAAATGGGGATTTAATGTTGTGAAATGATAGTTTGCAATTTTCGGGCGCGCATTCGTTACACGGGAAAGAAACGTTGATTTTCCGACATTCGGAAAACCGACAAGTCCGACATCTGCAATAACTTTCAATTCAAGGAACAGATTCAGTTCCTTTGCCGGCTGACCCGGCTGTGCATATTTTGGTGCCTGCATGGTAGATGTGGCATAATGCTGATTGCCGTTTCCGCCCTTACCGCCGCTTAAAATTACCTGTCTGCGGTTATCACCTGACATATCCGCAATGATTTTTCCGGATTCAAGCTCTTTGATAACCGTACCCTGTGGAATTTTAATCACAATATCATTTCCGTTTTTTCCGCGGCAGTTGCGTTTTCCGCCGTTCTCACCATCCTGCGCACAATATTTTCGAATATGCCGAAAATCCGTAAGTGTATTTAATCCTTCGTCAACCTCAAAAATGACGCTGCCTCCCATGCCGCCGTCACCGCCGTCGGGACCGCCGTTCGGCACATATTTTTCACGCCGGAACGAAACGTGTCCGTCGCCGCCTTTGCCGCTTCTGATATATATTTTTGCCCTATCTGCAAACATTAATCATCCTCCATGTTAGAATTGCGTAAGAATCGTGTGGCCTGTGCACTGCCGAAGCAGCATATTTCTTTACACGGGTCTGTGCAATCGAGTAGAGAAGATTCATCTTCCCCTACTTGTCGCGCCGGGCACCCGTCAGCGAACCGATT
>CAJUJG010000105.1 GCA_910586715.1 uncultured Lachnospiraceae bacterium
GCATGGTGCACCTGATTCGACATCCAGCGCCGAATGCTGCCCCAGCAGTTTAGGATAGCTACTTTAAAGGGGGCGGTGTACGCAGGGGTTTTCTGCATATTTTGGTGTATCTGCCGAAATTCGTCCACTACCTTTTGAATTTGGTCGATAAAGCCCGGCCACTGTGCAGCCAGCTTGAGATACCCGCCGTATCCGATACGGTCAAGAGGAGAGCGCAAAATCGCCCTTCGCGCTTTTAACCAGTTGTCCTGCGCCTCGCCAATCGGGTCGCCGCCTTCGGTGAATACATCGGGGAAAAAGTAAGGCAGCAGGCGTCCTTCGGTATAGTTTACGCCCCTGATATCCGAAATCATGCGAAGCGTAACGCCGTCTCCCACAGAGCCGACAACTGCGTCAAGTCCAATGTTTTGAAAATATTTTCCAAACGGTTCGGTTCCAATCCAGTGGTCGCCCAAAAACATCATGGCTTCTTTGCCGTAGCTGTGCACGATGTCCACAAGCTCCTTTGCAAGCTTCGAGACCTCAATCTGCTGAAATTCGATAAAGTCACGAAATTCCTTCGACGGCACGCGGAAGGTTGAGTTGTGGTAGCCTTGGTCAACAATATATTCCGGGCGGAAAGGATAGCCTGCCCACTTTTCGAATTGTTCCAAAATATAGGGACTGACGCTGGCGCTGTAGCCGAACCACTCCACAAATTTTTCGCGTTTCTGGTCGTCAAAGGTCAGGGTAAACTGGTGGAAAAAGGTCGTAAAACGCACAACATTAACATGGGGATTGTCTTCGCACCATTTCTTCAGTTTTTCTTTGACGTAGGCTTGTGTTTTGGGCTGCCGGACGTCGTAGGTGAGCTGATGCGGCGCCTCTTTCCAGTCATTTGTGATAAAATTGTACATATGTACGGGGTCCCAAATCAGAAAAGCGAGGAAGCTCACGGTGTATTGATGATAGGGAATGGTTTCAATGACAACCTCCCCTGTTTCCTCATCATACTCCCAGCGGTCGGTCGGGACAACCTCGCCAGTCGTTCTGTCGATGACTTCCCACCAGCGTTTCGGGGAATCGATGGTGTTGACCTTGAGCTGTTCTGTATGAAAGCCTTTCATCAGTGCAATGCGAAGACATTCGCCTTTTGCCGTGACGCGGTCGCTAATCAGATATTCCTGCTGGATTTCCTGGGGATTTCTCATTGCCCAGTTATTATCCTTGCGGGTGGTGTAGTACGTGGCGTAAATTTTGGCGTCCTGACTGAGTAATTCCTTGGGCATGGTTGTTCCATCGCAGTCCCTGAGGGCATCTGCGCCCAGCAGATTTTTCAGCCGTATGGTTTCGTCAACCATATCCACATCTGTAGGCAGGGTGAGCCTGCCTGTATTTTCTGTATTCATTGCAAAACACCTCCTTAGAGCATTTTTATGCACAGCCCCGTGCAGATGAAATACGCCACTGAAGTGGCGCACGGGGCGCGCGGCGAGTAGGGAAGATAAATCTTCTCTACTCGGTTGAAATTTTTTATTGGAACTTTTTATTGTAAAGATAGAGCAGCGCCAAAATCCCCAAAAGCCCGACAAGCATTGCGGCAAGTCCGCCGGGACCGATATGGCGCTGTCCTGTGACAATCAATGCCATGCTGGCGATAAAAACCAGCACATAAAGTAACCGAATGATTAACCTTTTAATCCGCCAAGGCTCATGCCCTGTGTCAGCTTCTTTTGCACCAGGATGTATAAAATCAGTGTCGGAAGCATGACAATTACAAGTCCTGCATAGAGCTGTCCGTAATTTGCGGCTGCTTTCTGAGCCTGCATCAGCTGCATCAGACCGACTGGCAGCGTCTTGGAATCCTTGGTGAGCAGTGTCATGGAAATAATGTATTCGTTCCAAAATGACAGGAAATTGAACAAAATGACCGTGATAATGCTCGGCAGCGCCATCGGCATCATAATCTGAACCATTGTCCGAAAGTACCCGCAGCCGTCCATGTACGCAGCCTCTTCATAATCGCGCGGTATCGTGACAAAGAAACCGGAGAGCAGGTAGATGGTAAACGGCAGCGCCGTGGAAGCATAGACGAGCGCCACGACAAAGAGATTGTTGAGGAAAAAACCGTCAGTTCCCAATTGCCGCAAAAATTTATCTGCGTCCACAAACATCAGGAAAATAGGTACAACAATGTAGTTGACATTGATAAACAGTCCGCCCATGAACAGGATATTGATGAGCTTGCTGCCAAAGAAGCGGTAGCGCGCGAGCACATAGGCAGCGGGCAGCGCGACCACCAAAAGGATTAGGAGCGCCAATCCGGTCACCAAGATGGAATTGATGAAATATTCTCCCATTTTTGCTTTCTCAAAGGCATCGATAAAATTTTGGAAATGAACGCCTTTTGGCAGTGTCCAAGGGTTTCCGTAAAATTCGGAATTTTCCTTAATGGATGCCAAAAACACCCAGCCCACAGGGATCACAATACTGATGGCAAGCGACAGCAGGGCGACATAGATAAAAATTTTATATAATTTATTCAGACTCATATCATATCCCTCCTAAAATTCCAAAGGTTCTCTCTTGGTGACGAAGTTAATGAGCGCCGACAGTCCAAAGGAGAATAAGAATACAACGACACCGATTGCCATACCGTATCCATAAGAGGAATTGGTGTACGCCTGTTTGTACATGTAGCTCAAGAATACTTCGGTTGCACCGTCAGGACCGCCGTTTGTCAACGCTTTAACAATCAGGAAGCTGATGTTGATGGAGCTGATGACAAAGAAGGTGAGCGTTGTTCTGATATTCGTCCAAATCAGCGGAAGCGTGATGGAGAAGAACTGGCGGATTTTGCTCGCGCCCTCAAGGTTCGCGGATTCATACAGACTCTCAGGAACGCTTGCCATACTTGCCATGTACATGACCATATAGTAGCCGATTGCCTGCCAAATCATTGCGATTACCAAACTGTAGATGACAAGCTTCTGATCGCCCAGCCAAAGAATCGGCGTCTTGTCAGTACCTCTGAAAATTCCGATAATGCTGTTTAAAAGTCCGCTGTTTGGGTCATAAATTGCTGAAAATATAGCCGAAATGACAACGACGGACAGGATATTGGGAATGTAAAATATCACGCGGAAGATATTTTGCCCCTTGATTTTTTCACGGGAGAGAATCGCCGCAAAAATCAGGGAAAGCACTATCGTGACGATGGTCACGCAGACGATTAGCAGAACCGTATTTTGGAAGGAACGGAAAAAGTTTGTGTCCTCCATCAGAATCTTAAAATTATTCAGTCCGACAAACTCTTTGTTGTTGGAGTAGCCGCCCCATTTGTACAGTGACATTTTAAAGACGTTAAAGGTGGGAATCAGCATAAAAATAACAAACAGTATGACTGCCGGGGCTACACACAGGGTAATAAAAACCGATTTTTCTCTGACTTTTTTCACATGCATACCTCCATTTTATAAATCGAGTAGGGGAACGTCCTTCTCCACTACTCGCCGCGCGCCCCATGCGCCGCTTTGCGGCATTTTTCCTCTGCATGGGGCTGCGCCTAAACAAAAACGCTCCAAAGGCGGAAACCTTTGGAGCGCTCCTAAAACCTTATTCCATTGCCGCTCTCAATTTATCGCTTGCTTCCTCAACGGCAGCCTGCCACTCTGCAACGGTCTTATCGCCGCTTACAATACTGTTGACTGTGCCGCAAAGGGTATCGAGCATGTTTACGCCCTCAACCGGTGCAGTGGAAGCAAATCCGCCCATAACTGCGGTTGCGCCGCTGTCATAGATGCTGTAGAACATCTTGTTGTCGCCTTCAAGAGAGTCGCTGACACCTGTAATCGGTTGGATTGCCGTAGATTTTGCAAAAATCTGTGCTGCCTCGTCAGAGTACATGTATGCCACAAATTCCTTTGCCATATCCTGATTCTGTGCCGCTGCCGGAATCCACATCTGCT
>CAJUJG010000106.1 GCA_910586715.1 uncultured Lachnospiraceae bacterium
CAGATGATGCAGCAGGGCTTGCAATTTCCGAGAAAATGAGAAAGCAGATCAGAGGCTTAAATCAGGCATCTGCAAATGCAGAAGACGGTATCAGTGCAGTGCAGACAGCAGAAGGCGCTTTGACAGAAGTTCATGACATGCTTCAGAGAATGAACGAGCTTGCAGTTCAGGCAGCCAATGGCACAAACGCAGCAACGGACCGTGCATTTATTCAGGATGAAATTGACCAGCTCTCACAGGAAATAGATCGTGTCGCTGAGACAACAAAGTTTAATGAGACTTATCTTTTAAAGGGTGATCCGAAGTTAGCGAAGGGATACTCGTTTAAGTACAAAAAGGGTGCAGCAGATACAAAGGCAGTAACGACATTTGCGGATGATACGGCTACAGGTGCAAAGTTTACATTAACATTTGCAAACTCTGCGGTTTCGACAACATACCAGAATGCGCTTGCCAAGGCAGTAAGGGATCAGGGTGTGACTGTAGCGGTTACTACGAATGTAGGCGGAACAAATGAGTATGTTCTTTCCTTAAACGGAAGTGATGCAAAATCCGTATTTAAGATTCAGACAACGAGTGCTACCGGCGGTACATTTACAATCGTAAATGCAGAGGGAAAAACCGTTGCAGAGGCAACAATTGCCGGAACGATTAAAGCCGGTGAATCTGCGGTTATGACAGCCAATGTGGCAAAAGCAGCAGAAAGCACGTCAGAGGTTTATGCAATCTATGATAAGGATGGCAATGCAATACCTGCAAACGGGCTTGACCAGTATTTTACGGCATCAGGCGCAGCAGGAGCTGAAGCAGTTGCGTCAAGAGCAGAAGCTCCTTCCGTATATGATGCGCTTGGTAATAAGCTGACGCTTAGTACGTTAATAGACCGTGTTGCAGCGGCAAAAGATAAGACGGCTGCTTTGCAGATGAGCTTCCACGTAGGAGCTGACGGTACGCTGAACAACAAGATTAACATCGCGATTGATGCCATGAATGCCAAGACTCTTGGAATCAACGGTATCAGAGTAGACGGCACGAATGGAAACAATGCGACTTCTGCAATTGATACCATCAGTGCGGCAATCAGAAAAGTTTCTACACAGCGTTCCGCAATCGGCGCGATTCAGAACCGCTTAGAGCATACAATTAAGAACCTGGATAACATTGCTGAGAACACGACAGCGGCAGAGAGCCAGATTCGCGATACGGATATGGCAACTGAAATGGTTAAGTATTCTAATTCCAATATTCTTTCACAGGCTGGTCAGTCTATGCTTGCACAGGCAAACCAGGCAAATCAGGGTGTACTTTCACTTCTTGGTTAGTTAGATTCATTTCTACCATATGGGGGCGGGGACTGCAGTTCGCAGTCCCTGTTTTCGTGTAAATGCATAAAAAATTGAAAAAAATAAAAATATTTCAAAAAAATCTAAAGTATTCTGAAAACTCGACGATATATTAATCAAAGCTGAAAAACACATCAGTTACGATAGTAGCTGATATCGTCGGAGGGATGCAGGCGCGCCAAACCCGACAGCCGGCGGTATCGGATATTATAAATCTTTCTTAATGAAAACAGAGCCAAAACTGTTTTCTCTACAATTCAATAAAATTCAATATAGGACAATTGGTAGGCGAAAGGATTTGCCTATGTCAACAAACAAGGAGGTAACATTATGGTAGTACAGCACAACTTACAGGCAATGAACTCAAACAGGATGTTAGGAATCACGCAGGGGACACTCTCAAAGTCCACAGAAAAGCTTTCTTCGGGCTACAAGGTAAACCGTGCGGCAGACGACGCAGCAGGGCTTGCAATTTCCGAGAAGATGAGAAAGCAGATCAGAGGCTTAACACAGGCGTCTGCAAACGCTGAGGACGGCATCAGCGCAGTACAGACAGCAGAAGGCGCCCTGACAGAAGTTCACGATATGCTTCAGAGAATGAATGAGCTTGCAGTACAGGCGGCAAACGGAACAAACGCGGCAACAGACCGTGCATTCATCCAGGACGAAATTGACCAGCTTTCACAGGAAATCGACCGTGTAGCTGAGACGACAAAGTTCAATGAGACCTATCTGTTAAAGGGCAACCCGCATGGCGTGAAGGAGTATTCTTTCCGGTATAAGAAAGTTGATACGAATTCTGCGCAAGAAGCAAAGATTAATGATGGCAATGCGCTTACAGATACGGCTACAAACGGAACGGTTCAATTTGACTTCTCTACTTCACAAGTTTCATCAACATACCAAAATGCACTTGTAAAAGCAGTCAGAGATCAAGGCGTTACGATTTCGGCTACAATGAATGCGGCAACACCGTCTGCAAAAGAATATATTCTGAAATTAAATGGAAGCGATGCGAATGCTACATTTAAAGTGCAGACAAACAGCGCAACCGGCGGTACATTTACAATCGTAAATGCAGAGGGAAAGACAGTTGCAACAGCAACGGTAGATGCTATTGGTGCAGGTGAGTCCGCGATTATCACTACAACGAAAACGCAGGCGGCAATTAAAGAAGGTGAGATTTTTGCCTTGTATGATAAAGACGGCAATAAGATTTCAGAGAATGCATTGAATGATTACTTTACGGGAAGCGGTACAGATGCAACAGCGTCAAGAGCAGAAGCTCCTTCCGTATATGATGCGCTTGGCAATAAATTGACACTGAGTGACTATGCGACAAACGGAGGAAAACCTGCTGTATCATCAGTGAAAGACATCACGTCTGCATTAAAGATGAGCTTCCACGTAGGCGCTGACGGAACACTGAACAACAAGATTAACATCAGTATCGCAGCAATGAGCGCAAAGGGTCTTGGAATCAATGGCATCAGAATAGACGGAAATAACGGAAACAATGCGACAGCAGCAATTGACACAATCAGCGCGGCTGTAAAGAAGGTTTCTACACAGCGTTCGGCACTTGGTGCAGTTCAGAACCGCTTAGAGCACACAATCAAGAATTTGGATAACATCGCTGAAAACACAACAGCAGCAGAAAGCCAGATTCGTGATACGGATATGGCAAACGAGATGGTAAAATACTCGAATGCAAACATCCTTTCACAGGCAGGTCAGTCTATGCTTGCACAGGCGAACCAGTCAAATCAGGGCGTACTTTCAATCTTGGGATAAGATTTTCTTAGGATAGGTTTTTCGTAATGCATACTTCCGCTTCCTTTATGGAAACAGATAAGGGAAGCGGAAAAAATAAAAAAGAATAAAAAATGCTAAAGTATTATCCGAATTGTTCCGATACAATATGCAAAGGTAAAAAGAACATTCAACATACACAATCATGGTAATAACCGAACTGTCCGGCATCTTTGGGATAAGGAAAATCCCTTGACGGACATCAGCGGTTCGGATATTATAAAACTGGTTGGCATGCAACCAATCTCTCATATGAAAGCAGCATTAAGGCTGTTTTCTCTAAAATTCATTATAATTCAATAAGTAAAACGGTAGGCGAAAGGATTCGCTTATGGCAACAAACAAGGAGGTATTATTATGGTAGTACAGCACAACTTACAGGCAATGAACTCTAACAGAATGTTAGGCATCACGCAGGGGACACTTTCAAAGTCTACAGAAAAGCTTTCTTCAGGCTATAAAGTAAACCGTGCGGCAGACGACGCAGCAGGTCTTGCAATTTCTGAGAAGATGAGAAAGCAGATTAGAGGACTCACACAGGCATCTGCAAACGCTGAGGACGGCATCAGCGCAGTACAGACAGCAGAAGGCGCCCTGACAGAGGTTCATGACATGCTTCAGAGAATGAATGAGCTTGCAGTACAGGCAGCAAACGGAA
>CAJUJG010000107.1 GCA_910586715.1 uncultured Lachnospiraceae bacterium
CTAATTATATCAAAAATAAAGGGAATTTGCTTGATTAAATCAGCGTTTCCCTAGGCTCTATGATATTCACAATCATTTTTACCAATGATTTCGGCGTAAAAAATACACCATCATCTGACGCGATATTTTTTGCAAATTTATTCAGGAAATACTCATAGATACGACCAATTACGTCGCCGCCCACCTCGTCAAGAGCATTGTTATTAAATATCCGAAGTAGCTCTCCAAGTAAATCATCTGAGAAATCCGTATAGCTTTTGGGAAGTACGCCTGTAAGCTGTGTGCTCTGCCGTTCCACAAGCTCCATCGAATTGTTTACAACTTCGCCAAGACTCCCCATAATCTGACCGGAAACGTTTTCAAGACCAAGTGAAGCCACATTCTCAGGTAAGTTTACAAGCCAATGATACTGCGCCATTTGAGGAAGATACAAAGCGCTCTTCGCTACAAAATCCTTTGCCTCAACCGGCATCTTAATCCCATTTCTCACAGGTCTGTTATTTAATATTTCCCCTTCCACCATTTTGAATCTACTGTAGGCATATCTTAAAAACAGCAAACCAAGTACCGGCATGCAGTATTGATTGGAAGTCAACTTTGAACCGGCTCTAAGCAAATCGGCAGACTCCCATAAATCATTTTCCAGTTTTTTAATACTTTTATTATCCATTGTGGTATTTTCTCCAAAGAGGAGTACATCCTCTAATAACTCTCTAAATTTCTACATATATTTTCCATTTTTATTATATCATAAATCTGCAATTTATGATCAACATTCGCCGTTCGCAAAATGAACAGGTTCACTTTGCTCTCTTGCGCTCATTATATCATAAAGCAAAAAACGATGCTAAAAACAGCGATGCCCAAATTGGTCCAAATACTACCGCGTTGACAGTTCACCCCCAGCTGCGCTTCCTTCTACATTTTCTCATACACTTTCTTAAACGCCGTGGGAAGTGCAATATCATTCTCCAACTGCATTGCGGTAACCCATGTATATCCGTTCTCATTCGCAACACTTTCACACTTGACATTCCAACAGGTCATATGCCACTCAATATGTGTAAAAATATGTTTCAGCGATTTCCCAGTATCCGCCATTTTTTGAATCTCTTTTACAGTAAACTTTTGTTCTGATAACCATTGAAGAACCTGCTCCTTTGTCAGCTCCCCGTCCAAATTCGGCAGCTCCCACATTCCCGACAAAACGCCCTTGCTTTCCCGTTTCCCAATGGCGATTTTGTCCTGATATTTTATCAGCAGTACTGTCTTCCGCTCTATTTTGCGCTCTGCCTTCTTTTTCTTTACAGGATACTGCGATTGCGTATGGTTTTGGGCTGCGCCGCACAAAAAAGCAAGCGGGCATTCTGTGCATTTTGGTTTTCCGTTCGGCACGCACACCACCGCGCCAAGCTCCATAAGGCTCTGCGTGAAATCCCCCCGCCCAGTCTGCGGATAAATGCGCTCTAACGCCTGCGTAATCTCTGCGCGGAATTTTGCATCCGTAATCTCCCTGTCATCTTGTGTCAACCTTGTAATCACGCGCAATACATTGCCATCTACCGCCGCCCTTGGCTCCCCAAACGCAATTGAGGAAATTGCGCCTGCTGTATATGCGCCTATTCCCGGCAAAGTAAGAATCTCCTCAAATTTACTTGGAAAAATCCCCTGATGCTTTATGCAAATTTCCTGTGCCGCCTTCTTTAGATTCCGCGCACGCGAATAGTATCCCAGTCCTTCCCACAGTTTAAATAGCTCCTCGTCCTCACAGTCTGCAAGCGACAATATTGAAGGAAGCCGTTTCATAAAACGCTCATAATATGGAATAACCGCCTCCACCCGCGTCTGCTGCAGCATAATCTCCGACACCCATATATGATAAGGCTCCCTGTCCGCCCTCCAAGGCAGACACCTCTTATTTTGGTTATACCAGTCTAACAATGGTGCAACGATTTTCCCAAACTGACTTTGCTCCATACACCTTTTCTCCCCATTTCCTCATGTCCACTTTTCGATTTTGTCTTGCACAATTCCGTTTTTCGCTCTGCCTGTCATTGATTTACAGTTTATGATAATAGAGGCAAATATCTTCATAACGCCCGTCTTTCATGCGAAATCCCTTTGGAACCATACCTAACTGCACAAATCCAAGCCGCTCATACAGATGACGCGCATGGACATTTGTCGCTACAACAGCATTAAACTGCAGCACGCCAAACCCTAATCGTTTTGCCTGAGCCAAACAATCCGACACCAGCTTTTCACCAATGTGCAGTCCCCTGACTTCCCGTGCAACCGCATAGCTTGCATTGCATATATGACCGCATCGTCCTACATTATTTGGGTGCAATATGTATAATCCGCAAATTCTGCCTGTATCCGCATCAACAGCAACGGCTGAATACGTCTGTGCGGCAAAAAACTGTTTTCCTGTTTGTATGTCCAAAAACTCCTCCTGCGGAAATGCAATTCCTTCCTCCACCACATCATTCCAAATCTTTATCATATCCGGCAAGTCATTCTCTTTGCCAGCCCGTACTTCAATCTTCATTCTATCCTCCATGCTTCATCTTTCATTTTATAATTCCGATAAGCCTAATTCATTTATTCATATCTAACATCCTTTTCAAGCGAAGCACGCTTATTGATATATAACTAATATTTTTCTATATCTGTATATCATAAAATATTATGAAAAAGCTACCTAAATCTTTTTGACACCAGGTGACCAAAATTATTACTCAACAGCCCTTCCATACTCGAAAATCGCATACTCTGCTTGTTTACAAATATTATCTTTTTGACTCATAAATGTATATACATAATTATCTAAAACTTATCTTCATAAACTGTATTTATTATTCCTCTTTGATTCAATTTTTCAACTATCATATCTAAGCAGTACTTCCAAAATGTCCTAAACCGTTTTTGATTTCCGAACAATTTTATTAAAACGCATAATAGCATCTTATAAAGGTTCTACCATACCATGTTTCATTTAATATGTAATCACAAAAACATCTAAGCGTCCATACTTGAGGGCAATCATAAGATCCATATACACATGTAGCTATATAACACCCCTTTTTGCTATATTATATTTTGGGGGACTCATATATCCATAAGATAAAAGCAGTGCCGCAATATCTACAGATACCTGCTTCCTATGTATCACCAGCTTCTATTTGCGCACCGCATTGCGTACATATAGCTGGCACTAATGGCATAATAGTCCTCCCTTATCATACGTTATTTGTTTCATTATACCATAATTACTTCGTAATTATGGCAGTTCATGCCCATTCGGGCGGGTATAATGTCTATCGACATTTTACCATAAGATAAACAAATTATGCATGATAGTGGTAAAATACTCAGAATTTAGCGCCCAATCACATATCTTTAAGTCATCCGTCATTCTGGGCAAATCCCATCCCTTTAAAAAACCATGGAATCTGTCTATTAATGCACTTTCATGAAATACAGTTGGTAATTCAACAAACATATTTTGATATCCGTTCATACTATTTGCAGATATATTCCCTAACAGAATAATACCTGAATCAGCAGCTCCTTCATGATTTGCCACTGTATACTTTCCATTTTCCATGTATCCTTTTAATCCCCATCAGTTCTATCTGCAAGGATAACCCCTATGACGATATCGAAACCTTACCCGCACTTCCATCTGACAGTGAAAAGTGGAATATTAACAGCCATAAGAACGCCTATATATCAGATCGTACTGCC
>CAJUJG010000108.1 GCA_910586715.1 uncultured Lachnospiraceae bacterium
GGCGCAGCCCAGTATTTTCAAGGGCTTTGCCGATTTTGCTTCAAAACTTGAGATTATAACATATACTAATATGGAAATGCAAGTAAAATAATTAAAAATTTGAAAAACTGTTTTATTTGTTTTTATTTGCTGCCATTTTAAGCTGGTTTTGAACGATGTACCTTCTGACGGTTTTTTCCGTATGCGTAAACATAACGTACATGATTTCATCAAGATCCATGCCTGACTCAAATGCATCATGCAATACCGCGTCAAGTCCCGAATTGGAAAGTGCGGTATCAAAATCGGAAGCGGCCTGGTTAAAAGTTGCCCTGTCGTCATTAAAAATACTCATAAAAGTGCTCCTTTCCCTGTTTTTTCCGAATTCTATTATAGCAACATAAATTGTTGCCGTCAAGAATATGGAAAGAAATAACACAATAATGCAGGCATTTTGGATTATATTTTGCATTTGCCGACTGCTTATTCTGACAATTGTGCAATCAAAGATATATTAATTGACACTATTTTTTCAATGTCGTATAATGATATATATAAATTTTGTAAAGAAACAAAGGGAGAAATACATGGTTACTATGAGGGAGGATGCAGAGTATGCCGGGGTTTGACAAAGATGCGTTTTGGACAAAAATTTTATCATTGTACCAGTCCGCAAGGGAAAACAATTATGTGTTGAAGTTAAGCGGGGAACAGCTAAGAGAACTTAAGGAAATTTATATGGATATATATATTCCGATGGAGAATCTAGGGCATTATAGCGATGAAAAGCTGATGAAAAAGATTATGGAAGCGATTGTTTCCATTAATGTGCATGATAAGGATGCAAGAAATAACGGAGGCGATATAATACATTTGGTGAACTCTGTAAATTATGACGGCAGAAACCTTTATCTGCATTTCGCTAAAATTTCAGCTGTAAAGATGCGCCGCTTTGAGATTGGAAAATCGCAGCAGCAGATTGCGGAGCGGATGGGATATAGCGTATCAGCGGTAAGGAGTTGCGAGAAATCTTCCTGTGATCTTTCAAGGGAGCCGGAAGTACTTGTGCGTAAGCTTGCCAAGGCGCTTGAATGTGATATAGAGAGTCTTTTGTATTAATAGTATGTGTGACAGCAGTAAAATGAATCAGGGAAATGGAGGACATTATAATGAATGAATATGTATTTTCGGATATTGAAATTGACGCAATTGGGGAGATTTCGAATATATGTTTAGGAAATTCTGCCACAACGTTGGGGATGCTGGTGCGCCAGCCGGTAGATATTACGCCGCCAAAGGTTACTATTATAGAAAAAAGCGAGTATGTCAAGAATGTTTCGTATAAAAGGGTATTTGTGAAAGTCAGCTATGTTGAAGGAATACAAGGCTGCAGTATTTTAATGCTGAATGAAGAGGATGCAAAAGCAATTGCAGATCTGATGATGGGCAGTGACGGACACGGAAGCTTTGCCCAGATGGAGCTGGGTGAGATGCATCTGAGCGCGGTTTCGGAAGCCATGAATCAAATGATGGGTGCGGCTGCAACGTCTATGAGCGTGATGTTGGACAGAAAGACAGATATCTCCATTCCTGATACAAAATTTATGGAGGATGGCGAGTACTTGGCGTGTGAATTTCCAAATGATGATAAGTTTGTAAAGGTGAATTTCAGGATGAAGGTGGGGGACATTATTGACAGTCCTGTGGTACAGCTTTATCCGCATAATTTGGGCAAGGCAATAAGCGACCTTTTCCTTATGAAAAAGGCGCGGGAAAAGCAGTCATAAATGCAGATTGTTACGAAAAGAAGAATAAGAACTACATATGAAATAATATATAGTTTTATGCGGAAAATACGATATGACCACGTGTCCTCATTTGCGGGACACGCGGCGTTGTTTCTTTTAATGTCTCTTTTTCCGATGGCAATGTTTTGTGTGTCAATATTTCAATACCTTCCGGTTCATTCGGGAACGGTGTCATCTTACATTATGACTGTAATGCCTGGAGGATTAAGACCGCTTTTGGAGCAGATATTACAGGAGGCGTACACGGAAAGCACTACGGTAATGGTAAAATCGGTTACCATGCTAGTAATGCTTTTTTGCGCATCGAAAGGTGTATATGCTGTGCTGATTGGCATGAACGCAGTGTATGGTATCCGTGAAACGAGAAATATTTTTGTGATATATCTGCTTGCAATTGTGTATGTAATTGCATTTTTTGCGATGTTTGGGTTAATGCTGGTGTTGATTGTGCTTGGCAACAACTTATTTAACGGGTTGATGTATTTTGTTCCGCAGCTTGTCATGTTTCAGAATTTATTTAAATATGGGAAATATTTGTGCATGCTTGTACTGCTCATAATATTCTTTTTGATTATTTATATGACTGTGCCTAACAGAAAATCAAAACTGCGTTATGAGCTGCTTGGCGCAGCGTTTTCGACGGTGGCATGGCTTGTATTTTCTTGGGCGTTTTCGTTTTATATAGGTCATTATGCAAACTATTCCGTGACATATGGGAGTCTTGCTACAATTGTAATTTTTATTTTATGGCTATACGGTACAATGAATATTGTGTTTATCGGTGCGGAACTGAATGTGGTTCTTAGGACTTTTGTGGAGTACGGGTATAATTATAAAAGAGTGTATGAATATTATAAGGATGAATATCAGGGGGATTTGCTTAAAGGAAATGTTTTGGAGCATTTTGAACTGATAAAAAGAAGATGACGGAAGGGAGTCAAAGAGCAGTTATGATGTGTATGTTTTGCGGTAACAGGCAAAAGTGTTGGGAGGATAAGCCGGACGAGGAGCTTGTGTTAGAGTGGGTAAAGTGTGATTATGATGATTATGTGCTTGATGATGCGATAGACTTTGATTATGTGCTTGACGAATCAAAAAGACGAAAAGACGCGGTTCAGCCTTAAGCCGGACTGCGTCTTTTTTATGCACAGACCTGTGCAGAGAAACTATGCCGCTAAGGCAGCGCACAGGTTTATTCATTTACAATAATCACATAAGCAGAAGAGATATATGCATCAGTACCTTCATATAAGATATGTGTCCAGCCGTTGTCAAGAATTTCAACAATTTCAAATGTTGTTCCTTCTTCAACGGTTTCAAGTACCTTTGCATCTTCTGAAGCGCGGTCGCGGATATTTACCCGTGTGGAGGTTTTTCCCTGCATAGGAGCGGTGGAAGGCTCCGTCTGTGCGGTGCTCTCGGGTTCGGGCAGCTTGACAGAATCGGTGTTCGCTGCCGATTGAGGTTCTGCAGTGCCGGCGCTTTCCGGTATCTCGGCGATAACGGCAGATTCGGTATCAGCGGTTTCGATATAACGAGGTCGTTTCGCGATGCAAAAGATTAAAAAGCATATGGAAATACACAAAACAACAATGATTCCCATTAATATATGATTGATGGTTGTTTTTTTCATAAATCATCATACCTTTCTTAAAGATGGCACTATTTGTAAAAGAAATAATTATAATGTAGTATAACCTATGATTGGATAATTGGCAAGAAATCGCATAATATTAATATTATTGTAATAATTTTGAAAAGGGATGGCTGAAGTGAAAAGTTTATTTCCACTTTGAAAACAGCGATTGGAAAAGTAGCA
>CAJUJG010000109.1 GCA_910586715.1 uncultured Lachnospiraceae bacterium
TTATGCTGGGTGTGAGGTTTTTACCTTTTTTCAACTGTCAAAAATGGGATTATAAACTACTTTACAGACATTTTACAATCACATCTTTTTATTTGCGCTTCTTTTACTTATTTTTTACAGGAAACAGGCAGCGCCATTGCCATATCTTGTGGAAAATGACAAGAAGATTATTTTTTCCGCCGTACCATCCAGATTGCAAGTCCTGCCGCCAAAAGTCCAAGCGGTACAATTACCATAAAAACTGCACGATAAAGGTATGCCGTCCTTATCGGAACCGTCAGCATCGGCAGCTCATAGCTTTTTACCGGCACGGACACGCGAACCTCATGTCCTGCAATCGTTCCCATAATATTTGAAAACAATTGCTTATTGTTGCCCGCAACCGCACTGTCATAATAATCCGTGAACATCTGCGCACTTGTAAAGACATAGAGCGTTCCGGTACCGGCGTCAAGCTCCTTTTGTGCTTTCACGCCAAGGCAGAACGGTCCCTCCAAATCGCCCTCCTCTTTTTCATACGTCGTTACCTGTTGTTTCCCGCTCTTTAAGACCGCCTTATCCGAAGTGGTCAGCAGTTTTGTATACGTCATTCCCTCAACGCCGTTTTCCGGTATGGTCACGCCTTGCGCAAAGGGAGACATTATATACTGATGCTGTCCCGTCAGCCCGGCGGTTTCCCCGGCAGCTTCAATGTCGGGCAGCAGGTAAAACGGCTCCTGATAATAATTTGCCGTATTGTTTTCCGCCACCATTCCGCGCTGCAGCGTCATGCCAAATTCCGACAAAATCCGCTCGAAATTGGACTGCTGCTCCTGCACATACTCCGTTGTCAAAAAGACCATCCCGCCATTATTCAGGTATGCAATCACTTTATCCGCATCATCCGCAGAAAAATCGTTTTCCGGCGCGTGAATGATAACACACTTTGCATCCTCGGGAATCGCCTCCTGCTCCAGCAGACTGATTGTTTCATAAGCAATGTTTTCTTTCTCAATCGCCGCAAGAAACCCACTGTCGAATGTATATTCTCCATGTCCTGCAATAAAATAAATTTTGGGCATATCATCGCTGGTACAATACGAAATCGCGCTTGTAAGCTGTCCTTCGCCATCGTACCCTGTCACAGATTGAGAATACGTCGCATAATCCGTCTGCGTTTCATATAAATCATAATAATCGACAACCTTACTGCGTTTGTCCGTTTCCACAATCAAACTGTTTTGCGAAAGCTCCTCCGCCGTGTATTTCGCGGCAAAATTTGGGTCCTGAAGCGGATCGACATACGAAACTTTGATATGCTTTGACAATTCCTGATACCGCTCCAGGGTCTGCGCAAGCACACCGTCCGCACTCTCCTGTGCGGCGTAAACGTAAATATTCACGTCCTGCGAAAGCCCTGATACAATCTCCCTTGTCTGCTCCGTTATTCCGTAAAGCTTGTTTGTCGTCACGTCAAGCTGCGTATACTTTGCCGGAAGCGCCGCTGCAAGGAAATTCACGCCTACCACAAGCGCAATCACCGCGGCTGTCGCAGCGCTGCTGTACGCCCCCATCGCAAGTGTTTTCACCGACATCGTATAACGCCGTTTCTGAACGGACTGTGTCGTCAAAAACAGCATCAGTATAATCACCGACAAAAAATATACAATCCCTGTAAGGTCAAAGACCGTGGTAAGCCTGCTGTTTCCCGCAACATCCGACACGGAACGGATCATTGTGCCGTAATGCGAGTAAAAGTCAAATGCGCTTAAAATTTTTGTCACCATATTTCCGGCCGTAGAAATCAGGCTCTCAATTCCCTGCATCATATAGGTCAAAAACAGGACGATAAACGTCAAGACAGCCGCAATCACTACGTTTTCGGTGAGACTGGACAAAAACAGTCCCACAGCAATCGCGGCAAGCCCGTACAGCGCAAACGCAAGAATTGCCACAAAATTTTCCGCCATCGGCACCGTACCATAACTGCTTAAAAAAAGCGGCAAAAAGCTAAAGAATAACAGCGGTATCAAAAAAACTGCCGCCATTGCAAGATACTTTCCAAGCACGATTTTCCCTACGGACACGGGCGACGTAATCAGCAGCTGGTCTGTTTTCTGCCTGCGTTCCTCTGCCATAATCCGCATGGAAAGCAGCGGAACCGTAATAAAAAATAAAATTAAAACCGCATCAAAGGAATACGCTATGTAAGGTGTTCCGTATGCAAGGTTATACACGGACGAATACATCGCAAAAAAACACACTGTGACCGCCATAAAAATCCATCCTGTGACGGAATGCAGGTAAGACCTGAATTCTTTTTTAAAGATTGCCGTCATGTTCCGCCACCTCCGTTTCTGTCTCATCCGCTTTTCTTTCCTCTGTTTCGTTTACCCGCGGTTCGCTTTCGTTGTCCTTTGGCTGCGGCGTTTCCCCCGTAAGCTCCAGGAAAACATCCTCCAGCGATTTCTCGGATATGCCAAGCTGCATAATCGGCATGTCTGCCGACGCAAGTCTGTAAAACAGCTCCTTTCTGATGTCAGCCTCCGCACGTGTCCTGATTACGGCATGGCATTGCTCCTCGTTTTTGCCCCTTTCAATCTGATAGCTGTCAATATCCCTGATATTGTTTATAATTTCACAAAGTTTTTCCTGTGTTCCGCACACACACAGCTCAAGCTGCATTCCGCCTTTCATCAGCGTCATTAATCCCTCCGGCGTATCGCTTGCCGCAAGCTTCCCCTTGGAAATAATCAGAATATGGTCACACACCGCACTCACTTCCGAGAGGATATGCGAGCTTAGTATCACGGTATGGTCCTGCGCAAGCTCCCTGATCAGCGTTCTGATTTCAATAATCTGCTTCGGGTCCAATCCTGCCATCGGCTCATCCAATATGATTACCTCCGGATACCCGATAATCGCCTGTGCAAGCCCGACTCTCTGTCTGTAACCTTTTGAAAGGTTTTTAATTAACCGGTCTTTTACATCCGAAATTTTAGTCTGTTCCATGATGCGTTCAAGCTGCCCCATACGCTGCGGCTTTCTGACCTGTTTTAGCTCTGCCGCAAAGTTTAAATACTCCCAAACCGTCATATCCGGATAAACCGGCGGCAGCTCCGGCAGATAACCAATGCACTTTTTTGCTTTTTTCGGCTCTTTTAAAATATCATATCCGTTTATGTGCACAGAACCGCCGGTTGCCGCAATATAGCCGGTCATAATATTCATGGTCGTGGATTTACCCGCGCCATTTGGACCCAAAAAGCCGTAAATCATGCCTTTTTCCACACAAAAAGACAAGTCATTTACGGCTGTATGGTTTCCATATTTTTTTGTTAAGTTCTTTACTTCAATCAATGCAATGCCTCCCTGATACAGTTTCATATTCTGCCTCTTTCGTCTTTTCAATACGATTTTCCAGTATCTGTATCGTTTACCATTGTATGCACAAAATTTGATTAAAGTATGATGAATTTGTGTTTTTTCTGTGTCCTATTCCTGTTCTTTTGTATTCAGATGTTGTAACAGTTCAGCCTTCGGCTTCCTGTTACAAGCATCA
>CAJUJG010000110.1 GCA_910586715.1 uncultured Lachnospiraceae bacterium
ACTAAAATCCACTTCGCCCCTTTCAAAGTGGAAATAAACTTTTCACTTCAGTTTAAAAAGTTTTTGACAAAGTTTATGAAAAGTTTAAAAAAAACTTGTTGACAGATTTAGACAGAAGTGGTAAGATATATCTTGCGAGTGACGCGGAGAGGTAAAAACGAAGGCGTTGTAAGCAATATAGGATGCGGAAGTGCTGGAATTGGCAGACAGGCAAGACTAAGGATCTTGTGCTCAGTAGAGCGTGTGGGTTCAAGTCCCATCTTCCGCAGTAAGAAATGAGGAAACCTTATAGTAAAAGAGGTTTCTTTCTTTTTTTATGCAAAAGGATTTGAGTGGAAAAGCGGGGAGGAATGGTGAATATGCTTCAATATAGAACATTATCAAAGGAAGAAATTAACAGAGAACTATTCCAAAACTTTATCCGTCACCAAAACGTTACGGACTGTTGGAGGAGAGAGAATAATATATGGGTGATAAAAAGCGCTCCATTCATTGACGACTGGTCGGAGCAGGATTATCAGACACTGGTAACGTGCTTGAAAAATACAGCTGCCACAGGCGGTTTGGTGTATGCAGCCTTTTATGACGGTAAGCTGAAGGGCTTTGCATCTGTCGAGTCAGGACTGTTTGGCGGTGCACAGAACTATCTTGATCTGACCAGCATTCACGTATCGGAAGATATGCGCGGTGAGGGGATTGGAAAGGCGCTTTTTTGTGCGGCGAAAGCGTGGGCAAAAGAACACGGAGCAAAAAAGCTGTACATATCCGCGCATTCTGCCGTGGAAAGTCAGGCGTTTTATAAGGCAATGGGGTGTGTCGAGGCGCAGGTGTATAATCAGATGCATGTCGAGGCGGAGCCGTACGACTGCCAGCTGGAATGTGAACTGTCATAACAGACTCCGCACTATGGATTGCCCAACAACCGTTTTTTGCGGATAAAATAATATCCAAATCCGGCAGCGTCGGCTAGAATCCATCCAATCGGCACTGCCCACCAAATTCCGACAACGCCGATTGCGGGAATGGCGGAGAGGACGTATGCAAGCACGACGCGCGTGCCAAGCGAAAGGATTGTGAGTACGACCGACATGCCGGGTCTTCCCAATGCGCGGTAAAGTCCGTACAGTAAAAACAGGCAGCCGATACCGCAATAGAACGTGCCTTCGATGCGCAGATAGCGCACGCCTTCCGCGATAATGGCAGTTTCCTCCGCCTTGACAAACAATAGCATAAGCGGGCGGGCAAATACCCAGACTGCCGCTGAAATGACAACACTGAAAACCACTGCCGCGGCAACGGCGCCGCGAAAGCCAGTGCGGATACGCTCTGTCTTCTTTGCGCCGTAATTTTGCGCGATAAATGTGGAAAAGGCGTTTCCAAAATCCTGTACGGGCATATAGGCAAACGCGTCAATTTTAACTGCGGCGGCAAATGCCGCCATAACCACAGGACCAAAGCTGTTGACAACGCCCTGTACCAAGAGGATGCCCAAATTCATAACGGACTGCTGCACACAGGTGAGCAGGGAAAAACCGGAAATTTCTTTCATACAGCTCCAGCGCACGCGCAGTTCGCCTTTTTTTAATTTCAGACATGGAACGCGTATCAGAGAATAGAGCGCGATGCCGACGCCTGAAACATACTGTGCGATAACGGTCGCTTCCGCAGCGCCTGCAACGCCCCGCTGTAACCCAATCACAAACCACAAATCGAGAGCGATATTAAGCAGCGCGGAGACACTCAGAAATAAAAGCGGCACAACCGAGTTTCCGATGGCGCGCAGTAAGGAAGCAAAATAGTTGTATAAAAACGTCGCAAAAATGCCGCAAAAAATCACGGCAAGATAACGGCGCATCGGCGCCCATACTTCGTTTGGAACCTGAAGGAAAATCCGGATTTGGTTTAAAAACAGAAAAACAAGAAGATTGATGATAAGCGTTAAGGAGAATATCAGCGCAAAGGAGGCGCAGATTCCTTCTTTTAGCCCTTTTTCGTCCCCTTCGCCAAAGCGCATGGAAAAAAAAGCGCCGCTTCCAAGACACAGTCCCAAAAGAATAGAGGTCAGAAATGTCATCAGCGTAAACGAAGAACCGACTGCCGCCAGTGCATTCGGTCCAAGAAACCTGCCGACAATCAGCGTGTCGGCGATGTTGTAGCATTGCTGTAAAAGGTTGCCAAGTATCATCGGGAGCGCGAAACGCAGCATGGATTTCATTGTGGCACCTTGTGTCATGTCGATATTCATCGGGAACCTCCATTTGTGTAAAAATCTTTCGTTAATTAATTCACAAATTAATTTGAAACCATAATACCAATTTTCCCCAAAGATGTCAATGTGCGGCGCCCTGTAGAATTTACTGGTATAATCTGTTTTTTTGGAATTTTCAGAAATTTTCGGATAAAAAAAGGAATTTCAAAGCGGGCACGGAATATATTAAATAGAGATATGATGTTGTAAAAAGGTATGGTGGCCATATGACAATCAGAGAAAATCTTGAACAGTGGGAAACGGAGTATTTAAGCCCGTATGCCACGTTGAGCAAAAATTCAAAGGGCAGGGACAGGGAGGAAGAACAGTGTGACATCCGTCCTGTTTTTCAAAGAGACAGGGACAGAATCCTGCATTCGAAATCGTTCCGTCGTTTAAAGGATAAGACGCAGGTATTTTTATCTCCGGAAGGAGACCATTACAGAACGAGACTGACGCATACGCTGGAGGTGTCGCAGAATGCAAGAACGATTGCAAGGGCGCTGCAGTTAAATGAGGAGCTTGTGGAGGCAATTGCGCTTGGGCATGATTTGGGGCATACGCCTTTTGGACATGCCGGGGAGCGGGCGCTAAACGAGGTCTGCCCATATGGCTTTCAGCATAACGAACAGAGTGTGCGCACCGTTGAAATTTTGGAGAAGGACGGTGAGGGACTGAATCTCACATGGGAGGTTCGGGACGGCATGGAAAATCATCAGACGTCAAATATGCCGTCGACGCTTGAGGGAAAGATTGTCCGGTTTTCCGACAAAATCGCATATACTTATCACGATATGGATGATGCGGTGCGGGCGGGGATTTTGCGGGAGCGCGATATTCCGCGGGAAATCGGTGAGGTGATCGGTTATACGCCAAGAGAACGGCTGAATAATTTTATCCATGATATTGTGACGCAGAGCAAGGGCACGGACGATGTGCGCATGTCCGATGCGGTGGAGCTTGCGATGCGCGATTTGCGAAAGTTTATGTATGACAAGGTGTATAGTAATCCCGTCGCAAAATGTGAGGAGAACAAGGCTGTTTCGCTTGTCAAGACCTTGTATGAATATTATATGAAGCATACGAATGAGCTTCCGAAGTTTTTTGTGGAGCTGGGACTCCGGGGCGAGCCGCGGGAGAAGGTTGTGTGCGATTACATAAGTTCCATGACAGACCGGTTTGCGATTGCGCTGTATGATGAGCTTTATGTGCCGAAGTTTTGGATGGGATAAGGCGAAGATTTTGGCAGGAATGGGGGACTAGTGTACTGACTCGTTCATATTCAG
>CAJUJG010000111.1:0-1333 GCA_910586715.1 uncultured Lachnospiraceae bacterium
GGCTTAAATAAAGGATTTTTACGATATGGTATCAAAAAGAAGTGTCAAACACCCGATTTTTTCCAAAAAGGCAAACCGGAATAACACCCGTCAATCGACATCTTCCGGCAAATGGTATACGTACAATCCGTATAAACGTATAAATGTATAATCTGTATAAATCAGTGGACAAATACAGTGATGCATTATATAATATAGCTATATATTACTTATTTGTCCTGAGCAAAAACATTATACAGTCAAAACTATTTAGTACCATATCATACATACATGCGTGATATGTGAGAGTGCATAATTTAATTACTCAAAGTTCCATGTCATAGATGATTTCTGTAAATCAATGTCATTTTCCCTTAAATTCTTACTCATTTCTGTGATAGTACTGAACAGTTCCATACAGTCCGACTGCACAGAAGAAATAACAAATATATCAGGAAACGTAAAGCAGCCTGCGTATTCGGCGCATCCGAATACAGGGAGTTTTTCACTGTTCCGGCAAAATGCAAAGAGTAAGGAGACGCAATACTATGTTAAAAAAATTGAACAATCTAAAAATCAGAGACCGCCTGATTAGAGCCTTTATCACAATCGCATGCATCCTGTCAGCAGTATCCGTCGTAATCTTAGTGACCATGTTTGTCATGTCAAGATTTTACGCTGCTACTGTTGTGGATTATGGTTTTGCACAGGGCGATATCGGAAGAGCCATGACGCAGTTTGCGGATTGCCGTTCCGCAATGCGCGGTATCATCGGATATGACGACCAAACAGCCATTGACACTTTGCTTGCAAACCATGAAGAATATAAAAACCAATTTATGACGGAGTTTAGCAATCTTGAATCCACAATGGTTACACAGGAAAATAAAGCGCTTTATCAACAGGTACAAGACAAGCTTGACGATTACTGGAGCTTTGAGTCAGAAATCATCACCCAAGGCGCCACAACAGACATAGAACAGTGCAAGCTTGCTCAGGACAAAGCGCTCTATGAGCTTGCGCCCATGTACAACGAAATTTATGAAGAACTGACACAGATTATGAACGTTAAGGTGGATAAAGGACAATCGGTGTCCGACTTTCTTGCATTGCTTGTGATTATCCTGATTGTCGTGATTCTTGTGATTATCATTGCTGCAATTATCTTTGCAATTTCTATCGGCAGAGGCATTGCAGACAGTATTGCAATCCCGCTGGATAATATTAAGGACCGTTTAGAAACTTTTGCACAAGGCGATCTTAGCTCACCGTTCCCGACTGTTAATACAAAGGATGAGCTTGCCGATATGGTTGACGTAACAATCTCTATGGCGGCAGCTCTACAGTTTATCAT
>CAJUJG010000111.1:1455-3340 GCA_910586715.1 uncultured Lachnospiraceae bacterium
TTTATTCTAAAGCAAATGTCAGACGCCGACTTTACCGTTATCAGCAAAGACCGCTCTAAATACGTAGGCGATTTTGAACAAATCCTGACCTCCATGAAACAGCTGAAAAGACAGATGGTTGAAACAATGGATTCTATCAGTGAAGCATCTAATCAGGTTTCCGCAGGCGCTAACAACTTATCCGAAGCCTCACAGAGTCTCGCGGAAGGTGCAACCGACCAGGCAGGCGCCGTCGAGGAAATGCAGGCAACCATAACAACCATTTCCGATGATATTCGCATTACTGCCAACAGCGCCGAAGAATCTTATAATCAAGCGCGTACCTATGCCGGTGAAGCAGAACGCAGCCGTAAAGAAATGAAAGCGATGATGGAAGCAATGTCCAGAATTAATGACGCTTCACAGCAGGTTGGAAACATTATTTCCGAAATTGAAGACATTGCCTCACAGACAAATCTGCTTTCGTTGAACGCCTCTATCGAAGCTGCAAGAGCCGGTGACGCAGGAAAAGGCTTTGCAGTCGTTGCAGACCAAATTCGTCAGCTCGCAGAACAGAGCGCCCACTCTGCCGCGGAAACCAGAACCCTGATTGAGACGTCACTAAGCGCAATTGCCGACGGAAGCAAGATTGTAGATATTGTCAATACCTCCATTGACCATGTAGTGGAAGGAATTGAACGCATTGCCCAATCGTCAAAAGCAATCAGCGAAATGTCAAACAATCAGGCGGAAGCAATGAAACAGGCGGAGCTTGGTGTCAGTCAAATTTCCGAGGTTGTCCAGTCGAACTCCGCTACAGCGCAGGAATGCTCGGCAACAAGTGAGGAGCTGTCAGCACAGGCAATTACAATGGACGCGCAGATTAGCAAATTTAAACTTCCTACTGAAATATAAAATAATAAAACAAGATGGCAGTCACAAAAGGAGCTGTGCGCACCAGTTTGGTGTGCACAGCTCCTTTTTATGCACACGGGCACCCAAAGGAAATATGTCATCAAACCGATAAATCGGTTCGCTGACGGATGCCCGACGCGGCGAGTAGTAGAAAAAACCGTTCCCCTACTCGATTATTATTATTCCGCACCGGATACCGTGATAATAATATTTTCCGGCGCAATTGAGGTCTTTCTCTGCACAATGTCTATAATTTGTGCCGTCTGTGCGTCCGTAAGACTCGGCGCTTCAACCATCACGTCCGCAACGTCGCCGCTGATGCTTACGACTGTCTGCGTGTAGCCCTTCGCCTCCAAAAGAAGCTGTGCATCAGATTCCTTCTGCGCGGTTTCCGTGAGGACGATCATGCTGTTGATTGCATCCTGCTTTGCATCCTCCGTAAGTGTATCATTGTTGATAATCTCCAGCAGTGTTTCCTTGTTCTGCGCTCTGGTCTGCTCCTTTAAAAGCTTTGCGCCCGCAAGGGTAGAAACGCCTGACGCACTTGTAAACACTGCTTCTCCGGGAATTTCCTGTTCAATTACATTTGCCTCCGCAGCATCCGCATTAGACGCCAACACGCCGTGTCCGTCGGTACTTTCTGCCGCCGCAAGGGTGGTATCGTTTCCTTCCATACCGCTGCTTAGATAATTTTCCGTGATACCGGCGTCATCGCTGTCTAAGCTTAAAATATCGCCGTCCGTACCTGTTATCTGCGCATATTCCGAATAATCGGAAATCGTTCCGTCCGTATCTTCCCTGAGTGATATGGCATACATATCCTCGTCTGAAATCTCATATGTAAGCTCGCTGCCGCTGCCGTCCACGGAGATAAAATCCTCCTCGCCAATCCGCGTGCCTGCAAAGTTTAAGTACCCTGCAACCGCTATCATTACCGCCAGCGCCGTAATCATAATCTGGTTCTTTCTTAATATTTTTTTCACCAAACCAT
>CAJUJG010000112.1 GCA_910586715.1 uncultured Lachnospiraceae bacterium
TTATGCTGGGTGTGAGGTTTTTACCTTTTTTCAACTGTCAAAAATGGGATTATAATGCATTGCAGAAAAATTGCAAGTATTTTTTCAATTAATTTTGAAGAAATTTCATAAATTTTTCTATATCAAATAAAAGTATCGTTTCCAACACTCCTTTAAGAATAAAATATTAGAAAAATTCCCAGTTAAACCCGAAAATCACTCCGTCAACACTTTCACAATCTCAGGATGAAGAAACTCCCCGGTCTCGCGGTTTAAAATCCGAAAATCGCCCCCATTGTCCCACCATAAATAAGAAACGCCCGCATCGTGGCAGCACTTCACAAAATCCCGCGTCCAACATGCTCTGTCCGGCAGATTTCCCTTATCCATACACCCAAATTCTGTAATTACAACAGGAATATTCTGCGACACAAAATACTTTTTCAGTAAAGAAAACTTTTTCTCCATTGTTTGTAATTCATTATTATTCACAGTTGTATTCCAGCTGCGAGACGCATTTGCATCCAAACAAAACCCCGAAGGCTCATACAAATGAACCGCCACAATTAGCCGCTCATCATCAGGAAGTTTCAACGCCTTTAGTGCGTCTTCCTCAACACGGTGGCAGTATGGGCAAACCATCAAAAACCGCAGTGCATTTTTCCCTCCAACACTTCGCACTGTCGTAACAAAGGTCTCATTAAGAACATTGACAAAAGCTTGCAGCTCTGTCGTTCCGCCAGTCCACTCATGGGAGCTGTTTTTCAAACGCGGCTCATTTAACCCCTCAAAAACCAAGCGTTCATCATACGCTTGAAACCGAACCGCAATCTGTTTCCACACATTGGCAAACCGTGCGGTAATCTCTGCCTGCCTGTCCAAATCAAGATTAAGCCAATCCTCATGGTGGGTGTCAATAATCACATAGAGCCCGCTTGCAAGCGCCATATCCACGACTTCCTGCACTCGGTTAAGAAAATCAATCTTAATTGTTCCATCTGCGGTCATGTGTTCGTCCCAGGAAACAGGAATACGAACCGTCTGAAATCCTGCAGCATAAATTGCCGTAAACTGTTCCTTTGCAATCAATGGATTGCCCCAACTTTTTTCATACTCCGCAAGACTCATATTTGGATTGTATTGCAGCATATGTGCAGCATCTAAGGAGTTTCCCAAATTCATTCCACAGCCTAATTTTGCGGTAAACTCAGCCGCCGTGAGTGCTTCATCAGCGCTTTTTTCGGGTGTTTTCTGATTCGGCGAACTAACGGAAGCGCTGCCGACTGCGTTCTGCTCAGCCGCCTGTGAAACAAGCGGCGTAATCATAAAGAAACAAATTATCAGTGCCAAAAGTCTTTTTATTATTTTAATAACCATGCTCCCTTCTCAGTCTGCGAATTTGTGTCCTAAGTACAATATTTGCAAAACGAACAAGTTCGTTTGTGAAAAATTTATTTTTCACACTACTTCCATTCCGCCGTAAGACAATCACAACATCTAAAGACCATAAGTTTTTTTTTAAATAAGTTATTTCTGTTTCATCTGCTGACAAGATAACGGAATTATTCTATACAACAAGTCCCTTTAACAATGCCGCCGCATTCGGAAATTCGGCGGTCGGCACTTCGCAGCAGGAGAGTGCGATGTGCGCAAATCCCGTTTCTTCCTTGCCGCCAAACGCAAAAACCGATAAGCCGTGCTGCAGCGCTTTTTCGCGTAGCTGCGTGCCCGTCATGCTGCACTTAACTTTTAAATGCACCAAAAATACGGATTCTCCCAATGATACGGAAGCATTTTCATTGAATTCCTGTTCAAGACATGCGGACAGGGATTTCGCCTTATTTGTGTAAAGCCGTTTCAGCTTGCGGATTTGGCTTTCCAAGTGCCCGTCCCGTAAAAACTGGCAGAGCGCAAGCTGCTCCGATTTTGACGCGGTTTGATTGTATAACGGCTTTTTTTTCTCGTAAAACGGGAGAAGAGCGTCGGGCAAAATCATAAAGCTTAAGCGAATGGAAGGCAGCAGCATTTTGGAAAATGTGCTTAAATAAACTACGTTTTCACCGCCTGCGAGCCCTTGCAGACAGGGGATTGGTTTGCTGAAATAGCGGAACTCGTTGTCGTAGTCGTCCTCAATAATCAGTCGGTCATGTTCTGCGCATTCCTTCAGCATGGCAAGGCGTTTTTCCACGTTCATGACATCACCGAGCGATGTCATATGCGAGGGCGTCATGTAGAGAATGTCAGCGTTTTCCCTAGTCTTTACAAGCGAAAATCCGTAATCCTCAAAAATAACCATGCCTTGTGCGAAATGTGTGTCGTGAAAGCATACGTTTTTGCGTTCCTTAATCAGCGGACACAAAATATTCATCAACGCCTGTGAGCCTGCGCCGATTACAATGTTTTCGGGTCGGCAGACGGCATTGCGCTTGCTGATGACATAATTGCAGAGTACCTCGCGCAATTCGTATTCCCCCTGCGGCTCGCCGTAAGTCAGCATACGCCCGTCCTGCCGCAGCGTGCTTTTGATGTAACGCCGCCAAAGATTAAAGTCAAAGCTGTCGGCGTCGACGTTGTTTGATGTAAAATTATAACGGATTGTCTGCGTTGAAACAGCGCGGGTGTTCTGTGTGGCATGACCGGCAGTTTTGTGCACGCCGCGCCCTGTGATATAGTAGCCGCTCTGTGGGCGGGAGATAATGTAGCCGTCTGCCGCAAGGCACAAATACGCCGTTTCAATCGTCGTGCGGCTCAAGCCCAATTGCTGCGCACACCGCCGTATCGAAGGCATTTTTGTCCCCTCTACAAGGCGTCCGGTAGTTATCAGTTCTTTATAATAATCATAAACCTGCAAATAGCGGGTGCTCTGTGCGGAATTTAAGTCCAGCTTCATCGCGGTTGTCCCCTTTCTGCCAACTCCAAACGTCAGTTCGCAATCGTGTAGTGTCCTTGAAAAAATACGGATTTCAGTTCTCTTTTCACAGTCGAGGATTTTCTTCTGCATCCTTCCGATTTAATGCAGAAGCCGTATTTTAGTAGTATTATCTTCATTATAGCCTCTCCGTTTATCTGTTTCAATTGATTTTCTTTGGAAATCATGCTTTGCTATGGTAAAATCATACCTTGCGTGGAAACTGTCTTGACAGACATGCCAATACCGCTCACAGAACAGAGAAAAGAGACCACAAGGGCACATGATATACTTGAGTTTCCGCAAAATGTAAACCCAAAATGAATACATCTTCCCAAAGTGC
>CAJUJG010000113.1:0-479 GCA_910586715.1 uncultured Lachnospiraceae bacterium
ACCATCTGAAAACCATCCCAAGTATTCCCCCTTCACGATGCTATCCCTGACCGTCACATTTTTGCTATGCCAAAAAGCATCTTTTGTATCCAGTTCACTGTCTGTAATCTCCAGATTCTCCATATATTGAAAAGAATATTTGCCCTTCATTTTAACGCTGGTCAATTTCACATCCCGGCTGTCAAAAAAAGGATATTCGGAGACAATATCTGTATCTATCAGTGTAATGCCCTGCGACTTCCAGCCGAACTCCTGCGATTCCACATCACAACGTTCCATCCGGATACGGGAACATTCACGCACAGCTTTAATTCCTTCTAATTTACTGTCCGTAATGACGCCATCCTCTGCATACCAGATGGCGGCGCGCGTTTTCTCATCCATTGTGGAATCTGCCATGGTAAACCCCTTCACATGCCAAAGTGGATAGCGCAGTGAAAAGCTGCAATTGTGCAGACAAACATCCCTTGCCTCTTTTA
>CAJUJG010000113.1:489-2837 GCA_910586715.1 uncultured Lachnospiraceae bacterium
TTTTAGCGCCGACTCTCCGTCCGCGGGTCCTGCGAATACACACTGATTCACATCTGCCTGTTTCAGATTATACAATGCGCGCTCCTCGTCGAATTGCTTTCCTGTAATCAATTTTCTCATAACTTCTGTCCTCCATTTTTATGTTCAACACTTTTGATAATTTCCAAGGAAGAAAAACCGTTTCTACAGCCGCCCGGCATCATAGACATAAAAAAAACCATAAGATAAACACAAAACCTTTTCATCCGGAACGCCTTCCTTCTTATTGTTTGGTTAAGTTTAGTTTATCTCATGATTTTTTAAATAGCAAATACCTATGATGAATATATTCACATAGGCAATAGGAATACTTTCATTTAACATCCTCCTCCATTTCCTGTACAGCCATGCTTATCCTCTCCGCAAGGATGGTCTTCACCATGATGATGACCGTGATGATCACAATGAACATTTGGATCAAAAGTCAGGCTGTCAGCCATAAAAGCCTCTACCGCCTTATCCGCATCACCGGAAACGCCTCCATACAGCTTGATTCCTGCCTCTGCCAATGCCGTCTGAGCGCCGCCTCCAATTCCTCCGCAGATCAGCACATCTGCTTTCATTGCACTTAACATACCTGCTAATGCTCCATGACCGCTGCCGTTGGTATCCACAACTTCCGTGGATGTAATCTCACCATTCTCAATGTCATAAAACTTGAACTGTGCCGTATGTCCGAAATGCTGAAAAATTTCTCCATTCTCATAAGTAACTGTAACTCTCATAATCGCTTCTCCTTTCGATTTAACATAGATTTGACTAATGTTCGCTTAAATCCATAATGACCTGCCACTGTCCTTACATGTCCTATATTACAAATAATCCTTAATCCTCAGTACTGTCTGTTCCCCCTGCCTTTCACTCACAAGTTCAAAGAAATTTTCTTTCGTAGCAAACAGATTCTTCGGATTTCTGCCAATTATCAAATACTGATTCTTATCATCAAGTGCAATGTACTTTCTTGTGTCATCATCCAAAAGTATGTCCGCATTATCAATCACTATCAACTTTTTTTCTGAATTTCTAATAATATCACCAATATTCTTCTGATAATCTAAATAATTTAAACAGACAATATCGGGATTCAGTGCCATACACTCCTTTATAAATGAAAAAGATACCGTTTTTCCTGTTCCGGAATCTCCCGTCAATATTGTGATATTATTCGTAAATTCAAAATCTAAAATAAACGAGGTATGTTCTGTGGAAAAATGCTCAATTACGATTGGCTTACTCTTCATGACACCACCACTCCTTTAATTCTTCATAATCACATATTTCTTTCTTTCCCGAAGAAGTTTGCACACTCACTGCTGCCATTTCAAAAGGAATCAGCGCATAGTCACTATAAACATTACCCGCCTCAAGATGATATAACACCTCCAATGCATTATTTCCGCATTCCTTCAGGCAAAACACTTTGTCTGGATTATATAGTACATTTAGTACCGTTTTGCAGCCGGCTGATAACTTATCAACGTCCAAAACAATATCGTTAAATTTAGAGCATATTTTGTACTTGCTGATCAACTTCGCCTCATCAATTATTCCAATAACCTTTGGGGCTCTGTCGTCAAGCCTGCGTGCGGTATTTTGATTAAAATAAATATCGTTTAATTCTACATATTCAATATCCTGCGGAATATCATTTTTATTCTTAAAAATTGTTATCACAATACCACCTCCAAGCCAATATTTTGAAATTTCACTAAAAGACTTGTTCTCTTGCAAATATGCTGCATCTTTTCTTTAAGCTGTAGTCTACTTGCATCAAGACCGCAAATATCATCCGGCATACGTTGTCCCCATTCACAGCAAGATTTTATCCAGCATTCACCAATATTACTTTTTGATACTTCAAAACCGGTATTTCTTGTTAAATCAAACAAAATCTTTGCAGATAACTGCTCTACATTGTATCTATTGACATTTTCATTGTATTCTAAAATTTCACGAATATTTTTATAATTCACTTCTCCATTTTGAATTGTTTTTACAAGTTTTTCTCTTGCAATAATTACGTTTTTACGTTTTGTTAGAAATTCATCATCTGTTGCATAAATCCATTCTATCAAATCCTTGAACTCAAGTAAAATGTATTCAAAGCATATCATATCCAGCAGAAGAATATTGCTTCTATTTCTTGCATATTTTCTCAATAGTTTCTGCTCCATAACCACCTGCGGATTATCGAAAGAGTTATCAAATACTATGACATATCTATTCTCATTATCCTCTAACGCCTTAACTGCTTTCACCAGTTCACTATTATTTTTCTTGCTTTCTACTACTATTTCTGGACACAGCTG
>CAJUJG010000114.1:0-619 GCA_910586715.1 uncultured Lachnospiraceae bacterium
TCCCGGATACCTGATTACCATCACGGAACTTGCCATAAACGGAGAGCCTTACACACTTATTGCCGACCCTTATACCACTACAGATGACCAGAAGTGTACCCGTGTCAATATCTTCAACGAGTGGGTTACTGCAGTTCCGGCGGAGGCGCGTACCGCTGACGGCGATATTTCCAACGTTGCACCGACAATCGTCAACAATGCAGACCTCAGCCATATGGAAACACTTTCCATTACTTTTACATACGGTCCGGCACAATAAAAAATAAGTATCAAAAAAGAGGATGCTGATTTGCATCCTCTTTTCTAATTTTTTTACTATACGTTGCTGGCATAACGGGCATTTCCCTGTACATTATAGGTTCCGTCAGACGTATAACCATTCGCGGCATTTGCCTGCGTCGTCATATAATAGTCTACCAGCGATGCGTTAGTCGCAATAGAAGAACCATAATTTTGGAAAAACCTCTGTACTTTGGACATATCTGACTTTTTAAAGGTATCCTCATCAATCGTCATCCTGCCCTTTGCGTTCACATCAATTCCAAACTGCTTCAAGGCATTTGCATTGTCTGCTGTCTTCTCCCTGATGTAAGATAAATTTGCTAATACACCGGAATTT
>CAJUJG010000114.1:666-1196 GCA_910586715.1 uncultured Lachnospiraceae bacterium
CGATATCATATTTACCGGTCTCATTGCCATCTTTATCTTTTACCTTTTCATACAAACTGTCAGATGCAAGCGCTTTGCTGTCTTCCTTAAGGGAAGCTGCGTTGGAAGCCGCCGTACTGCTTGTTTCCGTATTGCCTGAAGCAGAACCTGTACCGGATACGGAACCTGCAAACTGAAGGCGCGATGCAACCGTGGAGCCATAACTTGTAATATCTTTTGCAGAAAACAACTCCTGCACTTTATCAATGCCTGCTTTCTTCAGCGTGCCCTCATCAAGCTCTATTGTCCCGTTTGAATTAACCGAAATACCAATTTCTGAAAGCTTATCGGCATTCGCGGCCGTGCTGCTCATCATGTTCGCTACATATGCGGTTTTGTTTGTCAATGTGGAGCCTTTTGCCGCGCTCACAACATTGTTATAATCCGATACATAAGCCTTCACTGCAGAAACTACCTTATCTGCCGCACTCCTGCCATTTGCTGTGTCCGTATAAGTGCCGTCTTTGCGCAATGTTGAAAGAGATGTCTTT
>CAJUJG010000114.1:1255-2823 GCA_910586715.1 uncultured Lachnospiraceae bacterium
ACATTGCTTGTACGGGTCCTGCCGCTCTTCTCACCAGATGATGCCGCCGTTGAACCTACGCTTGAAGTTGAGCTCTGACCCGCTCCATAATAAGCCTTCATCAGCTTGCCATAGCTGCCATTCTTGATACTTGCATAATCTGATATGAAGTTCAGATTGCCAAGACTGCCTCCGCTTGCGCTCTGAAACAAATACGAGTAATTAGGACTCGTATTCCCCACATTAATACCAATACCCATAAAATCACTCCTTTGCTGACTGACGGAGCCTCCGTGCTCCTACTATTGTTATAAAGCATATCGTACCATGCTTCCTTTTAATTAACCCCATCATAACATTTTTTGTGCCAAAATACAATACTTTTCGGAAATAAATGCCATCGTACAGATATTAAATTAACCCTTTAAGCCTCTCGACTGGCGGTCCATATCCTCCACTACAATATCATAGATTTCTCCCAGAGAAGCACAATACTCTAACACCTTCCACGGCTCGTTTGTATGATAATGAATCTTAATCAGCTCTTCATCACCAACTGCCAAAAGACAGTCTCCTTTAAAGTTCTCCGTGAAGTAGTCACTTATTACATCCTCATCGAGATCCTCTCCCTCTATCAGTAATTGTGTGTCATATTTAAATTCCAGCATCCTGCTTCTCCCTTCTGCTCTCTCTAAGCTTCGGGTGTCAAAAGCCCTGTCCGAAAATGTTACTTGCCAATTTGCACAAACGTATTGACGCAACAGAGTGCACACCTGTTCTTAGGGCAAATTGACAGCAGGCAACTTCAATCAGGGCTTTTGACACCCGAATCCACTTTAAGCAATTGCAAAACTTCCGTTAACTGCAATATAGCAGACGAAAGAGCTGTCGTCAACACTTGTTTTTCTGTAACGAATCCCACACCCTTTGAAGAAAAAAAACAAAAGGTAACATCTTTCTATTGCCAAATCCACTTATATAACGCCGCTTCTTCAGCCGGCAAAATAGTCACTTCCCAATGCCTTGTCTGCGGAAATTTTCCAGTTTGTTCTTGCCATCATAAGAATTTGAAACAATACTTCCGTCTGCTGCAGCAATTCATTTATATTTTCCTGTGCATCAAAACGCCTTAGCTCTATCCGTCCGTCATCATGCACATGTTCCAGATTTACCGCCTGATAATGCCGTTTATCCTCCTGTTTTACATTTGCTGCGCCTCCCATTGATGCTTCCAGCTCTCTTGTGGCGCCAACATAAACCTGCGCGTGTATACCTCGTACAAACTGCTCTATGGATGCCTGCTGCCGGTCGAACTCCGCAATAAAATCCTCGAAGCGCTTCCATTCATCCACTTCAAAAAGAAATGGCGCATTTGCCAAATCTTGTGACTCTGCCAGAAGTTGTCTCTGCTCTTTTGTCAGAAAAGAATGCTGCATCTGTTTCTTTTGGGCTTCCGTAAGCTCTTTTTCCTGCTCCTTTGCATCCTTTTCAATGCTCGCCTTTATGGTTTCACAGGAATAAAGCACTAGAAAATTGCGCAGATACACGGCATTGCCGCAAAATGCTGTCCCTACGTCAAGGGAAATATG
>CAJUJG010000115.1 GCA_910586715.1 uncultured Lachnospiraceae bacterium
GACAGACAGACAGACAGACAGACAGACAGACAGACAGACAGACAGGTTGACATAAGTCAATCTTTTTGTAGTACAATTATATATTGGAATAAATTAAGACCATACATGAGGAGTGTGGTCTTTTCTGCTGTTTTGCAAACGAAAATCAGGTTTCGCGGAGGGTAGGCTAAAAACAGAACTTGAGAAAAGGCACGGGCAATCATGATAGAAATTAGTATGAAAGAAAGGATAAGAGCAATGAAATCACTTCCTGCAGGAGTTATAGGTGAAATTCATTCCAGTGGAGACGCAGCCACCATTGCGGAGCTAACGGGACTCGTGATTGGACAAAGCTTTAAGGAGGAAACAATATAAATTTAAGGAGGAAACAATATGAATAAGAAGAAACACTACATCAAAGCTGTACTCGGCATAGTGCTGAGTGCGGCACTTGTAATCACAGACATATCGCCTGCCGCGCTTGCGGCGGAGGAGACTGCGGAAACGGAACGAATGACGGAAACGCAGCAGACAGAGGAAACAAAAGAAGCAGAGGAAACAAAAGAAGCAGAGGAAACGAAGCAGGTGCAGGAAACGCAGGACGACGGAACAAAAAGCGCAGAGACTGCCGTGACAGAGAGCGCGGCACAGGAAGAAGAACCGTCGGAAACGGAAACACCGTCAGAAACAAAAACGGCGCAGGAAACACAAGTGCCGTCGGAGACAGAAACCTCCTCGTCGGAAATGGGAACGGAAACGCAGGAGGAACTGGAAACCTTGGAGGTGAGCGAAACGGAAACAGTAGGCTCAACCGAAGAGGCGAGCGAGACAGAACCGGAAATCATAATCGAAGAGGCGAGCGAAACAGATACAGAAACGGAAAGTGTAACCGAAGAGGAGAACGAAGCGGAAGAAAACAATAAACTGACGTTTTCAGATGACGACATTGCACATGAAGAGACAACGGGTTGTACATGGGTGATTGATAAGGACGGTAATCTGACTGCAGAATTGAAGGAAGATTATGATGGACCGGCATGGGGGAACTACAGAGAATCCATTCGTACGGCGACAATCAGTGGAAAGACGAGTGGGAAATCCTTCGAATTAATGTTTTATGGATATAACAACCTTACAAGCGTGGATTTAAGTGGATTGGAGGCAAGCGTAACGGATTTGACTGACATGTTTTTGGGGTGTAGCAGCCTTACAAGCGTGGATTTAAGCGGACTGGATACAAGCAGTGTGACAAGCATACGTGAGATGTTTGCCGGATGTGACAGCCTGACGGAAATAGACTTAAGCTATTTAGACCTAAGTAACGTAACAAGTATGAGTGGTATGCCTGACAGCCTGACAAGCATTTGCTTTTCAGATATAAGTAAAGCGTTGGCAGTTGACGGCGCTGACAATATTTTTGGCAGTTGTGATAGTCTGACAAGCTTAAGCTTAAGCAATTTAACCATAGGAAACAAAGAAATGGATAGAATAGACAGTATATCACGTAGCTATGGTCTGACACATCTGAGTGTAAACAATTCTGATTTGAGTAGTGTCAAGGAGATGTATTTTAGTGGTGGCAGCCTTACGAGTATTGATTTCAGTCATACAGATTTGAGCGGTCTGACGAAAATGATTGGTGTTGGCAATGAAAATATAACAAGTATAAAAATAAATCTTAGCAATGCAGACCTAAGCAGTGTAACAAGTATGGATGGTATGCTTGCATACTGCAGCAGTTTGACAAGTGTAGATGTGAATTTCAGTAATGCAGACCTGAGCAATGTAACAGAAATGAGATGGATGTTTGACAGCCATGACAGCTGCGACAGTATAACGAGCGTGGATTTGGATTTCAGCAATGCAAATCTAAGCAGCGTAACGGATATGGGGTATATGTTTAGTGAATGTAGTAGCTTAATGAGCGCAGATTTGAATTTCAGCGGTGCAGACTTGGGCAGTGTAGCAACATTATACGGAATATTTCATGACTGTAGCAATCTGAAAAGTGTAGATTTAAATTTTAGCAATGTCAATCTAAGCAATGTGACAGATTGGTATCGAGTTTCCAGCTCTTGCGATAATATAGAAAGCATAACAGCCAATTTTAGTAATACAAACCTAAGGCGCATAACACAAATATTATGTCCGGTATATGGAACAAATGCTCTTAAAAACGTGACACTTAACTTTAGTAATGCAGATTTGAGCAATGTAACAGATATGAGTAGTATGTTTGAGGGATGTAGCAGCTTAGCGAGCGTTGATTTAAATTTCAGCAATACCGATTTGGGCAATGTAACGGATATGAGAAGGATGTTTTATGGCTGCGGTAGTTTGACAAAGCTTGATTTAAGTAAGATAAATGCAAGTAATGTAACAGATATGAGCAGGATGTTTTATGACTGTAGCAGCCTGACAAATCTTGATTTAGGTACAATAAACACCAGCAATGTAACAAATATGAGCAGTATGTTTTATGACTGCAGCAATTTAACAGAGTTTGATTTCAGCAAGGTAGACACCAGTAATGTAACAAATATGAGCAGTATGTTTTATGACTGCAGCAATTTAACAGAGTTTGATTTCAGCAAGGTAGACACCAGTAATGTAACAAATATGAGCAGTATGTTTTATGACTGCAGCAATTTAACAGAGTTTG
>CAJUJG010000116.1:0-1360 GCA_910586715.1 uncultured Lachnospiraceae bacterium
CGGCAAACATCTCCACCTGCTTTTGACCTGATATAACAAAATTCTTCGTAATACTCGAAGTTGCCATAAACACACACCTCCTTTAACAGTATGGCTCATTTTTCACTCCCTATTCTGTTCTATCGTAATCCGCATTCTTCCCTATTCATATTTTACAATCTTACCGCCTGTTTTGCAATCTTATTTTTGTTAATTTTATATAACTGCCTCTTTTCCTTTTATTTTATTCGATTCGGCATTTTCTACGCCTGACACCTGCGTCTTATATGTATCTAGTTTTTCCTTTAATGATGCCTTACTTTTGAACTTATCATCATCTTTTACTACAATTTGCATTATTCTTGCATTGTTGCTTTCCAATTCTGGTTGCTCTGCCTTTTGGTTATCTTGTTCTAAAGTGTCTGCGTTCAACTGTTCAGACGTTTCATTATTAACCTGTGCGACACTACCTGTTTCGTCCATGTTCAGCAGGGCATTAAGGACGGAAAGACGATCTAATTTCTCTTTCAATTCTGTTTCCTGTGCAAAAGGTTTTGTAACCTCTGCTTTTGCAGTTTCAAGCTGCCGTTCCACATTTTCCAGTTTTACTTTGGCGTTGTCAAGTTTCTTTGGCATGGATTCCAACGCATGGTTAATACGGGTAATGTTCCCAAACAGGTCTGCACCGACTTCAATATTATGGGAAAGCTGCCCTTTTAAGCTCATTACCAATTTATGACTTAAACTGTCAAAAGATACCACCATCTTAAAGCCTGCATATTCACCTATGAAAGTAGGCATACGGGCGCTCTTTACTTCCTTACATATTGCTATCAAAGCTGTTCCGGCTTCTTTTTTATCTGCGTAGAACTTATCTCCTACTTTCATGGAAAATTGCCCTTTATCTGCCAAAAGGTTTGCATTTGCAGTCTGAATATCCGCCTCCATGCCGTCAATACGCTCTTTCAAGACTGCTATCTGCTGCGGATAATGCTGCGTTATATTATCCTCAAGACGATATATCTGACTGGTATGATTGGCTTTCATCAGCTTTAGCCTTGACACCTGTACATCCAAATCCATTTTTTCTCGAATATACGGGTTACCCGTGGCTAGGGCTTTTACCTCCGCGTAAGTTAAAGCCGTCTCATCCACATCCTCACAACTACGCACAGGAGTTTTACTTGTCATGATCTGCCCGATGAATTTCTGCTTGTTTTCGATGAGCTGCCATGAGTAGCTGTCGAACGTATTTTCTGTAATGTAGCGAAAAATTTTTACCCTGTCATTTTTGTTGCCCTGCCTTAAAATACGACCTTCCTGCTGCTCAATGTCAGAAGGACATACTCGCCGATACATGATTAAAAACACGTTTCTATCA
>CAJUJG010000116.1:1370-2563 GCA_910586715.1 uncultured Lachnospiraceae bacterium
CTCCCCGTCCACGTCCTGCGGTTCGCTTATGGTAATCTTTTCGATAAGGGTATTCAACAGTGCCGCCGAAAGTTCCTCAATCCCTGCATACCCTTTAATCAGCTTTGAAAACTGCTCGGCGTTTCCCCTATCCTTATCGCTTTCCGTCCTCTGTGCGGTCAGTTCCTTAATTGCCTGCTCCAGTCCAGTCTGCTCGTCCTCATAACGCCTGCACATCATCTGATAGTTGCGCTCTGTGATGTTTCTTTTCCCTTATCTCTTTGTCCAATGATTTTGTCTGCTTGTCCTTGCTACTTCCTATCTGCCATATCAGTTTTTCGCACAGCTCGTCATTGTCTGCAAGTGCTTCCCCTGCGTGGCGTTTGATGTCATTCAGCACACATTCGTATAACTGCCTTGCCTCGATCCAGTGGCTTGTGTCTACCGATTTCCCAAATGTTTTATAATTGTTGCACATATAGCCGTACTCGTCAATGATTTCCTCTTTGGGACTTCTGTGCGCTTTTGCCAGTGTCATTGCATAACCGCAGTCGGCGCATTTAATCAGTCCTGCGAAAATGTTTTCAAACTTTCTCGGCTTGTTTTGCACGTTGCGCCTGTTTGTGATCAGACGCTGTACAAGCTCAAAATCTTTTGGACTGACAATCGGCTCATGTACATTCTTTACCACTGTGTAATTCTCTGGCAGCACGCTCAATCGCTTATGGCTCTTAAAGGACGGCGATATGCGCTTGTTCATGACGAGATGACCTGCGTAAACGGGATTGCGTAAAATTCCCCGGACACTATTGTTGCTCCATTCATAACGCCTTTGGTCATTTTCCCCGTCAAAGTACCGTTCATAACCGTTTGGATTGACCGCTGACGGTCTTAGGATATGCCGCTCATTCAGGTCACTTCTAATCTGCGAGATGCCTTTTCCGTCTTTTGCAAGGGAGAAAATAAACCTTACTGTCGGCGCATACCGTTCGTCAATCACAAGACGGTGTCGGTCATACTCATCTTTTTTGTAGCCATATGGCGCGCTGGTTGCAACGTACATTCCATCAAGCACCCTTGCCCGCTTTGCGCTACGCACCTTTTTAGAAGTATCCTTTGCGTAAAGTTCATTGATGATGTTGCGGAACGGCGTAAAGTCTGCCGACTCCTGCCTGCTTGTGTCCACCACGTCATTGATTGCGATGTAGCGCACG
>CAJUJG010000117.1 GCA_910586715.1 uncultured Lachnospiraceae bacterium
CGGCAAACATCTCCACCTGCTTTTGACCTGATATAACAAAATTCTTCGTAATACTTGAAGTTGCCATAGAAACACACCTCCTTTATCAGTATGGCTCTTTTTCTCAACGCCTACTCTTATAAGCGCAGGTTTTACTTCCCTACTCATATTTTACGATTTTACCGACTGTTTTGCAATCGAATTTTTGTGAATTTTATATAACCGTCTCTTTTCCCTTTGTTTTATCCGTTCCGGTATTTTCCACACCTGCCACCTGCGCCTTGTACGCCTCCAGCTTTTCTTTCAGCGATGCTTTCGCAGGTTTGTCATTGTTTCCGGCTACCAGCTTTAACCCGTGCGGACTGTTGTTTTCTGCCACGTGATTATGCCCTGCATTTTCCACTGGAACAGATTGTGGTATATTCCCCGCCAATTCCTGCCTCTGGTCACTGTGTCCTAAAGTATCGGCTTGTGGCTGCTCTGCTCTTTGGTCATCATGTCCAAAAGTGTCCGCTTCTGACTGTTCTGACACTTCATTCTCAATCTGTACGTCACTGCCTGTTTCGTCCATGTTCAGCAGGGCATTGAGGGCGGATAGGCGGTCTAACTTCTCCTTCAGTTCGGTTTCCTGTGCAAAAGGTTTTGTAACCTCTGCCTTTGCCGTTTCAAGCTGCCGCTCCACATTTTCCAGTTTTACTTTGGCGTTGTCAAGTTCTTTTGGCATGGCTTCCAGCGCATGGTTGATACGGGTAATATTCCCGAACGGATCTGCACCAACTTCAAGGTTATGGGAAAGCTGCCCTTTTAAATTCATTACAAATCTATGATTTAAGCTGTCAAAAGAAACCGCCATCTTAAAGCCTGCATATTCGCCTATGGTAGCGGGAGCATTGACACTTTTTACCTCTTTGCACATCTCCACCAGCGCTGTCCCGGCTTCTTTTTTATCCGTGTAGAGCTTATTTCCTACTTTCATGGAAAACTGCTCTTTATCTTCCGGAAGATTCTCCTTTGCAGTCTGAATGTCCGCCGTCAAGCCGTCAATACGCTCTTTCAGCGTTGCTATCTGCTGTGGGTAATGCTGCGTGATATTATCCTCAAGACGGTATATCTGGCTGGTATGGTTGGCTTTCATCAGCTTTAGCTTTGACACCTGCACGTCCAAATCCATCTTTTCGCGGATATACGGGTTGCCCGTGGCTAGGGCTTTGACCTCCGCGTAAGTGAGCGCCGCCTCGTCCACATCTTCACAGCTCCGTACAGGCGATTTACTCGTCATAATCTGACCGATGAATTTCTGCTTGTTTTCGATCAACTGCCATGAATAACTATCGAATGTATTTTCGGTCACATACCGGAAAATCTTAACCCTGTCATTCATGTTGCCCTGCCTTAAAATACGACCTTCCTGCTGCTCGATGTCAGAAGGACATACTCGCCGATACATGGTTAAAACCACGTTTCTATCAGCAAATATGTCCTTCTTGGCTTATGCACCCTATGAATTTGTAATAAATTTTTACTTCCTGTATGCGCTCACCGTCCACGTCCTGCGGTTCGCCTATGGTAATCTTTTCGATAAGGGTATTTAACAGTGCCGCCGATAATTCCTCAATCCCTGCATACCCTTTTATCAGCTTTGAAAACTGTTCTGCGTTGCCCCTGTCCTTATCGCTTTCCACCCTCTGTACGGTCAGTTCCTTAATCGCCTGCTCCAATCCTGTCTGCTCGTCTTCGTAACGCCTGCACATCATCTGATAATTGCGCTCTGTGATGTTCCCATTCTGTCTGTCCTCATAGAGCTGCTGGAACAGGTTGTCAACCTCGGAAAGCCTTGCTTTCTTTTCCCTTATCTCTTTGTCCAATGATTTTGTCTGCTTGTCCTTGCTACTGCCTATCTGCCGTATCAGCTTTCCGCACAGCTCGTCATTATCGGCAAGTGCTTCTCCCGCATGACGCTTGATGTCATTCAGCACACATTCGTATAACTGTCTTGCCTCAATCCAGTGGCTTGTGTCAACTGACTTTCCAAAAGTCTTGTAGTTGTTGCACATATAGCCATACTCGTCAATAATTTCCTCTTTTGGGCTGCGATGCGCTTTTGCCAATGTCATCGCATAACCGCAGTCGGAGCATTTAATCAGTCCTGCAAAGATGTTTTCAAACTTTCTCGGCTTGTTCTGTACGTTTCGCCTGCTTGTAATCAGACGCTGTACAAGTTCAAAATCTTTCGGGCTGACAATCGGCTCATGCACGTTCTCCACGACTGTGTAGTTCTCTGGTAGTACGCTCAATCGCTTGTGGCTCTTAAAGGACGGTGAAATGCGCTTGTTCATTACAAGATGACCTGCGTAAACGGGATTGCGTAAAATTCCCCGAACACTGTTGTTGC